>JAOAGQ010000005.1 GCA_026415675.1 Syntrophorhabdaceae bacterium
TTGTAGCATTTTGTTTGTCCGGTCTGAGGAAGGTAAATCAATCCATCAGCATATGCCATTGATTGCATCAATATCACAGGGAAGATTGCAAAAAATAAAATTAATCTTTTTATAAAAGACTTGTTGAAAAAATAGAGAAAAAATGGATGACTATTTAGTAAGTTAGACAATGTGATAGTTATCATTGCCTCCCCCCTATTTTAAAAATAAGTAAAAAGATATTTTAATAAATATTGTTACTCATTATTAATTCTACCTTATTCATATCTATTAAAAATAGTTATTAATTTTTTTCGCTATGTGTCATAAAAAAATATTTATTTTATTCAGTTTATTTCAATGATTTATATCACATTCGTAAAATACTTAACAAGAAATATTTTAACATTATGAAGTTGCCCCTATTAAACCACGTTGAACTGGTCAGGTCTATAAGTTGGTCAAGTCTTTTATACAATCCCCTCGATTTTTGAAGTGGTTTTCCCCTGGGTTTGCCTCCCCTCATACCGTATTTTTAATCTTTTTTTATGTTTCTTAACAAAACTTATCCGGTGTTATCATTCTTAAGCTATTGTTGGGCTACAGTCTATTTTATTTTTCAAAAAATATAAGCCCTTTCCTTAAGTAACTGATTGTTTATATATATTTAATTTTTACTTCCCGATAGTTATGTGTTTTAAGGAAAAATTCAAAGATTAACCGTATACATACATTATGGAGATAAATAATTTTGGATATATTGACATAATCAAACCAATGGTTTTATATTTACAGGTTATAAGACATAAATTTTGTAAAAGAGGTGGTAAAATGTCACTCTTTCAGATTGCCGGGTGAGTTACCTGAGTTGACCCTAACGCCCCGACAGTTAGTCGGAAGACAATAAAGTTTATCGATGGAACACAGATATCCCTTGTTAACCTCCACGAAATCATGCATGAGCTTTATTCTGTCGGTAAAAAACCCACAAGAGAAACTATAGATGAGATCATTGCAGGGCTTGAGGCCATGGGTAATTATATCCCCACCTCAGAGGTTATAAGAAGGGAGTACAGGAATGTCTTGATGGAGGAATATAAGGAATTTATAGAAATTAGAGAAAAAGAAAAAAAAGATGTATCTGATTAAGGCCGATCAGTTGGATTTTGAAAGGTTTCTCCGGACCTTCATCTGGAGATATATGATGTAAACTATACTTACCGTCGATGCCACTGTGGCAGGTACGGCGGCTTCGGTATCAAAAAAGACGAGTGCAAGCCCCCCGGCTAAACCATAATTTTTATAAGTTCCGAGAAGAATAAGGCTTTTTGTAATACTATCTTTTATTTTAAAGAGCCTTTTACTGACGAGTTCAATAATCCACCCAAATGTAAACGTTGAGAGTATCGATAAGATTAATACAGGGACAAGCTCGAGAGGTCTATGAAGAATCACATTTCTATTCAGGCCTGTAACGATATATACGACGAGAAAGAAACTCCAGTTTACGATCATCCCCTTTAAAGGCTCTATTTTTTTTGAAACACCTGTCTTGATCAGGATTCTCGAGAGTATCAGAGGGGCTATAATTAGCTCTATCAGGATTAAAAACACCTTAAAAGGGTTTATAAAACCTGAACCAAGAAAAAGAATCAAGATAAGAGGGGTGGTAAAGAGGGCACCTAGATAGGCCCCTATCGAACCGAAAAGGACAAAGCTCGTGTCACCTTTTAAAAAGATTGCAAAAGGGAGTACCGCAACAGCGGGGGGTACGGCGGAGAGCAAAACGAAACCTGTCCAGAAAGAATCGTTCTTTATTGTCAGTTCGTTTAATAAGAGAAGGAGACCTCCGTGGAATATGTAGCTCACAAAGAACCCTGCTAAGGCAGGCCTAAACATAGAGGTAAAAGATCGAAAAACATCGGAGGATATCGTTGTGGTTGAAATGGTCATGATTAAGGCGAGAAGGGGAAGCATCAAGTCTTTTCCAAGGTATGCCCCATCTTCCCAGGCTATACCCAGAAAAAGCGACAGAAGCATTATGAAATTTCTATTATTGAAAATCCTTTTTATTTTGTCCATTAAAGATACTGTAATTTAAGTTCGGGAGGGTAAGTTCTTATAACCTCTCCTCCGATAGATGGAGATGGTCTGTCTCAACCTCTACCAGAGCATCAAATATCTGCCTAATTCTTTCACTATCGGATGTTTTTGACGCTTCTCTATAGAACGCTATGGCTTTTTCCTCCCTTCTATGGGATTCTTCAAGGTTCTTTCTATTTTCAACGAAACAGGTCTCTTCCTTTTCTTTAATCTCCTTAATCTTTAAAATTTTCTTCCAGATAGAGGCATGCTCCGATTCCACTTTAGCGAGTGCCTTGAACAAAAGTCGGGATTCTTCATCGTCTGTCTTCGTAGCTGCACAAGTATAAAATCCAGCATTACTAATCTCAACCTCAAGGGCATGTTCAACGTTAGTCCTGTCTTTATCTGTAAGGGCCACATCAAATGTAACGTAAGCATCTTTTGCTTCCATTATATTCGATACATGGGCACCGCAGAAAGGACAATTTTTTGGCGGGTTCTCCCCGATATACGGATCACCGCAGATTATACATCTCCATAATTTAACCATATTATACCCCTTATTCCTCTTACCCTATTAATAATGCTTAATTACTCGTATGTTCTTATTCTTTGATAAATGCGTCCTTTGGTGCGTTGCAGACCGGACAATTCCAGTCGGCAGGTAATTCGCTGAAAGGTACTTTTTCAATATTTTCATCATACTGATAACCACACACAGAACATGTCCAGATCACGTTCTCCTCCTTTAAATATTTTTTTATAAAGTCCCCTGCCTCTTCTTTTTGCAGTCAGGACAAATTCCGTAAAATTCTATCCTTTTCTCTATGATATTAAAACCATAAAGCTGTTTATCGGAGAGTTGAATATGTATCTCTTCCTCTATATCTATAATCTTCTTGCAGTATATGCAGATTATATGGTTATGGGGTCTTACATTTGGATCAACCCGCATCCTTTCCCTATCTATGTTTAATTCGTTGATGTAACCCTTACTTTTTAGCATCTCAACGGTACTATAGACGGTAGCAACTGAAATGGTGGGAAATCTATTTGAAACGGCACTATATATGTCAGATACGGAGGGGTGATTAGTATTCCCCTCGAGAAAATCTAATATAGCCATTCTCTGGGGTGTCATCTTGATACCGTCTATCTTTTTCATCATAAACTCTTTCCTTTTATTCAATATAGATTACTATCTTGAAAACATTACTGTCAAGAAATTGTTTCATAACTCTTTCTTTTTCTTTAAGGTCTCAAGGACGTCTATAAGCTCTGACATATTATCGATCACGTAATGGGCTTCTTTAAAAAAATCTTTTTGACCATACCCGTATGTTACCGCTACAGTCAATATGGAGGCGGCTTTCCCTGTAATAATATCGATTAAGCTATCCCCTACTATTAACGCATCTTCCTTTTTGACCTTCATGGAATCGAGGACGTGAAAAACCGGTTTAGGGGAAGGTTTTTTCTCCGGAATCGTATCGCTACACACGACCATGTCGAAATATTTTAATAGATTGAGCCCATCCAACGCTTTAATGCACAAATTTTCGTATTTATTTGATATGATCGTCTTCTTGATGCCCTTCAATGCTTCAAGCGTTTCAACCACCCCTGGATATGCCCTTGTATGGTCTATTAGATGGTTCTCGTAATAAAAACGGAAGTCTTTTATCAATAATGACATATCTACAGATATTCCCTTTCTTTTAAGGGCCTTTTCTATGAGCCTCTCCGTCCCCTCCCCGACCATTGTCTTGACATCTTCAACGGATATGCCGTCTTCACCGTACCGGCTCAAGGCATAGTTCAGCGCATCGGCGATATCCCTTATCGAATCGATGAGGGTCCCATCTAAGTCAAATATTATAAGATTTATAGCCATTCATACCCTGCCATATTTATAGGTTCATACTTCCTGTTCTATACCCTTCAAGATCTAATGTCACGTAAGAGAAGCCTATCTCTTTTAGCCTATCCACTATTGACCTTCTATGTTCTATCAATATTTGGAAATAATCCTCTTGGGTCTCTATCCTTGCAATCCCGTTATGATATCTGACACGTACCTGTTTTATACCTAATTCTTTTAAGTAATCTTCAGAGACCTCAACCATATTGAGGAGTTGAGGGGTGATATGTGTTCCATAGGGTATCCTCGATGAGAGACATGCAAAAGAAGGTTTATCAAAGGTTGGCAGATTCATCGATTTTGAAAGATACCTTATTTCCTCTTTTTTAAGGCCAACCTCTAATAGCGGGCTTCTGACACCCATCTCCCTGCAAGCCTTAAGACCAGGCCTATAGTCTTCTGTGTCATCGATGTTAGAACCTTCTAACACATGGTCTATACCCCTTTTACGTGCAATTTCCCAAGCCTTTTCGAATAGATGGGTTTTGCAATAGAAACATCTCAACCTGTTGTTCTCTACAAAACGGTCATCACGCATTTCTCCAGTATTTTCAAGAATAAGCTCTACATCAATTAGCCTGGATAGGTCTTCTGCCTCCTTCACCTCTCTTTTCGGAACGGTGGGGGAGATCCCCATGAAAGCTATCACATTTTCTCTTCCGATGGTATCCCTTGAGATTTTAAGAAGAAATGTGCTGTCCACACCCCCTGAAAAGGACACCACCACCTTTCCAAGCCCCCTTATCAACTCTTTCAATGTGGCGAGTTTCTCTTCGGTATTCAAAAAAATCCTCTTCGATTTTTGTGGTAATATCGGGGTAATATTATTTTGCAAGCTCTTTGAGCTGATTGATCTGTTGTCTGATCCTTTCGGCCCTCTCTCCTACTGGCTCTATCCTCAAAAGGTCTTCCCATGCCGCAATGGCCCCTTTGAAATCCTGTTTATCATGCAAGAGCACAACCCCTAAGTTATATCTGCTGTTTAGATGTTTTGGGTTATCCTGTGCTGCCTGACGGAACTCTTTTATGGCCCTGTCTATATCCTTTATGTTTCTATACATGATAGCCATATCGGTCCTTACATCGGCATTTTTAGGGTCTATCTTTAAAGCCCTCGAATACATCTCTATGGCTTTATTTGGATTGTTTGTATCAAAATATATATTACCAAGGGAGATCAAGGCATTTAGGTTGTTTGGATCCGCTTTAAGGGCATCCTCGAGAAGTCTGATCTCCTCCTCCGGAATATGTGGCATATTCGCTACCTGTTCTTTAGTCTTCCCTCCTGCCATCCCTCTTCCAGTATCCTTTGTAGCGTACTTTATACCGGATACGGCACCAATGATAAAACCCACAACAAGACTTACGAGAACATAGAAAATAAGCTTTTCTTTTTGCATGGCCTCAATATACTCCTTTCATTTTTTAATTTCAATAGATTTAAACTCAATATAATAAAGGGAAGCCCAGGGAGGGGTGCTTTTGCCCTGGGCTTGGGAAGGGAATTAACAGAGAAGGATTGCATAATATAAACTTGATAATTTTAGTTTAGTTTTATTTTGTGCTTTTGTCAAGGGTTTTTACCCCATTTTTTTATGTTATCTTCTTGTGGATATAATGGAGCAAAACGGCGAGGGATTCCATATCGAGAAGATTTTGAGCTGAGCGGTCGTAAAAGAACTGAAAGGAAGCGGGGAATTCATCATCTCTATCCCAGAAGACTGAAATGACCGGTATATCAGGAAAGGCATAAATGACAATGGAAAGGTCAGGTCTTGAATCGTGGGGATATTCGATACCCCCTAATGCATTTAACCTCTCTTTGAGCGACAATACTCTTCCTGTAAACTCCTTTGCTATTACATCTTCTATTTTATCCTTTATGTATCTTGCAAAATTACTGCCATCTTTTAACTCCCTGTATGGCATCCATACGTTGTGGAGGTTTCCTTCAACATTTTTTGATAGGTACCTCAGGATCAAAATACCCCCGACAGTATCAACAGGTTTTTCTCCACATAAAATCCCTTCCTCTGTTATACGATACTCTTCGTTAAAAAATCTAACAGACTCTCTTTTATTACCTTCTCTGACCCAGGAGGTGAAAAGGTCTCTGTAGACCAGGTCGTAGTTTGTTTTAAAGCCTTCGGTGTCAAACATTGAACGATTCTACCTTAATCCAATCGAGTTTTTCAAATATTATATCAAAGCTATTTTATCAGGATTTCCTTGACAATTGGGGGTTATTTGTAAAAAAATAGATTAATTTTTAAAGAAGTTCAGGGAGACACCTATGGGTAGAGTTTTAATACAAAAAGCCACTTATGAGAACATCAAACCCGCGATAGATAGGGTTTTTGAAGTCTTTCCCTTGGGTTTTGAAGGGAAAAAGGTATTTATAAAACCCAATGTACTTAGGGCATCTTCTCCAGAAGAGGGGATCGTCACCAACCCTGCCGTTCTAAAAGGGGTTGTGGAAAAGGTTGAAACGGTAAAGCCCTCATCGATTGTTGTAGGGGATAATCCTGGGGTTATGTGCTACGGAGAGAACGAATTCACATTTAAAAAGACCGGTCTATTCGATGCAGCAAAGGGATATTACAGAAATATAGGTGAAACCTCTGTGGCCGTTAGTTTTAACAGAGAGTTCCTTGATGAGGTTACCGTCTCAAAGGTTGCCTTTGATGCCGATATAATGATAAGTCTACCAAAATTTAAAACCCATGGCCTTACAGTCCTAACAGGGGCGGTTAAAAATAGTTATGGCCTTTTACCAGGAGGGATAAAGGCAAGACTCCATAAGGCGGCAGGTAACCCTGAACGCTTTCACAGACTCATCGTTGATGTATTTATGTTGCGTATCCCTGAGCTTTTCATCGTCGATGCTATTGTCGGGATGGAGGGGAACGGGCCGGTCTCAACGGAACTAAGGGATATAGGCCTTATCCTCGCCTCTGATAATGCCGTTGCATTGGATGCGGTAATCTCATATATGATGGGGGCTGAACCTTATGCGATACCATTTATAAGGTATGCCCACGAAAGGGGTTTGGGAGAGATCGATTTAAGTAAGATTGATATAATTGGGGATCTGGTCCCTATACCAAATTTCAAACTCCCTCCAATCTCCGGAGAGTTTCATTTAAAGAATAAAACGATGGAAGAGTTCATTGACAGGAGGACAAAACAGCGTCCAAAGGTGGATGAAGAATTATGCACGGGATGTGGCGTCTGTATCGAACAATGCCCTGTATCTGCCATTTCAATAAAAGGGGATTTTCCTCAAGCGGATACGGAAAAATGTATAGTCTGCTTTTGTTGCCAGGAGGCCTGTCCATCGAAGGCGATGAAGCTGGGCTGATTCCGATCAAAAAGGAAGAAGGAGATGAGAAGGAACTTTTCAAAATATAACAACTTATTCATCGTTTCATCTATCATTCTTTTAACCTATTCGCCCCCAATGTGGGGAGGTATATCAGAACAGGTGTATGAAACACATTTAAAAAACGGCCTTAAGGTGATACTTCTTGAAAACCATAAGGCCCCTGTTGTCTCCTTCCATGTCTGGTACAGGGTCGGGGCAAGAAACGAACCATGTGGTAAGACAGGGATCTCCCATTTGCTCGAACATATGATGTTCAAAGGTACGGATAAGATCGGTCCAGAAGAATATTCCCGGATAATACATGAGAATGGTGGTAAAGATAACGCTTTTACCTCCAACGATTATACAGGGTATTTTACAAACATAAGTTCCGACAGGATCCACATACCCATTGAGCTCGAATCGGACAGGATGTCTAACCTTAAGCTCAAGGAAGAGGATTTCGTCACGGAAAAGATGGTCGTGATGGAGGAGAGGAGGCTAAGGACTGAGGACAACCCCCAGGCCGTACTGATAGAACAATTAGAGGCAACGGCATTTCAGGTTCACCCTTACCGTTTCCCCATCATTGGTTTGATGGAGGATCTAAAAGGCATGGAACTCGACGATTTAAGGGGATACTATAAAACCTACTACAATCCCTCAAACGCCTTTATAGTGGCTGTTGGTGATTTTAATAGAGAGGAGCTTCTCTCCAAGATCGAAAAAGCCTTCGGTTCCATAGAGAAAGGTATACCCCCAAAAGAGAAAATCACCCCCGAACCACCTCAGTTGGGAGAAAGGCGGGTCCATGTGAAAAAAGAGGCTAACCTATTCTTCATCGCCTTCGGCTACCATGTGCCAAATATGCTTGACCCAGATGCCTATGTCCTTGAGATAATAGATGCGATTCTCTCAAGGGGGACGAGTTCAAGGCTTTATCAGAGACTTGTGAGAGAAAAAAGGCTTGCCTTAAGTGTGGGCTCAGACTATCCCCTCCTCTCCAAGGACCCTTCCCTTTTTTATATCACCGCTGAGGTCATGCCCGGCAAAGAACCTATGGATGTTGAAAAGGCATTGAACGAAGAGATAGAGAGGATAAAGAGTGAACCCGTATCAGACGAGGAACTCGAGAAGACAAAAAACCAACTCGAGGCCTCTTTTATCTTTGCCCAGGATTCTATGTTTTATCAGGCCATGTTACTTGCCAGATATGAGATCGTCTCAAATTGGCGTAAGATCGATGACTATGTGCCCTCCATAAGAAAGGTAACAAAATCCGATATAATGAGGGTTGCAAAAAAATATCTCACACCGGACAACAGAACCATAGCGGTCCTCATCCCTTTGGAGAAAAAAATGGAGAGAAAAGGTTTTGAATCCGGTAGAGAAGACAATAAAGGGAGATCCATCAGGTGATAGAGATGAAAATAGGTTGTTTTATCGGTATTAAAGGGTTGATTTTTCTTTTATCCTTTTTCTTAGTAGTTTTATCCTTACATGGTCCCGTATATGGTATTCCCCCTGTACACAGGGTGGTTCTCCCAAACGGCCTTACCGTTCTTATCTGTGAAGAGCATTCTCTACCCGTTATAACGATTAAGATGCAAATAGATGCGGGTTCTGTAAATGATCCTGTGGGATTTGAGGGCACCTCTTATATAACAGGTCGTACCCTACTTGGGGGTACAAAGAGGAGAAGTGCTATAGATATCGCAAACGAAATCGATTTTATCGGGGCATCGATCGACATACATCCAGGAAAAGATACGACAAGTCTCTCTTTGAAGGTCTTAAAAAAAGACCTGAAAAAGGGGTTCGATATATTCATGGATATACTCACCGAGGCCACATTCCCCGTTGACGAGATAGAAAAATCTATAGAAAATGGCATGGGACTCTTAGAATCCATAGAGGAAAATCCAGGAGATGTGGCGGCAAGGGAGTTTCAGAAGTTATTGTACACCAATACGAGGTACGGTCATCCCGTTGAAGGGACTAAGGAATCATTAACCCGAATAAAAAGGGAACAGGTCCTCGATTTTTACAGAAGGTACTACAGGGCTGAAAACGCTATTTTTGTTATTGTAGGGGATATCTCCCGTCAAGAGGTAATGGAAGAAATCGTACCCCTGCTGGAAAAGGTCAATGATAAAAAAATAGATGAAAAGCCTCAAAAAATCAAATACAACGAAAACCCATCCACCCTGGTTATAGACAGGAATCTATCCCAGACGAATATAATTTTGGGGCACGCAGGCATCACAAGGGATAACCCTGATTTCTATGCGATATCTGTCCTCAACCAGATTTTTGGAAGCGGGGGATTCGCCTCCCGTTTGATGGAGGAGATTAGGAACAAAAGGGGGCTTGCATATTCTGTTTACGGCTACTTCGATGCAGATAAACATACCGGTTCTTTTCAAATCGTGATGCAGACGAAAAACGAATCCGCTAAAAAAGCG
>JAOAGQ010000055.1 GCA_026415675.1 Syntrophorhabdaceae bacterium
AGATGTGTATAAGAGACAGGTATATACGATGTCCTTTTAGAAACTATCCCGGATATAAAGGTAATCCATGCCTCAGGGGGATTCACCCGCTCTCCCATATGGCTTCAAATCGTAGCAGATGTGCTGAACCATAAACTCATTGTTCCCACATGGGGAGAGACATCCTGTCTTGGGGCTGCCCTGTGGGCATTGTTCGGGGGGGATGTGTTTTCCCACACAGAAGAATTCAAAAGATTAATAAAACTATCAAACACATATAAGCCAATTAAAAAAGAGAACAAGGTATACGATAAATTTTATAATTTGTATACTAAGCTGTATGATACATTAAGCCCAATGTTTGACGACATTGTCCGTCTAAAATAGCAGCGGAGAATTTTTTTAATGTACTTCTCCCCCGAAAAAGAGAAGGGGCAGTAAAGGGAACATGCATCTTATTCCCATGATACGGAAACTATAGAAGGAATGTTTTTTGTCCATCTTTAGAGGCCATTTGAAAAACATCATTAATTTTTATTTTGCTTCACTTTAGCTGTCTTAATCCGTAAGAGACAAATAGGGTTAAAAGGCACTAACAAGGGAGGCATTCCCTTTTAACTTTTAGTCAAAAGATTATGGTTATCAGCCCTTAACACCATACCCTCCGCAACCTCGTAGGCTTCTATCAGACCTAAAGGATTTGCGAGTCCCCGGCCCGCGATATCGTATCCCGTTCCATGTCCCGGGGATGTCCTTACAAAAGGCAGGCCTAGGGTAATGTTTACGGTTCTTTCAAAATCCGTTGTCTTTACAGGGATCAGACCCTGATCATGGTACATAGCGATATAGGCATCACAGTCAACCGCATGGAAGAGTGTATCCGCCGGATAGGGCCCTTCCACATCTATGCCCAGGGCCTTTGCGATCCCTATCGCCTCTTCTATTGATGACTCCTCCTCCCCCATTAAACCCTTTTCTCCTGCATGGGGGTTCAAGCCGCATACCTTTATCCTCGGTTTTTTTGTAACGAAAAACCTTGATAGGGAATAATCGGTTATCCTTATCGTCTTTAAGACGTTATCCGTTGTTATATGTCTTGGCACCTCTTTAAGGGGGATATGTATCGTAACGAGGGATACCCGCATCCTTCTGTTGGCCATCATCATCACAAAATCCTTTACCCCGGCAAAATCTGCCAGCATCTCTGTATGCCCGATGAAAGGTATACCGGCACTATGGATAGATTTTTTGTTGATAGGGCATGTTACTATAGCGGAGACCACACCTGATGAGAGCAAGTTCAAGGCTTCATTGATATACCTGTAAGAGGCTTTACCGTATTCAGGATCGGATACACCGAAATGTACCCTCTCCACAGAACCCATATCTATAAGCTCCACCCCCCCTTGACTTGCTTCCCCTATACCTTTGAAGTCAGGGAGATCCTCTTTTTTTAGGTACCTGGCCACCGCTTCAAGAACCGTTCTATCACCTATAATTACCGGTATGCTATTTCTGCCGATGATTTTTAAAGATTTTACTATGATCTCCCCGCCTATACCGGCAGGGTCCCCCATGGTGACCGCAATTCTCTTCAGATCTTAACCTCTATATAAGAAGACCTTCTCAGTTTCTTTATATAATCCTGGTATCTCCGTTCAGACTCTTCCCTTATTATCTTCTCGTGTATCCTCTCCTTTACCTCTTCAAAGGGTATGGTACCCCCTTTTATCACCTCTTCAAGCTTGAGGATGAGGAGGCCGTATGGTGTCTCTATGATATCCGTGTAATTCCCGGGCTTCAACATATTCAATGCCTCTCTTATGGCAGGGACCAGTTCATCCCTTTTTATCATCCCTATATCCCCCCCATCTTTTGCGGAAGGGTCTTCAGAGAACTCCTTAGCGAGGGCCTCGAAGGATTCCCCCTTTTTGAGACGGGCCTGGATATTCAATACCTTTCTGTGGGGGTCTTCCGATTTACCGGAGACAAAAATCTGTTTTAACCTATACGTCTCCTCCCTGAAATCATCGGGGCGTTTATCATAATAATCCTTAAGGTCTTTCTCCGTTAGATGGATATCACTCGATATAACCTGGGCCAGTACCTTATTTTTTATCGCATTCGTTCTTAACCCCTCTACAAAATCATTATAGCTTATCTTGTCTCTCTTTAGCTGTTCCCTCAACTCTTCATCGGTTATAAGGTACTGTTTTTTTATACTGTTTATCATGTTGTTTATCTCTTTAGGGCTTACATCTATCTTCAATTTTTTTGCCTGCTGTTTAATTAAGATATTCTCGATCAAGGCGTCTATTTTATCCCTGAATACAAGATTTCTGAAATATTCATTTACCGATACAAACTCACCGTATTTCTCCACATGGACATAGCGTTCGAGGTCAATAACGGTGATTATTTCATCATTCACAATGGCAGCGATGCGGTCAACAACCTCCGCCCTTACGGTCTGCAAAAGGAGGAGAAACGGGATAATAAAAAGGGGGAGGATCCTCTTCATATATCTATCAACCTTTTTGCATCGTTTTTTTTGAGGGGAGATACCCATCTCATTTTTTCACTGGTTCGGTCTTTTTCCCTTCCGAAGATTCGGGTTTCTCCTGTTTGCTTCCCTGTCCTTTATCGTCTGATTGCTGACCCGACACAGGTTTTTCTTTTTCGTCCTTCAGTAACTCTTCCTTTATTGTGATCTTCGCCTCTTTTTTCAGGTCACTTATATACTTCTCAAGGAGTTCCCCCTGTTTTTCCTGGATCATCCTCTGTTTTATAAACTCCTTCACTTCGTCAAAGGACATATAGGTAGGCTGTTTGATACCCTCTAATCTTATTATATGGTAGCCGAACTGGCTCTTTACAATACCGCTTAGCTGTCCCACTTTTGTGAGTTTAAAGGCCACATCCTCGTATTCAGGGACAAAAGTTCCTTTCGGGTGGTATCCGAGCTCTCCCCCCGTTGTTGCAGCCTGAGGGTCAATAGAAAATCTTTTGGCGAGTTCTGCAAAATCATCTCCCTTCTGAAGTCTGCTTAGGATCTGTTTTGCCTCTTCCTCCGTCTTCACAAGGATGTGTCTGGTGTTGATCTCTTTATCTTTTTTAAAGCTCTCCTTGTTCGCTTCATAGTATTTTTTTAAATCCCCATCACTTATCTTCGTATCGCTTCCGATCTTCTTTTTCAGAACCGCTTCAATGAGGAGCTGCTCTTTTATCTCCGCCAGCCTGTTCTGGAAGTCCTTATCGTTTTCTATCTTTTCCTTTTTTGCCTCTTTAAGGAGCAATTTTTTTATGATCAAGCGGTCGAGGTAGTTCTTTTTTCCTGTCTGGGTGGCAACGATCATCTTCATGTTTGCAGGAATTTTGTCGAGTTCTCTGTTGAACTCCTGAAGGGTGATATTCTCGCCATCAACGGTAGCTACAACAGTACCGTTCTCCTTCTTTGAACATGAGATAAGCACAAAAAGTGAACTTATAATACAGAACATTATAAAAAGTTTTTTCATCTTTCACCTCGTTTTATATATGTCTATTTCATCAGTTATATCATACAGAAATTATCTCATTCAATAATTTTCTTGAAAAAACGATTAGTTCCTCCCCTTTACAGTCGGTTGTAACCACGATTTTACCCTCGGGCATGACCTTTGTGACCACACCCCCCTTTTTGATCAAAAAGAGCAGTCTTTTAGTGTCAATCTTCGTCTTATCCGACAGATGGAATACGAGTTGTTTGTGGGAGTATTCAACCCTCCTGACTTTCAACCCGGTGAGAAAGATTTTAAAGGATATAATGGATAGGAGGTTTTTCAGGGCCTTGGGTATCTCACCGTATCTGTCCTTTAACTCCTCTTCCATATCCTTTAGCTCCTCCTCTTCCCTTATTTTAGATAGCCTTTTATAGACGATGAGTTTCTGGGTGTTATCCTCGATATATGAATCAGGAATATAGGCATCTATGGGGATGTTTATCTCTGCAATAAAATCGTCTTTTTCCTGGGGTAAATCTTTAAGTTCCCTTATCGCCTCCTCTAACATGTTGCAGTAGAGTTCAAAACCCACAAGGTTTATATTACCCGATTGTTCCCTTCCAAGAAGATTCCCTGCCCCTCTGATCTCAAGGTCATAATTTGCTATGTGAAAGCCCGAACCCAGTTCTGTAAGCTCCTCCATAATTTTTAATCTTCTTATCGCATCCCTTGTGAGTTCTTCGTTTTTCGGCACAAGGAGATAGGCATAGGCCTGTCTCTTGCCCCTTCCTACCCTTCCCCTCAACTGGTATAATTCGGCAAGACCCATTCTATGGGCATTGTTTATGAATATCGTGTTAACATTCGATATGTCGAGGCCTGATTCGATGATGTTCGTGGAAAGGAGGATATCATACTTTCTATCGATGAAATCGAGCATAATCTTTTCTAAAACATGGCCCTCCATCTTGCCGTGGGCAACGGCTATCTTTGCCTCGGGAAAGAGTCTTTTTAAGTGATCATGTACTACACCGATATTATGGATAAAGTTATGGACAAAAAACACCTGTCCACCCCTTTCGAGCTCTCTTTTTATACCCTCCTTTATCACCTCATCTTTAAATTTTACAACGGTGGTCTTTATGGCGAGTCTGTCGAGGGGAGGTGTATTGATGATACTTAAATCCCTTATTCCGGTCGTTGCCATATAGAGTGTTCTCGGGATAGGGGTTGCACTCAAGGTAAGGACATCTATATTTTTCTTCATCTCTTTTAACGCCTCTTTATGCTTAACCCCAAACCTATGTTCCTCATCTATCACGAGGAGACCTAAGTCTTTGAATACCACATCCTTTTGCAAGATCCTGTGGGTACCTATGATAATATCGACCTTCCCTTTTTTTAAATCCTCAAGGATCTTTTTCTGCTCTTCTCTACCCCTAAATCGGCTTAACATTTCTACCGCTATTGGGTATTCCTTAAATCTTTCGGTGAAAGTCTTATAATGTTGCTGGGCAAGGACAGTCGTAGGTACGAGAACGGCGACCTGTTTGTTGTCCATCACCACCTTGAAGGCCGCCCTTATGGCAACCTCGGTCTTTCCAAAACCCACATCACCACATATCAGCCTGTCCATAGGTCTTCTGCTCTTTAGATCCTTGAGAACACTCTCAATGGCCTCAGCCTGCCCTTCCGTCTCCTCATATTCAAACTTCGACTCCATCTCCCTGAAGAGCTCGTCCTCATCAGGATAGGCGTGACCCTCCGCCAATTCCCTTTGGGCGTAAATATCTATCAGTTCCTTTGCGATATCCTCGATTTGCCTCTTTATCCTGCTCTTTGTATGCTTCCAGTACTGGGTACCGAGTTTGTCTATTTTGGGTTTGAATTTTTCTCCCCCTATATACTTCTGGACAAGATGGAGGTCTTCAATGGGGACATACAGTTTGTCCCCATCCTGGTACTCGATGGAAATAAAATCCTTGGTAAAACCACTAACGACAAGCTTTACGATGCCTTTGAAGATGCCTATGCCGTGGTCTATATGTACAACCCAGTCTCCTATGGATAAATCTTTGAAAGAATTGATGAAATCATCGAACCCTTCCCATCTTTTCTTCACTACCCTCTTCTTCTGCCCGACGATATCTTCTTCGGTGAGTATTATTATTTTGCTTGTTCTAAATCCCCTCCTTATCGGGCCAACGGTGATGGCCCATTCCTTTGTCTTGTCGATATTGTCAATTTTTTCTACAATCGGGAGGGAGATGCCATAATTTTTAAAGATCTCGAGAAGCCTCTCTGCCTGTCTCATGGTGGTGGCGAATATGTATAAAAAATCAACTTCTCTCCATTCCCCCTTCAATTTCTCGGAGAGCAGTTGGAATATCTCGGTCTTCCTGTTCTCAAATTGGAGTCTCAGATCCTCATTCGAAATGGCCTCAATCACAAGACCTCCATCCTCCTGGATACCGGAGATGTCTATATTCAGACAGGATAGAAGTCTCTCTCGCGCCTTATCTATTTGCCCTTCCGGTCTATCCTCTTTTTCTGTTTTCATTAAAAGGTGATCCACCCCTCTATGGACGAGGACCATCTCTTCCTCAATATAATCCAATAAGGTGGCATCAGTGACTTTGACTTTAGCAGGGGTTATGGTAACCCTTTCCAGCTCTTTGTTTGAGCGCTGCGTGGATGGGTTGAATGTTCTTATGGAGAGTATCTCGTCCCCCAAAAACTCTATTCTTACCGGATGGTCAAGAGAAGGGGGATATACATCTATGATACTCCCCCTTTTTGCGTACATGCCGGGCTCCCTTACAAGGGATACGTTTTCATAGCCTTTTTCATCAAGATAGGCCAGCATTTCCTCCTGGAATACCGTCTCTCCGAAGGAGATCTCTTTAAAAGAGTTAAGCCCCTTTATCCCCATCAGGGGCTCGTTAAGACCGGAGTACGGAAAAAGTCCTATAAAATCAGCTTCCCTTGACAGATGATAGAGAAAATCGATCTTTTTCATCTCATCGTCTTTTTCAAAGACCCTGTCTGAAAAGAATGGGAAAAGGTATACCTCCCTTCCTGAGAAATAGCGGAGTTCCTCCTGGAGGAGTAAGGCCTCCTCTTCGGTATCGTAGAAGATAAGGGCTTTTTTCTTTATCCTGGATACAAGAAATGAAATGAACGAACCTAAGTTACCTGTGAGGTAAACCGTCCCTTTTTTTGGAAGTTCCATGTAAAACCCTAAAATATTAAGGATCGGGAAGGATGCTTCTATTTTTGCCGTATTCCAACAATACGTTTCTGTAAAAGACTTCCTTCGGTCTTTTTTTCTGCGAGATTATCTCTTTCAGCCTTGTAGAGCCGATGTTATATGCGGACAGGACAAGGTCGATATTTTCAAACTCCTTAAAGAGTTCAGAGAGAAAGGCTATCCCTATTTTCAAATTGGTCTCAGGCACATCAAGGGTTTTTGGGCCAAACCATTCTATACCGAGGGAGCGGGCAATGTATTTTGCATGGAAAGGCTTTATCTGAAGGAGTCCCCTGGCCCCCTTAGAGGAGACAGCGGTATGTTTGAAGTTGCTCTCTACTTTTATAACGGCGAGAACGAGCCTGTAATCTATATTATGGGCCTTCGATGTTTCGTAGATCGTCTTTGCCACTTCTTCTAAATCTTTCCTCTCTATCGTTGCTTCTTCCCTCTCCATATAGGCGGCTATCCTCTTTACAACTTTCTCCCTCTTTGCCGACTTCCTCCAGCTGGAAAAGGTATCCTCATCTATAAAAAAGAGGGCTGAAATAAGAAAAAGGATAATACAAACCCCTGTTATAAACAATCTGTGTTTATCGATTTTCATGGGTAGTCACTTTACAATATTGTTCTTTCTTTGTCAAATCCGTGAAAAATAAGGTTGACAACATCAATATAAAAGGGATGAATATATTAAGATGGCAAAAGATTTCCAGATTTTTGTTAAACCCGTTGGGGCTACCTGCAATCTCGCATGCAGATACTGTTACTATAAGGGAAAAGTATCCATGTACAAGAACTGCCCGCCCCCTCTTATAGGGGATGGAATTCTAAAAAGGTACATCATTAAGCACATAGAGGCTACAGAAGGGGATCTGATTCGTTTTTCCTGGCACGGGGGTGAGCCGATGTTGGCAGGGATCGATTTTTTTAAAAAGGTCGTCTCTTATCAAAAGCGATATAAACCGCCAAAGAAGAAGATTCAAAACGGTATA
>JAOAGQ010000061.1 GCA_026415675.1 Syntrophorhabdaceae bacterium
TCGAGAGGCTTGATCATAAATCATTTACAGCATATGTGATTGTCAATATAAGTTATATTTAAATTGATAAAGTTTCCCGGTGACCATAGCGGAGGGGACACACCCGTAACCATCCCGAACACGGAAGTTAAGCCCTCCAGCGCCGATGATACTGCAGGGGAAACTCTGTGGGAAAGTAGGTCGTTGCCGGGATAAAGGATAAAAAACCCGAAGAGAACATCTTCGGGTTTTTTATTTCCCCTTAATATGCGATGGAAATTTCCCTCTTATTTAGATCCAGAGAACACAAAAAACATAATACGATTGACAACCGATAAAAAAATATTTAAAAAGTGGAATATCTTAATGCAAAGGCGGAAAGCTTTTCATGAAGCATTTTAAGATCGCCCAGTATAGATTTACTTTTATTCCAGAAGACCGTATTGTTATGCCTGAAACTGGTAAAGGTAACGTCATAAGGGGTGCCTTCGGGACCACTTTAAGAAGACTCTGCTGCATAGACTATCGCACTGGGGAATGCAATAAGTGTGGCCAAAAGAACGTGTGCGCATACCATATAATATTTAACCCCGTTGACCTTGTAAAACAGAAGAGATTAAAAAAACCACCGAGAGGCTTTATTATAAAACCCCCCCTTGAAACAAAAACGGTATATACCCCTGAAGACCCTTTTATATTCGATATGGTACTCGTGGGAAAATTGATAGAATATATACCGTGGGTGGTAGTGCCTTTTAACGAACTGGGAAGAAACGGAATAGGTATAAACAGAGGCAGATTTACTTTAGGGGGAGTCTCAATAGTTGTTGATGGTGATACCGTCTCCTTGTATGATAGGAAAAATCCCGTTTTTAAAAATAGTGACCTTTTTATTACAGGGGAAGAAATACAGAAAAAGGTAAGGTATATGCAAAAAGGGCGTATAACCCTCGAATTTATGACACCGACAAGAATAAAATTTAACCCTGAAGGATTGAGAGGGGGTAGCGTAATCGTTAAAGAACCGGAATTTCATCACATAATAAGAAGATTGTTATCGAGATTGAGCGCCCTTTACCTCGCTTATGTTGATGAAGACGTTGAATTGGATTATAAAAGTATAATAGAGAAGGCAATGTCTGTGATAAAGAAAGAAGCGGATGTGAGATGGGTTGAGACGAAGAGAAAGAGTAGAACAGAGTTCGACAGAGATAGAAGACATGCCACACACGACCTAAGCGGTTTTATAGGACGCATCACATTCGAAGGGGATCTTGAAGATGTTCTCCCTCTTATTTTATTCGGTGAGTATATCCATGTAGGTGAAGATACAACCTTCGGTAACGGCTGGTACAGGGTGATAGACTATTAAATATAAAAGAGAGGTTTAGGTTATCAAAGAGATTTTTACAAGTCTTATTTTAAATGCAGCCCTACTTATTTCCATCACGCCATTATACAGTCTCATTAAAAGGACGAGCAAGGGCAATACAGCAAATAGTGTTTTTGCGGGGGCATTATTCGGGGGCGCGGCCATTGCGGCTATGAACCTGCCCTTTTACTATGCCCCGGGAATTATATACGATGGTAGGTCTATCATCCTTTCCCTTGGGGGTCTCTTCGGTGGCCCTGTATCAGGAGTGATCTCTATGGTAATTGCCGGTATCTACAGGCTTCACATAGGAGGAGAAGGGGTATGGGCTGGCCTTGCTACAATTATATTCTGCACTATTGCAGGTATTCAATTTAGACAAATGTTAGATGGAAAGACAGACAGGGTTAGCATCCTGTCTTTGTATATATTCGGAATATGTGTCCATATAATTATGATCGCATGTCAGATGCTTTTGATCCTGACCCCGGGGGGCGTTGAAATAATAAGAAAGATATGGCTCCCTGTTATGGTTATCTTTCCCCTTGCAACCGTTCTTATGGGTATCTTCTTAAGAGATGAAGAAATAAGAATAAAGACGAAAACTGAACGGCAGGTGGCAGAAGATGAGGTAAGAAAACTTAACGAAGAATTAAGGGCAAAGACGGAGAGGCTCGAAAACATCATTGAGGCAACGGAGATAGGCACGTGGGAATGGAATATAAAGACAGGGGAGACGGTTTTCAATAAAAGATGGGCGGAGATAGTGGGCTATTCCCTTGATGAACTGTCACCGACAAACTTTGACACCTGGGTGAGACTCGTCCACCCCGATGACCTAATTAAATCGAATACTATACTTGAGAGATATTTCAGGGGGGAGACTGATGTATACGAATGTGAATGCCGTTTAAGACACAAAGACGGCCACTGGGTCTGGATCCTCGACAGGGGCAGGGTCATAAAATGGGATGACGAAGGAAAACCCCTTGTGATGTTCGGCTTCCACCTGGACATAAGCGAAAGAAAAAAGATGGAAGAGAAGGTAAGGGAAGGGGAGAGATTTCTTTCAACCCTTATCAATAACATTCCGGGTTTTGTGTATAGATGCATGAATGACAGGGACTGGACTATGAAATATATAAGCGAACAGGTAGAGACGATCACAGGCTATAGCGCAGACGAACTCATCGAGAATAAGGTGATTTCCTATAACGATATAATCCACCCCGATTTCAGGGAATCTGTTTGGGAACAGGTGGAGAATGGATTAAGACATATAGGATTCTTCGAGATTTATTACCCTGTTGTAACAAAGAGAGGGGATATAAGATGGGTATGGGAGAAGGGGAGGGGGATCTATTCCGAAGAGGGGGAATTGAGATACTTAGAAGGATTTGTAACGGACATAACCGAGACGAGGTTGAAGGAAGAGGCCTATCTGGAGAGTGAAAGTAAACTCATTGCAGTCACAGAGGCCGCCCAGGATGCAATCGTAATGATTGACGGGGAAGGGAGGGTGACCTTCTGGAACCCTGCGGCAGAGAGAATGTTCGGTTATAGGGAAGAGGAGGCGATGGGAAGGGATGTCCATGAACTTATCGCCCCTGAACGTTTCTATGAAACATTTAAAAAGATGTTTCCTGATTTTGTAATGACCGGAAAAGGGGGTGCGGTAGGGAGGACCCTCGAACTCGTCGCAAAGAAAAGCTCAGGGGAGGAATTCCCTGTTGAACTCTCCCTTTCGGCAATTGAGATTCATAGTGCATGGCACTCAATAGCCATAATAAGGGATATAACGGAGAGGAAGAAGGCCGAAGAAGAGAGAAAGAAGTTGGAAATACAGTTCCTCCAGGCTCAGAAACTCGAGTCCATTGGAAGGCTTGCAGGTGGGGTGGCCCATGATTTCAACAATATTTTGAGTGTTATCATAGGTTATGGGGAAATAATCCAGACCCGGCTTTTAGAAGATGACCCCTTAAAGGACTATGTGAACCAGATAGTGGAGGCAGGGAAAAAGGCGGCAGGCCTTACAAATCAGCTCCTTGCGTTCAGCAGGAAGCAAATTTTAAAGCCTGTGCCTATTGATTTAAACGACCTCCTGAGAAATATTGAAAAGATGTTAAAAAGGCTCATCGGTGAGGATATTAATCTAAGATTGCTCCTTACCGATAGACTCCCTGCCATTTTTGCCGACCCAGGGCAGATAGAGCAGGTGATCATGAACCTTGCGGTCAATGCACGAGATGCCATGCCTCACGGTGGCATATTGACCATAGAAACCTCAACGACCCTTATAGAACAGACAAAGGTAATCGAATACGGATGGTTCAAGCCTGGAAGATATGTGTTGTTAACCGTTTCCGATACAGGTTCCGGTATAAAAAAAGAGACCCTTGAACACATCTTCGAGCCCTTTTTTACCACAAAAAAGACAGGAACAGGCCTCGGTCTTGCCACGGTTTACGGTATAGTTAAACAATCGGATGGGGTGATCCTTGTAGACTCTGACGAAGGTAAGGGTACAACCTTCAGGGTCTATTTGCCTGTGGTAGAGATAGATGGTGTCCATGAGAGAGAAGATAAGAACAAAAAACAGGTGATAGAAGGGGGTAAGGGTCAACACATACTCGTTGTTGAAGACGAGGAGATGGTGAGAAATTTTATACATACCGCTTTAACACAGAAAGGTTTTGTGGTTACAACCGCAAATAATGGCATAGAGGCGATTGAACTCATAGAAAAACAGGGTTTAAAACCTGATCTCCTCATTACGGATGTGGTAATGCCGGGGATGAGCGGAAGTGTCCTTGCAGAGCGCATAGGGGAGATCATGCCCGAACTGAAGATACTTTTTATGTCAGGCTACACTGAGGAGGCGATGATAAAACACGGCCTTGCCGACAGAAAGATCACCCTCCTTCACAAACCCTTTACCGTAGATAACCTAATATCCCATATTCGAAGACTCCTCTTTAACGCTGAATCTTAATCACTCTATTACCCCTTGACATTTTATAAGCCCTTTTATAAGATGAAAAAGCCCATAAGGCGAGGGGGATAATGTGGCAAAAAAACTTGCCTATGAACGTTATCAATGGTTTCACGGTCAGGTGGTATCGGGTCGTTACCCGAACGCAAAGACCCTTTCGGAACAATTTGAAATCTCCTATAAACAGGCACAGCGGGATATAGAATTTATAAGGGACAGACTTTATGCGCCTCTCAAATATGATACGGTTAATAGGGGGTATGTATACGAAGGGGGTTATGAATTGCCCCCTGTCTGGTTTTCAAAGGACGAATTCATCGCCTTCTGCCTCGCCACAAGGCTTGCGAGCACCATACCTGATGGAGAGTTAAAAAGGGGCTTAAAAGGCTTTCTCGAAAAGTTCCTTTCTCTGAGAACAATAGGCAACGACAAATGGTACATAAATGATATTGAAGGGCTCGTATCTGTCAAAAACGTTGAGTATTATAAGGTGAAAGAGGAGGTATTCAGAACCGTTCTCAATGCCCTGTTTAAAAGGCTCCCCCTTAAGATAACATACCACACACCCCATAAAAGGGAGCAGACTAAAAGGACTATACTGCCTTTACACCTTCTCTGTTATATGGGAAGCTGGCATTTGATAGCATTCTGCAACCTGCGGAATGGGCTTAGAGATTTTACCCTATCAAGGATACAGGATATCTGCCAGGCCGAGGAAAGGATCTCCCTTCCCTCTGGACTACCCCCTGTTAAAGACTATATCAGGAAGAACTTCGGGGTAATAGCAGGGGAAGATTCAAAGTGGGTGGTATTGAAGTTTTCTCCGATGGTCTCTCCATGGGTATCGGAACAGGTATGGCATGACATACAGGAGACCACCAGAGATGAAGATGGGGGGATCATTTTAAAGTTTCCCGTTGCCGGTTTTGAAGAGGTATTAAGGGAGATTTTAAGATACGGCGCCGATGTGGAGGTTATTTCCCCTCCTGAACTGAAGGCCATGATAATCTCCGAAATAAAAAAAATGGAAAAAATCTACAGGTAGGACATCATTTGGGGGAGGTGGGGAGTTACAATTTTACCATATATGTTTTTGCCAGGAGGTAATTATGGAGAGGCGAGGTTTTCTAAAATTTCTATCTTTACTCCCTGTTTCCCCCTTTTTGTTCTCTCTTCGTACCCGGAAGGAAGATATAGCGAAGAAGGTTCTCCTTCTCGATACGGTTGTCGCAGGCTTCCGTTATTATGATGGTGAGCGCATATGGGATGGTCTTTCTGTTGAGGATCCCGTAACTCTTATCAGGGAGCCAGAAAACCCTTACGATCAAAGGGCAATAGAAGTCTACCACAGAAAAGGTAAAATCGGATACATCCCCAGGGTGGATAACACCGCAATATCCCAGTTGATGGACAGGAGGGAGAAGGTATACGCCTCCATTTCATGGCTTAAAAGAGATGATGACCCCTGGAAGAGGGTGGGTATAAAGGTATGGCTCGAGGTGTGATATGAAAAGTTATAGAAAGGAACTCTGGTTTAATGTACCGACAAGGAGGGCATTTATAAATATAACCCCTGAGGTGGAGGAGTGTTTGAGGGAGAGCGGTATAAAGGAGGGGCTATGTCTTGTAAATGCCATGCATATAACCGCATCGGTCTTTATAAATGACGATGAATCAGGTCTCCATGAGGATTACGAGAGATGGCTTGAAAGGCTCGCACCCCATGAACCTGTTAATCAATACAAACATAACCGCACAGGAGAGGATAACGGCGATGCCCACCTGAAAAGGCAGGTCATGGGCAGGGAAGTGGTGGTGGCAGTGACAGAAGGTCGGCTCGATTTCGGCCCCTGGGAACAGATCTTCTACGGCGAATTCGACGGCAGAAGAAAGAAGAGGGTCCTTGTGAAGATAATCGGGGAATAAATGGAATTATTTGCAATCTCATTGCAAAATTACATGGCAAATTTGCAATGCAGATGATAAAATATCCTTATGGAGCTTATTGAGCGAAATACAACAGACCAATTAATATCAAGGGTAGAAAGGGAGAGGATTATTGTAATAACAGGGGCAAGACAGACTGGAAAGACGACCCTGTGTGAACAAATCCTTACAGCAAAGCTAAACCAGCCCCACACCTATATTTCCTTCGATGACCCTGATGAGAGGTTGAGGTTTCAAAATTCAGGCATTGCCATTCTTGAATCTATAGATACCCCTCTTGTAATCCTCGATGAGGTTCAAAAATTGCCCATAGTGCTCGAACAACTAAAATTTGTCGTGGATAAAAGACAAAGGGAAAGTGCTCCCAAAAGCGGTCTTTTTCTCCTCACTGGTTCATCCCACCTTACATTGTTAAAGAATGTGAAGGAGACCCTTGCTGGAAGGGTCTCGATAATGCATCTTTACCCCTTCTCCCTATCGGAGGTGCTAAAGACAGGAAAAACATCGCTTTTATCT
>JAOAGQ010000019.1 GCA_026415675.1 Syntrophorhabdaceae bacterium
AGATGTGTATAAGAGACAGGTGCTACTCTCGAGGTATCCCCCTTCTCTCCATTTTTTAGGGATAGGGGAGGTCTGGGGTTTGGCAATGAGCGCCTGAAGTCCCTGTTCAGTGGTGGGATAATGACCGTTATCGAGCTGGTAGAGTTTTAGGGCGCTCTCCAATGTCTTAATATCCATCTTCGCCTTGATCCTCCTTGCCTCTTCCGGTCTATCCATGATCCTCGGGACAAGGAGGGTGGCGAGGATACCGATGATCACGATCACTATCATGAGTTCTATCAAGGTAAAACCCTTTATACCCCGATGGATGTGAAAAGAGGTTCTGCCCCTATCAGCGCCCCTCTTTCTTCTTTTATCTCTAATCGAAAACGGAAATGTTAACATCGAAGACCTTTCCATATGTCCCCCTTATCTCTTTATAAGAATTTTGTTCATCTCAAAAAGTGGTAGCAGTATAGAGACGAGTACAAAGGCGATTACCGCCCCCATGAGTAATATAATAACAGGCTCAACCATAGCTGTAAAGGCCGTTATTCTCTGGTTCACATTTGCCTCATAGTATTCGGAGACATTGGTGAGCATCTCCTCGAGGTTACCCCCTGTCTCCCCCACCTTTGCCATATCGGCAACATAAGGGGGGAATATACGGGTATTTCTCATCGCAGCAGAAAGGTCTAACCCTTCCTCCACCATCTCCGCCATCTTTAAGATCGCCTCCGATACTATGACATTTTTCATCGTACCACTTACAGCGATAAGAGACTGTAGCATTGGGATACCGCTTTTTAGTAAGGTTGCGAGCACCCTTGCAAAGCTGTTGATAAGGACCATTATATAGAAGTTTTTAAACCCCGGAATGTTAAGTAGCAGACGGTGCCATAGCCTCTTCCACCGGGGGTCTTTCCTTACCCCTCTGAAAAGGATGAAGAGGAGAAAAGGGGTCAAAATTATGTAATAAAAGTACTCATTCATCAGATTCGTCATCCCTATCAGTATCCTCGTCGATAAGGGTAAGGCCTGGTTCATCCTCTCGAATATCTTTATCACCATAGGTACCACATATCCGATGAGAAAGAAGAGTACCCCTGTGCCCACAACGGCCATGATGGCAGGGTAGGTGAGGGCTGCCTTTATCTTACCCCTCGCCGCAGCCCGCCTCTCAAGCATATCCGCCTGGTAGGTGAGAATAGAATCGAGGGCACCACTTTTCTCCCCTGCCTGGACCGAATACACAAAGAGTTCATCGAAGATGTCGGGGTATGCCTTTAACGCCATAGAGAGGGGGGTTCCCCCTCTGACCTGGTCTTTTAGATAGTTTAGGATCTCTTTCTCCTTTTCCCCCTCCATCTGGTTTGCCATGATCGTTAATGCCTGGAAGAGGGGGACACCGCCTTTCAACAGAGAGGAGAGTTGCCTTGAAAGAATTATGGGGAGCCTCTGTTTCAAACCGAAGGAGAATAAGACCTTATTCTTCGTCTCCTTCTTTGAAACCTCCTTTATGGAAACGATATAGAGGCCTCTTGATTTAAGCTCGCTTTTCGCATATTGCTCGTTGTCCGCCTCGATCGTACCGTTTATCGACCTACCTGTTGTATCAAGGGCATTATATTTAAACGTCATAGGCTTTCCGTTAAAAAAAGTTGCGGGTAAAAGTATAGTTTACTACTCTATCGTTACCCTCATCACCTCGGAGAGGGTTGTTATCCCTTCAAAGGCCTTGTTAAGTCCATCCTCCCTTAATGTCACCATACCTTCCTTTATCGCCTCTGCCTTTATCTCCTCGGAGGACATCTTGTTCTGGACCATCTGCCTTATTCTGTTTGTCACAATTAAGAGTTCAAAGATGCCTACCCTTCCGGAATACCCCGTATTCAGGCAGTTCTCACACCCTTTTCCCCTGTACAGGATTCCCTCCCTGTTTCTCCCATACTCCCTCAGCAATTCCCTTTCATATTCTGTGGGGATATATACCTCTTTGCAGTAGGGACAGATCTTCCTCAACAGCCTCTGGGCAAGAACCGCTGTAATAGACGATGTGAGTAAATAGGGCTCTATCCCCATATCGATAAGCCTTGTAAGGGCGCTTGCCGAATCGTTCGTATGGAGGGTTGAAAAGACGAGGTGCCCTGTGAGGGCTGCCTGGATCGCAATCCTTGCCGTCTCCTCATCCCTTATCTCCCCCACCATTATTACATCCGGGTCCTGTCTTAGAAAAGACCTCAAGGCCCTTGCAAAATTTAGGTCTATCTTCGGGTTCACCTGAAGCTGACTTATACCCTGGATCACATATTCCACAGGGTCTTCAACGGTAAGGATATTCTTTTCCGGGGTGTTTATGTGCTGGAGTGCTGCGTATAATGTTGTGCTCTTGCCGCTTCCTGTGGGGCCCGTTACGAGGAAGACCCCCTGGGGCCTTGTGATAAGGGAGATAAACTGTTTTTTGAGGGGGGGATCCATCCCAACACTGTCAAGTCCCACAAGGGCGGCGTTTTTATCGAGAAGCCTCATCACGACTTGCTCCCCG
>JAOAGQ010000025.1 GCA_026415675.1 Syntrophorhabdaceae bacterium
TTCATAATCGGTTCAGGCCAAAAGAATACACCCTTCCAATACATAGTCGAAATTAGAGCATAGAAAAAAGGGTTGTGTCTTACAACCTTCGACACAACCCTTAAGGGATTATTTTTATTGTTAAAGATTTTTATATACCCCATCCCAATCTGTGTATCCATTTTTAGTAGATGATGCCAAAACTTTATATCTTTTGTCAAGCAAATATTAAAAAATTATAATAAAAATGAAAGAGAAATTAAGACATATTATGTGAAAAATATCTTTAAGCA
Organism: Syntrophorhabdaceae bacterium; assembly: GCA_026415675.1. Classification (GTDB taxonomy): domain Bacteria; phylum Desulfobacterota; class Syntrophorhabdia; order Syntrophorhabdales; family Syntrophorhabdaceae; genus JAOAGQ01. Next base: position 273 of record JAOAGQ010000025.1, read on the forward strand.
TAAGAAAAGCATCTCCGGAAGATTTTTTACTGCCAGGATTAATTAGTTTTTTTATCAGGTAATTTATTAACCTTTTTTGATTTTAATCTTGATAGAAAACCTATAAAAGATGGTGAGAAAGAGAAACCCGAGGGCGTATATTCCTATGGAGATCAGTATTTCAGGGATGGTGGGGGAATAGGAGGGTAACTCGTTTAATGGGGACGGGATAAAGCCGGTTACGACAAAGCCAACCCCTTTCTCTATCCATATGGAGATGATAATCGCTATCGAGGCCCCCATGAATACCCATTCATTCTTTCTTGTTCCCGAATATAGGAGAAAAAATGCGGATAACCAGGAAAGGATAAGGGAAAACCATATATAGACCGCATAGGGAGGTTCTTTAAGCATGATCCTAAAATGTTCGGTATGTTCCGGGATAGCGCTATAAAAGACGGTGAAAAGCTCAACAAGAAAAAAGAAGATATTGATTATAAGTGCATAGGTCATAATCTGGACGAGTTTCTCGATTGCCTGTCTGCCTGCATCAAATCCGGTTGTCCTTTTGATAATCATACAGAGGAGGAGAAGCATGGCGGGGCCTGAGGCAAAGGCAGAGGCAAGAAAACGAGGAGCAAGGAGGGCGGTCAACCAGAAAGGTCTTGCCCCGAGCCCTGAGTATATAAAGGCAGTTACAGTATGGATACTCACCGCCCAGGGAATGGAAATTAAGACAAAAGGTTTTAGCCATTTCGGGGTAGGCTCCGAATGCTCTTCTGCCTTTAAGGTTTGCCATGCCACCAAGAGGTTGAGGATTAGATAACCGCTTAAGACAAACACATCCCAGAAGAGCAAAGATCTTGGAGAGGGGTGGAGGATGATGTTCAAGACCCTTGAAGGCTCCCCTAAGTCCACAAAGACGAAAAGGATCGCCATTAATACCGCGGATACAGCGAGAAACTCCCCGAGAACGGTAATCTTCCCGAAGGCTTTGTAGTTATGGATGTAATAAGGCAGGACAACCATAACCGCCGAGGCTGCAACACCAACAAGGAAAGTGAAATTGGCGATATAGAGCCCCCATGATACATCCCTTCCCATCCCCGTTATCGACAACCCTTCCCTCAACTGTATGAGGTAACAGCTAAAACCTGACAGGATAAGGATGAGAAGAAGGCATAACCATACCCATAAAGACCTGCCTTCCTGTTGTGTCTTATCCATCATTCTCTCTCACCTTTAAAATCTTTATAGAACATAATAGACCCTGGGCTTTGTTCCCAAATGTGTCTTCCTTGCTATGATATGTCTATCCTTTATGGATGGATATGAATCGAGTCTTCCCGCACTTGTGTCCACAAGAGCCATACCTTTATGCTTGCATGCCTCGACACAGGCAGGGAGTTTGTTTAACGCTATCCTCTCTTCGCATAGGCTACATTTTTCTACAACACCCTTTGTTCTTGTGGGATAGTCGGGATTTATCTTTTTTATATACGGTCTTGGTTCCCTCCAGTTAAAGCTCCTCGCCCCATAGGGACATGCGGCCATGCAGTATCTGCAACCTATGCAACGGTGGTAGTCCATCATTACGATCCCGTCCTCCCTTTTCCATGTAGCCTTTGTGGGACAGACCTTTACGCAGGGCGGGTTTTCACAGTGATTGCAAAGTACAGGTATGGGGATCGACGGTAGTCTCTCCTTTGTCAATTCAAGGGCCGAATCGTGGAAGACATCCCCGTATCGGGCCTTCCAGATCCACTTTACCTCATCCTTTCTGTTATTAAAATCAGGGATATTGTGGGTCAAAACACAGGCATCGACACAGTCTCTACATTCGGGGTTTTTTAAGCATACCCCAATATCTATGACCATTGCCCATCTCTTTACATTTTGTGGGGAGGCATAGACCTTACCGAAAAGGCTATCTCCCATACCCAGGGTGACGCCTGCAAGGGTAATCCCTGTAATTTTTATAAATTTCCTTCTATCCATCTATCTATACCTTTGAACCTTCCTCCTTTGGTATATTATGGCAATCCCAGCATTTTGGTGTTTTAACACCACTATACCCGTGGCACCTGTCACAAAACCCGGCCTTATCGATATGGCAGGAGAGACACGTCCCGGTGAGGCTTATCCTATATACCTTACCATCCAACCCTTTATATGTCCTTATCCCTTTCCTTACCGCATCATCCCGCCATTTGATGAGAAGGTCCATGTGGTTTGACCTCATAAACATCCGTTCTTCTATACAGCTCTTTTCTTCTTTCGGCATGCTAAGTTTAAGGGACGGTTCTACCTTCCCTGATAGGGCATTATACCAGAGGGGGCTTAGAAGGATTATGAGAAAAACAACTAAACCTGTAATCACCTTTCCTTTATCGTATACCATTTAACCACCCTTTTATCATGGTCCTTTCTCAATCCGTCAGGGGTTCGCCCCTTAAATTTTTCTCCCTTACCTTTTCCCCTTTCATCAAAAGGGCATTTCCAACAAGTTCATGGACACCGCAGACCTCAACGCCTGATACCCAGTAATCGAGTAGTTGAGGCAATGAAGCCTTATCTATAGCGCACATGCAGGCAACCATATTTACCCCATGCTTTTCCTTTACGTATTTGACGGCATTTGCCCTGGGGAAACCGCCTTTGAGCCTCATCTCGAGGTTTTCATCGGCACCGAGGCCTGCCCCACTGCCGCAGCAGAATGTCTTCTCCCTGATGGTGTTCTCAGGCATCTCGTAAAAATTGTTGCATACCTTTTTTATAATGTACCGGGGTTCCTCGAGGAGCCCCATGGACCTCGCGGTGTTACAGGAATCGTGGAATGTGACTACCCATCTATCATTTCTCGTTTTATCGAGTCTTAATTTATTGTTGTATATGAGATCCGCGGTGAATTCCGAAATGTGTACCATCTTGGTCGATTTTGCCTGCTCGAACCTTGTGCCTGTGATGGGCGATACGGGAACCTCGAGAAAATCGGCAGGACCGTTCATGGTGTCCATGTACTGGTGTATAACCCTCCACATATGGCCGCACTCACCCCCTAAAATCCATTTTACCCCGAGCCTCTTTGCCTCTGCATATATCTTTGCATTTAGCCTTTTCATAAGCTCCGAAGAATGGAAGAGGCCGAAATTACCCCCCTCTGAGGCGTAGGTGCTCCACGTGTAGTCGAGACCTATCTCATGGAATAGCATGAGATAACCGAGGAATGTATACCAGTGAGGGTTTGCAAAATAGTCTGCCGAAGGGGCAACAAAGAGTATCTCCGCCCCCTTCCTGTTTATCGGTGCCTCAACGGAAAGACCTGTCAGATCCTTTATCTCATCGAGGGCGAAATCGAAGGTCTCCTTCATCGCATGGGGGGGGACACCGAGATGGTTGCCCGTTCTGAAGCAGTTTGATGCAGGCTCTACCACCCACTGTATATTACACCCAACGAGGTTCAATAGTTCTCTTACCATCATGGTGATTTCACATGTATCTATCCCGTAGGGGCAGTAAACGGAGCAGCGTCTACACTCTGTGCACTGGAAAAAGTAATAAAACCACTCTTTTATAACATCCTCTGTAAGCTCCCTTGCCCCGACCAGTTCACCAAAGAGTCTCCCTGATACGGTAAAATACCTTTTATAAACAGAACGTATCAACTCTGCCCTTAGAACAGGCATGTTGTTCGGGTCCCCCGTTCCAAGAAAGAAATGGCATTTATCCCCGCAGGCCCCGCATCTCACACAGATATCGAGAAAAAGCCTGAAGGAGCGGTGCCTTTTTAAGAGTTTTGCCATGCCCTCGAGTATGATCTCCTTCCAGTTTTTGGGGAGCTTCCAGTCCAAATCCGCGGGATTCCATTCCCTCGGATTTGGAAGGCCAAGATAGTTCTGATGTTTAAGGGGGGCGCTGTAACAGTACGTGCCCTTTCTAAAGAGTTGCTCCTCTTTTTTCGGTGATTGCAAATCTACATCGTTTAATATCTCTTCCGCCTTTTTCATCCTCTCTCAGTTTTCCTTTTCTACAGGTAGACCCACATCCTTCATGGCAGCCCTGAACTCATCCTCCCATTCCTCATAGGTATGGACCAAAACGGGATAATCCCAGGGGTTTATATGCCTCTCCATCCTGCTCGAATTTTTGAGGTTTCTCGTAGGGCTAAAGAAAACCCCTGCCATATGGATAAGTTTGCTGAATGGCAGATAGGATAGTAGGGTCGCCACAAGAAATAGATGTATATAAAAGATGGTATTTGACTCCTTGGGAAGGGAAGGGTTGAATGAGAAAAGGCCGATCAGAAAAGCCTTTATCCCCATGATATCCACCTTCTGGACATGCCTTATGAGAAGGCCTGTTATAACAATGGCGAAGATGAGCATCAAGGGGAAATAATCCGTAGAAATCGAGATGTACCTTGTCTGGGGATCGAATAACCTCCTGAAAAAAAGATATATGATACCTAAAAGGATAAGGAGATCCGTGATTAGAAGAGGGGGGGTAAATAGCTCAAATAGACCATCTAAACCATAGATAAACTCAACAAAAGATGGTACAGGCTCAAGAAAAAGCCTTAAGTGTCTGATTATGATAATGAATAATGACCAGTGGAAGAGAACCCCCCCGAACCAGAGCAGGAGGTTTCTATAGAAGAGGAGTCTTCCCCCTGTCTTTAATCTCCCCTTTTCATTTCTCAGAAGGGAACGGAAAAAGAGTACCTCAAGGAGCATCCTTTTTATAACACCCCATGAGGTGTGGGGGCTCTCTATCTTATTCTGCCTTATCCAGGGAAGGGATTTTGCCTGACCGCATACGGTGGGGATAGAAAATGGCACCGGGGATTTTGCCCATATAATCACCCTGTATATTACCCCTGAGATGAAGATTAGAAAGGCTCCATATAGGACTACAATGCCAAAGAGGGCCTTCATATTGAAAAGACCGATGCCTATCCCCGGGATAAGTATCAAAAAAAGGGTCAGTAAGGATGCGTAAAGAACGGGCATAGACAGAAATATTTTTATATCTACACTATCAGGGAAGTCAACCTTTTTTTCTCAACTCTTTAAAAATAGCCTTTAACTTAGAGAGGTTTAGGCCTTGCCTATGTCTTTTCCCATCGATTTCCAGAAATGTTCCTCAATATCCGTGGTAAGGTGGTTCATGCCCTCCATATCCATCATCTTTACCCTCATATCATAGGCTGCCTCGAGCTGGGGCAATAGCATCCTCACCTCAGGAGAGGCCTCAAGTTTCTTGTTGATCATCTCCCTCTGTTCCAGGGCCTTTTCGTAACCTTCTGTATCGAGGGGTATGTTATAGAGTAGATTGAGTATCTCCATGAGCCTCATCTTGCCCATATAATCCTCTTCGAGGACTATATACTGGGGCAGGGATACTATAAAGACGTTTGCCTCGATACCCATCTCTTCCGCACCCTTTGTTATGAGGTGGATGATAGTTGAAGGGCCATGATACGTTATAGGCATGGCACAGGCCCTCTTTGCATCGAGGATCGCCTCTTCTCCCAGTCCATAACCATTTACGATAAGGGGTTTTGTATGGGGCACAGTATCATACATGCTTCCCAGTAAAATATACCTCTTAACGTTGAGGATGGATAAGATTTTCAATACGGATCTCACATAGAGTTCGGAGAAGGCATGGGGCTCTAAAAGATGGAGGAAGAGAAAATCGGGCTCCCCATCCCTTTTTGCAAAAAAAATCTCTGTATTAGGGATCGTCAAATCCCTGATGCCCTCCTCGAGATGGATTATAGGCCTATATCTCGTGAAATCGTAGAACAGGCCGGGCCTAGCCAGTTCCCCGATCTTTCGAGCTTTAAATCTCCCCTCGAGCTCCTGAAGTATCATCGTCCCTACGCCGTTCACATCTATCCAGGGCCTAAGGCTTGCAAAAACATAGATATCTTTTTCATCAGGTATAAAATCCCAGATATTGAACGCACCGATTTTCATATATACACCCTGCCTGATAATCTAATGCTGATTACGATTACCTGTCAAGAAAAGGCTTATACTTAATCGACCGTTTAAAATCACTGTGGTGAAATCACTTGATAAGAAAGGGGAAATGGATTATCGTTAGATGATTCTTAAAAATAGATACGAAGACTAGGAAAGGGGTCTAACATTGAAAAAAGGCATTGAAGACATGTCGATGGTGATATTCCAGCCCTCAGGGAGAAGGGGTTATATAGAGAAAGGAAGAACGATAAAGGATGCCTCGGAGAGCCTCGGTGTTGATATAGAGGGCATCTGCGGGGAGAGGGGTGTTTGCGGGAAATGTAAGGTGAGGATCGAAGAGGGTATCTTTGAGAAGTACGGTGTGGTATCGAAGAGGGAGAACCTCTCCCAACTTAAAGAATCGGAGGGGAAATACCTCTCTAAAAAAGAGATAGACGGAGGTTTTAGGCTCGCCTGTCAGGCCCGTATACAGGGGGATATCGTTATCTTTGTCCCTGAAGAGAGTAGGAGAGAGAAACAGATAGTGAGAAAGGAGGCAAGACACATACCGATAGAGGTAAAACCTGCTGTAAAAAAGTATTACGTGGAACTCCCGAAGGCAAACCTTAAGGATACGACAGGGGACTGGGAGAGGCTTCAGGAAGCCCTTTTTAAAATATACGGTCTTACAAATTTAAGGATAGATTATCAGGTGCTCCTTGTCCTCCAGGATGTCATCCGTGAAGGGGACTGGAAGATCACGGTCTCCGTCTGGCAGGATAAAGAGGTGATAAAGGTGGAGCCCGGGGAGGTAAAGAGTAGCTTTGGCCTTGCCGTAGATGTGGGAACGACAACGGTGGCCGCCTATCTCTCCGACCTGAGGACAGGAGAACTCGTTGCAACAGAATCGATGATGAACCCCCAGGTGGTATACGGGGAGGATGTGATGTCGAGGATATCTTTTACTATCAACCGTCCCGATGGTCTAAAACGGATGAATGGGGCGATCATTGAGGGTTTAAACGGACTCATAGGGGAGATCGCCTCTATAGCCCATATCAAAACAACGGATATTGTGGATATGACGATTGTGGGGAATACCTGCATGCACCATCTTTTTTTAAATATCAACCCTGCCCATATAGGTCGCTCTCCCTTCCCCCCTGCCATCCACCATTCCCTTGATATAAAGGCGAGGGAGTTCGGTATGCCTGCGATACGGGATAATGTTTCATCGGGGAATATAGGGGCAGGGCTATGTATATCTCCAGGGGCCTATGTCCATGTGCTCCCCGTTGAGGCAGGATTTGTAGGTGCTGACAACGTTGCGGTCCTCATCGCAGAGACCCCCTATTTCAAAGAGGAGATAGAGTTGATCATAGATATAGGCACAAATGGAGAGCTCCTTCTCGGGAACAAAGAGAGGATCCTCTGTGCCTCCTGTGCCACAGGCCCTGCCTTTGAGGGGGCCGAGATACGGTTTGGTATGAGGGCAGCGAAGGGGGCGATAGAGAAGGTATATATAGACAGAAAGACGAAAGATGTGAGGTTCAAGGTGATAGGGAGGGAAGAGTGGAACGATGAAGTGGACAATATAGGTGCTAAAGGCATATGTGGTTCCGGGATCATAGACGGAGTATCCCAGTTATACCTTGCGGGGATAATAGATAAGACAGGTCGCATAAGGGATTTAAAGGGGAACCCCCGCTACAGGATAGAGAACGGTCAGGCAGAGTATGTGATAGCATGGGCCCGGGAGACCACAATCGGTGAGGATATTGTTATCTGTCAGAAGGATATAAGGGCTGTCCAGCTTGCTAAAGGGGCGATGTACGCCGGGGCAAAGGTGATGATGAAGGTGCTTGGGGTGGAAAGGGTCGACAGGGTGATTCTGGCAGGGGGGTTCGGTACCTATATCGATAAAATCTCCGCGGCCATCCTCGGTATGTTCCCTTCCTGTGAGTTAGAGCATATATATTCTATCGGAAACGCTGCAGGGGATGGGGCGAGGATGGCGCTTTTGAACGTGGACAAGAGGAAAGAGGCGGATCTTTACGGGAGAAAGACGGAATATATAGAACTCACGATTGAGGCGGATTTTAACAAAGAATTTGCCCAGGCCATGGGGATACCCCATATGAAGGATACCTTCCCCCATTTAGAATCGATTCTCCCCCCTTGATATAGAAGGCTACTCCACCGTTACACTCTTTGCGAGGTTCCTCGGCTGATCAACATCGGTCCCCAGTAAGTTGGCGATATGGTATGCGAGGAGTTGTAGGGGTACGACGGATAGAATAGGTTCAAGTTCATAGAGGGTAGAGGGAAAGAAAAACGTCGTCTCAACCCTGCTTAACATCTCATGGGATTTATCATCGGTAAAGAGAATTGTCTTTCCCCTTCTTGCGAGTACCTCTTCTATGTTGCTGCACGTCTTCTGGTAAGTCCTGTCTTTCGGTGAGAGTACAACGACGGGAAGATGCTCATCTATAAGGGCAATCGGTCCATGCTTCATCTCCCCCGCTGCATACGCCTCGGCGTGGATATAGGAAATCTCCTTTAACTTCAATGCCCCTTCGAGGACGGTTGGATAGTTAATGCCCCTGCCGAGGTACAGAAAATCCTTATAACCCATGTATCTTCTCCCCATCTCCTCGATCTCCCCGGCCATATCGAGTACCGTCTGCACCTTCCGGGGTATTCTTTTTATCTCCCCGATCAAGGATTGAAGCTGTTTTTTCTCGATTATCCCGAGCCTTCTTCCAAGATGTAACATAAGCATATAGAGGACTGATATCTGGGTTGTGAATGCCTTTGTCGAGGCAACGCCTATCTCGGGTCCTGCATGGGTGAAGATCACCCCATCGGCATCTCTCGCGAGGGTACTGCCAAGGACATTACAGATCGAAAGGGTATAGGCCCCGGACCTCTTCCCTTCCTTCATGGCAGCTATGGTATCCGCCGTCTCCCCGGACTGGGATACGAGGATGAGCATATGTTCTTTTTCTAAAATGGGGTCTCTGTACCTGAATTCAGAGGCGATGTCCGTTTCAACGGGGATACGGAGATTCCCCTCGAACATATGCTTTCCTATCATACAGGCATGATAGGATGTGCCACAGGCGACCATCCATATCTTTTTTACCTGCCCTATATCCGGAAGGGAGAGCTCCTCAAATTCAACATCCCCCTTCTCCTCATTCACCCTACCGATCATCGTCTCTGTAATCGCCCTTGGCTGCTCGAATATCTCTTTGAGCATAAAATGTTTGTAGCCCCCCTTCTCCGCCATTGCCCCTGTCCAGTTTACAGTCTGCACCTTTCTCTCAACAGGTCTCCCATCGGTGTCAAAAAGGGCCACCTTCCCGTCCCTGAATACGGCCATGTCGTTGTCTTCGAGAAAGATAAACCTGTTTGTCCTGTTTATGATCGCAGGGGCATCACTGGCTATGAAGTATTCCCCCTCTCCCACCCCTATTATAAGGGGACTCTCCTTCTTTGCGGCGATCAACACCCTCTCCTCTTCCCTTATGATTGCCAGGGCGTAAGAACCTTTTAGGTCTTTCATGGCGAGCCTTGAGGCCTCAATAAAATCGGCGCCTTGTTTTATGTAATCCATTATGAGATGGGGGATCACCTCTGTATCTGTTTCCGATAAAAAGGTATGCCCCTTTCTTTTCAGTGTTGCCTTTATGTCCATATAGTTTTCTATGATCCCGTTATGGACAACGACGATGTCCCCTGCCCTGTGGGGATGGGCATTTTTTTCAGAGGGGGCACCGTGGGTGGCCCATCTCGTATGGGCTATCCCCATACTCCCCTTTAACCTCTTTTTTGCCGTGATCCTTTTCAGGTCATCTACCTTGCCCTTTACCCGGGCGATCTCTATCTTCTTCTCATGCCAGAGGGCTATACCGGCCGAGTCATACCCCCTGTATTCAAGCCTTTTTAACGCCTCGATGAGTATATCGCAGGCCTCTTCCCTACCTTTGTATCCAACTATACCGCACAATCTCTCTTCCCCTTTCTGTTGTTATCAAAAGATTAGCCCTTTCCCCTTTTCTTCTGCCCGTAACCCTCTATATGTCTCTGGGGTGACCGGGATACGGCGAGGGCATCTTCAGGTACATCCTTTGTTATCGTTGACCCTGCCCCTATGATAGCCCCCCTCCCTATAACCACAGGGGCAACGAGTTCTGTGTTGCTCCCTACAAAGACACTATCGCCTATAACCGTTTTATGTTTCCTCTTCCCGTCATAGTTGCATGTGATCGTCCCTGCCCCTATATTCACATCGGAGCCTATCTCTGCATCTCCAATATAGGATAGGTGGTTTGCCTTTGTGTTTCTCTTCAAAAGAGAATTTTTAACCTCCACAAAATTGCCTATCTTTACCCCGTCCTGAAGGATTGTCTTTGGTCTTATCCTTGAGAAGGGCCCGATTGTAACGTCCTGGGCTATCTCTGCCCCCTCGATCACGGAAAAACCCTCGATCCTCACATGGTTTCCTATCTTTGTATTCCTTATCATCGTATTGGGACCTACCACCACATGGTCTCCTATGGAGGAATCGCCGAGTATGTATGTGTTTGGGAAGACCGTTGTATCTCTGCCGATAGAGACGGAAGCCTCTATATATATGTTATTGTCGAGCATCACGACACCGTTCTCCATGTGCCTCTCCAGTATCCTGTCCCTCATTATAGTCTGGGCGACGAGTAACTCCTTTTTGTTGTTGATACCGAGGACCTCTTTTGCATCGGGATGGTCAAAGGCCAATACAGTTATGCCCCTATTTCTCGCAATATTACAGATATCGGTTAGGTAGTATTCCCCTTTTCTGTTTCTGTTATCGATGACCCTGAGTAAGGGTAGGTGTTCCTCCGGGATGATACAGATGCCTGTGTTGATCTCCTTTATCTTCTTTTCCTCCTCCGTCGCCTCCACCTCTTCCACTATCCTTATAATCTCGGCGCCTCTACGGATCACCCTGCCGTAACCTTCAGGTTTTTCCACGGTTGTAATCAAAAAGAGGATGGCCCTGTTTTTCCTATAGAAATCGAGGAAGTCGTTAAGGGTAGATTCTGTTAAAAGGGGAACATCCCCGTAGAGTACAAGGACGTCCCCTCTTTTTAACATTGTTGTTGAAGAGAGAAGGGCATGGGCAGTTCCTTTCTGCTCCCTCTGAAAGGCAAACTCAACCTTGTATCCTGATAGATAGCGTTCTATCTCCTCCCGACCCGAACCTGTAACGACTATCACATGCTCCTGGGACTTTTTCTTTGCAAGGTCAACCACATAGGAGATCATGGGTTTGCCCATAATTTCATGCATGACCTTTGGTCTATCGGAGAGCATCCTTTTTCCTTCTCCGGCGGCAAGAATCACGATATTCAAATCATCCATCTTCTTTTACCTTTCTACCAAAGAATCTTGTGATTATTATGCTCAATTCGTATAGGCCCCAGAGGGGTATGGCGAGGAGGATCTGACTCGTTACATCAGGAGGGGTTATGATGGCGCTCAAAATAAAGATCGCGAGGATCGCATATCTTCTCTTTGAAGAGAGAAGCCTATGGTTTATCAAACCGATTCTCGATAGAAAAAAGGCGATTAAAGGAAGCTCAAAGATGAGCCCGAATATGATGAGCATCCGTAAGGTTAGGCTCATATAGCCTTTAAGATCCGGCATCGGTATCACAAACTCCGAGGCGTAACTGACAAAGAAGCGATAAAGATAAGGCATAACAACGAAATAACAGAATATCGCCCCGAGGATAAAGCATAGACTGCCAAAGACGATAAAGGGGAGGGCGTATCTTTTTTCGTTTTCATATAAACCGGGGGAGACAAACATCCAGAACTCGTACAGTATCACCGGGGAGGTGACGAATATCGCCGCCACAATCGACATCTTGAAGTATGTCAGAAAGGCCTCTGTAACATAGGTGAATATGAAAGAACTCTTCTCCGGCATAACCTTAACAAAGGGCTGCATGAGGATTTCAAACAACCTCTCTTTGAAATAAAAGATCACCACAAAGGCGATTGCAAGGGCGATAACACATACGAGTATCCTGTCCCTTAGTTCTTTGAGATGGGCGACAAATGGTTGTTTCTCGTCTGTCATGGATCTATCTGTCAGGTCAAATCCTTATGTTGTTTTGATGTATCTCCCCCATCAACCTTTTTCTCCTCCCCAGGGATCCCGTAAATATCGAAGGATAGATCCTCTTTTACCCCATCCTCCGTCTTCTTTTCCCCATTACCCTGGGTCTTTTCCTTATCTTTCTCTTCTTCGGTGCCAACCCCTTCCTCTTCCTTTACCACCTCTTCCTCGAGGGTCTCCTTCACCTCATCGGCCATCCTTCTGAATTCACCCAGGGCCTTTCCCAGTGATCTCGCGAGTTCAGGGAGTTTAGAAGGACCCACAACAAGTAAAGCCACGATCATTATAACTATAATTTCAGGAAGACCTAACCCGAACATGATGGTTTATAGGTTAGCACAAAACCGAATCGAGGTAAAAGGAAAATGAGTCTAACGTATTTGAAGCCTTGATTTTTTCGAGCAGGTATGGCTTATTGAATATCATGGAAAAAACGGAGGTAGAAGTATGGAAAGGGAGAGGCTTGAAGAGAAAATAAAGAAGCACGCAAAGGAGGGAAAGATAGCGTGCAAACAGGCATTGAAGATCGCTGAAGAAGAGGGTATCCCTTCCAGAGAGCTGGGAGAATTGTTGAACGAGATGAAGATAAAGATCACAGGATGTCAGCTTGGCTGTTTTCCGTGATTAATAGGGTGAAGGGTTACATCAGATAGGGCTCCCACATCTTCAATACCTTTCTCACATAGCCATCGGGGAGCCCCTTTACAATGTCGTTATGGCCGGGCAGTAATATATCGATCTTCAAAGAGGATAAGCGATTTAAAGACTCCCTCAATATTTTTCCGTCGGCACCGAAGAGGTCAAAGCGGCCAATCGCATAGTCCGCATAGATTACATCCCCCGGGATGAGTACCTCATGGGATGGAGAGTATAGGGCGATCCCTCCCATCGAATGACCGGGAATGGGGATCACCTCCCATACCATATCCCCTATCTCCAGAACCTCTCCCCCCTCGAGCATTCTATCGACCTTCATCCTGAAGGCATCTCTCTTTATCCCGTATTGCATGGTACACATCTCTTTAAACATATCCATACCGTAGACCGCCCTGTCATCACCCTTTTCAAGGAGTTCCCCCTCTGCCCTGTGAACCCATATCTCCGCATGGGGTATCTCCTTTTTTATCTCTCCTATACATCCTATGTGGTCAAAGTGGGTATGGGTGAGGATGATCCTCCTGATGGAGAGAAGGTCGAGTCCTTCCTTCAGAAGGGAGTTTATCTTATACCGCCCCTTTCCCGCAAGGCCGACATCTATGATTGAGAGGTCTTTTGAAGAGGGATCCCCTATGACATAGACATGGGAATCGGGGATCATCTCGTCCTGACCCTTTATAAAATATACGCCCTTAGTAACCAATGCCATATTTCACCCCTTAAACGTTTCTTTTTTGTTGGACTGCTATTTTAAGTTTTCTCAAGTATTAAGGTCAAGGCAAATTTTTTAAATTTTACATATCCTTGACAATGTTTTATCCATTTTCTATAATAGGGCACATTGTATACATTATGGAGGGAAGATGTGGGAAGGTTTAGACATTAAAGAGATTGTGGAGATGGCAAAAGACCCGTATCCTTCGATAAAGGAATGGGCGGAGCGGTCGGGGAAAAAGGTTGTGGGGAGCACCTTTGCCGATGCTCCAGAAGAGGTAATATACGCCTTTGGTCTTCTTCCTGTTACGATTATGGGTACAACAAAACCGCTGAAGAGGGCCCCCAGCCACCTCCCTGATAACGCATGCTCTCTCGCGAGGAGTAACCTTGAACTTGTGTTGAGCTATGCAGGGGACGTATTTCACGGTTTCGTCCTTCCCCAGGTGTGCGATACAACCCAGCATCTATCTGATATCTGGAGGATAAATCTTCCAGGAAAGTACGTTGAAAGCTATCTCGCCCCCCGTCAGGTGGATAGACCCAGTGCGCGATACTGGGTAAAAAAGGAGTTGGAGAGGCTCATAGATTCCCTATCGAATTGGACAGGTATGAAGATAAACGACGGGGAACTCGTAAGATCCATTGCCATCCACAACGAAAACAAGGCTCTTCTCAAGGAACTCTACGAACTAAAAAAGAAAAACCCCTCTTCTCTTACGAACAAAGAACTCTTTTCTATGATAAAACTCTCCCAGCAGGTCGATAAGGAAGAGTTTAACAGGAGTTTGAGGAGGATAAGGGACACCATAAAACCGAGAGGCGATTCCGACGGGTTTACAGACATTGTACTTGCCGGCATCACCTGTGACCCCCCCGAAATATACGACCTCTTCGATGAAATAAAACTAAATGTTGTAGGGGATACCCTTCTCATCGGGACGAGATACATCCAGGGTATGGTTCCCGAGGGGGGAAATCCAATAGATGCCTTAACGGAAAGGCATTTTAAAAGAGGTTTTTTCTCCCCCATCCATGACGATGTCTTTAAAAATTTTGAGGAGATGAAAACCATATACAGAGAGACAGGGGCAAAGGCGATCGTGTACGTCCACATAGAGTTCTGTGAATCCCAGGAGTATGACCTCCCTGATCTGAAAAAGATGATAAAAAAAGAAGGTATCCCCATGCACGTCCTCGATACAGAATATCAGACGTTGTCTCTCTCCCATGTGAGAACAAGACTCCAGGCCTTTTTTGAATCGTTGAAGGGGGTTTGATATGACGGAAAAAATCACGTCCAAGGAGCTATCGAAGAAAATAACGGAAGAATATCTCGATGAGGCGTTTCACGCCCATGAAAAAGGGAAGCTCATAGGTTATTCGACGGCCATCTCCCCTGTTGAGATTTTTGTTGCCCACGATATCATACCCATATACCCTGAGAATCATGCGGTGGCAAATCTCACGGCAAAAAAAGGGGCAGAGTTATGCTCCGTTGTGGAGAGTATGGGTTATACGAGCCATCTATGCGCCTATGCGAGGAGTGACCTTGCTTATAGGGCAACGGGGAAGACGGTGACAAGGGGAATACCGGAGCCGGATCTTTTCCTCGCCTGTAATGCCCAGTGTTTCACCCTTACAAAATGGTTTCAGGTACTCGCCCGAAAGGGGAACCTCCCCCTCTTTGTCTTTGATACCCCGGAATTTATCATGGATAAAAGGGCGAGGGAAGAGATCGTGAAGTACTGTGTAATCCAGCTGAAGGAACTGATCTCTTTTCTCGAAGAGATCACAAAGAAAAAGTTTGACTACGACCGACTAAGAGAGGTGATCAAATACTCGGCCGAATCAAGCATCCTCTATAAAAAGTTTCTCGATATGGCCCAGTATATACCCTCCCCCATCAGCATATTCGATGCGTTAATCGGCATGGCCATCGCCGTATACAGAAGGGGTACCCCTGAATGTGTGGAATACTACCGTGTCCTGTGCGATGAGATACAGGAAAAGGTGGATAAGGGTATTGGGGTACTTCCAAAGGAAAAAGAGAAGTACCGTCTATACTGGGAGAATCTCCCCGTATGGTTCAAATTTAGTGACCATGCAAAACTCCTCGGCTCATACGGCGGGGTAATCCTCACATCCCTTTACGTCCATGCCTGGAGTTTTGAATTCGACCTCGATAAAGACCCCCTTGTGACCCTTGCGGAGAACTATGTATCGAGGTTCTCCAATTCTACCATAGAGGACAGGGCATCTATGGCCCTTGAACTCTTCAAGAAATATTCGATGAACGGTATGATCATGTTTATGAACAGGAGTTGCAAGGCCGTATCCTTTGCGGTACCAACACTGAAGGATGTTTTGACAAAGAAGACAGGTATCCCTGCCCTTGTCTTTGAGAGTGACATGGGGGACCAGCGCTTCTATTCTGAGGCCCAGATCAGGACGAGGATAGAGGCATATTTCGAGACCCTCGACGGCTTAAAAAAATAGGCTTTCTTTAACTAGGCCTATATATTATGTTTTTTGCTCTGGAAGGGGTGCCTTTCTTAAAACCTTCACAATAATCGCTTAAAAGAGAGGATGTCTTTGACAAACAACACACCTTATGGTAAAAAATATGCCATGTCTATAAGGGTTTATAACACATATACAGGAAAAAAAGAGGATTTTATCCCTGTTGAGGAAGGTAAATTGAAATTATACGTCTGCGGGGTTACGGTATACGACCACTGTCATATAGGGCACGGTAGAAGTGCCGTGGTCTTCGACGTGATCTACAGGTATTT
Source organism: Syntrophorhabdaceae bacterium (assembly GCA_026415675.1). Lineage (GTDB taxonomy): Bacteria > Desulfobacterota > Syntrophorhabdia > Syntrophorhabdales > Syntrophorhabdaceae > JAOAGQ01. The sequence continues at coordinate 16,556 of JAOAGQ010000025.1, forward strand.
CCTGGCAAGGGGATACGACGTTACCTTTGTAAAGAATTTTACAGATATAGATGACAAGATCCTGAAAAAGTCCTGGATGGAGGGGATCCCCTGGAGAGAGGTGGCGGATAAGTATATTGAGTCCTACTATGAGGATATGGAGAGGCTAAATATCTTAAGGCCGACATACGAACCGAAGGCTACAGAACATATAGAAGAGATGATTGAGCTTGTGGATACCCTCTTAAAAAAGGGCTATGCCTATGCAGTAGATGGAGATGTGTACTTCTCTGTGGATAGTTTCAAGGGTTACGGAGAGCTCTCAAAGAGGAGCCTCGATGAGATGATGGCAGGGGCGAGGATAGAGGTGGACGAGAGGAAGAAGAACCCCCTTGATTTTGCCCTGTGGAAGTCCTCTAAAGAGAATGAACCTTCCTGGGATGCCCCTTTTGGAAGGGGAAGACCGGGCTGGCATATAGAATGTTCTGTGATGAGCACAAAATACCTGGGAAACCCCTTTGATATCCATGGCGGTGGCAAGGACCTTATCTTCCCCCATCATGAGAATGAGAAGGCCCAGTCAGAGGCTGCAACAGGGAAGAGGTTTGTGAATTACTGGATTCACAACGGTTTTGTGAATATGGATAAGGAGAAGATGTCAAAATCGCTGGGGAATTATCTTCTCCTGAAGGATTTCATGAAATCTTTTAGCCCCGAGACCCTTCGACTCTTTTTCCTCTCCACACACTACAGAAGCCCTGTAGATTATAACGATAGAGCCATAGAGGATACTAACCAGGCCCTCCATAGACTCTACTACACAGTAAAGAGGGTTGCCGAAATTAATAAGGCCTATGGGGTTGAGACAAGGGAGTTTCCTGAGACGAAGGACATCGTCGAAGGTTTTTACAGGGCGATGGATGATGATTTCAATACTGCCCTGGCCCTTTCCTACGTATTTGAACTGACAAAGGTTATAAATAGACTGATAGATGAAAACGATGAGAGTACCCTTCCTTATGTTCTATATACAAAAGACGCCCTTTTATCCGTCTGCAATATATTAGGGCTTGCAGGCTATGAGATACACGATTTTGAGGCACAGGAGAAATTAAGGCACCTGAGGCGGGTAGGTCTCGACATAAATACCGTCGAGGGGTTGATAGACGAGAGGAATACGGCGAGGAAAAGTAGGGACTTTAGAAGGGCTGACGAGATAAGGGAGTATCTTCTGAAATTTGGCATTATACTTCAAGATACCCCTTCAAAAACCGAATGGCGGGTCAAACATAAAATACATTAAAAGGAGAAGATTGATGATTGAGGTCAGGTTTCATGGAAGAGGTGGCCAGGGAGCAGTAACATCTGCTGAGCTTGTTGCCCAGGCGGCGATCAAACAGAATCTTTATGCACAGGCTTTCCCGAGCTTTGGTCCAGAGAGGAGGGGTGCCCCTGTTCAGGCATATCTCAGGGTATCTCCAACCCCCATAAAACTCAGATCAAAGGTATATCATCCAGATGCTGTTGTGATCCTCGATGCAACCCTTTTAAAGACTATCAATCCTGCGGAAGGGATAAAGGATGACGCGGTGATTGTTATCAACTCCAATAAAGACGAGGAAGAACTGATTAAGTTGTTCCCAAAATTGAGAATCGCCTATGTGGATGCCTCAAAGATCGCAAAGGAGGAACTGGGGGTGTCCATAACGAATACGACGATGATAGGCGCCTTGGTAAAGGCCACAAACATAACGGAGCTTGAAAGCCTTGAGGGCCCGGTAAGGGAGAGGTTCGGTATCCTTGCCCAGAGAAATATAAATGCCTACACAAGGGCATTCAAAGAGACAAAAGTAATCAATCCCTAAAGACGCCCTTTCGACGGAAAAACGGGGTAAAAGAGGGAATGGAAGTCGCTGCCAACATAGTGGATGTGTTGAGGGCTTCCATCTACCCCGGGATAATCCGTATAGAAGGCGGTGTCATAAAAGAGGTCTCAAGGGTAACATCTAAATTTAGTACGTATATCATGCCGGGGTTTATAGACTCCCATGTCCACGTGGAGAGTTCTATGTTGACCCCTTCTCAATTCGCAAGACTTGCCGTAATTCACGGAACCGTTGCGTCCATCTCCGATCCCCATGAGATGGCAAATGTCCTCGGTATGGAGGGTGTTAAATACATGATAGATAATGGAAAAACGGTTCCCTTCAAGTTTTTGTTCGGTGCCCCGTCCTGCGTCCCTGCCACCGATTTTGAGACATCAGAGGGGAGGATAGATGTGGATGGGGTTGAGGATCTGTTTAAGAGTGGGGATGTGGGTTATTTGGCTGAAATGATGAACTATCCCGGGGTGATCGATCGAGTGCCTTCTGTGGTTTCAAAGATAGAGTGCGCGAAGAAATACGGGAAACCCATAGACGGCCATGCCCCCGGTCTGACTGGAGAGGCCTTAAAAAGGTATGTGGAGTCAGGCATATCAACAGACCATGAGACATTAAGTTACGAAGAGGGCATTGAGAAGATCCATTACGGTATGAAGCTTCTCATAAGAGAAGGTTCCGCCGCAAAGAATTTCGATGAACTGTTCCCTATAATTGAGCGATACCCTGATATGTGTATGCTCTGTAGCGACGATAAACATCCGGATAGTCTTGTGGAAGGTCATATAGATGCCCTTGTCAGGAGGGGAATAGAAAAGGGTATCGGTATTATGACCATGCTTAAATGCGCCTGTGTCAACCCCGTATTACATTACGGATTAAATGTGGGGTTGTTAAGACCGGGGGATCCTGCCGATTTCATTGAGGTTGAAAATCTGGTAGATTTCCGTGTAAAAAGGACTTTTATAGAGGGCTTTATCGTTGCGGAAGATAACCTGCCAAAGATAACACCTCCGGTAAGCCATCGGGTGAACAATTTTAAATGCCCTACCTTAAACGAGGATAGTTTCAAAATAAGGGCAAAAAGAGATAGAGTCCCTGTAATCGAGGCGATAAACAATCAGATCATAACAGGGAGTATCTGGGTAATACCGAAGAGGGAAGGGGATTTCGTGGTATCCGATAAGGATAGGGATATACTGAAGATAGCCGTTGTAAATAGGTACAGGGAGACAAGACCGGCCCTTGGGTTTGTAAAAAATTTTGGTTTAAAAAGAGGGGCTATCGCATCCTCCGTTGCCCATGATTCCCATAATATCGTCGCCGTAGGGGTGGATGACAGGGATCTGTGTAGTGCCGTAAACCTTGTGATAAAGAACAGAGGGGGGCTGGCGATCGCAAATGGTACGATGGAGGCGGTTCTTCCCCTTCCTATAGGGGGTTTAATGAGCGATGGGGACGGTTTTTCCGTGGCAAGAGAGTATGTCCGTATGGATCGCATTGCAAAAGAACTGGGCTCAACCCTTGATGCCCCCTTTATGACCCTCTCTTTCATGTCCCTTATCGTGATACCGAAGCTGAAAATAAGTGATATGGGCCTCTTTGACGGGGAGACCTTCAGGTTCATCGATGATTTTAAAGGATAGGCCTCCTAGGCCGTTTATATTAGGGTCTTTTTCTGTTCCCCTTTTAATACGATGAGGGCATCTACAGCCACTCCCTTTCCATCAGATATGATAAAGGGGTTTATGTCAATCTCCATGATCTCGGGATAGGAGAGGCCTATCTGGCCGATAGTTATAAGTATACGGGCTATTTCGTCCTTATCTGCCCTTGCCATCCCCCTTATTTCTTCCATGATAGCCTTTGACCTGATCCCCTCTATCATCCCATAGGCATCGTCCATATCAAGAGGGGCTACCCTGAACGTATGGTCTTTCAGGATCTCCGTAAAGATACCTCCTAAACCGAACATCACAGAAGGGCCGAACTGCCTATCCCTTATTAAACCTACTATCAGTTCCCTTTTCCCTTTTACCATTTCCTGAACGAGAACGGCCCTTTCCTTGTCCGTCCTCTTTTTTGTAATCTCATGGAACACAAAAAGGGCATCTCTTTCACATCCAATGTCCAGGTACACAAGACCGTGTTCGCTTTTATGGGGCACACTTTTGCCCCCTGCCTTAATTGCAATGGGAAAACCTATACGCTTTATCGCCTCCTTAAGGCCCTTCTCATCGCAGACCTCTTCTTCCCTTGTGATGGGGATCCCATGGATATTCAAAAACATTTTTGATTCGTGTTCCGAGAGAAAGGACCTCCCTTCCCCTATGGCCTTTTCGATGATACCCAAAGCGGAGGGTAAAGGCATATCCATATCGATAGGCATCCCTTTTTTCTGTGCCTTTTTTCTGTAATTCCCATAAGACCAAAGTTTTGATAAGGCCTTCGTTGCCCTTGAGGCATCGGGGTATGGGGATATCCCCTTTTTGCACAGATAGGAGAGGTGTTTCCCGAAAGACTCTATGTCATCTTCCATTACAGTTACGGCGAGGGGTTTCTTTAGGGGTTTTTCTCCGTAACCTTCAAAGAGAATCTTATACAACCTTTCGCCGCCTACGATAGATATGAGGAGTAACATATCTATCCGTTCCTCTTCATCCATTACCCTTAGGGCCTTTCCATGGATTTCAGGGTCTACAAGGGAAGCAAGGCTTAGATCCACGGGGTTTTTTATACTCCCCCCAACGGAGGGTACGATCTCCTTTAGCCTGTTGAGGCTTTGTTGAGACAGGTCAGGGACATCAAGACCCATTTCAAAGCAGGCATCTGTGGTGGCAACGGCCATTCCTCCTGGCGCACTTATGATCCCTACTCTATTCCCTTCTGGTAAAGGCTGGAGGTTGAAGGCAATGAGGGTATCTATAGTCTCCTCAAAACTCTTCACCCTTATAACCCCTGTCTGCTCTATCACACCATCCCATATCCGATGGGAGCCTGAGACTGCCCCGGTATGGGAGGCCGCAGCCTTTGAACCTCCCTCGGTTGTACCCCCCTTCCATAGGATGATCGGTTTTTTTCTGGATATGTGCCTCAATACCTCTACAAATCTTCTTCCGTCTTTAACCCCTTCGACATATACGATTATGATCTCCGTTTTGGGGTCTTCCCCCATATACTCGAGGAAGTCCGTTATCGTCAGATCGCATTCGTTCCCGCAACTCACCGCCTTGCTAAAATTGATACCGTAACGGGTTGCTGTATAGGTCAGATAATCGGCAAAAAAACCGCTCTGGGATACAACACCTACATTACCTGGCTCCATCCCGGGTTTTAACGTATATGGCAGTCTCGATTCAGGACAGTATATACCTATACAGTTGGGGCCTATGACCCTTGTCCCGCCCCTTTTTGCTATGGTGGCGATCTCTTCCTGGAGCTTTCTGCCATCCTCATCGGCTTCTCCAAAACCGGATGTGGTGATCACAATAGCCCTCACCTTTTTTTCCGTACATTCCTTTACAGTTTTTAGTACCGCCTCTTTTGGTGTCACAATGATGGCGAGATCCACATCATAAGGTATATCGAGTATCGAAGGATAGGCCCTTATACCTGAAATCTCATTCTCCGCTGGGTTTACAGGGTATAATTTGGGGAAACCCACCTCAAGGAACCTATCCATCATGACTTTACCTATTTTACCTATTTTTCCTGAGGCGCCGATTAGGGCCACCCCCTTTGGATTAAATATAGGATCGAGCTCCTTAAAAATCTCACCATCGGGCATAACTGATTACCCCCTTTTGATTTTGTGAACAGAACATTTTCCTCTCCTTAAGACTTTATCGGTCATATCTTAACAGAGAGGGGTCCCTTTTTAAAGGGGATTGAGGGAAGGGTTGACCTATTTTTTAAGCAAAACCGTAAAAAATCCGATAATAAGATAGAGAAATTCTTTATGATTTTTTTATCAAAATATACCATAATGGAAGAGAGTGTGGTATGTTACACTATATTTTTCTATTATACGTAGAGGTGGGCAGTGAAGGATAGGTCATCTTTTTACAGGAGAAACTTTTATCTTTTTCTTTTTTTAAGCATTTTAACGTGTAATACCCTTATGGCAGGTCAACTAAACGGAAATGATACGGATTTGACAAGGCGTACCATGCAAGGACTGAAAGGTATAGGTGTTATAGTGGAGGAGTTTCAGGCGAATTTTCAAAAGTATGGCCAGAAGGCAGGGTTAACGAGGGAACAGGTACAGTCGAATATAGAGGGTAAACTCAAATCAGCCGGTATCACTGTGCTTACATGGGATGAATGGCTTAAAACGGTGGGAAGACCGGCCCTTTATGTAAGGATAAACACCCATGAGCATGAGAGGTACTCCTATGCCTATGATATAAGAATCGAATTACGGCAGATAGTCTCCCTGGAGGCAAATCCTTCGATAAAGACACTGGCAAACACCTGGTCTCTGGGTATGACTGGGACGGCCCATATAGGAAATTTAAATGTGATCAAGGGTAACCTCGATGCCCTGATCGACAGATTTATCAGTTCCTTCAAGAAGGCAAACGAGAATGGTAAGAAGAGATGACGTTTTTAAAAAAATATTGTTAATTTTTTTTACATGTTATATAAAAGAGTGATGATTTTTATTATAATCGCCCTCCTTACCGTGTTTCCTCTATCCCTTGAGGCAAACACGGATATCGATGCAGCCTCATACCTCCTGATAGAAGCGGATTCCCTGCAGGTAATTTCAGGGAGAAATTACCACACCCCCATGGCTCCGGCGAGCACAACGAAGGTGATGACGGCGATAATAGCTATGGAGAGGCTCGATGGGAATGAGATGGTCATACCGGATAGCCATGTCCTTGCAATCCCGGCCTCAAAACTAAGCTTAAAACCTGGAAAGAGGTATAAGGCTATTGATCTGATAAAGGGTCTTCTAATAAAATCTGCAAACGATGCGGCCTATGCCCTTGCGGTTCATATCGGTGAAAACGAGCAGAATTTCGCAAAGATGATGAACGATAAGGCAAAGGTTTTAGGGGCTTTTAACACACAATTCAAAAATGCCTCCGGTTTATATGTGGAGGACCAGTACACCACATGTTATGACCTTGCCTTAATATTCAGATACGCCCTGACTAACGATAAGTTCAGACAAATCGCCGCAACGAAGTATTTTAATTTCAGTGAGGGAATGGATTTTGTTACATATAAAAACCATAACAGACTCCTCTTCTGTTTTGAGCCAACCATTGCCGGCAAAACAGGTTTTACCCGTAAATCGAGGCACTGCTATGTAGGGGCCTTTGAAAAGGATGGAAGGGTGTATATCCTTTCTATTCTTGGGAGTAACGATTTATGGGGTGATGCGGTGCAGATCCTAGGTATACTTTTCAATAAGCTCCCCACCGCAGGGGAGATCAAACTTGCAAGGGCAAATTCCGTAATGTTTGCAGCTTACAGAGAGAAGAAGGAAAAGCCTGTGCTTAAGAAAAAAACCAAGAAATCGAAACAGAAAAAGATGAGAATAGCCTTAAAAAGGCAAAGATGAAACGGGTAACAGCGGTACTCTTATCCCTTATTTTATTCTTGCCCCTATCTCTTTCTTGCCTTACCATAGAGGAGGAGACAAGGGCAGGGAGGGAAATATTTTTTGAGATAGGCCGCTCTGCAAACATCAACAACGACCCCTATCTCACCATCTATACGAGGAACTTAAAAGAGAGGATCGAAGCCTCTTCTTCCCTTCCCTTTCCAATCACCCTAACCATCATAGAATCAAATAGTGTAGATGCCTTTGCCACGGTAGGCGGTTATGTATTTATCACAACGGGCCTCATAGGATTCTGTGAAAAAGAGGAGGAGCTAGCCGGGGTTATCGCCCATGAGTTCGCCCACATCGCAAAAAGACATGTGGCAAAGAGGCTTGAGAAGGATAAAATCATAAATGCAGGGATGCTCGCCGCAGTCCTTCTGGGTATGCTTCTCCCTGATCCGGCTATGAAATCCGCTGTTATTACAACAGGTACCGCCTCAAGTGTTACTATGGCTTTGAAATATTCGAGGGATGATGAGGAGGAAGCGGACAGATTTGGCTCAAATATGGCGATCAAGGCAGGTTATAGCCCCCTCGGCACCGTAGATTTTTTAAAAAGGCTAAGGGCAGGGGGGGGCGATAAGATGCTCCCCCAGTATCTCTTGACCCACCCATACCACGAAGAGAGGATACTCAGGCTCGAGTCTTTATGGCCTGATTATAAAAGGGAAGAAAGGAAAGGTTTTTTCCCTTTTCTCGCTGCCAGGGCAAGGATTTTATACGGCCCTGGCAACAAAAGCCAGGAGGAGATTTGGAAAAACAGGTACGAGAGGGACAGGAAGGATCCTGTCGGTGCCTACGGTCTATCCCTTTTATACTCTTTAAAAGGGGATAGCGAGAGGGCGGTAGAGGTCGCAAAATCGATAGATTCTCCTTATCGGGACCTCCTCCTCGGGGAGATACTCGTCAATGTCAGGCGTTTTGCCGATGCTGTAGAGGTGTTAAAAAACGTGAATTCTCCTATCGGCCGTTATTATCTTGCGAGGGCATATGAAGGGTTAAACGACAGGGAGAAGGCGATAGGTGCCCTAAAGGATATAATCGCCTATGGAGATTCTTACCCGGATATATTTTACAGATATGGAATGCTCGAGGGTAGGGCAGGAAATGAGGCGGCAGGATACGCATACCTCGGTAAATATTACCTTGTAATCGGAAGAATCGCCCAGGCGAAAATTAATATTGAAAAAGCGATTGCCAAGTATGGGGTAAACTCGAAAGAGGCCCAGGAATTACTAAAACTCATCGAACCCCTCGATAAAAAAGGAGAGGGAAAATCCGGTAAATAAAGGATCCAGGACAGGTCTTCAGGCTATGCTAAGGGCTTCCAAGATCCTCTCCTCCACATCTTCTACCCGGATTGAATTTATATCCCCTGTTATTGGGTAATTAACCCCCCGGGGATGCCAGATCAAAGGGTCGGAATCTATAAAAATCGTTACTGTTTTCAGTCCACAGAGGCCTGCGAGATGGGCGATCCCCGAATCGTTTGAGACAAAGACCCCCCCTTCACTAAAAAAGTCCCTGATCTCCGTAAGCTCGTCTATATGTATTTTTTGCTCAACCGGGATTTTCATGCCGTATTGGCATAATATTAAAACGGGTATCCCTTTTGATTCCAAGGAGATGTATAAATCCAGGAATCTTTCCTTAGGCCATTTACGCTTTTTTATCGTAACCTCAGGATAGAGGATCACCCTTTCCGCCTTTTTTGTCTTTATATCTATTTTTTTGGGCTCAATACTGTAGAGGCCAAGCTGGGAAAGCTGGTAATCCTCGACATGGATTCTTTTATCCGTAGGCCCTGGAAACATGTCTATAAAAATCGGGGGCATCCGGGATAAGCCCTTTAACCTCTCAATGAATCGCCCCTCTCTGTCTTTTCCTATGAAGATAAACCTTTCGTATTCAAGGGCTTTTTCTTCCTCTTTGAAAAGGGGTAGCCACCTCTGGGAATCGATGGAGTATATCTTATTGAAATAACTGTCGAATAGGATTAAAAATCTCCTGTTGCCGAGGGCATCTATCCCTCCCCTGAAATGGTGAGAGAGGGAGTGGATGGTCGATTCGGAGAGGCAGATGTCCCCCAATCCGCCAAGATGGATAAGGATGGTGTTTTTTGATATTGGATACTCCATATTGTTATAAGCATCGTATGGGAATCGATTGGAATTGTCAACATCACCCTTTTGTTTCCATTTACCCCTTGCAAAAGGAGAAGAATTGAAGGAAAATGAATGGGCTTGGTCTATTACATGGATGGAAAGGAATTTCCCTTAAAGGTTGGGCTTGCGGTCTATAACTTCGATCCAAAAAAGGGAGGGGCGGAGAGATACGCCTATGACCTCGCCCTACGTCTTCTCCAAAAGGGACATAAGGTGTATATCTTCTGTTCAAAGGGTATCGAAACAGAAGGGATAAATCTTGTACCCCTTACTGTAGTGCCCTATCCGAGGTGGTTGAGGACCCTTTTCTTTGCATTAAAACACAGGGTAGCGATTAAAGGTTTGTCCCTCGATGTGATGCTCGGGTTTGGGAATACCTTTGTCGCCGATGTCTATCAGAGTCATGGCGGGGTACATAAGGTATGGATGGAGAGGGAGATAGTAAGCTATGAAGACCGAAAGGAGAGAAGACTCAAGGCGTTTCTTTTGAAGAACAACATAAACCAGAAGATCCAGGAGTGGATAGGGGAATATCCGATAAAAAAAAGGAGTTTTTTTAAAATAGTCGCCATATCGGATATGGTGAAAAGACATATGCTGGATCATTACCCCATATCCGATGGGGATATCACCGTTGTCTATAACGGTGTGGATATAGAGAGGTTTATCCCCCCGAAGGAGATACCGAAGGGGCCTCCGGTGATCCTCTTTTCTGCGGGGAATTTCAGGTTAAAAGGGCTATCGCCGCTCCTTGATGCCATATCGATCCTCTCAAAGACGAAAAGAAGTTTTAAGCTCCACATCATGGGAAGGGGAAATAAAAAGAGGTATGGAAGGAAGATAAAAGAGTATCGTTTAGGGGATATCGTCTATTTCCTCGGAGAACAGAAATCCCCGGAAAATATATACAGGTCCTCCCATATCCTTGTCCATCCCACATTTTATGATGCCTGTTCATTGACCACAATGGAGGCAATGGCATCGGGTTTGCCTGTAGTAACGACAAGATGGAACGGGTCATCGGCGCTTATAGGAGAAGATGAGGGTTTCGTCATAGACGAACCCCAGGACATAGAGGGGCTCGCATCCTCTATTATCACCCTTTTTGATGAGAACCTGAGGGTTATAATGGGTAAAAAGGGGAGGAAAAAGATCGAGAATTTTACAATGGAGAGAAATGCTTTTGAAATTGAGAAGGTTTTATACGAGGCAAAAGATGAAAAGGGGAGGAAAGGGGTGGTGTCAAGATGAAGGGGTTATTACCTGGGTACAAGAAATGTTTCTTCTGCGGCCCTGCTACAGGGGGTCTAAGTTTACACATACGGTATGAAGGGGGGTGTACATACTGTGAGTTTTTTCCCGAGGAGAGGTTTCAGGGTTACCAGGGCATGCTCCACGGGGGTATAGTCTCGGGAATTCTCGATGAGGTGATGTGGTGGGCCCTTTTTGTGGAGACAGGGAAGGTCTGTGTCACATGGAAGCTCGAGGTAAAGTTTAAGCGGCCTGTGGTCTGCGGGGAAAGGCATATAGCCTCGGGGAGGCTCGTTAAAAATTCCGGAGGCACATACATCCTCGAAGGGAGTATAAAGGACGATCGGGGGGAAGAATGCGCCCTGGGGCAAGGGTACTTCAAGGTATTCAAGGGGCCGTCCATTCGAGATATTGTGGAGTATCTTGATTTTAGAGGTGTTCAGGGGGAAATACGGGACATTTTTAAGTCTTTTTGTGGGGATAACCCTTAAGGGGTCAATCCCGGTTTCACCCTTCTTTATAAGACCTTCTCTTTAATATACTTACCGCGGTTCTCGTCATCACCACCTCTTTCCTCTGGTTTAATGTCTCCACATAGGCGGTGACAATCCCTCTGTCCGGTTTTGAATTGGATACCCTTGCCTCCTCTATCTTCACCCTTATGGAGAGGGTATCCCCGGGCCTCACAGGTTTATACCACACGATGCTATCCGCCCCTGGAGAGCCCATACCGGCAACACTTGAGACATAGTGGTCAACGAGGAGTCTCATGGTAATCGCTGCTGTATGCCAGCCGCTTGCAATGAGACCGCCGAAGACCGTTTCTTTTGCAGCCACAGGGTCAACGTGAAAGATCTGGGGGTCATATTTTTTTGCGAAGGCAATAATCTCCTCTTCTTCCACGGTATAAGCACCGAACTCGTAGACACTTCCTGGAAGGTAATCCTCAAAGTACCTTCTCTCCTTTGGAACGGGGAAGTCAGAATTCATCCTGACTTTCTCCGTTGAAGGGAGGTTTTCCCTGAACATCCTTTATTTGATAGGAAAAGAACATAAAATTATCCTTCCCTATTTCTTTTGCGAAGGAAAGGGCTATATCGGCGTTTTTTATAAGTTCATCGGCCCCGATTCCGTGTTCGGGGAATATCGCTATACCCATACTTGCGGTAACAGACACCTCCTCACTGTCGTTTAACACGAAGGGTCTGTGGAAGAATTCCATTATGCCCTTTGCTACCTTAATAACGTTCTCCTTTTTTATTATAGAGTTAAGAATCAGGGCAAACTCATCCCCTCCGAACCGTGCTACCGTATCCCCTTTACGGACCGATTTTTTCAACCTTAAGCCTGCTTCCCTTAGTACTTCATCACCGAAGACATACCCCCTTTGGTGTATCACATCTTTAAAGTCATCTATGTCCAGGATGAACAGAGCGAACCTCTCTTTGTTTCTATGAGAGTGAGTGATGGCCATTTCAAGCCTGTCATAGAAGAGAACCCTGTTGGGGAGTTCTGTGATCGCATCGTGGGTGAGGAGGTAACTCATCTCTCTCTTTAGTTTTGTGGCCCTATCCTGCCAGAATTTCTCCCTGTTCATGTTCCCCTCCTCCTATGTTCCCCCGTTCTTATCTTTTTTTACCCTTGCGTAGGTTCTTATCGCATCGAAGAGCTGTGCCTTTTTAATAGGCTTTGTGATATGGCCATCGCAGCCTGCTTTTAGACTCTTCTCTGCGTCCTCTTTCATCGCATGGGCGGTTAATGCGACTATAGGGGTACGCTCAAGTCCGTTCTCCTCTTCCCACTTCCTCATCATGGACGTCGCCGTATAGCCGTCCATAACGGGCATCTGCATATCCATAAATACAAGGTCAAACTCCCCCATGTTATTCTTGAATTTTTCAAGGGCGATGGCACCGTTTTCCGCAAGATGGATGATATGGGGCGTGTTTTTGAAATATGCCCAGAGAAGCATCCTGTTGTCCTCATTATCCTCTGCGATCAGTATCTTTAAGGGCCTCTCCTTGTAAGGAATCTCAACCGTTTGGACAGGAGGGTATACCCCTTTCTCCTTCAAATGGCCAAGAGCGGTCTCTATGGCCTCCTTTAATTCTCCCTTTTTAACCGGTTTTTCTATCAGATGGGATATTCCAGCTTCTTGAGCCTTTTTGATACCCCCTTCCAGCTGGCCTGAAGTAAGCATGATGATGGGGACCTCTTTTATGGTATCGTTCTTTTTTATAAGTTCTGCCACCTGTAGTCCGTCTGTATGGGGCATCTGATAATCGAGGAGCACAAGGTTAAAAGGGGAACCTGACATCGCATGTCGCTCAAGGGTTCCGATTGCCTCTATCCCATCCTTCTCTTCAATGTAAGAGATGCCCAGAGGGGAAAGCATTTCCCCTAAAATGATCCTGTTTGTACTGTTATCGTCTATGATGAGGGCCTTTATCCCCTTTAAGGAAGGGGTATCGAGCTTTGCGTATTCCTCTCTCTTCCCCTTTTTTAGGCCGAAACGGGCATAAAAGGACATGGTGGTACCTTCTCCGATTTTACTTTTTACCCTGATATCCCCTCCCATCAGTTTTATGATCTTCTTTGTTATTGTAAGTCCCAGGCCTGTCCCACCGTATTTCCTTGTTGTCGATGAATCAACCTGTGTAAATTTTTCAAAGATCGTGTCGAGCTTGTCTTCAGGGATACCTATGCCCGTATCTTTCACGATAAAGGATAACACCACCTCTTCCCGGTTTTCCGGTCTCTCTCCAACCCTTACCTCAAGGGTCACCTCCCCCCTCTCGGTAAATTTGACGCTATTCCCCACAAGATTTAATAAGACCTGCCTCAATCTTGCGGGGTCCCCTACAAGCAAGGTCGGCACATCGGGGGCAACCCTGTACCATAGTTCTAAATTTTTCTTGCTTGCAGGGCCTTTTACCACATCGAAGACACTCTCGATCACCGTCGTTAGATCGAAATCTATAGACTCGAGCTCTATCTTGCCCTCTTCAGCCTTAGAAAGGTCTAACAGGTCATTGATCAGCCTCAAAAGGTTTTCACCTGCATCCCGGAGGATCGTTACGTATTTCTGCTGTTCCGCGGAAAGGGGTGTTTCCAGAAGGAGTTCCGCCATGCCTATTATGGCATTCATCGGTGTCCTGATTTCATGGCTGATCCCGGCGAGGAATTCGCTCTTCGTCCTGTTCGCTACTTCCGCATCTTCCTTTGCCTTTTTAAGCCTCTCCTCCGCAGCTTTCCGCTCCGTTATATCAACGGCGGTCCCCTCATAGAAGAGCACATTACCGTCTTTATCGTAGACCGCTCGGGAGTTTATGGAAACCCAGATCTTCCTTCTGTCCTTTCTGAAAAGTTCTATTTCAAAATTTTCTACATAGCCTTTTTCTCTGTAGCTGTTTATCAGCCTTTTTCTGTCCTCGGGATTTACGTACTGTTCTTCCGCTATATTACTTATAGACCTTATCATCTCTTCGGGGGAATCAAAACCGTGCATCTTTGCGAAGGCGGGGTTTACGCTCAAGAAACGCCCTTCGGGCGTGCTCTGGAAGAATCCCACTATCGCATTTTCAAAGATGTTACGGTATTTCTCCTCACTCTTCCTTATCTTCTCTTCCGCCTCTCTCCGTTCGGTTACATCAGATGCGATATGTATGCTCCCTATCAGTTGTCCGCTTTTGTCGTAGAAGGGAAGGGCCGTAATTTCATATATGGCTTTTAAGGGTTCGATATAGAGTTCCACTTTATGGGGATTGCCGTCCTGCAAAAGCATAAGATGGGGGCAGCTAATTGGCAGGGTCTCGTGGTCATGCTGGAAAAAGATACAGCATTCCTTGCCAATCAACTCCTGGGGTTTCATACCCAGTTTATTTGCCATCGTTTTGTTGACCCTGACTATTTTTTGCTGGGTGTCGAGAATGGCGATGAGTTCAGGGAGGGAATCAAAGGTCTGTTCCCATTCCTGTTTTGCCCTTATCAAGGCCTCGCCGAGTTGTTTCTGGGATTGTTCCCTCTCTGTGAGTTCTCTGTATTTTTGGCGTAAAAAGTTTAACTCAGCTATCAGTTCTTCTTTGGATTTATCTTCGTCCGCCACAGATTACGCCTTTTAAGTATGGTTATTATGGCGAAAAATTTGATAACTGGTACGGTATTTCCTTTTTCTCAAGGGATTCCTTCTTCTCAAAGTATACGAGATGTTTTGCGATCTCCCTTAAGGCCGTGACTATCTCCCTGTTGTTAGTCTCAACAAGAGGTCGAGCCCCTTTTACGAGTTGTTTTGCCCTCCTCGCGGCGAGATGAACAAGCTCAAAGCGATTTTCAACCTTATCCATGCAGTCTTCAACTGTTATTCTTGCCATAAGCCCTCTCCCTTACTCTTCTCACGATTTCTTTGAATCTACCGAATGCGTTCTGCAGATTATCATTTACCACATTATACTGAAAATGTTCTTTTTTTTCAATCTCTTCGTCAAACCTTTTCATCCTTAATGGGATCTCCTTCTCCCCTCTCAAGGTGAGGCGTTTGAGCAACTCTTCCCTTGAGGGGGGTTCAATAAATATCAGCACCGCATCGGGGTATGCCGATTTGACCTTTATGGCACCATTCACATCTATATCGAGAAAGATATCCCTCCCTTTAGCTAATGCATCGAATATCTCTTTCTTCGGTGTCCCGTAGAGATGGCCATGGACCCTCTCCCATTCGAGGAATCCCCCATCCTTAACCAACTCCATAAAATGTTCCTCATCCGTGAAAAAATAGTCTTTCCCTGGAACCTCGTCCTTTCTCTTACCCCTCGTCGTGTAAGATATAGAAAATACGGAGTCTTTGTCCTCTGAAAGGAACTTTTTAAGGATGGTCGTCTTCCCTGCCCCCGATGGGCCTGATACCACAAAGAGAATCCCTCTTCTTTTTTCTTCCAATCAAACCCCCTTTTCCTACTCGACGTTCTGAACCTGTTCCCTTATCTTTTCTACCTCAACCTTTATCTGGACCACCCGTTCATTGATATAGAGGTCGTTAGATTTGCTCCCTATTGTATTCGTCTCTCGGACAAACTCCTGGATGATAAAATCGAGCTTTCTTCCCACACTATCCGATGAGTTTAGGCTCTCCTTAAAGTTTTTTATATGACCCTTCAATCTCACCACCTCTTCCGTAATGTCGAGCCTTTCCATATAGATGGCGACCTCTTGGAGAACCCTCCTCTCATCGAGGTTTACTTCCCCTGTAACCTCTTTCAGTCTCTCCTTCAGCTTTGTTTCGTGTTCCTTTATCACTTTAGGCCATCTCTCCTCTATCTCCTTTAGGTGGTCGTTCACCTTTTTCAGTCTCTCCCTTAAATCTTTCAGTATGATCTTCCCCTCCCTTTTCCTGTCGCTATCGAGTTCCTTCATCAGTTTTTTGAAGAGTCTTACGAGATGTCCTTCGGCTATGCCGTTATTCTCTTCATATACAAAAATGTCTTTAAATTCGAGGAGGTTTTTAACCGTTGGTTCCCCCTTCAGTTTGAACTCCTTTTTTAAGGTATTTAGCATATTCAGATATGTTTTAACCGCTGCCATATTTATCTTCAAGTTTCCCAGTTCCCCGGCAGATTTATCCCATTTGATCACTATGTCGATCTTACCCCGCTTTAGATACCCCTTTGCAAGCTCTCTCAACTTCTGCTCAACAGAGTAATCAACTTTGGGGAGTTTAAGGCCTATATCGAGGTATCTGTTGTTTAGGCTTCTTGCCTCACCGTATAGCCTTCCCTGTTCTGTCTCCATCTCGACCTTTGAAAAGCCTGTCATGCTTTTAATCATTTCACACCTTTATCGATTGATTGTAATGGGCTATCCCTTCCTTCAAAAGAGCTCTCCAGCCGTTGAAAAGGTCTATTACCTTCTCTTCCCTGTAATCGGGGTATGTCCATTCCAGGGGTCTGAATGTACCTTTGTAAAACATCAGGGTGAGATCCCCGTATATACCTCTGTCGATATATATCCTGTGGGTGTAACCCTTTGTGGTAGCAAGGATCAAGTTTTCAAGGGAGATATACCCGGGATCGATGTTCACCCTTCTCTTCCCCTCATTAGAGAGGATAAGTTCAATTTCATTTGTCCCCTCCTTTATCTCGGGGAGTCTTTGTCTATCGATGAGCCCTTCGTACAGGATAAAAAGGCGCATAAGGTCCGTCCCCATTTCATCATTGTAATAATCTGTGTGATGAAAGGGCATATATGGCGTTGATTCCAGCTCCTTCCCGATTATTTTTGAGACCATGTCCCGAGCCCTGTTTAAAATCCCCTGTTCACTGAAGATGATACTTGCAAAGAACATCACCGGTTTTGGTGTCCTGATGGAGCCCATAGTATGAAGTATTCCCTGTTTTTTTTCTCCCTCTCCCTGGGGGATTCAACCATACCGATCGGTTGAAGCCCGATCTCTTTTCCGAATGCCTGTATCTCCTCCAGGGCCCTTTCAATTTTGGTTATGTCCTTTACAACGCCCCCTTTGCCTACCTCGTACCTGCCCACCTCGAACTGGGGTTTAACAAGGGAGATCAACCTTCCCGTCTCTTTCAAAAACTGTATGGCCGCCGGTAGTATCTTTTTCAGAGAGATGAAAGATACGTCAACGGTTATTAGATCAACCTTTTCTCCTATGTGATCAAACTTGAGGTATCGGGCGTTTACACCCTCCTTTAGTATAACCCTTTTATCCTCCGATAGCCTGTGATGTAATTGATGGATACCTACATCAACGGCATAGACCTTCGATGCCCCGTTCTGAAGGAGGCAGTCGACGAAACCTCCGGTGGAGGAGCCTATATCCAAGGCTACAAGACCCATTACCGTAACCCCTAATCTTTTAAGGGCCGAATCGAGTTTAACGCCCCCATAGCTTACAAAAGGAATCGTTGCCCCCCTCACCTCGATAGGGATATCTTCCTCTATCTTTTTATCAGGCTTAAGGATCCGTTCGCTGCCAGAGAATACCTGACCGGCCATGATAATCGCCCTTGCCTTTTCTCGGGAAGGGGCAAACCCCCTCTTTGTGAGGATCACATCTATCCTTTCTTTACCCAATCTCTTATCACCCCTTTTATCCCCTCTGCGTCAAGACCGAGCCTCTCTCTCAGCTTTTTCTGGGAACCATGGGTTACAAAGGAGTCGGGGATACCCAATCGTTTAACAGGTATGCCTATGCCCTCTTCAGAGAGTATTTCGATAATACCACTTCCAAAACCCCCTATCAGGGTATTTTCCTCTGCCGTTATTAGGAACCTCGAGTTTTTTGCCGCATCTATGAGCATATCCCTGTCCATGGGTTTGATAAAGCGGCCGTTGATCACGTTACATATCACGCCTTCCCTTTCAAGCTCCTCCGCCGCTTTCAATGCGGGGTATACAAGCTGACCTGTGGCAATTACCGTTATCTCTCCCCCTTTTTTCAGCCATTCCCATGTCCCTATGGGTATTTCATAAAACCCATCCCCGATACCCATATCGGGGATCTCCCCTCTCGGATAACGGATGGCGGCGATTAATCCCGAACGATATGCCGTATAGAGCATCTGTTTCAATTCATTGCCATCCTTAGGGCTCATCAATACCATGCCGGGGATATGTCTGAAAAAGGAGAGGTCGAAGACCCCGTGATGGGTGGGGCCATCCTGACCTACTATTCCCCCTCTATCAACGGCGAATACAACAGGAAGCCTCTGGAGACATACATCCTCAATGATCTGGTCGTAAGCCCTCTGCAAGAATGTGGAGTATATGGCGACGATGGGTTTTAAGCCTGCCTGGGCCAACGCAGCGGCAAAGGTGACGCCGTGCTGTTCCGCGATACCTATATCGTAAAACCGGTCGGGGAAGAGGGTTGAGAAATTTTCAAGCCCTGTTCCCAACCCCATGGCAGCGGTAATCGCAATGACCTTTTCATCCATCCTTGCAAGTTCGATAATGGTGTCGCCAAAGACATCCGTATAGGTGATGGAACCTTTTTTTATCGAATTCCCTGTCTCTACCTCGAAGGTGGAGATCCCGTGGAATTTTGAGGGGTCACACTCAGCGGGGATATAACCCTTCCCCTTCTTTGTTATCACATGGAGGAGGACAGGGCCTTTTAATTTTTTGATGTTTTTCAAGCTTTCCGTAAGATGATTGAGGTCATGGCCATCGACAGGCCCTATGTATTGAAAGCCAAGCTCCTCGAAGAGAATGCCAGGGGTGAAGAGTCCTTTGATCGCCTCTTCTATATGTCTTGCCGCCATGTATACCCTATCACCTAACGCTGGGATATTACGCAAGATTTTCTTTACATCCTCCCTTAAGTTTGTTACAAGCTCCCCTGTCATGATCCTGTTTAAATACGATGAGAGGGCCCCTATGTTTTTCGATATGGACATCTCGTTGTCGTTTAAAATCACTATGATATCGCTTTTTATGTGGCCTGCATGGTTTAATGCTTCAAAGGACATACCTCCTGTTAGAGAGCCATCCCCTATTACCACCACGATTTTATATGTTTCATTTAGTTTTTTCCTTGCCTCGGCGAGACCAACGGCTACGGAAATGGAATTACTCGCATGCCCGGTATTGAATACATCGTATACGCTTTCATCCCTGTTGGGAAAACCGCTGATACCATCATCCATCCTCAATGTTGCGAATCTCTCCCTCCTACCCGTTATGATCTTATGGGTGTAACATTGGTGTCCTACATCCCAGATGATCTTATCCTCAGGGGCGTCGAAGATATAGTGGAGGGCAAGAGTTAGCTCAACGGAGCCGAGATTGGATGATAGATGGCCCCCTGTCTTTGAGACCGTCTCTATGATCAGATCCCTTATCTCCTGGGAGAGGATGTTGAGTTGAGGAATGGTCAGTTTTTTAATATCTTTTGGAGAGTCTATCCTATCGAGAAACATCAGAACTTTCTTGTCCCTAAATACCTTGCCAAACCTATGAGGGCTTCACCATTATTACCCAAAAAACCTATAGACTCTTCGGCCTTCTCTACGAGTTGCTCCAGTTTCAGTTTTGAGGCTGTAAGGCCGTAGTGTTTTATATATGTCTGTTTTTTGTGATCCTTTTTTAACCTTTTGCCTACCGCATCCTCGTCACCTTCTTCATCGAGGATATCGTCCATAATCTGGAAGGCGAGCCCTATACACTCCCCGTACTTTGTAAAACCTTTAAGTTCCTTTGCCTTTGCCCCCCCGACAATGGCCCCAACCCTAACCGCAGCCCTTATCAAGGCCGTTGTCTTGTGGATATGAATATAGTCGAGGATACTTTTATCCCCTTCCTTACCTTCATAGAGCACATCCATCACCTGGCCTCCCACCATACCTTCGGCCCCTGCGGCGTAGGCTATCTCAAAGATGATTTTTTTAAGGGTGCTATTGGGTATACGAGAGGTATAAGAACTGTCCGTCATAATTCTGAATGCCTCTGTTAAGAGGGCATCCCCTGCGAGTATAGCTATTGCTTCGCCAAATACCTTATGACATGTTGGTTTGCCCCTTCTTAGGTCATCGTTATCTATGCTTGGCAGGTCATCGTGTATGAGGGAATATGTGTGTATCATTTCGATGGCACAGGCGATAGGTAGTATCCCTTCGGGGTCCTTTCCTTTTGCTTCACAGCTTGCAATGGTGAGGATGGGTCTTATCCTCTTTCCGTTTGAAAAAAGTGAATATTCCATTGCGTCCCTCAAAGGTCCAGGGGTTATATGGAAAGAGGCAAAGATATCCTTTAGCGCATCGTCTACAAGTATCCTCTTTTCTCTCAGATAAGAACCGATTTCCATCAGTCTTCGTCTCTTGTAAAAGGTCTTTTTTCTAAAGTACCATCTTCTTTTTTTATGAGAATCTCCACCTTTTTCTCTATCTCGTCAAGTCTCTTCGTCAGCTCTTTTGTAAGGGCAAGCCCTTCTTTAAAGAGACCAAGGGCCTCATCGAGGGGGATCTTGCCTTCATCGAGTACCTTAACTATTTCTTCAAGTCTTTTTAGGCCATCTTCAAATTTCATATTTGTGAATGCCTATTATAAGATTTAGCTTTTCCGTTTGCAAGTATTTGTTTTGTTCAATAAATCTATTGCATTTCCCGAGGAAAGATTGTATTTTTGTTCAACTACGGAGATTTGGAGTAAAATATGAAGCTGCCTATTACGAAAGAAGGACACGAAAACCTAAAAAAAGACCTGGAATTTCTTCTAAACACAAAAAGACCTAAAATCATCTCGGCGATAGAAGAGGCAAGGGGCCACGGCGATGTTTCGGAGAACGCAGAGCTCGATGCGGCTAAGGAAGAGTACCAGTTTCTCCAGAAAAGGATTGCAGAACTGGAGGATATGATAACAAAATCTGAGGTGATCGAGGTCAAAAAGGAGACATTCGAAGTGGTTGAATTTGGATGTAATGTTACATTGAAAAACCTTGATACGGAAGAGATGGTCGTTTACCAGGTTGTAGGGCCTTTCGAGTCTGATATACAGAAGGGAAAGATCTCCATAAGTTCCCCCCTCGGGAGGGCCTTGATGGGAAAGGCCGTGGGGGATGAGGTAAATTTTTCTGCCCCAGGGGGGGAGAGGACATACGAGGTGGTGAAGATCTTCAGGTGATCTAAAGAAATAAAGAAGAACCTTTACTCATTTCAGCCTTCCTTTAATCATCTCAGCAATCTTGTCTAACCTCATTTTTAATGCCACATCATAGGCGGTCTGGTTCCGTGAGTTTATGGCCTTCAGATCCGCACCGTTTTCAATAAGGAGTGAAGCGATACCCACATGCATATTCTGGCATGCGTGTATGAGGGGTGTTGTCCCGTACACATCTTTTGCGTTGATATCCCCATTATGGGCAATGAGAAGTTTCACAACCCCTACATGACCCCTTTTCGTTGCGATAATGATGGGTGTATCGAAGAACTTATCAGGTATATTGGGGTCCGCTCCCCTCGACAGTAGAAGCTTTACCATGCTTTCATTCCCTGTTATACAGGCATAGATCAGGGGGGTGTTACCCAGTCTATTCTTCACATTAACGTTGGCACCTCCATCGATAAGGGCCCTTGCCGTATCGGTAAAGCCATGCATGGCAGCGTATATCAAGGGGGTTGAGCCATTTTCGTCAGCGATATCAATAATATCGCTTCTCTTTGATAACAGCATCCTGACGGTGGCGGCATCACCTTTTTTGCAGGCATTAAAAAGTATCTCTACCGTAGTTCCATTCATGGGAAACCTCGATATTTATTTTTTTATCCTCTTTCCCAGTACACAGGACGTCTCAATCTGTCTTATCGGAATATCCCAGTATTTTCTTAAAAGGTCATCCTTGTTATCCATTATGGTGAAACCGTTTTTTTTATAGAAC
Organism: Syntrophorhabdaceae bacterium; assembly: GCA_026415675.1. Classification (GTDB taxonomy): domain Bacteria; phylum Desulfobacterota; class Syntrophorhabdia; order Syntrophorhabdales; family Syntrophorhabdaceae; genus JAOAGQ01. Next base: position 38,837 of record JAOAGQ010000025.1, read on the forward strand.
TCGATCGCCCGTTTATTCGCCTCCCAGGTCCCCACGAGGAGCCACTCCGTTTCCACCCCTTTCTCAATAAAGGAGAGGAGTTTCGAGCCTATACCCTGGCCTGTCGAATCCCTCCTGACATAGGCGTGTCTTATCAAGGTCATATCCTTCACCCTTTCCTTCGCCATGACCCCCAAAAGCTTCAAGTCCTTCCTGTACCCGTAAAATCTCATCCTTTCCATCTCTTTGTCAAGTTCATCCATCGGCATATAAGGTTCATGGTATCTATCCTCCGGGATCAACCCTTTGTAGACCTTTGACCCATCATCTATCACCCCGAATATCTCATCCCTGTCTTTTACCTCGAAGAGGCCCTCCTTCCAGAACCCGAAGAGGTTGTAAGCATTAGAGAAGCATATCTTTTCAACCATCTCCTCATCCTTTAACAGTTCCTGGAGGGTTGTATAGTTTTTCCTTATCCCCGGTACCCCTGGAAAGTCGCTTCCGAAGAGGTATTTATGGGGGAATCGCTTCATGGAAGGGAAGTATTTTATAAGATTCTGAGGGGGAAGCCCTGAAACATCGATATAGACATTTTTAAAGCTCTTCACCATGAACTCTGCGATATGATACCAGAAGCCCCTGCCGCCGTGGCAGAGGATGATCTTCATCTCCGGGAAGTCGCTTATCACATCGTCAAAGGTGTAGGGGTCAGCGTACCTCATCTTTGCCCCTTTGAAAAGGGTGGTCCCCGCATGGAACAGCACGGGGAGACCTTCGTCCTCACATCTTTTGTATAGAGGGTAAAGCCTCTGGTCATTCGCATAGAAAAAGCCATGGATAGGATGTATCTTTAGGCCTTTTGCCCCCCCTTTCAACTGCTCTCCAAAGGCCTCCATGGGACTACTATGATAGTTTATGTTTATATTTGCGATGGGTATCAGTTCGGGGTGCAATCTATTTATCTCTACCGCCCGCTCAAAGGGCATAACCCCTGCCGTAAGGGGGGAATATTCTGGGATCAGTATACCCCCAAAGACACCCTCTTCTTTAATTGCATCCCCGTACTCCTGGGGGAGCTGCCTCTCTTTTGCATCAAAGATCTCGGGCACATAAGGGCCTGTGTCCATCCACACTTTTTTGGCGCCCTCCGTCCATTCAGACCTGTGGCCCACATGTATATGTACATCGATGACCCTCATCTTTTTGATACCTTTGGTCTTTTCTTTCTCTGGATAATAACACAACGTTCCTTTGAGGGGAAGAAAAAATAGAATTTAGGGAAGTATGAGAAAAATTTTTTTATGGGGGGAATGAGAAATATGGTAGTTTATATGCCATGGAAACATCTCTGTACATGATAGGGGTGATACACAGGGACGAGGAGGGGAGAGACCTCCTCAACAGATGGCTTTCAACGATATCTCCCGAGGTGATCACCCTGGAATTCTCGAAATACGGACTCGCCTTCAGAATGGAAAAGGGAGACACGTATAAGAGAAAGGTGATGGATGTGATAGATACCCTGGAGGGGAAACATGAAACCTATGATAAAAATGCCCTTTCATTTCTTCTCTCTTCCATCGAGATACCCTACGAGTATGATGTTGCCTCCGTATACGCCAAAGAGAGACATATCCCCCTCTATCTGATAGACATGGATGTTTTTTCCTGCCTTAAACTAAAGAAGATGGAAGAGTTGTTTGAGGAGAGAAATATCATGGACCTTCTTGTGGGTTTAAAGGGTATGAAAAACGGAAAAGAGAAGGCACTGGCGAGACTCTTTTTCGAGAAAGGTCTACGCCTTGTATCCTATACCGATGAGATGTATATAAGGGACATGTATATGAGCAAAAAGATAGAGATACTCATGAAGCATTACAAAAATAGGAAGTTTCTCCATATATGCGGATGGCAGCATCTCGATGATCCGTACAAATTATATGAAAGACTCAATCCCGTAAAGGTGTTTGTCTATGATAAGGCTATTCGTATTTGATTTAGGAAATGTGATTCTCCCTTTCGAGCACAGGCAGATCGCAACAAAATTGCACAGAAAGTCAAAGCTCGCCGACTCGATTTCCCCCGGAGAAATGTTTGACCATATGTTTGACAGAGCAGGAGGTTTGGTGAATAGGTATGAAACGGGGAATATGTCATCCTATGAATTTTTTGACCAGCTCCGGGATATGTTCAGGCTCGATATGGATTTCGAAGAATTCAAGGATATATGGAACAACATATTCTGGGAGAACAAAGAGGTTATAGAGGCGATCGAGTACCTGAAAGGAAGGGGTTATCCCTTATTCCTTTTGAGTGATACAAATGAGCTCCATTTTACGTATATTATAGGACGTTACCCCGTTGTCCACCTTTTCGACGAATGGATACTATCCTTTGAGGTGGGTGTGAAGAAACCGGAGAAGAGGATATACGATGTGATCTTCGAAAAATCGGATACAGAGGGTAAAGAGGTATTGTATATAGACGATATGGAGAGAAACGTGGAGGCGGCAGAGGCCCTCGGGATGCAGGGTCTTGTTTTTTCTAATGCCGAAGAGCTTTGGAGGATCATAAAGGATAATTCGGTAGGTATGAAAAAATGATACCTTATCCGTTGATAGACCCTGTACTTATTAAAATCGGTCCCTTTGCGGTGAGATGGTACGGTTTGATGTACATCTTTGGCTTTCTCTCCTCGTATCTTCTGACCATATACCAGATGAAGAAGAAGGCCTATAAGTTCGGGAGGGCCCCGATAGAGGACCTATATTTTTATCTGATCATAGGCCTTATAGTGGGGGCAAGGCTCGGGTATGTGCTCTTTTATAATCTTCACTATTATATTGAAAGGCCCCTTGAGATATTCGAGGTGTGGAAAGGGGGTATGTCCTTCCACGGAGGTTTGATAGGCACCTTCATAATCGGTTATATCGTTATAAAGAGAAAGGGCCTTGATTTTATAACCGTTCTTGACCTCATAATACCTACATGCCCCCCTGGACTCGCCTTTGGGAGGCTGGGAAATTTCATAAATGGAGAACTATACGGTAAACCGACGGATCTCCCCTGGGCCGTTATCTTTCCAGGGGGAGGGAATGTACCGAGACACCCATCGCAGCTATACGAGGCCTTGCTCGAAGGGGTTGTGCTTTTTATCATCCTCTGGTTCTATAAGGACAGGAAGAAGAGGGAGGGCGATGTCTCCGCTATGTTTCTCATGCTGTACGGTATATTCCGTTTTTTCTGTGAGTTTTTCAGGGAGCCGGATGTGCAGATAGGTTATGTTTTCAATCTCATTACCATGGGGCAGTTGTTGAGCGGGGCAATGGTACTTGCAGGCATTTTTTTAAAATTTTACTATCTGCCAAAAAAAGGGAATGTTTATCATTAAGTAAGGTTTCAAGGAGGTATCTATGTTTAAGAACAGCGAAATAGCTTCTGCCATGCATATAAGGCTTGAGGACGAGGTCGGGGGACTACCTCCCATGCCGGGTTTTGTCGATGGTATAAGGAGGGCCCCAAAGAGGAGTTTTAACCTTACAAAAGAGGAGACGGTCCTTGCCCTTAAAAACGCCTTGAGGTATGTCCCCGAAGAATGGCATGGGATACTGGCGAGAGAGTTTCTAACGGAGCTTGTCACGACAGGTCGTATCTATGGATACCGTTTTAGACCCGAAGGCCCGATAAAGGGGAAACCTATTGACGCCTATCCAGGTAAGTGTATAGAGGGAAGGGCATTACAGGTGATGATCGACAATAACCTCGATTTTGACGTTGCCCTCTATCCTTATGAACTCGTCACATACGGGGAGACAGGGCAGGTGTGCCAGAACTGGATGCAGTATAGGCTTATAAAGGCCTATCTAAGAGAATTGACAAGGGAGCAGACCCTTGTGATCGAGTCGGGACACCCCCTGGGTTTATTTCGGTCCCACAGGATGGCCCCCAGGGTTATCGTTACAAATGCCCTTATGGTTGGCTGTTTTGACAATCAGGAGCAGTGGCACAGGGCAGCAGCCCTTGGGGTAGCAAACTACGGGCAGATGACGGCAGGGGGCTTTATGTATATCGGCCCCCAGGGTATCGTCCACGGTACCTATTCCACCATCTTAAATGCGGCGAGAATAAAACTGAACCTCCCCGATGATGCCGATATGTCGGGGAGGCTTTTCGTCTCCTCGGGCTTAGGGGGAATGAGCGGGGCCCAGGGAAAGGCCACTGAGATCGCAAAGGGCGTTGCCATCATAGCAGAGGTAGACCCATCGAGGATAAAGACCCGTAAAGCCCAGGGATGGATAGGGGAGGTTACAGATAACCCCGATGAGGCATTCCGTATGGCGGATAATGCAAGGAGAAAGAAGGAGAGCCTATCCATTGCCTTTTACGGGAATATAGTGGATCTCCTCGAATATGCGGTGGAGAAGAAGAAGGAGATAGACCTCCTATCGGATCAGACCTCATGCCATGTGGCATACGATGGAGGGTACTGTCCCCAGGGGCTCACATTCGAGGAGAGGACGGAACTATTGAAGACAGACCCGAATAAATTCAGAGAGTACGTGGACATCTCATTGAGGAAGCATTTTTCCATTGTAAAGACCCTCGTGGAAAGGGGGGTATATTTCTTCGACTACGGGAACAGTTTCTTAAAGGCTGTATACGATGCAGGGGTAAAAGAGGTGTGTAAAAACGGGAAAGACCCGATGGACGGTTTTATATTCCCCTCCTATGTGGAAGACATCATGGGTCCCCTACTCTTTGACAGGGGCTACGGACCTTTCCGGTGGGTATGTTTGAGCGGAAAGGAGGAGGATCTCATAAAGACCGATATGGCCGCCATGTCTCTTATAGACCCAAAAAGGAACTTTCAGGACAGGGACAATTACGCATGGATCAGGGATGCCCACAAAAATCGCCTCGTTGTCGGAACCCAGGCGAGGATACTATATCAGGATGCCTTAGGAAGGATGAGGATAGCCCTTAAGTTCAATGAGATGGTGAGAAACGGGGAGGTGGGTCCCATCATGCTCGGGCGGGACCACCACGATGCAGGGGGTACGGATTCACCGTTCCGGGAGACGGCGAACATAAAGGATGGGAGCAATATCATGGCAGAGATGGCCACCCAGTGTTTTGCAGGGAATGCAGCCCGGGGCATGAGCCTCGTTGCCCTCCATAACGGTGGTGGTGTAGGCATAGGAAAGGCGATAAACGGTGGTTTCGGCCTTGTTTTGGACGGAAGTGAAGAGGTGGATCATGTGATAAAGCAGGCGATACCCTGGGATGTGATGGGAGGGGTGGCCCGGAGGGCCTGGGCGAGGAATAAAAACGCTATAGAGACGGCGATAGAGTATAACAGGGAGAACAGAGATACAGACCATATCACCCTCCCTTACCTTGTGGATGAGGATATGTTGAGGGATGTGGTGGAGAGGGGGTTACGATGAAAAAAATCATAGAATCTGTACCAAATTACAGTGAAGGCAGGGACAGGGAAAAGATAGAGAGGATAGTCGCCCCCTTTAGAGGGAAAGAACAGGTAAAACTTCTCGATTATTCCTCTGATACGGATCACAATAGGCTTGTAGTAACCGTTGTGGGGGAGCCTGAGCCCCTAAAAGAGGCGATTATTGAGTCTATCGGCATTGCCGTAGAACTGATAGATATGAGGGTCCATAAGGGGGAGCACCCCCGGATGGGGGCTGTCGATGTGGTCCCCTTTATCCCTGTGAAAGGGGTGACGATGGATGATGCGATCCTCCTCTCAAAAGAGACGGCCAAAGAGGTGTGGGAGAGGTATGGCCTACCTGTTTTCCTCTATGAGGCCTCAGCAAGCAAACCTGAAAGGTCTGATCTTTCTATCATAAGGAAGGGACAGTTTGAGGGCATGGGGGAAAAGCTGAAAAAGCCTGAGTGGATGCCCGATTTCGGGGAACCCCGCATTCATCCGACGGCAGGGGTTGTCGCCATCGGGGCAAGGATGCCCCTCATCGCCTTCAACGTGAACCTAAATACGGACAGAATAGAGGTTGCAGATGCCATAGCCAGGGCCATACGCCATTCAAGCGGAGGGCTCAGGTACTGTAAGGCGATGGGTGTTAACCTGAAAGAGAAGGGTATCGTCCAGGTGTCGATGAACATGACGGACTTCACGAAGACACCATTATACCGGGTATTTGAATTGATAAGGGCCGAGGCGAGACGCTATGGTGTCTCAATTGTAGGGAGTGAGATCGTAGGACTCGTTCCTGCCCAGGCCGTTGTGGATGTGGCAGCATACTATATGGGTCTTGAGGACTTCCATATGGAACAGGTACTTGAGATGAGGCTTATGGATTGATATGGCAGGAGATATCATTATAAAGAACGTATCACAACTCGTTACGGTGAGTGGTTTTGAGGGAAGAAGGGGCGGGGAGATGTCCTCTCTAAACATAGTAGAAGACGGTGCCGTGGTGATAGAAGGGGGGATCATCACGAGGGTTGGCAGGACAGAGGAGACGTTGAAAGGTATCGACCCTTCAGGGTTTACTGTTATCGATGGGAGGGGCAGGACGGTCCTTCCCGGTTTTGTAGATTCCCATACCCATTTTGTCTTCGGAGGATACAGGGAAAAGGAGTTTGCCTTAAGGCTTCAGGGGGCAAGCTATATGGATATCCTTGCAAAGGGCGGAGGGATCATTAGTACGGTTAAGGCCACAAGATCCGCAAGTAAAGAGGAACTTATCCGGTCGGGTCTTGAGAGGCTCGATACCATGCTCTCCCTCGGGGTGACGACCGTTGAGGGTAAAAGCGGTTATGGACTTGATTTAGATACAGAATTAAAACAACTCGAGGTGATGGCAGAGCTCGATTCTATCCATCCTGTAGATGTGGTGAGCACGTTTCTCGGGGCCCATGCGGTACCGGAAGAGTTCAAGGGCCGGGCCGGGGGGTACATAGATTTCATCATAAAGAATGTGTTGCCCGTTGTCTCTGAAAGGGGTCTTGCGGAGTTCTGTGATGTCTTCTGTGAGAAGGGTGTATTTGGCATCGAAGAATCGAGGCGTTTACTTGAGGCCGCAAAGGCAAACGGTCTTGGGATAAAGATACATGCCGATGAGATAACACATCTCGGAGGGGCTGAACTTGCCTCGGATCTAGGTGCCACCTCCGGGGATCATCTCCTTTACACATCGTATAAGGGTATAGAGGCAATGGCAAAGGCTCGTGTCGTGGCAACCCTTCTACCTTTAACCGCCTTTTCATTGAAGGAGCCCTATGCAAGGGCCCGATTTATGATAGATAAGGGTTGTACTGTGGCGCTCGCCACAGATTTTAATCCTGGTAGTTCTTTTACGATGTCTATACCTCTTGTTTTTGCGCTGGCAACGTTGTATATGGGTATGACCCCGGAAGAGGTGATATGTGCCCTTACCATAAATGGTGCCGCAGCGATTAACAGGGCGGATAAGATAGGTAGTATTGATGTTGGTAAAAAAGGGGATATAGTGGTATTGAAATTCCCTTCGTACCTCTTTCTCCCCTATTATATTGCCATGAATCCTGTTGAGACGGTGGTAAAGGAAGGTGAAATTGTCGTAGAAAACGGGATCATAAAACACAGAAAAGGGTAGGAGATATGCTGATAGATTTGACAGTAAAGGATTTTCAGAGAACTGTTGCCTCGAAAAATGCAGTCCCCGGAGGGGGCAGTGTGGCGGCGTATGTGGCATCGTTATCCGCAGGGCTTTCGGAGATGGTAGGACTCTTAAGTGTGGGAAAAAAAGGAGACAAAACCTTGGATGATAGGATGGCCCGGGTGATAGAGTCGGCCCGGGGCTTAGGAGAGGAGATGTTAAGGGCTGTAGATAAAGATGCGGAGGCGTATAACAGGGTGATGGGGGCCTATAGACTCCCGAAGGGAACAGATGCGGAGAAGGAGATACGGATGAGAGAAATCCAGGATGCCTTAAAGGAGGCGGCAAGGGTGCCCTTATCCGTTGCAGAGGCAGGTGTTGCCATTCTTGGCCTTGCAAAGGAGGTGGTCGAGGCAGGGAATGAGAATGCGATAACAGACGGTCTTGTAGGGGCATTGATGGCAAGGTCTGCGGTATTGGGGGCCCTATGGAATGTGAGGATCAACCTCAAATCTATAAAGGACAACGACTTTTCAAAGGAGATGGAGGCAAGGGTAGTGGTGCTTGAGAGAGAGGCGATAGAGATCGAAAAGGATATAATATCCCTTGCATCATCTCGATTTTTTTTGTAGATTGATGGCGAGTTTATGAACACCTTTTTTGAACAACTATTAAACGGCATTGCCATGGGCTCCATATATGCCCTTGTGACCTTAGGGCTTACCCTTGTGTACGGTGTGATGAGGATTCTACATGTAGCCCATGCAGCGGTCTATACGGTAGGGGCTTACATGGGCCTTTTCCTCTACAGTAGCACCGGAAGCCTTCTACTTGCCTTTTTCGGGGCTTCCATAGGGTGCGCGATCCTCGGGGTGGGTATTGAGAGATTCGTCTATTTCCCCCTGATGAAATACCCGCCTTTCGTCCCTTTGATAGGGAGTATCGCTGTTATGCTCTCGATAGAAGAGATCATGAGGCTTATAGCCGGGCCGTATATCCTGACCTTTCCAGCGAAGCTGCCCTTTCCTGATCTCTCTTTTTCCGGAATATATGTTTCATCCACCATCATAGCGGTATATTCGATAACGGCCTTGATCCTCCTTGTCCTCTGGTATATATCCTCCAGGACAGAACTGGGTCTTGCCATGAGGGCCGTATCCCAGGATATATCCATTTCAGGGGCCATGGGTATAAATAGCCACCTTATCGTCTCCATCACGTTTGTTATAGGTTCGGCGGTTGCAGCCATAGCAGGTATCCTTGTGGGCATCTACTATAATCAGGTATACCCAACGATGGGGGCGGTCCCTGCGTATAAGACCCTTGCCCTTATAGTGGTGGGGGGGTTGGGCTCTGTATCAGGGGGTGTCATCGCATCGATGATCCTGGGGGTTGCCGAGACCATGCTCATAGGTTATGCTAATATACCCTTCCCAAGGGATGCCCTTGCCTTTATCGCCATGATAGGGGTTCTCATGTGGCGTTCCGAAGGTATCATGGGTTCGTCGAGGTAGATAGAGAGATGCTCAGTTCATATGCGATAACGATAGGGACAATCATAGTGATCCAGGCCATAGCCGTATGCGGCCTAAACGTGATCGTGGGCTTTGCAGGTCAGATCTCTCTCGGTCATGCGGCATTCTTCGGTATAGGGGCCTATACTTCGGCGATACTTACCGTAAAGGCAGGCCTTTCTTTCTGGACGGCCCTGCCCATTGTAATTGCCATAGGAGGCCTGATCGGTCTTATGCTCGGCCTACCGAGTATCAGGGTGAGGGAGGATTTCCTCGCCATCACCACAATCGGTATAAACTTTATCGTGGAGGCCCTATTCCGCTATATCCCCTTTTTCGGAGGCGCCCTGGGCATAGGGGGTATACCCCGTATCATGCTTTTCGATATAAGGATGAAAGGTATCCCCTTCTTTTTCCTCTGCCTTTTCTTTCTGTGCATCGTAATCCTCATATGCTGGTGGTTTACCCGCTCATGGGCAAGCCTTGCCTTCTATGCCATAAGGGAAGAGGAGACCGCCGCTTCCGCTATGGGCATATCCCCTGTGAGGTTTAAACTCCTCGCCTTTGTGATGGGGACATCTATGGCCGCCCTCTCCGGTTCTCTATATGCCCACTACATGCAGTTTATAAACGCAGGGGATTTTTCTTTCCCGGTCTCTGTGGGCTTTTTGAGTATGCTCGTCCTCGGAGGCATTGGCACCATCTGGGGTCCGGTAATAGGAACGGTGATCCTCGGGGTTCTTCCTGAACTCTTCAGACCCCTTGTGGACTATAGAATTCTCTTCTATACCCTTTTGCTTCTCGTCATGATAAGGTTTCAGCCCGGGGGACTCTTGGGGGAGAAGAGCCTCGTAAAAAATATTCTATCCCGAACTTTTAAGAGGTGTTGAACGTGGTAGCCCCTATACTCACAGTGAATGGCATCTCAAAGCACTTTGGGGGTTTGAAGGCGGTAGAGAATGTAGATTTTCAGGTATTTCCCGGGGAGATCCTCGGGATTTTAGGGCCCAACGGTGCGGGGAAGACGGTACTCTTTAACATGATTTCCGGTGTATACAGGCCCACAGAAGGGACGATAGATTTCAGAGGTGAACGGATAGAAGGACTCCCATCCCACCTTGTGGCGAGAAAAGGCATAGGCAGGACTTTCCAGATCGTCAAACCCTTCACATCCCTTACCGTGCTTCAGAATGTCCTCGTGGCAAAGGGCATTATGAAGTACGGCCATCTCTCAAGGATATGGGGCCCCTGGGGGTCGAGAAAGGATATAAACGAGGCAAAAGAGATCCTCGAGAGGGTTGGTCTCATCGAGCTTGCAGATAGAAAGGCAGGTCTTTTGCCCCTTGGGAACCTAAGGCGTCTCGAAATAGCGAGGGCCCTTGTGGTCGGCCATACAATGCTTCTTCTGGATGAATCCTTTTCTGGGCTCCGCCATGAAGAGATAGGGAGACTCGAGGCATTGATAAGGGACATAAGGGATAGTGGAAGGACGATCATACTGATCGAGCACAATATGCGGGTCACCATGAGGCTGTGTAGTCGTATCATCGTCCTTGACCACGGAAGGAAGATAGCAGAGGGGGAACCAAAAGACATCCAGAAGAACGAACTCGTCATTGAGGCGTATCTGGGAAGAAAAGGGGTGCTCGATGTTCCTTGAGGTGAAGGGTTTACACGTCTCATACGGCGACATAGAGGCCGTATCAGGGGTCGATTTCTATCTTGAGAAGGGTGAACTCGTCTCCATCATAGGGGCAAACGGCGCGGGGAAGACGACGATATTGAACTGTGTGATGGGGATCATCCCCCCAAAAGAAGGGGCGATCATCTTTAAAGGGAAAGAGATCACGGGGATTCCAGATTTTGAAAGGGCCCGCATGGGTATCAGGATTGTCCCTGAACGTTCCAGGGTATTTCCGAGACTCACCGTGTATGAGAATCTTTTAACAGGTTTTTACAGGATAAGGGATAGGGAGAAATTTTCCGAAAGGCTCTCATGGTTATACGAAGTCTTTCCCGTATTAAGAAATAGACAGGGTCAGCTTGCCAGTACCCTGTCCGGGGGTGAGCAGCAACAACTCTCCATAGCCAGGGCCCTGATATCGAATCCAGAACTTCTTCTCGTAGATGAGGTGTCCATGGGCCTTATGCCAAAGCTCGTGGATCAGGTGTTCGAGATATTAAAGCGCCTAAACGAAGAACACGGTTTGACCATACTCCTTGTGGAACAGAACGCCTATGCCTCGTTGAACATATCGAAAAGGGCCTATGTTCTTGAGACAGGGACATGTGTGTTAGAGGGAGATGCCCATGAACTTATGTCGAACCCAGAGGTAAAAGAGGTCTATCTTGGAAATTGATCAAATATGTTTAGTTAGGAAGAAAATCATAAGAGTAAGGAGGTTTGTATCATGAAACGGATGAAGGTGTTCTTATTCGTGCTTTTGTTTTCCGTCTTTTCTTTCACCTATGCTTATGGAGCGGATACGATAAAGATCGGGCTTCTCGCTCCCTTAACCGGCCCTGCCGCAGCCGATGGTTTGAGTGTCCAGAATTCGGTGAAGCTCGCGGTGGAAAAGGTGAATAGCGAAGGGGGGCTTCTCGGCAAAAAAGTCGATTTCGTCTCCTATGATGACAGGGCCGATCCAAAAGAGGCCGTTGCCCTGGCAAGAAAGCTCATAGAGCAGGACAAGATCGTCGCCTTTGTGGCAGGTTCTTACAGTGCCCCAACAAGGGCCGTTGCCCCCATATTCCAGGAGGAGAAGATACCCCTTGTTGCGGCATATGCGGTACATCCCGATGTGACAAAGGCAGGAAACTATAACTTCAGAAACGGTTTTCTCGGTATGGTCGAGGGAAAGGCTGCAGCCTATGTGGCGGTGAAACTCTTAAAGGCAAAGAGGATATCCCTCCTTGTAAGCGACAACGACTTTGGCCGTACCCTTTCGGAGGGGTTTAAATTCTATATGGATAAATATGCAAAGGGTGTGGCAACAATCGTCTCCCAACAGGCGTATCCTATGCAGGAGAAGGATTTCAGGGCTTATCTTTCGAAGATCAAACAGGATAACCCCGATGCGATCTTTGCGAGCGGGTATTACTTCCAGACAGGCCCTATCGTAAAGCAGGCGAGGGAGATGGGCATAAAGGCGTATATCATAGGAGAGGAAGGGGCGGACTCTCCGAAGTTCCTTGAGATTGCAGGGGCCTCCGCAGAGGGTTTTATCATCGTCACCAACCTGAACAGGGACGATAAGAGACCTGAAGTCCAGAAATTCTTGACCACATACGAATCGAGATACGGTATCCAGCCCGATATGGTCGGTGCCTCTGCCTACGATGCCTTCATGATCATCTGCGATGCGATAAAGAGATCCAAGAGTTTAAAGGGGCCTGATATAAGGGCTGCCATCGCAAGTATTAAGAATTACAACGGCCTCACAGGGGAGATCAAGAGGTTTACCCCAGAAGGAGAGGTCGTAAAGGATGTCCAGGTGCAGATCGTGAAGAATGGTAGGTTCCGTAATTTTGGGGTGGTAAAGGATCCAGAACTTATCACACCGTAAGGTATTACTCGATAACATTCAACACCGGGACCAGGATAAAAGAGGTCGATGCCTTATTATCTGGTCCCGGGTAAACGAAAGTGGGGGAAAATTAAAATCTTTATAGATCATAATTAATGGATTATAAATTTTTAAAAGCAATATTTTCTTGACAATATAGCCACCATTTTTTATATATTAACTAACATTGTTATACAGACTTGTATATATGATTATGAAATAGCATTTATCTATGAACATAAAGGAGGTCATTTATGGCCATATTTTACAGGAGGTTGCCAAAGTTTAGATACGTATCACCGAAGACGGTGGAGGAGGCGTTAGATTTCCTCGGGAACCATAAAAACAAGGCAAAGGTAATGGCAGGTGGAACAGATCTGATCCCCCAGTTGAAGAGTAGGGAGATACCTCCCCCGGAGTATGTAGTTGACATAAAGGGGATACAAGGTCTTGAGGGGATTTCGTATGATGGTTCCACCTTTAGAATAGGGGCCTTATGTACCATAAACAGAATAGGGAACTCGGATGTTATCCAGAGCCATTTTCCCTCTATCGTCCAGGCAGCACAGTCGATGGCATCCCCTCAGGTGAGAAACAGAGGCACTTTCGGGGGCAACATCTGCAATGGGGTGCCCTCAGCGGACAGTGCCCCTCCGTTACTCACCCTCTCTGCGGAAGTTACAATAAAGGGGCCTGGAGGAGAGAGGGTGATCCCTCTTGAGAGATTTTTTACAGGCCCAAAAAAGACGAGCTTAGAGGGGGATGAGCTCCTCATCGATATCTCCATACCGAAACCTGAGAAAGGCAGTCGCGGGGTCTACCTGAAACTATCCCCGAGACACTCCATGGACCTCGCCATAGTAGGGGTTGCCGCATGGGGGACATATTTAGATGGTGTATGCACGGATATAAAGATAGGCTTGGGTGCCGTTGCCCCAACCCCTATGAGGGCTATAAAGGCAGAAGGGCTTATAAAGGGTCAGAAGGTAACCCCGGATGTGATAGAGGAGGCGGCAAGGGTTGCGGGTTCTGAGTGTAGCCCCATAGATGATTTCAGGGCATCTGCCGAATATAGAAGGGATATGGTCTATATACTCACAAAAAGGGCATTGAACAGGATATTCTCTTGAAGGGGGTTGACATGGAGAGATTGAATATAAAGGTGAACGGCAAAGATTATGAACTACAGGTGAAACCGTGGGCAACACTGCTCGATGTGATACGGGAGGAGATCGGTTTAACAGGGACAAAAGAAGGCTGCGGTGAAGGGGAATGCGGGGCCTGTACGGTGATTATGGATGGTATGGCGGTCAATTCCTGTATTGTGCTCGCCATGGAGGCGAACAACAGGGAAGTTATTACGATTGAAGGCCTTGCAGAGGGGGATAGACTCCACCCCATCCAGGAGGCATTCCTTGAAAAAGGTGGTATGCAGTGCGGCTTCTGTACCCCAGGGATGATCATGTCCACAAAAGTCCTCCTCGATGGGAACAAAAACCCAACGGACGAAGAGATCCGCAAGGCCCTCGAGGGCAACTTCTGTCGCTGCACGGGCTATACGAAGATTTTCGAGTCTGTGAAGGCCGCGGCAGAGAAGATGAGAGGTGAGATATGACAGAGGGTAAATATAGCGTTATAGGCAAGAGGGTGCCCAGGATAGACGGTAGGGAGAAGGTAACGGGCTACGGAAAATACGCTGCGGACTATTCCTTACCCGGTATGCTCTGGTGTAAGGTGCTCCGGGCCCCGTATGCCCATGCGAAGATACTGAATATAGATACAAGCAAGGCAGAACGCCTGCCAGGGGTGAAGGCCGTTATAACGGCAAAGGATTTTAACGGATGGACATGGGGTTTTATGGCTACGACGAGGGATGAGCCTCCCCTCGCGATGGATAAAGTACGCTATTACATGGAGGGTGTGGCAGCTGTAGCTGCCATCGATGAGGACACAGCGGAGGAGGCCTGTGAGCTCATAAAGGTGGAGTACGAGGAGTTGCCCGCGGTATTTGACCCTGAGGAGGCGATGAAGGAGGGAGCCCCGGTTATCCACGACTATAGACCAAACAATATAAGCGTTGAATATCACTGGAATTTTGGTGATGTGGAGAAGGCATTTGAAGAGTCGTACCTCGTGATGGAGGATGATTTCAGGACATCGAGGGCAACAAAGGGTTATCTCGAGCCCCCTGCTTCTCTCGCCTGGTATGACCCTGCCGGCTCTATTACCGTCTGGGCCGCAAAACAGAGTCCCTATTTCCATTACAGACATCTCGCCGCATGTTTTAAACTCCCCCTTTCAAAGATAAGGGTGATCCAGCCTTTGATAGGTGGGGGTTTTGGTGGTACGAAGAACGATTCTGTCGCTGGAGACTTCTGTGCGGTGATGGCATCGAAGAAGACAGGGAGGCCGGTAAAATTTGTGTATACCCAGGAAGAGGAGTTGACCGTCTCCAAAAGAAGGCATTCCATGGCCGTCCATGCGAAGATGGGGATGACGAAAGACGGCCTGATCACCGCAGTTTATACGAGGGTTGTGGCAGATGGCGGGGCCTATACCGCTGTAAGCCCCCTTACCATGTATCTCGCGGGATGTGCAACCCCATTACCCTATCGACTTCCCAACTACAAATACGATGCCTATAGACCCTTTACAAATAACCCCATATGCGCTGCCATGAGGGGACACGGTGTAACCCATACCCGTTTTGCCCTTGAGGTACTCATGGACATGATGGCAGAGAAGCTCGGGATAGACCCCGTTGAGATAAGGATGCGCAATGCAATTGATAACCCGAAACCAGGGGAGGTGTATCGAACGGTAAACGACATGACGATCAAGACCTGCGGTATAAAAGAGGCGATTGCCGCCCTTGTAAAAGACCCCCTCTGGTCAGAAAAGGATAGGTCCCCTAAACGTGTGGGCCCCATATCATACGGGGTCGGCATCTCCGCAACGGCCTATATGAGCGGTGCAAGGCAGTTGGGACACCAGTCCTGTGCGGCTATTGTGAGGATCTGCGAGGATGGGACCGTAAATCTCATTACAGGGGCCACAGATTGCGGACAGGGTTCGGACACGGTACTAACCATGATTGCGGCGGAGACCCTGGGGGTTAAATACGAACACATAGACTTCAAGAGGGTAGATTCCGCATTTACCCCCGTTGATGCGGGGAGTTATGGAAGTAGGGTTACAGTCCTTGCCGGTAAAGCGGTACAGCATGCAGCGGCGGATGCAAGGAGGCAGCTTACAGAAATACTATCACAGAAATGGAAGGTTGCCCCTGAGGAGATAGAGATCAAAGATTCCGTGGTTACCCTGAAATCAAATCCGGCCCAGCAGATGTCCTTTGAGAATCTTGCCAAAATTGCGTGTTATTCCGGTTCGGGGGCCGTGATCATAGGGAAAGGCTATTCGAGTTACGGCATTGAGCCCCTCGATTTTGTCTCGGGCAGGGGAAATGCAGGGACGGCATTCAGTTTTACTGCCCAGACAACAAGGGTAGGGGTGGATATGGAGACAGGCCATATAGATGTGACGGATTTTGTGATAGCCCACGATTGTGGAAGACCTTTGAACCCCATAGGGGCGGAGAGCCAGAACGAGGGTGGGGCCGTCCAGGGTATGGGACAGGCCATATACGAGGATTTTATCATGGAGAGGGGAAAGACGTTGAATGCAAACTTTCTCGACTATAAGATGCCCCGATCCACCGATGTGCCCAATATAAAGGTGATCGATATTATAACCGATGACCCCGATGGCCCCTTCGGGGCAAAGGAGGCCTCAGAGGGCAGCCACGTGAGCGCCCCCCCCTCCGTAATAAGCGCCATCCACGACGCCACAGGGGTGTGGTTCAAGGAGCAGCCCGTAACCCCCGAGAAGATCGTGAAGGCGTTAAAAGCAAGGGGTATGTGGCCATGAGGTTAGAAGG
>JAOAGQ010000059.1 GCA_026415675.1 Syntrophorhabdaceae bacterium
CGTATGGGTGGAATTGAGGTTTTCCGTGGAAGATACCCTTAAAAACGTGAGTTTTAAAGAACTCATAGAAAGAAACGGATAGTTTGTTAAAGGGAGGCATAGATATGGTAAAGGAATTAAACCCTGTCCTCCTCTGGGATATAGTAAACAAGACAGATGATATAATTTTTGTGACGGATAGGGATGGCAACATCATTTATGCCTCGGTAATACTTGACAAAAACAATTCATATCTCTAAAATCAAAAAATGACTGTAAAGTTTATTAACCATAGCCCTTAAAATAGATGAAAGTATTATTCAATATACACAAAAAAGAAGGGGATGAAGGACAAAGGGGAATAAAAAACGATAGATCCCTTATCCTGACCCTAATTGTCACAGGGGTTCTTCTTGTACTTCTCATCATATCCGGCATCGGGTTTCATGTGACTCAGAAGAAAAATTTTATCAAGAGGATCGCCGATGAACTAACCGCCGTGGCTGTTTTGAAGGTGAAACAGATCGCGGATTGGAGAATGGATCAGTTAGAAGATGCTATTACCCTTGTGGAGAACCCTCTCTTTCAAAGACACATAACCCATGCCCTTTCCGGTTCCCCCTCTGAGAAGGTGGTTCTCTTGAGGGAATTACTTATCCTCTTTCAAAAAAATAACGATATTTCAGAGATCGCTATATTAGACGAGTCGGGAAGAGTGCGCCTTTCCTTAACAGGTACAGAGGTGATTTCTGATGAATGCATAAAGTTAATAGAAGAGGCAAAAGAAAAGGCATCCCCTGTGCTCACGGACCTACATACTATTGGTGATGGTCACCAACCCCACATAAGCGTCATAATACCTATTTTTATAAATCAAGATGGTGTTAAGACTTTCAGGGGCTCAATAGTGATGATAATAGATGCAGGCCGGTTTCTCTATCCGTTGGTACAATCATGGCCTACCTCCAGCAAGACGGCAGAGACCCTTCTCGTTAGAAAAGAAGGCGATTACGTCCTTTACTTAAACGAATTAAGACATGTAAAGGACACCGCCCTAAAACTTCGTATTCCCATGACAAGGCTTGACCTTCCGGCAGTGCAGGCGGTTCTCGGGAAAAAAGGTTTTATGGAGGGTATCGATTACAGAGGAAAAGAGGTCGTTGCCTCCTTAGCGGCTGTACCCGATTCTCCCTGGTATATAGTTTCCAAGATAGACAAAGAAGAGGCGCTCCAGGGCTGGCATGTCCGTTCCCTTTTGATCTTCCTTCTCGTCACCGTAATGTCTGCAGGGCTTGTAGCGGCAGGCATGCTATTCTGGCAGAGAGAGAGGAAGAGGCATTATCGGGAGCTTTATATCACAGAAAAGAGGATGCGGGGTTTTGTGGAGAGGCAGGCCGTAACTTTAAGGGCTATAGGCGATGCCGTAATTGCCACAGATAGAGAGGGGAACATAGAAATCATGAATTATGTAGCGGAGAGGCTGACAGGCTGGACCGAGGGGGAGGCATTGGGAAAACCCCTCGGAGAGGTGTTCAGGATAAAAAACGAGGAGACGGGCAAAACGGCAGAAGACCCCGTGACAAAGGTTTTGAGGGAAGGCGTGGTAGTCGGTCTTGCAAACCATACCCTCCTTATAGACAGACAGGGTAAGGAGGTGCCGATTGCCGATTCCGGTGCGCCCATAAAAGATAAGGATGGGAACATCACAGGGGTAGTCCTTGTCTTTAGAGACCAGATAGAGGAGCGTATCCGCCAGAAGATGATGGAGGCGAGGCTCAGATTGATAAATTTTACCCGAATTGCAGAGACGATAGAGGAGATAATAAAAAAGACGATAGAAGAAACTATAAACATAACAAATAGCCTGTCCGGTTTTGTCTATGTGGTCGAGCGGAAAAATACTGCCAGACCTTCTCTTTTCTGGTATGACAGAGATGGCAATACCCCTTTTCCTTTAAAGGAAGATAGGCTTCTTGATCTTTTCAAAGAGAGAGATGAACCCCTGGTGTTAAACGATGGAACGTCCATAAAGGAAAAGGGGCTTCTCGATGATAGTGTGGGAGAGATCGCCCGTATAATCATCTCTCCTGTTGTGAGAAACGGGAGGGCGGTGCTTTTTCTCGGAAACCTGAACAAGAAAGAGGATTATTCTGGATACGATAGGGAGGTACTTTCCTATCTCTCTGATCTTGTATGGGAACTAACCGATGTAAAACAAAAGGATCTGGAGATGGTGGATAGAGAGAGGAGGTTCAGGGAGATTTTCGAGAATACAGATGTGGGTATTGCGATATACGAGGCAAAAGACGATGGCAAAGATTTCGTATTTACCGACATAAACCCTTCAGGGGCTAAAATAGGGGGTAAATCAAGGGAAGAACATATCGGCAGAAGCGTTCTGGAGGTTTATCCTGGAGTAAAAGACTTCGGGCTTTTCAAAGTATTTCAGGAAGTGTGGAGGGATGGAAAGGCAAGGCTTTATCCTCTCAACCTCTATAAGGACGGAAAGATCAGCCTCTGGGTTGAGAACTATGTGTGCAAGCTCTCCTCCGGAGAGATCATGGCCATATATGATGATCTAACCGAAGAGAAGAAAAGGGAGGAGGAGAGGATCGCCCTCGAAAAGCAGCTTTATCAGGCCCAGAGACTTGAGTCCATAGGGAGGCTCGCAGGAGGGATTGCCCATGATTTCAACAACATGCTAATGGTAATATCAGGTCAGACGGAACTTGCCTTGATGGCCGTAGATGAAAAACATCCCATAAAGAAAAGCCTGCTGGAGATAAAAAAGGCTGCCGGCAGATCCGCTGCCCTTACAAGACAGCTCCTTGCCTTTGCAAGGAAGCAGACGATTTCTCCGAAAGTACTCGACCTCAACGAGACCGTGGAAGGGATGCTCAAGATGTTAAGGCGACTGATTGGCGAGGATATCGAGCTTATCTGGATCCCGGGGCGAAATTTATGGGCTATAAAGATGGACCCTGCCCAGATGGACCAGATTCTATCCAATCTTATAGTTAATGCAAGGGATGCCATATCTGGTCATGGTAGTATCACCATAGAAACGGAAAATGTGACCCTCGACGAGGACTATTGTTCTATCCATGCAGGCTTTATCCCCGGTGACTACGTAACCCTTATCGTGAGCGACACAGGTTCAGGAATGGATAGAGAGACTATAGAACGTATATTTGAGCCCTTCTTTACCACAAAGGATACGGAAAAAGGCACGGGTCTTGGACTTGCCACAGTATACGGCATCGTTAAACAGAACAGGGGTTTTATAAATGTCTATAGTGAAATAGGCATAGGAAGTACTTTCAAAATTTATATCCCTGCGGAAAGAGAGAGGGGAACACAAGAAGGGGAAATGGAAAAAGAGGCGTCCTTTGAGAGGGCCACCCCTGGCAAGACCATACTCCTTGTTGAGGATGAACCTTCGATACTCGATGTCGGGAGGAAGATGCTCGAGGGGCTTGGATATTATGTCCTTGCTGCAGGCAACCCCCATGAGGCCATGGAGATAGCAAAAAACCATAAAGGAAAGATCTCCCTCCTTATAACTGATGTGGTCATGCCCGGTATGGATGGAAGGGAGCTCTCAAAGAAACTCATGGATATGTTCCCGGATATGAAGTGCCTTTTCATGTCGGGGTATACCGCAAATGCCATTGCCCACCATAACATACTTGAGGAAGGGCTTGTCTTTATACAGAAACCCTTTTCTATGAGCGAACTTTCAATTAAAGTGAAAGAGGCCCTCGGGGTGGAGAATAACGGTGATTAAAGGGCCATATACTCTTTTTACCCGGAAAGAAGGGCTTCCCTCACCTTTTTAAGGAGGGTATTAGCGGATAGAGGTTTTTGTAAAAAATTGTGGCTTACATCTTTTGTCTCCAAACGGAACATTATGTTTCTGGCATAGCCGCTTATGAAGATCACCTTTACGGACTCCTTTAGCCTTCTTACCTCCTCGTAGACCTTCCATCCGTTCTTTTTCGGCATGATGAGATCTGTAATGATAAGATCAATGTCCTTCCTTTCGTTAAAGATACGGACCGCTTCCTCTCCGTCCCTCGCCTCAATCACCCTATAGCCATAGCTTTCAAGCACCTC
>JAOAGQ010000071.1 GCA_026415675.1 Syntrophorhabdaceae bacterium
CTGCAAGTGGTGACGAAGAATTTTGTGTCGCAATCCCTTCTAAATGAGGTCAGGTTTCCAATTGAAAAAGGAGATTAGCGTTCCTATAAAGGAACGCGTCGCAATCCCTTCTAAATGAGGTCAGGTTTCCAATAGCTTGCTCCATAATCGTCATTAAAATCAATATGTTCTAAAAGGGGTTGTGCAATTATTTTATGTTCCCCATAGTTATTGATCAAAATATATTTATACATTTTACTGACCATCATCATCTTTTTAATTTTCAAAGAGCGGATATAACTACATCATCATAAATTTCTGTTTTTGATCATATAAAATGGCCTTCTCTCTGTCAAAGTCATATTTGTCTCCACGGAAGTCTATGCTTTCTCACCAATTTTACTTTCCTCAGGATGGTAAGGGTATATAAAGAAGTATTGCCCCAGGCCGAAACTCGTCCCTTTGCCTGTATGGAGGATCTCCCCTGCCTTCAAATACGGCAGAAAAGGTTCGAGGTTGCCGGTATAGACTATCTCCCCTTTGAGCCCTCCCATCTTCATCCTCGTCTTCTGCCTCGTGGAATACCTCTCCCAGTCCCACCATTTCAACCTGTTTTCGTATATTCTCACACGCTCCGCCTCTTTAATGATGGATATATGGTCCCAATCGGGGGTCTTTTTTTCACAGTGAAAGTAATAAAGAAGGGCAACCCTTCTCAGAATATTTTTTATTAAAATGGGAAATTCAAGCTGTGATGTGAGCCTGCGATTATGGGAGATACGAAGGGGGGTTATTGTGCAGAGTTTTACCATATCAGAGTTGTCATTTTTTTCACAGGCGGTGATCGGGTCTTCCGGTATCTCGATCCTTTTCTTTTTTGAAGGTTTGATTGTCCTGTCTTCTATTGAGTAGACGACAGAATCATCGTTTTTCACAGATTTTAAACTATATTTGCCTCTCCCTTTTCCGATGCCTATCTTTCCTAATTCATCGAAGGTGTAAATAAAGTATGGAACATAATCAAGGGCCCTACCAATTAGTATTAAGGTAAAGGAAAATGTCTCTCCCGGCTTAAATACACGTTCTTTTTCAAGAGGTGGCTCGATGACAAAGGGATGGGGTATTTTTTCGTATTTGTCCATGTGCATGATTTCAGCATCACCCTCTGGGTGCGTCTCAAAGACATAGGCGTATATACATTTTGATGAGAGCATACAATCCCTGCATTCTCTGTTTTTAAAGGTGCAGACTATTCTCTTAAAGACGTTCCCAAATCCTCCCCTTATGGTTGAACCTTTATAATAGGGCAGAACAAGAGGATCAACCGCCTCTACTTCAACGGCAAATCTTTGATATTGTATCTCCATATTTTACCCCCATTTGCTATAATAGCAGGGTTATAAAAAAATCACAACCATTAAAATTCACCTCATAAAGATCGATACCCCTTCAGGAATCCTGTCACCACAACCCATAACATAAACTTTTATATCGAAGGGTAGGGGGTATATCCTTATATCGTCCTCTTTTTCATCGATAATCTCCTTAAGATCCGCCTTTACCCTCTGCAACTCCTGCCAGGTGAAACGACAGTGAAAGACAGAATACTGGATATGGATACCCTTTTCTTTTAAATACCTGTATACCCTTCCAAGACGTCTCTCGTCCGCTATGTCGTAACAGATAAGGTAATTGGTGAGCATACATATTCCCCTTTTAGTATATCTTAACTCTTGTGATTGGTTTAATGCGGATAAGCCTTATCGTTTCAAAGAGACTATCCATTATATTCTCGAGAAGTCTATGGATCAACTTCTTTTTATTCTCGAACCGCTCCACCACATTCCTCATACCCTCCCTTGTTAAAACCCATCCTGTTGAACTCTGTATGAGAAGTTCATCTTTCTTTTGAGATTTGAAAAGCTGTATTGTCTGCAGGTCGCATTCAGGCTCTGTTGCATAAAAGAGGTCGAGCACCATACCGAAATTGTCCCTTCTGTGAATTATACCACAATGGGGGTCGAGTTCAGACGTCATAATGCTTTTCAAAACCATCTCTCTGAGCATACCTGCTATTATAGAATGGACAGGTCTCCATTGTTTCTCCGGAACAGATACATACCTTTTTATAAAGTCGATATAGTCCTGCTCTCTGAAACCCTTTGTGGAAAATACTTTTGCCACGTTTTTTGAAAGTTTATAAACTACTTTGAGTTGCATTTTTCTCCGCTCGCTTACAAGCCATTGCCTGAATTTCTCTATCCTTTCCTCATGCCTTAGGATCGATTGCTGCTCTTCATAATGGGAGTTTAACTTATGGTTGTAAGGTATCGTTACGGCGATCTCGTCCCCTCTTTTGTTCATAAATGTAACGGGTATATTGTTTTCCGTAAAAAGGGTGATGCTTCCTGCATCGAGTCTTACGTTCCCCACAATCACTACATGGCTTATTAACCTTACCGGAATGCGCCTTCCCGATTTCCCATCCTCTTTTATCCATAGGGAAGGTCCATCCCTTGACACTTCAAGCCCCTTTTTTTCGTTAAGGTACAGCGTCCTATCCAAAGAGTCCATCGTCTTCCCCCATAATCGTTTTACACAAAAGCCTGACCTCTTCGGTAAATTTAGGCCTTACCCCTTCGGCCCATTTTTCATATAAGGGATAGAACCTCTGTCTGCCTCCCTTTTTAAGGTAGCAGCCAGGCCTTTCCTTATCCATCGAGAAATCCCTTGATGTAAATTCCCTTTCTCTGAAAATTGTCCACACAAAATAGTCCACTTCGGGTCTGAATATCTCAACGAGGTCACATGCGAGGGATTCCCTTCCGTATTCAAATTGATGGTAAAAACCTATTGTGGGGTCGAGTCCTGCCAGTTCAATCTCCCTTACTATTTCGTAGTGGAGCAAGGTGTAGCAGAGGGAAAGCATGGCGTTTACAGGGTCTTCAGGGGGTCGGCGATTTCTGTTTTTGAAATTGAGGGATTCGGGGAAAAGGGTGGTGTAAGCGGAAAAGTAGGCAGAGGCTGCGCTTCCCTCATACCCCCTTAAAGAGTTCATAACATCATCAGGGTTTGCCCCCGACCCCTTTTTAATCTCCGATTCTATGGCATATAGATTTTCTTCGATTTTATCCAACGTGTTGATCGCACTCGTTATCGGTAGTCTCAGTTCTGGCCTCCGGGTAAGACTGTCTTTTAAGAGGTTTGACTGCCCCTTAATTTTTCTTTTAACGAGTCCATGGGAAAAGATAAGAGAGAAATTGGGGTTGGAGGCAGTATATTTCTCATACTGTTTGATCCTCAATAGGCCGTTGTTGTGGAGACGACCATGTAACATGCCGTGAAATCTAAGTCTCCTTCCCGAAAGGAAGATAATGGATATATTCTCATCGGCGAGCCTGTTTATGACAGGGGCTTCTATGGTGATGTGCCCTATCACAACGACCTTATCAATAGGCCCTATCGGTACCATCCCTTCTCTTTTGCCGTCCATATAGAATGCAAGGGCATTCCCATCGAGCTTTACGTGGAGGTTTTTTCTATCGATATATACCGTTCCCATTTTGTGTCATCCTATATAAAAATATGCAGGGTCATGGGGTTGAACCCCGATGCCCAGGGTATGGGTTCTGCTTCTCCCGTCCATTGTAAATATGTGTATCCTATCTACACTCTCGTCTATAAGTTCGAAGAGGCCATTTTTGACGTAGTCGAGCTCTCCTGCTGTGAGAAAACATTCATATACAGACTTCTGTCCTCCTGTGGAGTAACCCTTCAAGAAATAATGTACCCTTGAGAGCCTTCTCTCATTTGAAATATCATAGGCGATTAGGTATAGATTCCTTTTCATTAAACACCCTTTATGAGTTTTTTAAGGGGCCCTATAGGGTATAAGGCCCCGTTCCCCCTCCCGCATTTTTAGGTGAGTTTTTTATTGAGTATCTACATTTAATGGTCTCATTTTGCCCTTTAAACCTTCGGGAATATCTGTTATAAGGGCAATGGTCAGGCTTTGAGAACCTCCAGACACAGGTTTTAAGGGCTCAAGGGTATATCCTGCCTCAGAGACATCGAAGGTCCACATCGCCCCTGTCAGAGGGTCGACGATAAGCCATCCTATGAGTCCGCCGAAGATAAAGTTACCGGCTATGTACCATCCACTTACAGTGCCTTCAATTTCAACCTCTTTTTTCATATATCCTTCTCTTTCAAGTTTAACGAGGTATTTTGCCGATTTGAAGTAGCCCTTTCCTGTAGGGAGAGTTATAGTAAAAGGGGTCTTTCCGTTGGCAATCTCCTCATTACCCTTTCTTAAATCGATGATTTTAATCGTCGCTTCAGGGGGGGACGATTTTATGGTGAGGGTTTGCTCACTCCCTTTTATTATGGAAGCGCACCCTACAAACAAAAAAGGTAAAATACATAAAGCCAGCGCATAAAGCAATTTTCTGTTTTTAAATACGATTGATACGTTGAAAAGTGTTTCCATTTCTACCTCCTGTTTTAAATTTTTTATATAGGAAATTATAAAGGGGCACCTACAGAATTTCACTTAAGGAAACGTTTCAGAAACGTTGCTTTAGATGGCTTATCACAGGATAGATTGTGCAGTCTGGCAGAATAGAGAAAGATATTTCAATAAGGGCTATGGTCGAATATCACCACATCCCCTGTGACAGGGGAGCGGTATAAAAGGCGGCGTACCTTGCCGTGTAAGGCATGGGCGACTTTAAGATAAAGCCATATGGGACCTTGACCTGTGAGTACTACATCGTTTCCCTCCCCAGCTTGGGCAAGGGCTTTTGAAACGTACAAATCGAGTTCTATAAGTTTTGCATTTCCCGAGTAAAGAGATGAGACATCTATTTCGATTACCATAAGCACTTATAAATTTTTTTTATCTTCACAGACCTATCCATTGGGCTATTTTGTTTTTTAAGTATTTTAAATCGGTACTATCACAGAATGCAAGTTTGTTTGCGGAAAGGCGTGTTTTTTGGGCATCTGTCAATCTCTGGTATGAAACGAGCATACCTTTTCCATATATACCCCCTGCAGCATCCCGGAGGCTATCCAGTTTGTAGATCGGTTCATCATTCGATGTTAATCTGTCGGTCCCCTCAAACCGTTTGGTCTTACATTCTATAAGAAAGAGCCTGTTATTATGTGTGAATACCACATCATACTCGTTCATCGTCTGTCTTGAAGGGACTACATCCCATTTTACCTCAACCCCCATTCGCACATCTGTAACGGGGAGGGAGTCTACAATAGAGAAAACATATTCTTCAAGCCACCCTCCTGTTACAAACTCCACACTTGCAAGGTCGGGAAGCCTTATTCGACCATTCCGATAGTTTAGCATCCCATGTCTTTTAAAAAACTCTATGATAGATCGAAAATTTTCATTTTCATCATCCCTTGCGTCAACCTTAATTTCAAGGGGGAAGGTTCTTGCGTTTCTAAATGGTGCAACACGACTGTTTAATGTCTTTATCGCATCATGGGTGGATTCCCATATGTCTATGAGTTCATTTAAAATGGGGGTATGCATTTTGATGGTATTTTTGTCTGTCTTTTCCTTCAGGATAAACTGCCCGTAAGCATTAAGGTATGAAGGTACTTTTAATACACCTTGAAAGTCGAAATATTCGGAAGAGGGGGATAGGGTTTGAATTCTACTATCCTGAGTGTCTACATATATGATTTTTTTTCCGTGTTCTCTAAACACCTCAAAGGCTGCAAATGCCATTATCTTTGTTCCCCCTGTAGCGTTTAGGATAATCTCATAATTGTTATAGGACGAAAGGATTTCCTTGACCGTCTTCCTGGCGGCCTCAAGGTCATAGGGGGATATGGGAACCTTTTCTACAGCGATACCCCATCCTTTTATGACCCCTTCGAGCCTATCTGCCTGTATTTTCATATCAAGGCTTACAAAAAGGATCACCTTTTCCGGTTTTAGCCCTTCCATTCGGAGGGGGATAAGGTTAGGTATAGGTTGCGCCGATACAAGGCATACATGTATGCGTTTCATTCTAACCCGATTCTTTTAACCATTTTTTTATCAAATCAGTATGTTTTTCTCTGTATTTGAGTATCAATGACCCATTTTCGAACCTGTACTTGGTGGCATTTAATTCAAATCCTGCATGGGCAAAGAAGTTTCTCTTCTGGGGGGTTGTTTCCTTATAGGCTTTATCTGTATTTAAGACGGAAAAAAGCTCCCCCCATCCATCCTTCTCATTAACACTTTCTTGTGTTAATTGCTTCTTAAGTTTATCGACCTCGTTTCCGAGGATGATATCGTTTAGAGTAAGACCGAATACATCGTATATTTTTTTAAAAGACGCCCTTAAATCGTCTATCGCTGTTCCTGAATCGTTATGTTTATATATGCTGAATTCTTCAAGGAGGGAGGATATCCCATAGTAGAAACCAAGGGTTAACAGAACCTTAAGGTAAAGGTCCTTCTTTAGATCAGGGGAGGTGGTAAAATTTCCATAGAGTCGTTTTTTTGTGAGTTCTATAAACGTCTTTAGTATTGCGAGGATATCGCCTTTTTTTTCATACCCAAACTCACATACGGCAAGGGGGGTATTCTTACTAATCGCCGAATAGGTCACGATAAAACCTTCAAATATTTGTTGAAGGCTCCTTTTATGATCCCTTTCATCGGGGTAGATGTCCTTTGAAAGGTTATAACTTTCAACATCTCTATTGTTTATGGGAGATGAGAACAGTGCCTTTGTCCTCAATGTGTCAAAATGGATGGTATAAGTTATATCTTCAAAGGGAAAGACAGGGTCAGAGAAGGCAAGAACAATTTCAGGGATCTTTTCCTTATCGTGCCAGTCCGAAAGTTGTAGCCATACCCCGAGCTGCCTTGCCGCCTCAATGAGTGCAGAAACGTAAATGTTAAACCCGCTTGATATATCTATGATGAATTTTATGGGAACATCAGGATCCGTTTCCAAATATTTTAAATAACGGCCGGTCATATCGAATAGGATTTCAAAGAAGATGTCCGTATAATGGGAGGAGAGGGAAAGATACTCCTTCCCTGTATAATATGTGCCGATGGAGTGGATGAGGAAGAAATCATCGACCTCTTCGGAGTGGGGATGATTGTCAAATAAGGGATAAGGGTTTTTAAGGTATTCGTGAGGGTTATCAAGGGCACTTTCTATGTGTTCAGTAAATATCCGAGGGACTGAGGCTGTAAAAGCCTTATTTTTCAATAAGGTTGCATTTAAAGGGAGACTTACAGGGTAGATCAACACAACAGATGGTCTTTCGTTATTCTCTATAGAATAGTCCCTAATCGCAAAGGAAGAGAGGGAGGTCTTAAATACCTTTTCATACACTTGAAATGGACGTTCTTTGTAAAAATCGTGGTCTAGCCTTCCAATCTGGTAAATGATGAGATTCATCGGCTTATCTCCCTTTGAAAGGATTACACTCTTTTATACTCCGTTATAATTATAAATTGAGCCAAAAATGCTGCTGTGGCTCCTTTTTCACGAACCGTTGGTTGTCGATCCCCAATATCTTCAAAAAGTTGTGAGAGTTCATTTACTATTTGGTCAAGATAATCATACTCCAAATCTATTTCATGGCGGAGTTCATCTGATGTCATAATATGGTTCTACCCTTTTTTCCATATACATAGTGAACTTGTTTGGAGGGGATGGAGGTATGATATCAACAGGGGTTTGGAGTTCATCCTCAAGCTTTGCTGAAAATTAATAGAGTTTCCATCCCGGTATGCCAACACGAGAAACTTTATATACATTTATCAACAATCCAGAAAAAGGACACATTGTTTTACTTCACTCAAAATTATAGATTTTATTCTTCTTTTATACTTACAATCCTGAATGCATTACCGAAAGGCTCAACAACTATTGTGGCCTTAATTGCTCTGTCTTTTTTTAATTTAGGCCATAGGTGTTCAGGGACGAATTTATCGTCAATGTGTTCTATGAAAGCCTTCTTACCTTCAACAGTAGTTGTAAGAGACTTATTGCCAGGATTGTAGATTATTAATGCATTTGAGATTGTTCTCTCTTTATATTCTTTTTCTACTTTTTCTCTATCCGCTTTGACTTCCTTGACTTCTGTAAGTTTTTCCTCTTTTTTTTCTGAAAATTCGATATTCTTCTTAGGTGTTGTCGTTATTTGCCTATTGAATAGCCCATCTTTTTGGTCAAAGGGTAGCACCTCTAAAACAGCCCAACCAAAGGGTATAAGCCCATTGTTCGTTGTCGGTCGTGGAGTTTCAGAGGCAAGCCATATGGTGGTAGAGTGGTCTAAATATTTGGAGCTTTTCCCTCTACCCTGCATTATCTTTATACTCCTGTTGCCTTCAATGGTGACTGCTTCCGCGCCTGAATGTCTTCCAAGCCTTACAAGAGAACAGTTTTCGTTTAGTCTGTTTAAAAACTCCCCACCGTTTATCTTTTTAAAACCACAGGCAATTATAGCTTTCTCTTCGTCATCAAAAATTTTCTTATAACTTTTATTTGCTGATAGAAATAGAAGTTTCTGGTCTATCTTTATCTTTATCATTGAGTTATCAACAGGGTCAGAGAAATTTATAATACCTTCAAAAATACTATCTTTTTCTATGGCTTCAAAAATCTGTTGTGGTCCTGTAGATGCCACTGTATTGAGGGTTGATACCGTTTTCTTTTTATTTACACCGTAATAAATTTTAGTTCTTACATTGTTGACTGGAAAAAAATCGGATACTTTTACCAATCTAAATGGGTCCGTATCGAATTTACCTCCAAGCAAATTTATCTCGAGATCAACCCCTTTACCCTTCCATCCTTTAATGCCTTTATTTACAGCCAAAATACTTAAAAAAGCGGTCCTTAACGCCCCTTTCAAAGAACTGCCAGGGATGAATACTTGATCTGTCTGTGGGTTATATGCAGTTTTGTTTATAGTAAATTGATTGATGACTCTATTTTTATCATAGGTAGACATGGAGAGGACTTTTTTATAGTGTTCTAAAAGCCCTGTGGCTATATCGACCTCCTTATGATTAATATTTTCATTGAAATTGTTCTTAACAAATTTGAAAATATTGAGTAAATCATCGCCCATGCATAATCTTGAAAACTCATCCCTTTTTTTAGGTTCTAAATTTTTTATAAATTCAAGGGGGTCGAACTCAAGTAGTTTTTTTCTCCTCTCGTCTAAAATAAATGATACAGGTTCATATACATCATCGCAGCCAATATGTATGGGTGATAAAACATGGAGTCTTATTTTGATTGGTTTTTCCATATTAAACCTCCACAGTAACGGGTATATACAGGGAATAACCCTGCATAATGGCACTATCTATAACCTTTGAAATACCTGTGATTGCTCTTCCTATATAAGGTCTTTTTAAAACTACACCGAGATCTTTTGGTATCATAACAGCCCCTTCGTCTGCCATAAGCACAGGATTTTTAAAAGGGTTTGAAGATTTAGAAAGGACATCGCCGTGCCTGCCAAAACGGGTAAATGGGGTGAAATAGATGTCTAAAAATGTATCCCTTTCGGGGACACAAGGGGATAAGGTGTAACATGCATTCGGTTTTTTACTCCCTAAATCTGCTAAATTAATCTCGTCTACAGAAATAATATTGAATTTTCCAAGTCCTGTAGAGGCATCTTTTCCAAAACCGGTCTCACCGATTCTTTGAAAAGCTTCCGCAATCTGTTCATGGAGGATATCATCTCTTAAACCAACGTAGATGCTAAGAGTTACATCTTCGTTAAAGACCATCTGTTCGGTGGTGAATGGAGCAAATCTTCCTTCACCTGTTGTATTCGTTAGTCGATTGATAGTATTATGGGTCTGGGCAAACTCAACAATAAGAGAGGATTTTCCTCCCCTCCTTGCCTTCTCTACTACCTCATTAATTAAAGCATCTGTTAACTCCGATTCAGAAATATAGGTTGCCCCTTTTAACGTGTCTATTCTTTTGGGATATTCCAATTTCAACCATTTTTTAGACTTTATTGTCTTTCGTTCAGCAATGATGTCCTTTGGATTTTTATTTTCAAAGTTAAATAGTTGAGAAAGGGGCATATCGGGTCTTTTAAAAATTCTTGATACGTTATCTTTTTTGCCTATTTTGAAAAATGCCGTGGACACAACAAGGAAAGGGTTTTCACTATAGTCAGAGAGCAATCTATCGATGGGTTTTCCAAAGAGTGTTTCGTCATATGCTGCCTGCCAGCAGACATGACCAAAGAGCGTATCGCCCTTTAGGGGTGTACCGAAACCTGATATGGGTTTTATTGTTATATCGTATACTTTCATATTTCAGCCTCTAAATTGTTCTTATTACTGTTTTTTATTATTTCATCAACACGGGGATCGGGTTCGTCAAGGGCAGATTTTAAGAATGAATGGGGTCTTATCCTCAGATCTACTTTTTTTGTCGTATTTAGGAATTTCATATCTTCCCCAAACGTATCAAAACCATTACCTAGAGAGACAGTGGCGACTATATCTTTCATTACACTATTTTTTAAAAGGATCTAAAGTTTTAAACTGGCTGTCAAAGGCGCTATCTTTTTCTTTAAAATCAAATTCAATCCTTCCATAGCCCCTACTTCCATTGCCCCCTAATGCATCCATTTCAAGGAGTTTTAAACCTCTCAATAGATAATCTTGAAACAATCTCTCATCCTCCTCTTTAAGCACTTTAAATGTCACAAGGAAATTGAATTCTGTTCCTTCAGGGACACGCTCGATAAACCTGGGATGTTCAGCAGTCCCTTTTATCCTGTCAATCCTGTTTTCTGACTTAACCTCAGTGTATGCCCATCTGTTATCTCTTGCCTTTTGTTTCCATGTTTCATCGAGATAGCAATCACTAAATGATACCCTTGTTGGACCATATCCTGTCTCATCGTCCTTGTCTGCACCACTACTCCCAAAAATAGTGAGAATTGCCTCGGCATGCCTTTTCAATTCTGGGTTGCCATCAAGTTTATTAACGGTTTTTGAGGATACAAGACCCCCATCATCGGTTGCAAAAGGAACAAGCCCACAGGCCAGTTCAAGGAGGGAGCGAACCTTTCCCTTTATTGAAGAACCGGGAATATAGGGCTCAAAAGTATGGGGATGTTTTATAACAGGGCTGTCAGTACCCCCTATATGCATTTCCATGTTACCAGAACCTATATGAAGACCGCTTTTAAGGATGATTTTTCCTTGTAGTTTTTTGATAGATATCAGTTTCATCTTTTACCTCCTTGCTCAATATAGTTTGCGCCTTTTTCGTCATAAAATTTATAAAAACCCATGAAAGATTCAAAAAAGTTTGCAAATGTTTCAAAATCGTTTATATCGTTAATCTTTTTTATTGAACTGGATATGAAATCTTTAAAATTAATTGAAATTAAATCTCTACCTAACGCATAGGCAGCCTTTGCATTTAACATTTTTATGAACGGCAAAATCTTCTCAAATTCTTCCTTTTGTTTTTCATCAGGTAAAGTTTTTATCATACCGTTAAACCTTAAAACTTCATCATAGAACTTTCTCAATTGAGTTGGCTTATTGGCTTTACCTCTACTTTCTACCTGGTCTTTATAGATTTTTTTTGCAAGTTCATCTGCTGTCGTTGAAAATAACTCTGCATTAATAATCTTTTTTTCCTTGTCCTTCCAAAAACTTATTTCCATAATGCCCTCCTTACCTTATATTGTATAAAACTTGCCAT
Source organism: Syntrophorhabdaceae bacterium (assembly GCA_026415675.1). Taxonomy (GTDB): domain Bacteria; phylum Desulfobacterota; class Syntrophorhabdia; order Syntrophorhabdales; family Syntrophorhabdaceae; genus JAOAGQ01. The sequence goes on from JAOAGQ010000071.1 coordinate 11,718, forward strand.
AACGGTATTTTTAGACCACCGGCATAGTCATTAAGCCATTTTCCTACTTTCATAACCTCATCGATAACGCTATTTTTATCATTTCCTTTTAGCTTTTTTCCCACATTTCTAACAATCGTATATTTGAGCATCGATCTCCACTTTAGACACTCCATATCCTCTATGCTAACCGTATAGCCTGTTTTTTGAATCTCCCTCTCCTTTTTTGCCATCTGGATTAAATCATTGATCCTGTATAGCATCGCATTATTTATGAGGCCCCCTTCAAGCCAGTTTTCTAAGGTTACTTTTATTTCATTAAGCCCATCCAACGCATCCCATCTAACCGTTTCATAGAAAATGGTGACACCGTTTTTACCACTCGATTTTGTCTGGTTAAGGGCCTTTTCGGATGACTCGGCTATATTCATTACAGGCTCATTGGGTTTGTTTATAGTGACACCTGCGGAAATGGTAATATCTCTATTTTCACAAACATATCTTCTAAAAGCTTTATTCAAAATATGGGAGAATTCTATTGTCCTATTCCATGGCCCTATGAGAAAGAGATCATCCCCTCCGGCAAAGACCGTATAAATGTCCTTATACATCTCATTCGTCGATAGGATATTCGGTAAATATATTGTAAAAAAATTGTTCAATTGTCTACTTAGAGTTGAGAGTCGGGAAAATGTCTGCAGTTCCTTTTTAATGCCATGGGAGAATATAAGCCCAAGGTTATCGATATCTGCCTTTAAAACTCCGAGGGCTTCAATGCCTTTAAATTTATCAGGTTTGTCCGTAAATTGTAGAGCCTTTTTCGCTATGGCAAGAAATGTTTTTGGGTATTTGTTTTTAATTGAATCGATTAACTCTAACCTAGTCTCGTCTTTCTTTTTTCCAGCAAGTAGTCTATCATCGTAGTTATCTTCATCTTCATATCTTGGAATGTAACCGTTTATGAATTTAGATGTAATCTCCTTTGACAGTTTTCCATCTTTACTAATACCTACATTCCAGTATTTCAACAGTTTCCCTGCTTTTGCCAGTTCGTTTAACTTACCATCAACATCGAATGAGACCTGATAGAAACCAAAGAGAGGCTCAAGGAGGCTGTCGCCTTTGAAATCAACATCGGTTGTTCCTATGGCGATCTTGTCTTCTTTTACCAAGTGCTCCCCTATATATATCTGGTCACGGCAAATTTTACATGCATTTTCCTCCATATCTCTTGATATTTTTACGCCAGCTTCTCTATAGGATGGTCTTTTACCGCAGAAGGGGCAGAGAGGGTGATTTAAGGTATTGTTAAAAGAATCGAGGTAGTCCTTAAAGACGCCGGCATGATCTCCTATATCAAATTTTTTATATTTCTTCTCATCAATAAACCTCTGTAAATTTTCCCAAAAGGCAGGAAAATTATTAGATACAAAATCATTACAGGACGCCTCCATGTATGCTATCCCGATGGAGGATTCTCCGTAAAAATTATCGATGAGCCATCTGTTCATCATCTCCGATACCTTATCTATGCGTCCCTTTGTTTCTTTTGTATTGGGTGCAATTAAAGTAAACCTCCCTGCCGCATTCAATACAATGGAAGAAGATGGTATGCCTATCTCTCTGCAGAGCATATCTGCGGCAAGTTCAGTAAGGAGGGATACGGTAAATGATCTACCCCTTAACAATTTTGCGGATGCCCTACCTGTTGAACCACCCCCTGTGAAGATGAAATCCTGGATACCGTAAAAGTTACCGCTTACGACTAAAAATTTATTTTCGCTGTAATCTTTTATACTCTCTTCTGTTAAACTGCCTCTCTCTTTATGGTATAGATAAATTGCCGATGCAAAAGCGGATGTCATCTTTGAATGGTCGAAAAGAGAGACATCGGGGATTACCCTTCCCACTGTAGCCGCAGGTATGGAGGATCCAAATATCAAGAAAAGGTTTTCAAAGTGTTCAAACCACAGAGGAATGCTCTCTCTATGCCATAGCGCGGCGAGAGCTTTTATAAATCCTTCAAAGAGTCTTTTGTATTCATCCTTTGCCTCTTTATCGGTTAAGTGTTTTGCTTCTTCTTCTGATACAGGAAAGATATTTTGAGGTGATAATTCCCTAAGGGGATAACTGTAATTGAAAGAGTTCATGTTATCCTTCCACTTCTCATTCAATGAAACCTCTTCCAATATTGGTAACAATCTTGTTTTGAGATAATCCTTTGCTAATAGTTCTTGATTGTATTCTTCAAACTCTTTCCTGTCGAAACCACTGCTTACCCTGTCGGCAATGGCTATTATCCATTGTAGAGGTGTTTCTGGTTTATGATGCATTGCAGTAAGATTAATAAAAGGATCGCCAAGCCCCCAAACTGCCTTATTAAATTGTATTGGTAAATCTTTCTCATATTTTTCAATGAAAGCTGCAGTATATAAGGCATGTTTATGGGTATATCTATTATTATAATATGGCTGATATAGCCCTGAGTTATTCTCCATATATTCCTTGCTTACAGGCATATCAGCCCTTTCTGCAAACTTTCCTATGTCATGCAAAAAGCCTGCTATGGCTATCTTATAAACTGTATCGTCCATAATTCCTCCTTGGCATAAGCAATATTTCCCTGAAACAATATATTCTAACTTGTTTTTTCACATTTAAACCCCCTCAGAAGAACATTAAATGCTATATACTTGTTAATTGAAACGATTTGTTTTTCTACGATCTTCAAACTACAATTATGTTCAAATATTAACCAGCTAAGAGATAAAATAATGACAAAGACAATACCCCTTGCAGAGGCAAAAAAGAACCTCTCCGCAATAATAGATGCCGTTGAGAACAGGTACGATAGATTTACCGTTACAAAAAAAGGTATCAGTAGAGCTGTTATTCTCAGTGTAGAAGAATATGAGGGATTAATGGAGACACTCGATATCTTGTCCAATAAAGAAGAAAGAGATGCCTTAAGACAGGCAAAAAAAGAGGTTAAAAACAGAGATACCCTTTCATTAAGTAAGGCAAAAAACAGATATGGCCTCAAATGAAATACTCTATCGAATTTTCCTGTGAAGCTATTGGGGGCCTCGATAAAATCCACAGAGCCGATAAAAGACTTTTCGTGAAAATTTTCAAAAAAATAGAATCCCTTGAGTCTTCTCCCTATGAGGGCAAACCTCTTGTTGGCAACCATAAGGGCGAGTACTCTCTGAGAATCAGTAATTACAGAGTCGTTTAAATGATTGATAAAACTGAGCATATTATTTATATCCTTACCGCTAAACATAGAAAACATGTTTATTGATTCGCTCCTTTAGAATTCATAATATAAAAGATCAGGTCCCTGCGTTTTTTATGGGTCAAAAAAATCAAATTTATATTTCCTCCATACCCTTACTCCCCTTCCAATGCCTTTAACTCCATAGTCTTTAGTTCCGGTAGTGTGCTTCCTATTATCCCTTGAAGGCTTCCGTACATCCTCGTCGTATTTTTTATTACCTTTTCTATCTGTTTCTCCCTCTTCGCCCATATCTTCTCCATCGACCTTTTTTCTCCCTCGAGGTCCTGTTTCATGGAGACGAAGGCCTCAACTATCCCTTCTATCTGTTGGCGGAACTCCATCCCCGAAAGGTAACTGTATAACATCTCGAGTTTCTCGCTTTTCCCTTCGGCACTTACCTTTGCCTGGGCTACCTGAATGAGCCCGTATCTTAAGGCCATTGCGAGCCCCGTGGCGAGAGTATAATCGGCAACCCAGACACCGTTTATATTTGTTATTCCCGAAACCCCCTTTGGAAGGACTGTGGATACAAGAACGGCGATATCGGCCCTCGCCTCCCTCTGGTCTTCTTTTAGTTTGTCTATCCAGCCATCGCTCCAGTTTTTTACCCTTTTCGATTCCCATATGATCATACCGCATATCTGACCGTCTCTCGTACAGACCTTATGGAGCACATCTGCCCCCCTTACACCCCTTGGGACCGGTTCGATTATGTCGTATCGAAAATGGCTTTTAAGCTCCGTCTCGAGGACCCATTCAAGGGCCTCCCCTGTATCCCCAGGACCCTGCTCCACCTTTCTTTTCAACTCCTCTATCTGGTTTTTTAATGCCTCGATGTGCCTATCCTTTTCTACATCTTTTAATCTATACTGTTCGTAGGCTAATTTGAGAGCCTCTTCTTTTATCTTTGTCCTTTCTGCATCGAGTTTCCTTGTCACTTCGATTTCCATATTCTGTTTCTCTTCCTCAAGTCTCCTCTTTTCTTCTCGAAGTGTAAGCTCTATTTTCTGAAATTCTCTGATTTTATTCTTCTTCTCCTCAAGCTCATTCTTGAGGGCATTTAGTTCTACCTCCGATTCTTCCATTATCTTTTTCCTTACCGCTTCTTCCAATCCCTTCTTTTCCTCGATCAGTTTTGTTTGGAGATCCTTCTCGAGTTTTTCCCTGAGTCTCTCCATCTCCTTTTCCTGCTCCTCTTTTGCCCTCACTAACTCTTTTTCTCTTTTAATTATCACAGATTCCTTTGTTTTAAGTTCCTGCTCCTTGATTGCGAGCTGTTCGTTGAATTCTTTCTCGAATTGCTCCTTAATCTGGTGGGTCAATACCTCATCGAGGGCAATCTCCCTCCTGCAGTAAGGGCATATGATTTTTGTAACGCTCTCAACCATTCTTCACCCCTTTAGATAGCACTATTATTTCATTTTTTTATTCACCGTATCCATAAAGGAAACATTTTGGAAACGTTTTTGGTTATCAAACATCCTCCTTAGGTTACAATCTCTATCTTTTTCTTTTCTACCCTTATCCCGTATCGTGTCCCCCCATACTGCCTTATGCTATCGATCTTATAAAAATGGACGCTCCCTTTATCGTTTATTCTGTTTTTCAGGTTTCGGTTTATCTTGCTTATATGCTGTCTTATTATGTCGGAGGGGTAGGTGCTCTCACTCCATCTCTCGATCAAAGCTTCTGCCTTCTCTCTGTTTCCCGAATATATCTTGAAATAGTCTTCGGCCATAGATGAAAGATATTCTTTTTTCCATAAATCTTTTAGGATAACAAAACAATCGGTACACTCATGGCAATCGGGCGCAGAATCGTTCTTGCAGAAATATTTTTTCCTCCGTAAAAACTGGGTATATATCAAAAGTTCTATAGGGTTTAAACTTAATTCTGTGGAACCAATAAATAGCCTTCTTTCTTTGAGATTAACCACGATAGGCTCCTGGATCATGGCGATATCTATCTCTTTCTGTCCCTCCATTACGAGTTCTTTGAAGCTTTTTCCCTGTAAGTTTAATCTCCCGGCAAGATGTATAAAAGGTAGTTCAGCGATCTCTATTACAGCATCTTTTGTACTCATTTTTGCGAGTTCCCCGTTTTGTAATCTCACCTCTATTGCCCTGTCTCGCCTTGGTTTATAGAAAAAGTTCGGATTCGATTCGAATTCAGGGGTGATGAGGACGTGATAAAGCCTGTCCCAGGGTCTTCCGAAGAGTTGTAATGCAGCCCCGAGATAGAAACTCATGGTTTTTCTTCCCCCCGCAATGGAACAGTGGAGACGACATCTTTTATCGGTTGCCATCTCCCTGATAAATGAGGTGATGGTATCCCCCATTATTTCGTTCTCCTCGTTGTTTCTTATGTCCGCCATCTTCCTGCCCTTTACATCGACAGGGATGATAAAAGAACTCTCATCGATGGTGATCTCAGGGAGGTTATACTCTTTTTTTAGTCTTGAAAGGATGTTTCTCTTAAGTATCGTATTTTCAATGGCATTTTTACCTGTTGTCGTTGTGATGATATAGACCTTATCGGGGATAATGGGTGGGTTTTTCTGGGAGAGGGCATAGATCGTTTCAGTGATAATCTGTGGAGTGGTACCCGCAACCAGAACGAGTATCTCTTTGAAAGAAGAGTCCATTATAAACCCGAAATAAACCTTTACTTTGGGTTTATCAAAGATGGACTTGCAATACTATAGATTACATTCCGAATAGCCGTATAGATACCCCGCATAACTGCTTTATATTCCATTTGGTTTATCGGTGTCAATAAATTTTTTGTCTTAAACACCGAGGTAGGCATCTATGACCTTTGGGTTCTTTTTGATGGATGAAGACTCCCCTTCTATTGTGATAGCCCCATTTTCAAGGACATATGCCCTTCTTGAGATTTCAAGGGCCATATGGGCGTTCTGCTCTACGAGGATAATGGAGATGTGTCTTTCCCTGTTTATATACTTTATAAGGGAGAATATCTCCTTTGTGATGATGGGGGATAGCCCCATGGACGGCTCATCGAGGAGTAAAAGTCTTGGATTTCCCATCAAAGCCCTTCCTATGGCAAGCATCTGCTGTTCTCCTCCGGAGAGGGTTCCTCCATGCTGTTTCAATCGCTCTTTTAGCCTCGGGAATGTATGGAGCACAAGGTGGAAAATCGTTTTTTTAAGATGCCTATCGGAGAGGGGGTATGCCCCGAGTTCAAGGTTTTCCTCTACCGTTAGGTCAGGAAAAATCCTTCTTCCTTCCGGTACCATTGCGATACCGGATTTCACAATGAGATCCGGCCTCATACCCTGGATCTCCTGCCCGTCCATTTTTATGGTGCCGGATATAGGTTTTTTTACACCGGCTATCGTTTTTAAAAGGGTGGATTTACCGGCCCCGTTTGCGCCGATGACGGATATTATCTCGCCCTTTTTTATACAGAGGGTCACACCATGGAGGGCCTTTATGGTATTATAGCCCACGGTAAGGTTTTCTACTTCAAGTAATACGTTATTATCATCCATATCAATCGATTTCTTCTCCAAGGTATGCCTCTATAACCCTTTTATCTTTCTTTACCTCGTCGGGGGTACCCTCCATCAGTTTTTTTCCAAAATCCATCACCATAATCCTCTCGGAGATATTCATAACGAGGCTCATCTGGTGCTCTATAATGAGCATGGTGAGGGAAAATTTATTTTTCAACTCCTTCAACGTATCTACGAAAACCTGGATCTCCTTTGGATTCATCCCAGCCCCAGGTTCGTCTATCAATAATAACTTTGGCTCTGTCGAAAGGGCCCTTGCCAGTTCCAGTTTACGCTGTTCGCCGTAGGGGAGGCTACTCGCTTTATAATCCTCTTTCCCCGTTAGTTGGAAAAAATCGATGAGTTCTCTTGCCCTTGCCTCTGCCTTGCTTTCGTTTATAAAAAAACGTTCCGTTCTGAAGATGGCCGATAAAGGTCCGTAGCCCTTTTTAATTAACATCGGCGATAGTATATTTTCGAAGACGGTAAGATTGTTGAAAAGCCTTAAATTCTGGAAGGTCCTTGAGATACCCATGTGTGCAAGCTTAAAGGGTTTTGTCCGGGTTATCTCTTTTCCCCGATACTTGATATGCCCTTTATCGGGTCTGTATAAACCTGTGATGAGGTTAAAAAGGGTGCTCTTTCCCGCACCGTTTGGCCCTATTATTCCAAGAACCTCCGACTCTCTCACTTTAAAAGATATATCATCTACGGCCTTTACGCCGCCGAATGATTTGTGGAGGTCTTCAACAACGAGTATATCCATTTTAAATAGGTCCTTATCTCTTTTTTACCATGAGACCGTATGGTCTCCACATCATAAGGGCTATTAAAAGAACAGGGATAATAACCCATCTCAGTTCAAGCATGGCAGGGGGGAGGATTATCCTTAAACCTTCTATAAAACCCACCCATACAAGGCTTGCAAATATAGTTCCCGTAATGCTACCCATACCCCCTATGATCACTATGATCAAAAAATCTATCGATTTAAGGATATCAAAATTAGAGGGGTGGATAAAGGTATAGAGGTGGGCATATAGGGAACCCCCAATGCCTGCAAGGAAACACCCGTAAGAGAATGCCATGAGCTTCATCTTTGTAGTATCTATTCCCACCGAGACAGAGGCAAGCTCATCCTCTTTTATACACTTCCAGAAAAGGCCATATCTCGAATAGATAAGGTTTCTTGTTAAAAGAATGGTGAATATGGCGGTGAAGAAAGTCAATTCCAGATTAGTAATTTTCGAGATGCCCACGAACCCCCTCGAACCGCCAAGGGTGTCGGATAGTCTGTCCGAATTGTCGAGGAAGACCCGTACAAGGGTACCGAAACCGAGGGTGGCGATGGCAAGGAAATCATCCCTCAGTTTCAATATGGGAACCCCGATGATGTACCCGATCGTTCCGGCAACAATGCCACTTGCTATAAGGACAAAGACATAAGGGATCGCCCCATCGATGGATAAGGTTTTGCAGATGAAAGCGGATGTATAGGCCCCTATACCGTAGAAAGCCGCATGACCGAGAGAAAACTGTCCTGTATAACCGTATATGACGTTTAAGCCGAGAGAGGTAATACATACGATAAGGGAGAATAGGGTGATCTGCTCTATATACTGGGAGAATAGACCGGTAAGGAAAGAGACCTTAGCCACCCCGTAAACGGCAAAGGAAAGGAGCAAAAATTTTCTCGACTCTAAAAAAAATCTCATACCTTTTCCAGCTTTTTACCCAGTATACCGCTTGGTTTGAGGAGAAGTACAAAGAGAAGGATGAAGAATATTATCCCATCCCTGAATGTGGATGATATAAAGGCCGAAACGAAGACCTCTGATATACCTATTAAAAGGCCTCCTATTACGGCTCCATGGATGATCCCGATTCCGCCAAGGACAGCGGCTATGAAGGATTTTATCCCAGGCATAATACCCATAAACACATTTATCTGGGGGTAGGCAATTCCGTATAAAATACCCCCTATCCCTGCCAGGGAAGCCCCTGTAAAAAACGTGAAAGAGATAATCCAGTCGATGTTTATGCCCATTAAAGAGGCGGTTTCGTGGTCAAAAGAGACTGCCCTCATGGCCCTGCCATATTTTGTCTTATAGATGAGGAGATAGAGAAGGATAAGGGAGACTGAGGTGATGGTAAAGATAACAAGCTGGATGTTTGTAATGGAAAAGAGGGGAAAATCATAGGTGACAACGGAGAAAACCCGGGGAAATCCTATATAGTTTGGGGTAAAGAGGGCATTCATGCTGAAGAGATATTCGATAAAAAGAGAGACGCCTACGGCAGTGATAAGAAGGGATATCCTCGGGGCACCCCTTAGAGGTTTGTAAGCGATCTTCTCTATAAGATAACCTACAAAACCTGTTGTAAGCATCGTTAATATGAATACGAGATATATGGGGAGGTGGAACTTGGTGATGAGAAAAAAGCCGGTGAAAGCACCGAGCATAAATATATCTCCGTGGGCGAAATTGATTAAACGGAGTACCCCATAGACCATCGTATAACCCAGTGCAATGAGGGCATACACAGAACCAAGCTGGAGACCATTTATACATTGCTGTAACAAATAGGATAAAAATTCCACTCAAACCTCTTTTTTCTATCCAAAGGAAAAAGTTTGATTACGAACCTATGGGTTTATAGTGGTCACGTATCTTACCCTGCCCCCCTCTATCTTTAGTAGGGCAACGGATTTTATTGCGTCACCATTTTTATCAAAAGTGATGTTGCCGGTAACACCTTTATAGTTTTTCATGGCCGAGAGAAAACGGACCAGTTCTTCCTGAGAGGGGGTTTTTATAGAATCAAGGCCTCTTAAGAGTATCATCGTGGCATCATAGCTCAAAGCGGCTAAGGCATCGGGGATTACCCCGTGTTTCCCCCTGTACTTTTTGATGAAAGTTTCCGTAACGGGGTCTTTCCTTTCAGGAGAGTAGTGGTTTGTAAAGTAACAGCCCGAAAGGGCATCTCCCGCTATTTTTATAAGTTCCGGGGAATCCCAGCCATCGCCACCCATCATAAGAGATTTCAGACCTTTTTCCCTTATCTGTCTTGCGATTAAGGCTACTTTGTTATAATAATCGGGGAGGAAGATCACATCAGGCTTTTTCGATGAGATTTTCGTGATAATTGCAGAAAAATCCACGTCGTCCTTCTGATAGGATTCGTACCCAACAACCGTCCCGCCCTTTGAAAAAGTACTTTTAAAGAATTCGGCAAGACCTTTCGAGTAATCGTTGCCCACATCGTATACTATGGCAGCGGTCTTCAACTTTAATTCTTTCAGTGCGAAGGTTGCGGCGATACTACCCTGAAATGGGTCGATGAAACAGGCCCTGAAAATATAAGGTTTTCTATTTCCGTCATGGACGGTTACCTTTGGGTTTGTGGCGCTTCCTGTAATCATAGGTATTCTATTTTTATTCGCAATCTCGCTTACAGGAATAGCAACCTTCGATGTTAGAGGTCCACTTATAGCGATTACCCTGTCCTGTGTGATAAGCTTCAAGGCTGCATTTGCCCCCTCCGTAGGGTCATTCCTGTCATCGGCAATCACAGGTTCTATCGTGTATCTCCCTTTAGGGGTATATTCCTCGAGGGCCAAAAGAAAGCCGTTTTTGGAAGACTCCCCGAAGGTTTTTACGTCTCCTGTCAGAGGGGTGATAAGTCCCAGCTTTATTTTATCCTTAGAATAGGAGTTGAGGGGGCATATGAATACCATTAACAACACACAAATCATCAAGGGGATTCTATTAACATAAGCTCTTTTTTTCATCTAATTCCTCCCTATACATCCTTACCTTAATAAATTAATAAAAGGGGAGGTTTTTGTAAAGGATAAAAGTGGCTATCCGAGGCCACCGTAATATCCATATTGACACTTTTTAGTAAAATATGTAAAGTTAAAATCATCAGGGGTTTGGTATTTTGCGTAACAAAAACTTTAAGAAAGGATGGTGTGATTATGAGAAAAAATGTCTTTTTTCATCTGTTTTTACTCATTACGTTTTCGATTCTTATCTTTGGCTGTGCCAAGGATAAAGGTCCATCTGAGATAAAGGTCGGGGTGATCCATGCCCAGACCGGTATGTACGCTGCCTTTGGCCAGGGTGGGGTCTTCGGCATAAAGGCTGCTGTGGACGACATAAACAAGGAGGGTGGGGTAAAGGTTGGTAATAAAAAGATGCCCATCAAGCTCGTTATCGTCGATAATGAGAGTGACCCAAATAAAGTCGGGTCTTTGGCGGAGAGCCTGATCCTCCAGGATAAGGTGAATTTTATAGTGAGCGGAGATGAGCCCCCTCCTATGCATCCAGGGGTATCTCAGGTAGCGGATAAACATAAGGTTGTCTATGTTACCGCCACAGGCCCTGAGGAGCCCTGGGTTGCCATGAGGCAGGAGACACCTACGAAATGGCAGTACACATGGGCAACAGGGCTTTTCTCGATTGTGACCCCTGCACCCCCAGGAGATTTTAGGGCAAAACCGGGATACACCATAGTTGACACCTGGATGGCCATGCTCGATTTATTCGGGGCACAGACGAATAAAAAGGTGGGTATCATCTGTTCCGACGACCCCGATGGTAGGGGATGGTATACGCTCTTCGGCCCGGCACTGAAAAAAGCAGGGTATGATGTGGTAGGTCTTGACAAGAATCTTGGGTTAATACCCCTTGAGACAACGGATTTCTCATCGGTCATAAAACAGTGGAAGGACGCAAAAGTCGAGATACTCTGGGGTAACTGCCCCGGTCCTTTCTTTGGAGCGGTATGGAAACAGGCCAATACAATGGGTTTTAAACCTAAGATGGTTTCTATAGGGAGAGGGGCCCTCTATTATCAGGATATAGCGGCCTGGGGAGGAGACCTACCCTGGGGTATATGCACAGAGGTTTGGTGGGATCCTTCGATGAAGGACTCACCAGGAATTGGGGGGACAACCCCGGCCTCCCTTGCCGAGAGATGGGTGAAGGAGACAAAACAACCCTTAAACCCTGCGATAGGTCCAGGTTACAGATCCATGCAGGTCTTGATCGATGCGATACAGAGGGCAGGGACTCTTGATTCGGAGAAGGTGAACGCTGCCCTTGCCCAGACGGATTTGCCAACAATAGGGCACAGGGTGAAATTTAACGAAAATCACTTCAGTAGAGGCCCTCTTATGTTTGGACAGTGGATGAAGACAGACAAACCGGAAAAGTGGGAATTAAAGGTCATCTTCTCTAAGCATGATTTTGTGCCTGCCACAGGCAAACCGCTCTTTCCAAAGCCATACTGAAAAGATTATAAGGGGATAGGGCTTAACCTATCCCCTCTCCGAAGATATCAAGATGGACGAAATCATCCTTTCTGTTGAGAACATCTCCAAGCATTTCGGCGGTCTTACAGCCTTGAACAATGTTACCTTTCATGTGAAGAAGGGTGAGGTGGTAGGGCTTATGGGTCCAAACGGGGCAGGGAAGACTACCCTCCTCAATGTGATTGCCGGGGAATATGCCCCAAGCAGTGGAAAGGTAACGTTTAAAGGTATTGATATAACAGGTCTACCATCCCATAAGATATGCCATCTCGGTATAGCGAGGACGTATCAGATCCCCCAGCCCTTTGTAACATTAACAGCTATGGAAAACCTTCTTGTTTCAAGTGTATTCGGGAGGCAGAAGAAAAGGGAAGGCTCTATAAAGGAGGAAGAGGAGATACTTGAACTGGTCGATCTCAAGGAAAAGAAGGATGTCGTAACAGGAAATCTCCCCATCCTATCCCTAAAGAGGCTGGAGATCGCAAGGGCCCTTGCGAGAAGGCCTGAGTTACTCCTTTTAGATGAGGTAGCCGCAGGAACAACAGAGGTGGAGATACCGAGGATCCTCCGTATAATACAGGAGATCAGAAGAATGGGCATTACGGTGATCATAATAGAGCATGTGATAAAGGTGCTATTCAGTGTGGTGGACAGGATAGTTGTGCTCGATAAAGGAACGAAGATCGCAGAGGGTAACCCCGATGCGGTAATGTGTGACAACAGGGTTATAGAGGCGTATTTTGGTGCATAAGATAGACAACGAAGTCATGTTGAAGATAGAACATATAGATGTCTTTCACGGGACATTCCAGGCCCTGTGGGATGTCTCCATAGAGGTTAGAAAGGGAGAGATGCTTGCCTTAATCGGGGCTAACACATCGGGAAAGACAACCCTCCTCGATACCATATCCGGTTTGCTCCATCCGGCAAGGGGGAGGATAGAGTTTCAGGGTGTCGACATAAGCAGGATGGATCCTTACGAGATCGTGTCTCTTGGGATTACCCAGGTCCCTGAAGGGAGATGTATTTTCCCTGAGATGACCGTTATCGATAACCTGGTTATAGGCTCTTACTGCGGTGCTGCAAGGAAGAGAAAGGATGAGAACTTAAAGAAAGTCTTTGAACACTTCCCGAAATTAAAGGAAAGACAGAAACAGGTGGCAAAGACCTTAAGTGGAGGAGAGCAGCAGATGCTTGCCATAGGTAGGGGATTGATGTCAGACCCAAAACTCATGCTCATCGATGAGATGTCCTTAGGTCTTGCCCCTATTGTGATAGACGAGATATTCAAAGCACTCAAATCGATAAAAGAGAAGGGGATTACCATACTTTTTGTAGAGCAAAACGTAAAAAGAACTCTACAGGAGGCGGAGAGGGCATATATCCTCGAGAACGGTAGGGTTGCTTTGAGCGGGACCACCGAAGAGTTGAGGGAGGAGGACAAGGTGAAGAAGGCCTATTTTGGTGTTGAGGTGTGTGAAACATGATATACGGTGGGGATATCATAACCCCTATATTGATGGGTATCATGCTGGGGGGGTTGTATGCACTGATTGCCCTTGGACTTTCTCTCGTCTTTGGTGTAATGAGGCTTATCAATCTCGCCCATGGTGATTTTGTGGTCATGGGGAGCTATATCGGGTATGCCCTGATGAGGAATTTCGGTATAGACCCTATCCTCGGTCTTATCATCTCAATACCTGTTATGTTTGTTCTTGGTTTTTTCATCCAGAAATACCTTATGGGAAGGGCCTTTGCCATCGCCTCCGAGATACCATTGATTATAGCCTTCGGTATTTCCCTTATTATTCAGAATGCCCACCAGATCATCTGGACACCCCTTTCGAGGGCCCTTAACACCCCTTACTCCCACATGAGCTTTCATATAGGGGAGAGACAGTTTCCCGTTTCGTATCTTCTGGATTTTGTTGCCGGTATATTGATAATGCTTTTTCTCAGATGGTTTTTAAAACGTACCTATCTCGGTATGGCGATAACCGCCGCCTCCCAGGATAAGAGGGTTGCCCAGTTGATGGGAATAAACACAGGCAGGGTCTATGGTTATGCCTTTGCTATTGCAATGGTGTCAGCAGCCATAGCAGGGGTTTTCCTCGGGATGACCTTTCCTTTTACCCCCACATCGGGTATATCCTTTCTTACAATAGCCTTTGGTACCGTTGTTATTGGCGGTTTAGGGAGTATGCTCGGAACTTTTATAGGGGGTATAATCCTTGGAGTGGTGCAGACCATAGGGGGATACCTCTTCGGTCCTGCATCACAGATGCTCCTTGTTTATATAATCGTACTGGTGATCCTTGCTATAAGGCCCCAGGGACTTTTTGGAAAGTAGAGAGTGAGACCTGTGGATAGTAAAGAAGGACGTGTATCTTTAGGTATGGTGATTGCTTTGTGTGTGACCGTGGCACTGGCAATAATGCCTCTCGTCGGTGTTCCTAAAAGCTGGATCCTCTATATTTTTCTTTTTTTTATCTATCTTGCAATGGCAAATATGTGGAATCTCCTCGCAGGATATTCGGGCCTTGTCTCTTTATGTCAGCCTGCCTTTTTGGGTCTTGCAGGGTACGCTATGACGATCGGAACCTGGTTAGATATACCCTGGTGGGCGGGCATGATAGGTGGTTCTTTAATCGCAGGGCTTTTCGCCCTCTTGATTTCATCTGCGGTGTTCAGGTTAAGCGGGGTCTACTTTGCCATTGGAACCCTCGTAGTTCCTGAGGCGTTGAGGATGATATTCTTTCTATGGAGACCGGTAGGGGGAGCCATGCACGGTGCCGGGGCAGGGTATATGATAAAAGGGATAGGCGATTTATCCCCACATGTGGTCTACTGGCTTTCAATCTTTGTCGGTGTGGGCTCTCTTTTTCTTGTAAAGGGTATATTGAGATCAAAATTGGGTTTAGGGCTATCAGCGATTAGGGACAACGAGAGGGCAGCCTCCAGTTCCGGTATCGATGTTTTCAGGTTAAAACTGTACGTTTTCATAATCTCCGCCATAATAACGGGGTTTGCAGGAACCATATACTACCTTTATCAGGGTTACATAGAACCTACCGCAACCTTTAATGTTCGATGGACGATGACACTGCTACTCGCAACGGTCATAGGTGGGATAAGGACGGTTGAAGGTCCTGTTGTCGGTACTGTAGTGGTCGTGTTTCTATATTTTCTCCTCGCCCGATATGCAGGATATAGCCTTTTAATACAGGGGATCATCCTTGTGGGGATTATGCTTATATCGCCTCAGGGTATCGTCGGGATACTAAGGAGAAGTAAATTTTACGATTCAATAGTAAAAAGGATGAAATAAGAAGCAGAAGGAGGATAGGGTATGGAAGGCATGAGGGAGGGGACCGATCACTTTGAGATAATAGATATTTACTGCCATATACTCCCCCCAAAGTATAAGGATGCGATTTTTGAAATCATCGCAAAAGACAGCTATTACTATGAGGCCGATAAGGCGAGACCTGCACTATTTGATATCAATTTAAGGATAGAGATGCTCGACAGAATAAAAGGGATGAAACAGGTGCTTACCCCAGGGGCTCCCCCTCTCGAATATGTAGCCTCTGTAGATAAGGCAAAGGACCTTGCCCGATTGGCAAACGATGAGATGGCAGAAATAGTAGGCAGATACCCCGATTATTTTGCCGGTGCCGTTGCCTGTCTTCCTTTGAACGATATAGATGCGACCCTTGAAGAAATAGATAGGGCTATAGGAGAGCTTAAATTTAAGGGGATACAGCTCTTCACATCGATAAACGGAAAACCCCTTGACTCCCCTGAATTTTATCCCATATACGAAAAGATGGCGTCATATGATCTCCCCATATGGATACATCCCGCAAGGGATAGAAATGTTCCCGACTATCCCACAGAAGAATCCTCAAAATACGCCCTTTTCCTTGTTTTTTCATGGCCCTACGAGACAACCATCGCTATGGCCCGACTCGTCTTCAGCGGTATTTTGGAGAAATACGGGGATTTAAAATTTATCACACACCATTGTGGTGGTATGCTCCCCAGCTTTTATAAAAGGGTAAAACTTGTGCCCCCAGGGATAAAGACAGGGGAAGTGATGCCTTTGAAGAGAGAACCCATTGAATACTTCAGAAAATTTTACGCTGATACAGTAATGGGCGGTAATGTGGCCGGACTGAACGCCGGTCTTTCCTTCTTCGGTTCTGATAACCTTGTCTTTGCCAGTGATTATCCGTATCCAGGGGGCCCAACCGGGGGTGAGAAGGCAGTGATGGAAAACATAGAGTCGATAAAGGCAATGGATATAAGTGACGAAGATAAGGCGAAGATCTTTTCAGGGAATGCAAAAAGGATACTTAAGATATAGATCAATCCTTCTTCCACGGTAGAGAGCATAGAAAAGCAAAGAAACAGAGGAGACTCCCCAGTAGATAGGCGTTACTGAAACCTTTGATGAGGATATGCTCCGGTATCCCTGCCTTAGAGAGACTTAAATCCACCGAAGGGACATAGGGCAGGCTGGATGAGAATGCTATCTCGAAGAAGGCAACACCAAAGGCCATGCTTAAAAAGGCGGTGGTATTCATAAGACCTGCTGCCTCCCCTTGTTTGCCCTGTTCCGCTGTATGCATGATCTGTTTGTTGTTAGGGGCGAAGAAGAATATATAAGATAGACTCAACCATACGACAAATATGTATGGCGGGATAATACCCTTCAAACCAAGGGTAAAGGAGAAGAACAGGGCACTCAGAGAAGCGGAAGCCATACCTATGAGGCAGAGTTTTCTCGGTGCGATTCTGTCAGAGAGTTTTCCGATATAGGGAGAAAAAATCACATGGATAGAGGCGTATACGAGAAGGACGATGCTGACCCTGGGGGGACTCATCTTTTTTACCACCTCAAGATAAAAGGGGAGGAGAAAAGTATTCCCTGCGATGATCATAAAGGCCATAAATGTTCTGAGTATCGCAAGGGTAAACCTAATATTTTTAAATAGGTTGAAGTCGAGAAGGGGCTTTACGTATTTAAACTCATGGAGGACGAAAAGGGATAGCATTATAGATGAAAGGGCAAAGGCCCCAACGATAGAAGGGGATAACCATCCTGCCGTTCTACCTGTATTTATACCGTATATCAGGGTTGCAAGTCCTATAAAACTCAAAAAAGCCCCCAACGGGTCAAACCCTTTTCCTTTCCCATCCATATCTGTTGGAACCGTAAAAGGCGAATCGTTTGGAACAATGATAGATGCCAGTATAATTGCCATCACCCCTACAGGAACATTTATAAAAAATATCCAGGGCCAGGAAAAATACCCTGATATAAAACCCCCTAAAGGCGCCCCGAGGGTAATACCGAGGGCGACGCTACTTGACATGATCCCGTAGGAACGCCCTGTCATGTTGTATGGGATATGTTTTGCGATGATCGCAAAGGAAGAGGAGGAGAGCATTGCCCCTCCCAACCCCTGGATCAGACGAAAAAAGACGAGGATACCCATGCTTGTTGATAAACCACAGAATAATGAGCAGGCGGTAAATATTGAATAACCCAGGATCAGTATCCTTTTCTGTCCCATCCTGTCCCCGAGTCTACCGAAAAAGAGAAGGGAACTGGTGAGGGTAATCAGATAAGCAAGGACTATTCGGGAAGCAACTGCGGTGCTTACGTTAAAATAATTTGATATGGAAGGGAGGGATACGTTCACTATGTAATTGTTGAGCCCTGCCATAAAGGAGCTAATAGCAACGCTAATAACGAGGAGATAATATCTCTTTTTTGCCCCATCCATAGCCAACATATTATACAAAAATTTCATCTGTCATTAAGAAAAATATTGGTATTGACAAAAGAGGGACAACTCAGTTATATACTTTATATAGAACTATGTTCTATATACAGAATATTATATTTTGAAACGGTGAAAGGAGGAAAATATGAACAACGCTTACTGGATTACTGCAAAAGAGGTTTTAAAGGTAAATGCTTATAAGTGGCCCAACAAGGTGGGTGCAAAGGACCTGTACAGGGAATTTACCTTCAAAGAATGGAACGAAAGGGCCTGTAGGCTCGCCAATGCGTTAAGTGATATGGGTATGAAAAAAGGGGATAGGCTCGCTGTCCTTGCCTACAATTGTGTCGAGTGGATGGACATCTATGCAGCGGCAGCGAAAGGAGGGTTTATCGTGGTGCCCATTATGTTCAGACTTTCTGCCCCAGAGATGGAGTACAACATAAACCACAGTGAATGTAAGGCATTTATCGTCCAGGGAGGGATAGACAGAAGGGATGGAAAAGAGTTTCCCTGGATCAATATGGTCAACTCCATGAAAGGCAATCTACCCACCGTGGAGAATTATATTGCCTTTGGTTTTGAAACAGAAAAATATGAGGGTTATTCTTCGTATGAAGAGGTAATGGCATCGGCAAGTCCGGAGGAGCCCGATGTTGTCGTTGACCCCGAGGACATCTGGGTAATCATGTATACGAGTGGAACAACGGGGAAGCCAAAAGGGGTTATGAAAAGTCACAGATCCATGTTTGCCCAGTATTTTATCATGATACATGATCACTTTTTCACCCATGACGACATAAACCTCCTCGTGATGCCCTGCTGCCATATAAATTCCCTTAATTACTCCTTTGTAAACACATGGATTGGCGCGACGGTTATGTGTTACAACATGGTGAGTTTTGACCCCGAACATCTTTTAAAGACGTTCTCAGAACATAAGATCACCTTTACATCCCTTGTTCCAACCCATTATATCATGATGCTTGCACTGCCCGAGGAAGTAAAAAGTAAATATGACCTGACGAGCCTTAAGAAACTGTTGATATCCTCTGCCCCTGCGAGAAGGGATACGAAACTCGGCATAATGAAGATGTTTCCAAACGCAAAGCTTGATGAGGCATACGGTTCCACAGAGGCAGGTATTGTTACGATATTAAAGCCTGAAGAACAGTTGACAAAACTTGGTTCATGCGGGAGAGAGGTAATCGGTTCGGATATGATTAGGTTATACGATGAAGAGGGAAATCTCATAACCGAACCCAATAAGGTGGGGGAGGTCTACTCAAGAAGCCCAATGCTTTTTAGCGGTTACTGGAAAGAACCTGAGAAGATGGCAAAGGCGTTTAAGGGAGAGTATTTCAGCGCGGGAGATATGGGCTATAAAGACGAAGACGGATACTTATACCTTGTGGATAGAAAGGCGAATATGATTATATCCGGAGGGGAGAATATCTATCCGTCGGAAGTGGAAAACTGTCTTGGAGGTCATCCCAAGGTGAAAGATGTGGCGGTTATCGGTGTGCCCCATGAAAAGTGGGGGGAAGCGGTAACGGCAGTTATCGTGTTGCATCAAGGTCAAACCGCTACCCCGGATGAGATAATCTCCTTCTGCAGAGGGAAGATAGCAGGTTATAAAATACCAAAGCAGGTGGAGTTTATAAAAGAAGAGGAGATGCCAAAGACGCCTACAGGGAAGATACTCCACAGGGTGCTAAGGGAAAAATACGGTATGTGGAAAGACCATAAATAAAAGAGGGGTCTTAAGAAGGGCAGTTATAAAAAAATGGAGGCGGCATCCGGATTTGAACCGGAGAATAACGGTTTTGCAGACCGCTGCCTTACCGCTTGGCTATGCCGCCTCAAACTCTTACAGTAACTTAAAATAAAAAGTGAATAGCCATTATTTTATCGTCGGCCATTCACTTACCTGCTTTTATGGAGCGGGAAACGGGATTTGAACCCGCGACTTCAACCTTGGCAAGGTTGCACTCTACCGCTGAGTTATTCCCGCATGCTATTCTTTATAATATAAACCACATCCCATGTCAACATAGAAAAATTAAAATCTACCCATTGCTTTTGAGGGAAAACTATCTTATAGTTATATTGATTTTCTGAAGGGGAGTAGCTTTTAGGGTAAGGTCAACATGCTGGGATAAAACCCTGGCCTTGCCATTGGTTTTGCCAATAAGCGAGACCTTTAGTGTAACCTCCGGGTTAATACTAAAGGTCTTATTTTTTTAAAGGAGTATCTATGATCCCTTATTTTACGTCCCTTGCCTTTGTAGTTCTTGCAGAGATGGGGGATAAGACACAGCTACTTGCCATGGCTTTTGCTTCAAAATATCGGTGGCAGATCGTAATGTGGGGGGTTTTCGCCGCTACCCTTGCAAACCACCTTTTTGCGGTCATTCTTGGAAGTTATCTGACTATCATTATCCCCCTTCAATATATTAAGATTGTGGCCTCATCATCCTTTATCTTTTTTGGCCTCTGGACCCTAAAAGGAGATAGACTTGACAACGAAGATAAGCGATTCAATTTTAGCCCATTCTGGACTGTTACTTTTGCCTTTTTCCTCGCCGAGATGGGAGATAAGACCCAGCTTGCTACCATTGCCCTTGCAACAAGATACCCCAATCCCGTACAGATCTGGTTAGGTACGACCTCCGGTATGCTGCTATCTGACTCAGTAGGGATAATCTTCGGTATCGTCCTTGGCAAAAAATTACCAGAACGAGGGATAAAATGGCTTGCTGCATTGATATTCATTTTTTTCGGTCTTACAGGCCTATACGATGCCCTTAAGAATTATCTCTAATTTTTAAAGCCCGATTGCGTTCACGATTAATTTTTATCTTGACAATTTATGTAGAGATTACTATCCTGAAATATCTTTGATATGGTTATTATATTTAACTGCTCAAAAGGAGAGGCCTATGGCGGGGAAAATAATTATTACAACTTTAATAGTATTATCTGTCTGTTCTACAGGGATAGGGAAGATTGGAGGGGGGGACATTTATTTTAAGATAGGCGGCAAAACGGGGGATGTGGTATTCAGTCATGAAACGCATGTAAAGGATGCAGATATTAAATGTAATGTCTGCCATATAAGGCTATATACAACAAAAGAGAAGCATAAAAGAATAACTATGGCGCAGATGGAGAAAGGGAGATCCTGTGGTATGTGCCACAACGGAGAAAAAGCCTTCAGTGTAAAATCGGATTGTACCAGTTGCCATAAAAAACAATAGGGTGTAGGAGGTAATCCATGTATCAGGATAAAGACGAATTGATGGTGATCAAGGAAGATATAGAAAGGGCCATAAAGAAGAAGAACCCCAGATGGGCTATGCTTATAGATTTGAGAAGGTGCACCTCCTGTAAGGCGTGCACTGCAAGCTGTGTTGCAGAGCAGAAGAGCCCTCCTGGGATTTTTTACAGACCTGTGTATGAAGAAGAGTTTGGGGTTTTTCCTAAGGTTAAGAGGCGCTTTACCCCGAGACTCTGTAACCAGTGTGATAATCCCCCCTGTGTTGCTGCCTGCCCCAACAAGGGCAAAGGAAAGGCCACATGGAAGAGTACCGAAGGTATAACAAATGGTATTGTTATGATCAACTATGAGGAGTGTATAGGCTGTGGCTTATGTGTCCTTGCCTGTCCATACAAGGCACGAAATCTCGATACCGGCGCATTTTATACAGAGGGCACACCGAAAATAGAGGAGTATGAGAAGTCCCCATCGTGGGAATATGGACGAAGATGGCCCAGAGAAAAATACCATCTCCCTGTAGGGGTCGCAAGGAAATGTCATTTCTGTATCCATAGAATTAAAGAGGGGATGCTCCCGGCATGTGTGAGTACCTGTCCTTCAAGGGCAAATCTTTTTGGGGACATAGACGACAGGGAGAGTTTGATCCATAAA
Organism: Syntrophorhabdaceae bacterium; assembly: GCA_026415675.1. Classification (GTDB taxonomy): domain Bacteria; phylum Desulfobacterota; class Syntrophorhabdia; order Syntrophorhabdales; family Syntrophorhabdaceae; genus JAOAGQ01. The sequence continues at coordinate 33,540 of JAOAGQ010000071.1, forward strand.
ACCATAAAAGCAAACAAAGTAAATGTCCTGAAGAGCGTGAAAGGTGATGGCAAAGAGAGAGTCACCCCTCTTAGTATCAGGGGGAAAAGCCCTGAAGAGATAGCAAAGATAACAGGTTATCCTGGAAAAATACCGGTTTTTGATGTATCTGCGACCACAAAACCGAGGGTTTTCTATATATTATTCTAAGGGGGTCATAAATGGAAGAAAAACATATACCAGGGGTGGACGGAGATGGTATAACAAGGAGGGGTTTTATAAAATGCTCGGCCCTTCTGGGAGGTACTATCATGGCCAGTCAATTTGAATGGGCTTCAAGTTTAATAAGGCGAGCAGAGGCAGGTTCCCTCACGCAGGATGAGGAATATGAACTCATAAAGGCAGAGAATACTTTATATACCGTTTGCCTACAGTGTAATACAGGTTGCGGTATAAAGGTTAAGCTGTTCAGAAAGAATGGGCATGCCGTAGCGGTCAAGATAGATGGAAACCCATACAGTCCATTTTCTGCCCTTCCAAATATCCCCTACAACACATCCCCTTTTGAGGTGAATAAGGTTGATACACCCATATGTCCTAAAGGTCAGGCCGGTATCCAGACCGTTTATGACCCTTACAGGGTAACAAAGGTATTAAAGAGGGCCGGGAAGAGGGGTGAGAATAAGTGGAATACAATACCCTTTGACAAGGCAATCGAGGAGATCGTAAATGGAGGAAAACTATTCTCCCACGTCCCTGGGGAAGAAGACAGGGTGGTTACAGGATTAAAGGACATATATGTATTGAGAGATCCCAAGATGGCGAGGGAGATGGCCCAGGATGTGAATGCTATTCTTTCCGCAAAAGACAAAAAGGCCGCGGTTGAAGCCTTCAAGAACAAGCATAGGGCACACCTTCATTACCTTATCGACCCGGACCATCCAGACCTCGGTCCAAAAAATAACCAATTTGTATACTGGTGGGGCCGATTAAAAGGCGGCAGGGGGGACTTTGGGGCCCGGTTTTTCGGCGATTATTTCGGGACAGTAAACACCCACGGTCATACAACGGTATGTCAGGGGTCCCTCTATTTCACCTGCAAGGCCATGAGCGAACAGTACGAATCAAATAAATTTACAGGAGGAGGGAAGTTTTACTGGCAGGCAGATGGGGAGAACGCTAAATATATACTATCTGTTGGCTCAAATCTATTTGATGCAAACTACGGGCCTACAAACAGAAATAGCCGTATTATCCCCAATGTCGTTGAGGGAAAGACAAAACTCGTGGTTGTAGATCCGAGATTCAATAAGGCGGCCTCAAAAGCCCACAGATACATGCCCATAAAACCTGGAACAGACGGTGCCTTTTTCATGGCTTTGATACAGATAATACTTAGGGACAAAACATACGATGCAAAATACCTGGCCAATGCCAATAAGGCTGCTGCAAAGATGGCAGAAGAACCTACATGGACTAACGCTACCCTCCTTGTTAAAATAGACAAAGAGGGTAATCCCGGAAAGTTCTTAAGGGCCCACGAAATAGGTATAAGAGATATAGAAAGGCATAAGGGGAAAGATGGGAAAGAGCAGATATTCGAGTACCTTGTGGCGATGAGGGAAGGGAAGCCTGTCCCGGTTGACCCCAATGATGAAAAGAACCCTATTGTCGGGGATCTGTTTGTAGACACCGAGATTAAAGGTATAAAAGTGAAAAGCGCCCTTAAGATTTTAGCGGAGGCGGCAAACGAGAAGACACTATCTCAACTTTCAGAGATCTGCGGTATCCCCATCAAGGACATAGAGCTTACCGCTTATGAACTCACAAGCTACGGTAAAAAAGCGGTCGTTGATATACACAGGGGGGTCGCACAACACACAAACGGTTTTTATAGTGTAACATCGGCGATGACGATTAACCTCCTTCTTGGAAACTTTGACTGGAAGGGCGGTATGATAGCAGCATCAACATATAATACCACCGGAGGAAGGCAGGGTCAGCCCTTCGATATGTCAAAAATGACTCCCAATAAAAACACTAAGTTCGGGATCAGCATCATAAGGCATGATGTTAGATATGAGGATTCAACGATCTTTCAGGGCTATCCTGCGAAGAGAAACTGGTATCCCCTGGCAAGCGATGTCTATGAGGAGATCATACCTTCAATGGGGGATGCCTATCCTTATCCTGTAAAAGCGGTCTTCAGTTATATGGGTACCCCTGTCTATGCGTTACCTGCAGGCCATACAAACATAGAGATCCTCACGGATGTGAAAAAAATTCCCCTATATTTTGCCGTTGATGTAACCATAGGGACTACCACTATGTATGCCGATTATATCTTTCCCAGTGACAGTCATCTCGAACGATGGGAGTTCCACGGCTCCCACCCCAATATGCCTTCAAAGGTACAACCGGTAAGGCAACCCGTTATAGCCCCCCTTGCAGAAACGGTGAAAGTATTTGGTGAGGAGATGCCTTGCTCCTTTGAAGCGGTACTCCTCGCCCTTGCGGAGAAGCTAAATATGCCGGGCTACGGTAAGGATGGTTTTGGAAAAGGACAGGATTTTACAAGACCTGATGATTTCTACATAAGAATGGTGGCAAATATAGCAACGGATGGTACACCTGTTCCTGATGCGGACGACAGGGAGTTAAAACTCTTCCTTGAATCGAGAAGGCATCTGCCCAAAACAGTTTTTGACCCTGAACGATGGGAGAAGATCACAGGGGCTACGTGGCGCAAGGTGGTTTATGTGTTGAACAGGGGAGGCAGGTTCCAGGATTATAAGGATGTCTATAAAGGGGAACAGGTTACAAACAAATACGGAAAGGCGATCAACATATACCAGGAGAAGACCGCCGAGACGAAGAATGCGTTTACAGGGAAGCAAAACAGAGGGTATGCCCTCTATGTTCCTGTCACAACCGCCCTTGGAAAGACCCCGGAAGAATCGGGACTGGAAGATGGGTATCCCCTTCACCTTATCACCCAGAGGGATATAACCATGACAAAATCAAGGACCATCGTTGACTACTGGTTATTGAGTATCTATCCTGAGAATAGCATCATTATAAACCCGGTAGATGCAAAAAAGCTGGGCATCAAAGAGGGGGATAATGTAAAGGTCGTCTCTGCAACAAACACAGATGGTGTATGGGATCTAAAAAACGGTCATGTAAAACCCATGATTGGTAAGGTCCAGATATCAGAGACGATTATGCCAGGGGTAATCACATTCACTTTAGGTCACGGCCACTGGGCAACAGGGGCAGTGGATGTTACGATAGACGGGGTATTGGTTAAAGGGGATCCGAGGAGGGCAAAAGGTATCCATGCCAATGCGGCGATGTGGGTTGATCCATACCTGAAAAATACCTGCATGCTTGACCCTGTTGGCGGTAGTGTATCCTTTTACGATACAAAGGTGAAACTCATAAAGGTATAAGGGTAGGGAAGAGAGGCCCTACCAATTCTGAACAGGGAAGAGGTTTAGTAGACAGAAGGCCTCATAAGCTCTTTTCCTGTGGAGGGTGTGATAGGACGGCCTGAGGGGCCTTCTTTACAGATGGAAGCTGCCCAGGCAAGGCTTAATTCACCGTATCTGTTGTTTATGGTATCGATGGCCTTAAAGAGGGCCTTCCTCCTCTCTAAACCGGAAAAGAGGGACATCTGGTTCGACTCACGGGTAAGACCCGATAACCTCACCCCTATAAGCCTTACCCTATCTCTGAGTCTGATAGAATCGAGGATGGATAGAACCTGTCTGTATATCTGGTGGGTGTCGTTTGTAGGGGTATGAAGACCCTTCTGTTTTGTGAAGGTTTCGAAATCGGGATACCTAAGGGTAAGGGATACGGTCCTTCCCTCATAGCCATAACCCCTTGCCCTCCTCGCCACCTTGTCGCTGAGGAGTAATATCCAGGACTCCATCTCTTCCCTCTTCCATACATCCCTGGGCAGGGTGAGGCTATGCCCCACAGACACAGGCCTTTCCTCTCCGGTGATCAGGGGTCTTGTCCATATGCCCATCCCCATCGTCTTTAAGGATTCACCCAGTATACCGAACCTGCTCCTCAGTACGGATACAGGGGTTCTCCCCAACTGACCGCATGTCTTTATCCCCATCATGTTTAGGGCCTTTTCAGTCGCAGGTCCTATCCCCCAGAGTTCCCCCACGGGGAGTTCCTCTAAGAGCCTGCCCACATCTTCTATTTTTATCCATTTCATCCCGTCGGGCTTGGCCATATCACTTGCGAGTTTTGCGATGAGGAGATTGGGGCCAATACCTACGGTACATGTGATGCCGAATCGATCCATGATACGCCCCTTGATAAGGGCCGCAACCCTTTCCGGCCCGTTGAAGAGGTGGTGCGTTCTGGTGATGTCGAGAAACGCCTCGTCTATGGAGTATAACTCAAGGTGGGGGGTAAAATCCCTGTATATCCCCTCCAGTTCCCTGCACGTGTCTATATATTTTTCGCTATTCCCTCTCACAAGGATAAGGTCTGGACAGAGCCTTCTTGCCTCGTATACGGTCATGCCTGTCTTTACCCCGAATCTCCTTGCCTCATAGGATGCGGTGGTGATTACGGTACGGCTGCCCGAACCTATTACGGCCACAGGTTTACCCAATAGGCGGGGATTACTCTTCTGCTCCACCGAGGCAAAAAAGGCATCCATATCGATACACATTATGATCTTTTCCATATATCCTGCTATGCCTCTATATTTTCAAGCCTCCACAGGAGGTTTTTTGTATCGTAACTCAGTTGATAGAGGGCACTACCGTCGGTGAGGCTGAAGTTATATATGACCCTCTCCCCCTCCTTAGACTTCCATGTGTATGTTACCTCCCTGACATCGATAACCCTTCCGGACCACTTAAATTTCAGGGGCCTTATCTTGAAGGAAGGGTCGAACAGGGCTATGACCTTTACTGTACTGCCTATCTCCATCCTATACCCTTGATCTTATGATGCCTATAACCCTGCCAAGGATGGTGACCTCTGAGGGTTCGTGGATGGTGGCTTCCATCTCCTTATTTTCTGGCTTGAGGATCACCTTCTTTTCCTTCAGGAATACCCTTTTAATTGTTGCCTCATCCCCTATGAGGACAACCCCTATCTCACCGTTTTCTATGGTGTTCTGAGGTCTTACAACGGCAAAATCGCCATCTAAAATACCCCCGTCCCTCATACTCTCCCCCCTCACCTTAAGGCAGAAGAGCCCCTCTCCGGGAAAGAGGGTCTCATCCACCTTTATCGTCCCGTCTATCTCCTCCGAGGCGATCTCAGGGCTTCCTGCCCTTATCCTTCCCAGAATGGGTATGGCCTTCCTTTCTGGGTAGGATGCCCCTATTATCTCTATACCTCTTGATCTCGAAGGGTTTATCCTGATAAAACCTTTTTTTTCAAGGGACTTGAGGTGCCCCCTTGCGGCAGGCCAGAGAAAGCCGAAGTGTGCCCCTATCTCCCTTATGGTGGGGGGATAGCCGTGTTTAGAGAGGTATTCCTTAAGGAACCCGAGCACCATCCTCTGGGTATGGGTGAGGTCTTTCATATATACAAATGTATACTAAAAAATGGGAATTGTCAAGCAAAATGGGAAAAGGCCGCACGATTAAATCCTGTCGGGACATCGTGCCACAAATAGTAAAAGGGATAGGTACCTTTTTAAATCAAGGCAACATCCTCGGGTTCTCCACCCATTCTGAATAGTTTTGCCTTGGCATCTTCTAAATAAAAGGTGAGAAAGACCTCATCATCTTCGCCTCTGGGATAAATCTTGAGTAGATGGGGTGCTTCCTTGAACACCTGAGCCTTTGCCTCCTTTGATTCATCGAATTGAACCCTGCCCCTTACCCTGAGCCATGTCATGCCGTCTTTTCCTATGGCAGATATCTCGGTTTCAGGGTTCATCTTTAATTGTCTATATACCTCTTTGTTTTTATTGGTGCAGAAATAGAGTCTGTTGTTTCGTTTCATTACAAAGCCAAAGGGTCTTAATCGGGGTTTATCACCATCGACGGTAGCGATATGAAAGGCGTTGCCCTTTAAAAAGTCATAAGCAGTCATCATTTGAGAACCTCCTGGAGCGAACATTTTTTCGAGCCCGGATCTTCTATGCAAGATTTGGGGCAATTATAATCTATAATATTTCCCTATTTTTTCTTTATCGTCAAGGGTAAGGGTGAAAAAATAGATATGGACCTGAAGGATAGAAAGATAGGCTTCAAAGGGGTGGATTTTACAGGAGAAAAAAATAAAAGGGCTATTTATTGATTCATCTTGGTTGCATTCCACATCCTTGGAGAGTAAAATGTTTATTGGTTAAACCTCACCCAAGGGGCAATACAATGGAGACAGTGCTCGGTTTAATTGTTGGGATAGGTCTCAGTGCTGCGTGCGGCTTTAGGGTATTTGTGCCGTTGTTGGGTCTTAGCATCGCCTCAATGGGTAACCATATAACACTGGCCCCTGGGTTTGAGTGGATTGGTACATGGCCGGCTCTAATTGCATTTTTGACGGCAACCATCCTTGAGATAATGGCATACCATATACCCTGGGTAGACAACCTTATGGATACCCTTATGACCCCTGCGGCCATCATCGCCGGCATCATTGTAACGGCGTCAATGGTTGGAGATATATCCCCGTTTTTGAAGTGGTCCCTTGCCATTATTGCAGGGGGTAGTATCTCTGGGATTGTCCAAGGGGGGATGGTTTTTTTGAGGGCCGGTTCGACAGGTACAACGAGCGGTCTGGCAAACCCGATTCTATCAACCTTAGAGACCTTTGGTTCTATAATGATCACGTTTCTGGCGATTGTACTTCCCGTCCTGTGCCTTTTTTCCGTAGCGTGGATTTGCTACAAAATGGTAAGGAAGTTGATGTCTGCCACTTCTTTCATCACCAGAAGAGATTAGCGATTCACAATAACTAACACAATCCTGAATATGCACTTTCTCAGAATGGAAGTTTTTAGAAATAGTATAAGTGGCTTCAGGCCTTGACAATTTTTTCACTACAATTTTAAGCGGATTCATGTTATATAAAAACATCATATTGCCCCCGTAGCTCAGGAGGATAGAGCGTCGGTTTCCTAAACCGCAGGCCGCATGTTCGAGTCATGCCGGGGGCATATTATAAATACTTTTTTGTTTTTAAAACGGGGGAGAAAAATCCCATCCTGAATAAAGGGGTATTAAAATTGTCTTAGGGGCTGCCCACTCTCCTCTAACATCTATTCCTAAAAGAGGTATATAGGGTCCATCTGATGGTATCCATGATGTTTAAACTTAAGACCCCTTTGATTGAGTTTAAATAGTACTTGTACTTGAGATGTGGCCGAACGAGACAGACTCTCTCCGGAACGGTTATCATTTTTAAGCACAAAATTCAAAATCTGATTACCCCCTATATCAAAAAAATTACCCCATTGAAGAAAAAAATCTAATGATATAACCCATTTTGAGAAAAATTATTTTTTTTATAATAAGTGATAGAAATCACTTACAAAGAAATATGGATGTTCTATAGTAATAATACGAGGCGATTATGTTTTTAATATTTTTAGTTATCTTCTTTACTTTCTGCTTTGCTTACTCGGTCTATCTTTTTAATAAACATATAAATTTTAAAAGAGAAGCGAAATTCAAAAATTTTAAGAGCCGTATACCCTGCAGAAAAACAGGAAAAATTTATCGTAGTGTCGGCCATAATGTATCGGTGCCCATAAATGAGCTTGTAATGGCGTTTACTGATAGAGGCTGTGAGGAACAGGGATAAAAATATTAAATTTTAAAATGTGATTATCCTTAAGTCATAGCAAAGGGTTGACTGACTAAATCTACATCAACTGTCCTTTTGGGTAATATCGTTAACATCCATCTTATGGCAGGGATTACGTTGAGTTTCTTCCGATGATATTACCTTTTGGGAACAAATATCTCTTTTCCCTCCGTCCCATAAATAGTAGTAGGTAAACCTAAGGCTATTAAAAAACGGTGTGTCCTTGGCAGGGAAGGGTTCTACAGGCTTTATTTTTTATCGACTTATGATAAACTCTTTTTGTGTTAACCCATGCCCAAGAGATGTATATTAGAGAGATGGCCTATATACCGGAACACATAGTTGGACTTATGGCGTCCATATCGGGGGGTGAGCCCTTTCTTATAAACGATTGCCTTTGTTATTCAAAGTCTGGGTTACTTATCGTTATCGGATATCCGTTGAATGGAGTTTTTTCTAAGGATCTATTCATAGCCCTTCTAAATGAGGCAACATCCCTTTTTAACCCTCTATCTGTGAGAGTCGCTGCCCCTGAGATACCCGATGAAATCTTTATGTCAAGCAAGGAAAAGGGGATAGACACATTTTATAACCTTAATATTGAAGGTTTTTCCGTTAAAAGGAGGCTCATGAGGGAGGTAGAGAAGGCTCGGGAAAGGTTAAATGTTGAAGTCTCCCGCGAATTTACAGAAGCACATGAAAAGGTAATGGAGGAGTTTTTAAAGACAAAAGGGCCAAACGCCCGCATCAAAGACCTGTATCTATCCCTTCCTCGATGGATAAAGGATATAGACACGACCTCTCTTTTAACGGCAAGGGACAAAAAAGGCCGTGTATCTGCATTCTATGCAGTGGATTTCTGGCCGAAGAGGTTTGCCGCATATATACTAGGTTGCCATTCAGAGAGAGACTACACACCCCATGCCTCCGATTTACTCTTCTATGAGATGGTGAGGATTGCAAGGGAGAAAGGGAAAAGGTATATTAATTTAGGACTCGGGGTGAACGAAGGGATAAAAAGGTTCAAGGAAAAATGGGGTGGTGTCCCCTCTCTCGGCTATACCTTCTGTGAATATGAAACAGGAGAAAAAAGGGGTGGTTTTATCGATAGCTTCATGAAGTTTATAAGAATATTACCCGGTGGTCTTTAGATGGTCCTTGAGATATTAAAAGAGAAGACCTTCAGGATGGCATGGACGGTTCAAAAGGGGGATAAAATTGGTTACCTCGCAGGGACTGCCCATTTTTTCCCGTATAGTTTTAAAAGGTCTCTTAAAAGATTGATAGAGAAGACGAAGATCGTTCTCCTTGAAGGCCCTCTGGATGAGAGGAGTATGGAAAACGTAAGAAAATACGGTCTGGATGAGAAAGAAAGCCTTCTATTTTTAGAACTCCTTGAGAGGGAGACAGTGGAGAAGATGAACAGGATATTCGAGAAGGAAACACCGGAGAGTTTAGGTTCTCTTATGGGTTATATAAATAGATTAACAAACAACAAGGAGTTAAGACTCCATCCTGAGATAAGGGGGCTAAAACCTTGGATGACCTTTTTCAGGACCTGGTCCCAGTATTTAAGAAACAGGGGATGGAAGTTTTCGGTAGATATGGAGGCGTATGAGGTTGCAAAGAGTCTCGGAAAAGAGATACATTTCATAGAGACAATAGAGGAACAGATAAAGGCCTTGGAAGGGATACCGACAGAGCGGATTTTGAATTTTCTAAAAAAGCTCGATACCTGGGATACATACACAAAAAGGCACGTCAAATATTACCTTGCCGGGGATTATGAAGGAATAAGGGGTTTAATAACCGAATATCCCACCCGTTGTGAATCCATAATTGACAGAAGGGACCCGGTGATGTTCGAGAGGATTATACCTTACATGGAGCGAGGTGGTGCAATAGCCTTTGTTGGAACTTCCCACGTCTTCGGTATAAAGAAGCGCCTTGAAGATAAGGGCTTTACGGTCAATAAGTATGAAGGGTAAATAGAGGTATTAGGTAAATATTACTCTTTCCTCAGCTCATGCCAGAAAGTTTTTATGTAGCCTCTTTCATCAACCGTATGTACCTGTTTAGCCGGATCAGGTCTTCCTTCTATACATCTCCATTCGTATACGGTTTTTCTTCCCGATACATAGGCAGGTATCGTATCGGCCGATGGGTTTTCCCTACAGAAATCGAGCATTTCTTTGCCTGGTTTTTTCGTTACATCTCCTTTTTCCATACACGGTATATTAGCCCCATACATACAGACAAAGACCTTTTTATTCATGCATCTCCAGACTGAATTTTCTATAAACTGAATAGGTGTATCAGGGGAGATAAGCCCCTTATGTATCATGCTCGATATGATTGAGTCGGGCATCTTAACCCCTTTATATCTTTTATCAGGTACATCAATCGTCCCTATAAAAGAGCAGTACTCAAAAGGATCATCTGTTGTAAATGTCTTTTTGGTATTGCCCTCTTGATCGCATTCCCCCCTGAAATACGCCCATTCTTCACATTCCTTATTGTTGAAAATACAGATACCATATTCGCCGCCATCTTTGTCTTTCCTGATGACGAGTCTCCCCCCTGTCTTAATGCAGTATTCAGAGGCGGGATTTGCGATAAGGGTTTTTTTATCCTCTGTCGATGGTGCCTCGGGTTCCCTGTTCTGCCCGTGGCCCGGAAAACAAAAGACCGTATTAAATACAGAAAGGTATATGCTCAATATAACCCTGAAAAGTACTTTCCTCATATCACACTAATCACAGTTGTAAAACTCTTTTAGTGGAAATCGATTTTGATTTTCACTATTAAGTCGTGCCAATTTTATTATGTTTTTATAAAGGATCAGTTCCTTTTCATCTCTCGTTACGGGAAGGGAGAGGATCTTTGAAAGTTCGTTTTCCATGCGCCCGAAAGGGACATCAGAGGCGAATATCACCCTGTGGGCCCCGATGGTTTCAACAAATTTAAGTATGTCCCCCTGAGAACTCAAGGCTGTATCAAAAAAGATGTTTTCATTATTTTTAAAACTCTTTAAAAAAGAGATAGGGTTTCCCCCTAAAAGACCGAGATGGGGTATTATGATCTTCAAATCTTCCGCCATTTCAACAAAGATTTCGGTAAAACGCAATTCTTCCTCGAAAATTATAGGTTTACCTGTCTTCTTTAGCTTTTCAATCAAAGGGGGTAATGCCTCATCTTCAAGTACCTTATAATTTGAAGCGGCATCCTGCCATCCCCTCATCCAGTGCCATTTTCCGCCGTAATATCCATCAGGTATGGGTTCAAACCCAAAGGTATCGTAGTTCTCCCTTATGTAGTGATAGGGGATGAAACTATGTACCCTTTTCGTCTCCTCAAGGAGGAGGATATTTATCTCGTTACTCTCTATGGCAGTTGAGGGGAAGGGCATAATAATAACATGGGTTATCCCCGAAACCCTTTGCTGGCTTTGAATCTCTTTTGTTGTTACCTCTGTTCCAAGGGTTATGGATGGGCCCCAGTGGACATGACTGTCTATGATATATTCAAAGTCCATCTTACTTTTCATTAACACAGATGTTATACGAATGTAAACAGGGTTGGTCCTGTTAAAGGTCGGTTTTTATCTTCTATTAAAATAAAAATTGCTTGCATGTCTTATCTATGATAAAAACAGATAGTTAAAAGGGGGCTTATTTGTTAGAAGTCATTACGTTTTTTAGATTTTTTCCACCATTTTTTATAAGCTCAAACCATGCTTCTTATTTTGACGTAAACGGGATAAAGCAAACTATATATATAATTTTTAAAAAACAGGAGGTGACCTATGGAGGTAAAGATTTCCAGTATTTTTTGTGTAAGGATTTTATTTTTCTTACTGGTTATATCTTTTTTCGTATCGCCAATGCAGGGTACCTCTTTTGCCATTATGTATAACCCCAATCCAAAGACGGCTAAAGAGGCGATAGAGCAGGTTGTCTGGGCAAATAGGATCCTTGCAAACGAGGGGATCCTCGACGACCAGGGGCATGTGACGGTGAGAAACCCTGAAAATCCAAATACATTTTTTATAGCCCGGGGAAATGCCCCGGAGACGGTGACAAAGGATGATATCATAGAGGTCGATTTCGAAGGGAATATCGTAACCAAAACAAAGTATACCACATACTCTGAGTGGCCTATACATGGAAGAATATATAAGGCAAGACCTGATGTAAACGCGATAGTCCATGCCCATCCAAGGCAGGCAATCGTTCTCTCTGTGCTGGATCTACCCTTTATCATGCTGACACATCTATCCTCCATGTTCTACGAGGGGGTGCCCAACTATGACGGTTACGATTTTGAATCCCCCGATTCAACAGGTATGCTTGTAAAGAAAAAAGAAGAGGGGGACAGGATGGCAAAGACACTGGGGAAATCCATGGCAATGCTTATGAGGGGACATGGCTGTGTTGTGGTAGGAAAGAGCATACCCCATGCGGTTCAGGCGTCCCTTGTTTTAAGGGAAAATATCGCAATACAACTCGAAGCCCAGAGGTTCGGTAAGCCAAAGGGTCTATCGAGGGAAGAGGCGATAAAGGCCTTCAAGGCCTTAGGCGGTCCTGCCAAAGGATGGGAGGCATGGGTATTAAGGGTCAAAAAGGCGATGCCTGATATGAGGTGAAAAAGGAAAAAGGTATAAAAAGTATATAAAAATAAAAAGGGGTAGAAACTATACCCTCTTTTTTTGCCTGCCGGTAAAAGCTTTTAAGGATAACACCATCTATACGGGCATAAGGTTTTATTATTTTTGATGAACTATCCCATACGGCAAGTCAAAATACCGGCGTTTGCAGTGTATAAACAGGTTGCGTCTAAAAAGCCTTACGGAAAAATATGGATTTGAAAATTATAGCCTTAAAATGTTGGCATTATATATTGAAAGACAAACATTTACCGATAGATATTTCGATTTCCCTATAGAGTAAAAAATATGTCGGGGCATTATTAATTTTATCTCTATATATCCTTTTTGTCGGTCTAACCTTGACTGATTAAGACTTTCTTTTGGATTTGGATTTTTTTAATCTGTTATGCTAAATTTATCAACCGTTTTATTCAAAAATTTTTTTTATAATTTAATGAATTAAAATTAAAGAGTTACGGACATGGATATAGGACTTCTAATAGATAATCTACTCAACCCACCAATACTCTTTTTCTTTTTAGGGATGCTTGCCGTCTTCGTTAAATCAGATCTGGACATCCCTAACCCCTTACCCAAATTTTTGTCTCTTTACCTTCTGTTATCGATTGGTTTTCAAGGGGGGGTAGAACTAAAACATAGCGGGCTTAATAAAAATATAATAATAACATTGATGATGTCTCTTATGATGGCCGCTTTGGTACCTACCTATACGTATTTTATCCTCAAGAAAAGATTGGCCAACCATGATGCAGCAGCAATAGCCTCAACGTACGGTTCAATAAGTGCGGTTACGTTTATAACGGCATCGTCTTTTCTTCAAAGGCTTGGTATCCCTTTTGGTGGATATCTTGTGGCAGCAATGGCCCTTATGGAATCTCCGGCGATTATAATAGGGATCCTCCTCTATAGATACCACCATAACAGAGAACGTGACAATCTATCGCTGAAAGTTCTTTTGAGGGATGCGTTATTTAACGGCTCTGTCTTTCTGATAACGGGCAGTCTTTTAATAGGAATTGTGGCAGGGGAGACGGGGATCAAATATTTAAAGCCTTTTACAGAGGATATCTTTAAAGGTATGTTAACATTTTTTCTCCTCGATATGGGGATAGTTAGCGCCAAAAGAATGAGTGATTTAAAGAGGGCAGGAGTTTTTTTGAGCTTTTTTGCGATAATAGTCCCTATTTTTAATGCACTAATAGCAATTTTCATAGCCAAAGTCATTAATCTGTCCATAGGTGATGCCCTCATGTTTGCCGTTCTATGCGCCAGTGCATCGTATATTGCGGTTCCGGCGGCGATAAGACATGCAATACCTGAGGCAAACCCGAGTTTATATGTTCCTATGTCGTTGGCCATTACCTTTCCGTTCAACATCGTATTTGGATTGCCCTTTTATCTTTTTTTAATTAAAACATTTTGGGGATAATCAAAATGAAACCTCTAAAAAAAATCGAGATTGTCGTAGATTCCGTTGAAACAGAGGAGATCCTCAAGATCCTCGATGAAGCAGGGATCACCGGTTATACCGTTATAAAGGACGTATTTGGTAAAGGCGAAAGGGGTCAAAGAGACGGGCAGGGGTTAACCAGTGTTTTCTGGAATAATTATATTATCACCGCCTGCCCTGAAGAGCTGATGTTGAAGGTTGTGGAGGCTATAAGACCTATTTTAAAAAGGTTTGGGGGGGTCTGTCTGGTATCTGACACCTATTGGGTGATCCATTAAATGATAAAGGCCCTTTTCTGGGATAATGACGGAGTCCTTGTAAATACCGAACACCTCTATTTTCTTGCCACACAGCAGGCTCTTGAAATGTACGGGATACCCCTAACAAAAGAACAGTTTTTGGAATTGTTTCTTATCCAGGGAAAGGGGGTATGGCACATCCTTGAAGAAAAATCTTTTTCTCCAGAGGAGATCCAGCTATTTCGTAAAAGAAGGAGTAACATCTATAGCGCCATGCTGTCTCAAGAGGATTTTTCCATTAAAGGTGTAGAGGATGTACTCCGTGTTTTATGCAGGTCCTATAAAATGGGCATTGTAACAAGCTCTCTCCAAGAACACTTCGAAATCATACACAAACGGACAGGTTTTTTAAAATATTTCGATTATGTGGTAACAGCAAAAGACTATCTACACAGCAAACCCCACCCCGAACCATATCTTACTGCAATCAAGAAAAGCGGCTTTCAAAAGGAAGAATGTATTGCGATTGAGGATTCCGTAAGGGGTTTGACCTCGGCAAGGGAGGCTGGCCTCAGGTGTATCGTTATACCCAATGAATTTACAAAGGGATCCGATTTTGCAGGTGCATATAAGGTACTCAACGATATTTCTGAAGTAATGGACGTACTGGCAGAACTATGTCCACCCCCTTTATCGGTAGCCAAAAAATAACCTTTTCTTTTTGATGAAGGGAAAGGGCCATATTTTATGTTTTTGTTTTTGAAATGATGGTTGAATAGATGGTATTATAAATATTATGAGAAAAGCAAAGATTGTATGTACCATAGGGCCTGCAACTTCCGATGAGTCTATGCTTAAGTCCCTGATAGAGAACGGCATGGATGTGGCGAGACTCAATTTTTCTCACGGTGATTACGAGACCCACGGTCGAATCATCGACAGAATAAGGAAGATCTCTGAAGAAATTGGCCGGGACGTTGCGATTTTACAGGATTTACAGGGGGTAAAGATAAGGATAGGCCCTGTAAGGGATGAGGGGGTGTTTTTAAAAGAAGGGGAAACAACCAAAATATATCCAAGGGATGGCATAAGTGACAGAGATGGGATCTATATAGACCATCCATCCCTTGTAGATGAGGTGGAGGAGGGGGATACCGTACTTATAGATGACGGTCTTATAAGATTGACCATCGAGAAAAAGGAAAATGGTTACCTCTCTGCGGTCATAAAGGAGGGGGGGCTTTTAAAGTCGAAAAAGGGGGTGAACCTCCCCGGGGTGAATGTAAAGTTTGGTTCTTTTACCGAGAAGGATAAAAGGGATCTTGCCTTTGGTCTGGAAAAGGGTGTCGATTTTATTGCCCTTTCCTTTGTGAGAAAAAAAGAGGATATAGAGACGGTTTTAAAGTGGCTCGATGAAAGAGATGCCCATATACCTGTTATTGCGAAGATAGAAAAGCAGGAGGCGATAGAGGATATTGAAGGGATTCTCGATGTAGCAGACGGGATTATGATAGCAAGGGGTGATCTGGGGATCGAGATACCCCTTGAGGAAGTCCCCATGTACCAGAAGATGCTGATAGAGAAGGCAAACAGGGCAGGGAAGGTGGTCATAACGGCAACACAGATGCTTGAATCGATGACGGTTCATTCAAGGCCTACAAGGGCGGAAACGACGGATGTTGCAAATGCCGTTATAGATGGTACAGATGCCCTTATGTTATCGGGGGAGACATCCTCCGGGGCATACCCGATAGAATCCTTGAAGGTCATGGACAGGATAATAAGATATACCGAAGGAGAGACGTTGAAAAGGGAGATTATCCACAGCCCATCGATCATCCACGGCGGTCTTTTCGAGACCCCCAAGGCGGTTGCCCATGCGGCATCCCATGCGGCAGAGGAGGTTGGGGCTAAGTGGATAGTGGTCTTTACAAAATCGGGGTTTACCGCAAGGCTTGTATCCAAATTTAGACCGAAGATTCCAATCATCGCCTTTTCTCCTGATGTAAAGGTGGTAAGGGAGATGAGGATCCTATGGGGTGTTACACCTTTTATAACACACAGGATCAATGATATGGAGGGACTTTTAAATGAGGTTGAAAGAGGGCTTATAGGTACAGGCAAGGTGACGAAAGGGGATAGAGTGGTTATAGTTGCAAGCCTGCCCTTTTCATTCGCTTCAAAGACAAACCTGTTGAAGATCCATGAGATATAACGTATCCTGGATGAAGGGCTGTTCATAGAGGAAGTAATACAACATCCTTTTGCGCATAAACGATTTTTTCTTACCCTTGACTTAACTGCCTGTAAACTTTATAATAATGGATTTTAATGGAGGCCGATTTGAGAGACAGATACTGTGGAACACTAAAAAAAGAAGAGATTGGGAAGAGGGTAAATCTTTCAGGATGGGTATTCAGAAGACGGGACCACGGGGGACTTATCTTTATAGATTTAAGGGATGTAACGGGGATCGTACAGATCGTCTTCTCTCCCGAGATTTCGAAGGAAGCCCATGAAATTGCAGGGGAATTAAGGCATGAGTATGTGATATCCGTATCCGGGAAGGTAGATAAGAGACCTGAGGGAACAGAAAACCTCAATATCCCGACAGGGGAGATAGAGGTGCTCGTTGATGCGGTGGAAATTTTAAACACATGCAAGCCTTTACCTTTCCAGCTTGAAGATGAGGAGCCCAGCGAGTCTTTAAGACTGAAATATAGGTACCTTGATATGAGAAGGCTCGATGTCAAAAAGGTATTTATGGAGAGAAGCAGGGCTTACAAGGTTGTAAGGGATTATTTTAACGACCATAACTTCTATGAGTTTGAAACCCCGTTTTTTACAAAGAGTACCCCTGAGGGGGCGAGGGACTTTATAGTCCCCTCGAGGCTAAGTACGGGCATGTTCTATGCTTTGCCCCAGTCTCCCCAGCTTTTCAAACAGATCCTGATGATCGCAGGTTTTGACCGATATTTTCAGATAGTACGCTGTTTCAGGGATGAAGATCTAAGGGCGGACAGGCAACCTGAATTTACCCAGATAGATGTGGAGATGAGTTTTGTCGATGTTGATGATGTGTTATCTATAAGTGAAGGACTAATCGGTGAGCTATTTGAGGCGATCACAGGACATAAACTGGTTCTTCCCCTTCAAAGAATGACATACAGAGAGGCTATGGAACTATACGGCACGGATAAGCCGGACCTTCGGTTTGATATGGCCATGTATAACCTAACCGATATTTTTAAAGGGACAGAATTTGGGGTGTTTAAAAAGACAGTCGATGAAGGGGGAGAGATCAAGGCACTCCTTCTCACCGATAGGACGTTGACAAGGAAGGACCTCGACACCTCAGTGGAAGTCGCAAAAGAAATGGGGGCATCGGGCCTTGTCTGGATGAGAGTAGAGGAGGAAGGTTTTCAATCCCCTGTGGCAAAATATCTAAAAGACGAAGAAAAGGAGAGGATTAAAAACCTCCTTAAGTGCAAAAATGGGGATGTAGTCTTCATTATGGCCGATAGGAAGAACAGGGTAAACGAGATCATGGGCAAATTCAGACTCTATCTCGGTGAAAAGTATGAGCTTATAGACAAAAAGAGATTTCAGTTTTTATGGGTGGTCGACTTCCCCCTCCTCGAGTATAGCGAAGAGGAAAGGAGGTATGTGGCCCGTCACCATCCCTTCACTTCCCCTAAGGGTAAGATTAAAGGACTTGCGGACCGTATAGAGTCCAAGGATATCGATCCCGAATCGATCATCGCAAGGGCTTATGACCTTGTTTTAAACGGGGTTGAGATCGGAGGAGGAAGTATAAGAATCCATAGGGCGGATGATCAAATGGAGATGTTCAGGATACTAAACATAAAAGAGGAAGAGGCGAGGGAGAAATTCGGTTTTTTACTTGAAGCCCTCGAGATGGGGGCTCCCCCCCATGGAGGTATTGCCTTCGGTTTCGACAGGATTCTTATGATGCTTTTGGGTCTTGATAGTATAAGGGATGTGATACCTTTTCCAAAAACCCAAAAAGGTACATGCCTTTTGACAGGTGCTCCGTCGAAGGTACCGCAGAAACAGTTGAACGAACTGAAAATCAGGGTTTTAGGGGAAACACCCCGATAGTCACACTAATAAGGAGGGATTTTGAAAAAGAAGAAAGGTTTCATCTACAAGAATATAAGTAAAAAGACGAAGTTTCCCTTGATCGATGTGGAGCAGCCGGAGCTTTTCAGGGATATCTTTCCATATACAGAGATGTGTAAGGTGAAGTTTGACCACAAGATAGAGCTTATAGATCCCCCAGAAGATATTTACATTACAGATACCACCTTTAGGGACGGCCAGCAATCAAGGCCCCCTTTTACGGTAAAACAGATTGAGGATATCTTCGACCTTCTCCATAAACTCGGGGGACCAAACGGGGTGATAAGACAGAGTGAGTTCTTTCTTTATACAGAAAAAGATAAAGAGGCGGTTGCGAGGTGCCTCGAAAAAGGTTACAGATACCCTGAGATCACAGGGTGGATCAGGGCCGTAAAAGAGGATCTGCAGCTGGTTAAGGATTTTGGTTTGAAAGAGACAGGTATTTTGACGAGTGCGTCAGACTATCATATTTTTCTAAAACTCAAAAAGACGAGGTCCCAGGCCCTCAAGGACTACCTAAAGATAGTGGAGAGTGCTATAGAATACGGGATTACCCCGCGATGCCATTTTGAAGATATCACAAGGGCAGATATATACGGCTTCTGTGTCCCTTTTGCCCAGGCCCTGATGGCGATCTCTGAGGAGGCAAAGATCCCCGTAAAAATAAGGCTCTGTGACACACTGGGGCTTGGTATCACATACCCCGGAAGCGCATTGCCGAGATCTATCGGTAAGATAGTAAGGGCCATGATAGATGATGCAGGGGTTCCTTCGGAATACCTTGAATGGCACGGACACAACGATTTCCATAAGGTAATAGTGAACAGTGTGAGTGCCTGGCTTTACGGATGTACCTATGTAAACGGGACCGCCCTTGGCATTGGAGAGAGAACGGGGAATGCCCCCATAGAGGGACTTATTATAGAGTATATTGCATTAACGGGGGAGGAAAACGGGGTCGATACGAGGATCATAACAGAACTTAGGAACTATTTCGAAAAAGAGGTGGGTCTCCATATCCCGAGAACACAACCCCTCGTTGGCCTTGACTTCAACGCCACCTCTGCAGGAGTCCACATAGACGGAATCCTAAAAAACCAGGAGATATACACACCTTTTGATACAACAAAGATACTGGATAGACCCATAACGGTGAATATCACTGATAAATCGGGGCTTGCAGGTATTGCCCACTGGATAAACTCCCATTTTGCATTGACAGGAAAGGATAAGATAGAGAAGACCCATCCTGGTATCGCAAAGATAAACAAATGGATAGTAAAACAGTTCGATGAGGGAAGGGTAACGAGCATTTCCGACGACGAGATGGAGCATCTCGTCAGAAGGTATATCCCCGAGATATTCGTCTCCGAGTTTGAACTGATAAAGAAACGGGCATACGATATGGCAGCCCATCTGATAGAGAAGTATATAGAAGACCCTTCGATAAAGAGTATGGTTCCAACAGAGCAGGAAGAGACATTAAAACGGATTGTAGAGGAACATCCTTTTATACAGTTTGCGTATACCGTTAACAGTGAAGGAATAAAGATCACGAAGAACATAACACAAAACGTCGATAGGGCAAAGTATTACAAGATAGGTCTCCACGAGGACTTTTCCGATAGGGAATGGTTTATCCAGCCCATGAAGACAGGGAAGGTGAGTGTGACGGATATCTACTCTTCGAGGATTACAGGGGCCCTGTGTGTTACCGTCTCCGCCCCAATCAGGGACCAGTACGGAGATATAGTGGGCGTCCTCGGTCTCGATATACGTTTTGAAGATTTAATGAAGGCAGGTGAATAGATTATGGGTAAGACGCTGGTTGAAAAAATCCTGAGTAAAAAATCGGGTAAAGATGTGAAACAGGGGGAATACGTGATCGTCGATGTAGATAGGGTATTTCTACAGGACGGAACGGGTCCCCTTGCGATAAGAAAGTTTAAAGAGATCGGTTTCAAGAAGCTATTCGAAGGAAAAAGGGTCACCCTTTTCCTCGACCATGCCTCTCCGAGCCCAAGGGCAGAGCTTTCAAACGACCATAAGACCATGAGGGACTTTGCAAAAGAGTATGGAGCAAATATCGTCGATGTGGGGGAGGGTATATGCCATCAGGTGATGGCAGAGTCTTTTCTCCTGCCCGGGGAGGTTATGTTAGGGTCCGATTCCCACACATGTACCGGAGGGGCCCTCTGTGCCTTTGCGACAGGCATGGGTTCTACAGATGTCGCCGCCGCAATGGGTCTTGGGAAAACATGGTTAAGGGTACCCGAGAGCTTCAGATTCGTAATCAAAGGGAACTTTCAAAAAGGGGTCACTACAAAGGACCTGATAATAAAGATCATAGGGATGATAGGGGCAGACGGCGCTACCTATAAGGCCCTTGAATTTACAGGGGAAGCGGTGGATAGACTTGAAGTTGGGGACAGGATGACCATCTCCAATATGGCCGTTGAGGCAGGGGCGAAGACAGGCCTATTCCCCTCCGATTCCATGACATACGCCTTTTTAAAGTCATTGGACAGGGAAGAGGGGTTTATAGAACTGAAACCCGATGAAGATGCCCGATACGAAAGGGTCTTCGAGATAGATCTTAATGGTTTAAGCCCAATGGTAAGTATGCCCCATGGGGTTGATAACGCAAAGAGTGTTGAGGATCGAGAAGTAAGAGGGAAAAAGATAGATCAGGTGTTTATCGGTTCCTGTACAAACGGAAAGATAGAAGATTTAAGGGTAGCCGCGGAAATACTAAAAGGGAGGGAGAAACATAAGGATGTAAGGCTCATTGTCTGTCCTGCCTCCAAAATGGTGTATAAAAAGGCATTAGAGGAAGGTATCCTTTCGATACTCATAGACGCAGGGGCGGTAATTCTACCCCCTGGATGTGGTCCTTGCATTGGTCTCCACCAGGGTGTTCTTGGAGACGAAGAGGTGTGTCTCTCGACCACAAACAGAAATTTTCTCGGTAGAATGGGGAATCCAAAGTCATACATCATCCTTGCATCCCCTGCTTCGGCTGCAGCGAGTGCACTGACTGGAAAGATCACAGATCCAAGGGAGGTTTATATATGATCCTAAAAGGCAATGTCTGGAAGTTTGGGGATAACATATCAACGGACCATATAATCCCGGGGAGATTCCTCCACCTAAGGTCTAACCTTGAGGAACTGAAAAAACATGTCTTTGACGATATCTATCCTGAATTTTATAAAAAGGTAAAAAAAGGGGATATCATCGTAGGAGGTAGAAATTTCGGCCTTGGAAGCAGTAGAGAACATGCACCCCTTATCATAAAGATGGCCGGGATAGATGCTATACTGGCCCCTTCTTTTGCAAGGATATTCTATAGAAACGCAATAAACGTAGGCCTTGCCGCAATTATCTGTGATGTTGATGGTATAGGCGAAGGGGATGTGGTTGAGATAGATATTGATAAAGGTAGGTTATACGACGAGACAGTCCATATGGAGAAAAGGTTCTCCCCGTTACCGTCGATTATGATGGATATTTTAAGGGAAGGGGGTCTCGTCCCTTACATTAAAAAGTTCGGGGAACTAAAGGTTTAAAGATACCGTAACAATAAGAAAACATTTGGGGGTATGAATTTTGACGGAGATTATAGAGATTCCATACATAGCAGGAGATGGCACAGGAGAGGATATATGGAACGCCTCAAAAGAGCCACTCGAAGAGGCTGTAATAAAGGCATACGGCGGTGACAAGAGGATTTCATGGATAGAGATGCTCGCCGGAGAAAAGGCTCTTGAAAAGACAGGCAAATTGATTCCTGAAGAAACCCTCGATACCATAAGAAGATATAAAACCGTAATCAAAGGACCATTGACAACGCCTGTTGGAGGGGGCTACAGGAGTATAAACGTGTATCTGAGACAGATATTTGACCTATATGTCTGTGTAAGGCCTATCAGGTATTTTAAAGGTCTGCCGAGCCCTTTGAAGAGACCGGAAAAGATAGATATGGTGATTTTAAGGGAGAACACGGAAGATCTGTACAAAGGGATAGAGTGGAAGGCGTGGACGGATGAGGCGAAGAAGGTTATTAAGTTCCTTGGAGAGGAGATGGGTGTTTCTCTGTCGGAAGATTACGCAATCGGGGTAAAACCCATAAGTAAGCCCGGTACCGTAAGATTCACCCGATGGGGTATCGATTATGCGATTAAGAACAAGAGGCGTTCGATCACTGTCGTACACAAGGGGAATATAATGAAATACACAGAAGGGGGATTCAGGGATTGGGCCTACGAGGTGGCAGGGGAGTACAGAGATTATATCTCCTTTTCTGGAGAAGAAGGAAAGATACTATTCAACGACAGGATTGCCGACAATATGTTTATGCAGGCGATATTGAGGCCCGGGGACTACGATGTGCTACTCTGCCCAAATCTAAACGGTGATTATCTCTCCGATGCCTGTGCGGGTCTTATAGGCGGTTTAGGGGTAGCCCCGGGGGCCAACATAGGGGATAACGTCGCCATCTTTGAGCCTACCCACGGAAGTGCCCCAAAATATGCGGGGAAGGATGTGATTAACCCCATATCATTTCTCCAATCCGCCGCCATGATGTTTTCATATATGGGCCTCGATAGGGCCTCTACGATTCTGACCACCGCGATAGAGGATACGGTAAATGAAGGGATCATGACTTATGACCTTGCAAGGCAGATGGAAGGGATAGTACCTGTTAGGTGTTCCGAGTTCGGTATGGAGGTTGCAAAAAGGATAAAAGGGTTATAAAGGGGAGTGTCTTTAGGGAGGGGTCAATAATAACGTTAGGGAGACAGTTATGTTAGACGAGATAAAGGGAAGGATAGATTCACTTGTAGAAAAGATGGAAGCCTTAAGGGGCTATCTTTGACCTCGGCTCTTTATACGGTAGACTAAAGAGACTTGACGAAGAGATCGCAAAGGAGGCATTCTGGAGTGACCAGGAGAAGGCCCAGCGTCTCTTGAAAGAAAGGTCAAGAATCAAGGAAGAGATAGAGCGATGGGAGGGAAAAGAGAAAGAGATTGAAGAGATAAAGATACTGGAGGAATTTGTAAAGGAGACAGGCGACCAAAAAGACATGGATGAACTCATAGGGAGGGTCAGCCGTCTCGAAGGGCTTATATCCCGTTTTGAAATAGAGAGGATGCTAAGCGGTGAAAATGATAGGGAAAATGCGATAGTATATATAAACGCAGGGGCAGGGGGTACAGAAGCTCAGGACTGGGCGGAGATGCTCCTTAGGATGTACATCAAATGGGCTGAAAAGGAAAAATTTGAAACCCAGGTAGTAGATCTTCTCCAGGGTGAAGAGGCAGGGATTAAAAATGTCACATTTCTCGTCAAGGGGCTTTACGCATACGGTTACTTAAAATGCGAGGTGGGGATCCATAGACTTGTTAGGGTCTCCCCCTTTGATGCAAATAACAGAAGACATACTTCCTTTGCCTCTGTTTACGCCTACCCCGAGATATCGGATGATATTTCAATAGAAATCAGAGAAGAGGATCTAAAGATAGACACCTTCAGGGCAAGTGGACCCGGAGGTCAGCATGTAAATAGAACAGAATCTGCCATAAGGATCACCCATATACCTACAGGTATCGTTGTTCAATGTCAGAACGAACGCTCCCAGCATAAAAACAGGGCCATAGCGATGGCCATTTTAAAATCGAGACTCTATGAACTTGAGAAGAGAAAACAGGAGGAAAAGCTAAATTCCCTAAACAAAGAGAAGAAAGATATAGGGTGGGGCAGTCAGATAAGGTCCTATATCCTCCACCCCTATAAACTCGTTAAAGACCACAGGACAAAACTGGAGGAGCATAACGCAGATGCTGTACTCGATGGAGAAATAGACCCTTTCATCAGGGCCTACCTTTTATACTTGACTTTCGAACAAAAAAAGGAGGATAATTAAAAATGGAGTTATTTAACGAAAGCAAGATCGAAGAGCTTGAAACAAAGATAGAAAAGCTGATAACTCTTTATAAATCGACCAAGGAGGAAAAGGAGAGGCTCTCGGCAAGGATACAGACCCTTGAGGCGGAAAATAAGGAACTGAAAGACAGAATAAACGGTAGCAAGGTCGAGAGGGAACAGATAGCTAATAAGATTACAAAGATCCTCGAAAGGCTGGAAAAGGTAGAAGTATAGGTTACAATATATGGAAAAAAAGGTAGAGGTGCAGATTTTAAGACAGCCTTTCACCTTCATAGGGGAAGACGAGGAAAGAATAAGAAAAGTAGCAATGTTTGTCGATGAAAGGATATCAAGGGTAATAAGGGATTATGGAATCGTGAATACTTTTAATGCGGTTATTATGGCAATGATGGAACTGACCGATGAATATTTACAGATAAGAGAGCACGCTGAGAGGTTTGAGGGAAGAACCCTAAAACTTTTAAAAAAGGTAGAGGAGTTATGATGTTCCCTGCGGTGCTCGTGATAAATGGTGGACTTTGAGCCAACACCTCTTTTATGGGAACCTAATACCTTATTGTTGTGTGCATGCTTGCCAAGAGCAAGAAGCCTGATACAATAAAAAAGGTACCCACTTTACCGAGAGGTTCAAGACTTATCGTTTACACGGCATCTGCGGGGGCTTTATATATACTATAAGGGTTTGCATTAGAGCAAAAAGAGGTATTAAGATAGATTGATTTTAAATATGGAGGCATAAAGATTCATCGCTAATCTTCAAATAAATCCCTCTTTTTTTCTCTCAATGCCAACCCCTTGAATAAATATAATGTGCAGGGGGAAACTTGACGGTAATTATAACTATCTTAATTTCAATAGCAGCACTTTTTATAGGCTTTAGTCTCTCGAGGTTTATCCAGAAGAAAAAGGTCGGTGAATACGAGAAGATAGGCAGAAAGATCCTCGAAGACGCAAAAAAGGAGGCGGATGTCCTGATAAGGGAGGCCTCTATTCAGGCGAAAGATGCTGCGATACAGGCAAAAAATGAGTTAGAACAGGAGATAAAATCAAGGAGAAATGAACTCCAGAACGTAGAGAGAAGGCTTGCCCAGAAAGAGTCGAATCTCGATAAGAAGCTGGAGCTCATAGAAAAAAAAGAAGAAGAACTCTCCAAAAAGGAGAGGGAGTTACAGAGTAAACAATCAAGCCTCGACAGAAAGATCAACGAGTACGACTCCCTAATCCAGAAGGAAAAGGATATGCTCCAAAAGATCGCAGGCATGACATCGGAGGAGGCAAAAAAGATCTTAATGCAAAAGATGGAGGATGAGGCGAGGTACGAGGCCATTAAAATCTGTAAGAAAATAGAGGAAGATGCAAGGGAAAAGGCGGATAAAAAGGCAAAAGAGATCATAGCCCAGTCCATTCAGAGGTATGCAGGGGAATATGTAGGAGAGGATACCGTCTCTACGGTTCCCCTTCCAAATGAGGAGATGAAGGGACGGATTATCGGGAGAGAGGGCAGGAACATAAGGGCCCTTGAGGCGGCTACAGGTGTTGATATCATCATAGATGATACCCCTGAGGCGGTTATCCTTTCGTGCTTTAATCCGGTAAGGCGAGAGGTGGCCCGGATTGCAATAGAGAGACTCATAACGGATGGCAGGATTCACCCTGCAAGGATTGAGGAGATCGTCTCAAAGGTTGCTATGGAAATGGAGGATAAGATAAAAGAGGCTGGGGAGCAGGCGGTTTTTGACCTTGGTATCCATAACGTGCACCCCGAACTTGTAAAACTCATAGGGAGACTCAAATTCAGGAGCAGTTATGCCCAGAATGTTTATCAACATTCCCTTGAGGTTGCCTTTATATGCGGGATTATAGCGGCCGAATTAAAGATGAATATAAAAGAGGCAAAGAGGGCAGGTTTACTCCACGATATAGGTAAGGCCGTTGACCATGAGATCGAGGGTTCCCATGCGGCGATTGGGGCAGACCTCGCCAAAAAATACGGTGAGAGCGATTCGATTGTCCATTCTATCCTTGCCCACCACGAGGATGTGGAGGCAACGAGCATCCTCGATGTGATAGTCCAGGCCGCCGATGCACTGTCAGGGGCCCGTCCAGGGGCAAGAAGGGAGATGCTTGAGACGTACGTTAAGAGGCTTGAGGAATTGGAGCGTATCTCGAACAGTTTTCCAGGGGTTGAGAAATCTTACGCTATACAGGCAGGAAGGGAGATACGCATCGTCGTAAGCAGTGAGAAGATAAGTGATGAGCAGACTTATATACTCTCAAAGGATATAGCAAAGAAGATCGAGTCTGACCTTTCCTACCCCGGGCAGATAAAAATTGTTGTAATCAGAGAAACAAGGGCTGTGGAATATGCAAAGTAGTGAGATTACCGTCCTTTTTCTCGGTGATGTGATAGGGAAACCGGGGAGGAATGCGGTAAAAGATTTCATAAAAGACGTAAACGTGGACTTCAAGATAGTAAACGGGGAGAATCTCGCCGGGGGAATAGGGATTACCCCAAAGGTAGCAGAGGAGATCCTCTCCTGTGGAATCGATGCGATCACAACAGGAAATCATGTCTGGAAGAAAAAGGATATAATCCCATACCTTATGGAGGAGCCAAGGGTTGTAAGACCCCTTAACTACCCTCCGGGTACACCAGGTTTTGGGTATGCGATACTGAAAAAGGAAGATAAATCCCTTTGCGTTGTAAATGTGGAGGGAAGGGTATTTATGGGTAATCCCGAATGTCCCTTTCGAACTATGAGGGACTTTATCGACACAATGGAAGAAGAAATACCCATCATCGTTGATTTCCATGCAGAGGCCACCTCAGAAAAGATAGCCCTTGGCTGGTATCTCGACGGAAAGGTTTCTGCACTGATAGGGACCCACACCCATGTCCAGACCGCCGATGAGAAGATACTGCCAAACGGTACGGGTTATATTACCGATGCAGGGATGACAGGTGCATCCGATTCCGTCATCGGTATGGATAAAGAGGCTGTTTTAAAAAGGTTTTTGACCCTCCTTCCCCAGAAATATGAGGTGGGGAATAGACATGTGGAGGTACAGGGTGTGATCCTTGCTATAGATCCGTCTTCAAGGAAGTGTTTGAAAATAGAAAGGATAAGAGAGAGGGTTGATTAGATGTCTTTTCCGGATATTGAATATCAGTTAGAGGTAATAAAGAGGGGGGCCGTTGACCTAATCAGTGAAAACGAACTGAGAGACAAGCTGATTAAGTCTAAAAGGGAGGGGAGACCCCTGAGGGTTAAACTTGGGATGGATCCGACAGCCCCGGATCTCCATCTCGGCCATACCGTTGTCCTACAGAAACTAAAGCAATTTCAGGAGTTAGGTCATACCGCCATATTCCTTATTGGTGATTTCACAGGTATGATAGGAGACCCAACGGGGAGGATCGAAACAAGACCTGCTTTATCCAGGGAAGAACTCCTCAGAAACGCAGAGACATACAAAGAACAGGTCTTTAAGATCCTTGACCCCGAAAAGACGGAGATCCGGTTTAACAGCCAGTGGTTTGAAGAGATGAACGCCGCGGATATGATACGTCTTTGTGCCCAATATACCATGGCAAGGATGATGGAAAGGGAAGACTTCAGAAATAGATACCAGAACAACCTTCCTATCAGTATCCATGAGTTTTTATACCCCCTTGTACAAGGTTACGACTCAGTTGCACTAAGGGCTGATGTGGAACTGGGGGGCCATGACCAGATCTTTAACCTCTATGTAGGTAGAGATATCCAGCGGGCATACGGTCAGGAATCACAGGTGATAGTAACGGTACCCCTTCTTGAAGGAACAGACGGGGTCAACAAGATGAGTAAAAGTTACGGTAACTATGTGGGTATCGATGAGCCTCCCGATGTGATCTTCGGCAAACTCATGTCCATTTCCGATGAACTGATGTTGAAATACTACGAACTCTTAAGCGATATTCGATTAGAAGAACTCAATCAACTAAAAGAAGGCATAAGAACAGGTAAAATCCATCCAAGAGACGCTAAAGTAAGGTTTGCGAAGGAAATTGTGGAGAGATTCCATGGAAAAGAAAAGGCAGTCGCTGCCCACGAGGCATTTGAGAGACTCTTCAGAGATAAAGAGATCCCCGATGACATCGAGGTCATTCAGATCAAAAAGGTCGAGCTTGAGAGATGGTTGCCGAAACTCCTCTTGAATATTGGTATGGTTCCTTCCACAACAGAGGGCAAGCGCATGATAACCCAGGGGGCGGTTTCGATAAACGGGTCAAAAGTAAAGGATGAAAACCTCCCCGAGGACATCTCGGGGGAGGTTGTAATAAAAGTTGGGAAGCGAAAATTTAAAAAACTGATTTTGAGCTAACCCTATTATATTGCAATCTTTGCCCCCTGGATTATATCCTCTTCCCCTATCTCATAGAGGGTATCGAGGAGGGCGATCTGGAAACTTCCAGGGGATCCTGACTTTTCAGCGGCCTTTTCCCCGGCGAGGCCAAAATAGGCAAGGGAAGTACAGGAGGCCATAAAAGGATCCTCATCGACGGCGAGAAAAGCCCCCATGATTGCCGTTGCGGTGCAACCTGTTCCGGTTATGCTTCCCATCATGGCGTGGCCGTTATATATACGGCATTGCCTCTCTCCATCGGTCACAAGGTCGACGGCCCCTGTTATCGCTACCGTTGTTTTGAACTTTTTTGAAAGGTGTAAGGCCACCTCCTGGGCGTGCTCTACGGTATGTACCGCATCTACCCCCTTTGTCTTCGATTCGGAGGTATCATCGTATAGGGATATAATCTCAGATGGGTTTCCCCTTACGACCTTCACAGAGACTTCTTCCAGTATACTTCTCGCTGTATCCGTCCTGAAACGGGTGGCCCCTGAACCTACAGGGTCAAGGATAACGGGGATACCCGATATGTTCGCCCTCTTCCCTGCCTTTATCATCGCCTCCACCCATGTTCTACTCAACGTGCCTATATTGAGTACAAGGGCCTGGGCGAGGGTAACCATCTCTTCCACCTCTTCCAGGGCATGGGCCATAACGGGGGATGCCCCGCAGGATAATAGGGCATTGGCCGTATAGTTCATGACCACGTAGTTTGTGATGTTGTGGACGAGAGGCCTTTTTGTTCTAACGGTCTTTAGATTCTCCCATGCCCTTCTCGCCATTTCCGCGTTGTACATAGATATCTCCTTTTTGGCAATTAATCTTTAAAGTGGTCCCAGCTACCTCTTTTGGCGGTAAATGCGCTTCTGTCTTCGCCAGAAAAGACTATACCCTTCTTCGATTCTGTTATTCTTCCAACCTCTGTGACCGTTACCTTTAAGTCAAGGGCTATGTCCGATATCTTTTTAACATCTTTGGGATTACAGGTGATGATAAGCTCGTAGTCATCGCTTTCCCCGAAGAAAAACTCCCTTGGATCCGTACCCAAAATCTGGGCAACCTCTTTTAGTTGTTCGTTTATAGGAATCTTATCGATAAAAAGCTCAGCCCCAACCCCGCTTTCCTCACAAATGTGGCCGAGATCCCCTAAAAAACCGTCGCTTATATCTATCATTGCCGTTGCAAGGCCTGCCTTTGCCACGGCCATACCCAATTCCGCCCTGTGTTTGGGTCTTAGGTAAAAATCAACAATAGGGTGATTCATCAAGAAAGGGTCTCCGGTGCTCTTCAATAGAACCTTAAGTCCGGCAGATGCCTGACCTGGATACCCTGTAACAAGTATTACATCCCCCGGTTTGGCCCCTGAACGTTTAATAGCCTTACCTGACTCTATTTCTCCGATAAGGGTGATATCAATGAAGATACCATTACCGGTGCCTGTGAGATTCCCCCCTATGATCGATGCCCCGAAGGGGTTTAGTTCAGCGAGGAAACCCCTGTAGAGATCCTCTATATCCTTTAAAAGCATCTCCTTTTTGAGTCCAAGGGAGATAAGGCTATATAGGGGTCTACCCCCCATGGCCCCGATGTCGCTTATATTGATAGCCATAGCCCTTCTACCGAGGTCAAAAAAGTTTGTCTTTTCTAATAAAAAATGGCGACCCTCCACCATTGAATCACAGGTTACAAGGATTTCATAACCGTGCCGGGGTAGGATCGAGGCTGTATCATCCCCTATTCCAAGGGATAGACCATCCGCTATTTTACCTTCCTTTTTTACGATCTCGTTTATTTTACTTATGAGGCCGAACTCCCCTAAATCCCCGATCCTTACATCCATCTTTTAAAAGGCCATCTTCTCCTTCATTATTCTTGCCGCATATAGGGGATCCTCATGGCAGCAGACCGCAGATATGACCGCTATCCCATAGACGCCTGTTTTTAAAACATCGTCCATATTTTCAATGTTGATCCCCCCTATCGCAATCACAGGCAACGGAATGGTCTCTACCACCTCCTTAAGGAGACGAAGGCCCTTTGCAGGGGCCGCATCCTCTTTTGATGCTGTAGGGAAGACAGGGCCAAAACCTATGTAGTCTGCGCCTTCCATAAGACAGAACCTTGCCTCTTCCAGATTGGTTGCAGAACCTCCGATGATTGCATCATCCCCCAATATCTTTCTTGCAAGGGATATGGGAAAATCTTTCTGCCCTAAGTGGACCCCGTCTGCGGAAGAGGCAATCGCCACATCGACACGGTCATTGACGATAAAAACTGCCCCTGCCTTGGAACATACCTCTTTGAGCTTTAAAGCCACGTCTATCAACTCCCTTGTAGAACCCCTTTTTTCCCTGAACTGTATTGTATCGGCCCCGCCTGATATGGCCATCTCCGCAAGTTCAATATGGGTATACCTTTTCTGAAGGGCAGTATCCGTTAATACATGGAATCTTCCGATCTTTCTCCCTTTTTTTCTTTGTTCACATCCATCCATAGGAGATACATTATATGGGAATTACCGTTTTAAGTCAAAAATTTTATCAACCCGATTTAAGTTTTTTATACTTCCAATGAGTTTCTGCAATTTTCTTTGACATTTAATGAAAAATACTGTACCCTAATTGAGTCATTATCAGAACATGGAATCTCTCTTCAACATAAAAATCGAAAAAAAACCCCATTTAAGAAGGGTCGTTTATGAACATCTAAAGGATGCAATCCTGACAGGGGCAATACCTAAAGGGACACGCCTTATAGAGTCTAAGATTGCGGAAGGACTGGGCATCAGTCGTACCCCGGTAAGGGAGGCCCTCCATGCCTTGGAGAGGGACATGCTGATTATTGCCATAGACAAGGTGGGATACGAGATCATCGATACCGATATCGAGGATCTCGAAGAGATATCAGAACTTAGAAAAACGGTTGAGGTTTTAGCCTTGAAAAAGGCGATCTCTAATCTAACGGACATGGATGTGGCTACCCTTGAGAGAAACCTTGAGAGATCCGAGGAGGCCTTGAGGGAGCACAGGGGGGAGGACTTTATTGAACTCGATGCGGAATTCCACAAAACGATCTGTTCGTTGAGTAAAAGGGAACGGTTGATAAGGATGGCAGAGGGTTTGAGAAAGGAGATGCAGAGGTTCAGAAGTAAAACAAAGCTTCATGGCGAGCTCTCAAAAGAATCTCTCAAATTCCACAGGATGATAGTGGAATCTCTGAAAGAAAAGAATTACCGAAAGGCCAAGAAGTTGTTAAAAGACCATATAGAACATGCGAAAAGATATACGAAGATGGTCTTTTTAGATGGAAAAGTCGGGCAAGAAGTGACTATCCATGGAAAGACTTGAAGGGTTCAATGTTATAAAAATAGGAGGTTCAGCGAGGATATGAAAGAGATTAGACTCCACGGCAGAGGAGGGCAGGGTGTTGTAATGGGGGCGGAGATGCTCGCATATGCCTTTGTCCTGGAAGGGAAATACGCCTCTTCCTTTCCCACATTCGGGGCAGAAAGAAGAGGGGCCCCTGTAGCCGCCTTTCTCCGTTTTGACGATAAACCTATAAGAGAGACCCACCAGATTTATGAGCCTGACTGTGTGATGGTCCTCGACCCTTTTATCGCAAAATCGGATACGATCTATATCGGTTTGAAAGGCGATGGGATAGGGATACTCAATACACCGAAAAAGGCTATAGACTACTGGCCCCAGAATTTAAAGAGGCTCGGGCTAATCGATGCCACTCAGATTGCCCTTGAAGAGATAGGAAGGGCGATTGTTAATACGTGTATGCTCGGAGTTATAGCAAAGGTTACCGGTTGGGTGAGGCTTGAATCTGTGATCTCTGCCCTTGAGATGAATTTTGAGGGAAAGCTACTCAATAAGAATGCGGAACTGGTAAAACGGGGATACGAAAACGTGGAAATCTTTTATAAGGAGTAAGAGTATGAAATTTATGAGCAAGTTCGAAGGACCCTGGTCAACACCAAAGGAACCCCTTGATATAAAGACAGGGGAATGGCGGTCCCAGAGACCTGTAACGAAAAGGGAAAAATGCAGACAGTGTGGTTGGTGCTTTATATTCTGTCCTGCCGGCTGTATAGAGGAGAAGGCCCATTACTTCACCGCCGACCTCGATTACTGCAAGGGATGCGGTGTATGTTCCAACGTATGTCCTGCAAAGGCCATAATGATGATCAGGGAGGAGATCTGATGTCAAGTATAGATTTAAGAGGTCAGATAAGGGTTCTCGATGGAAACAGGGCAGGGGCCTATGGGGTACTTTTGTGTAAGCCTGACGTGATTGCGTCATACCCGATTACACCCCAGACACCCTTACTTGAAACTTTATATAAATTTGAGGCAGAGGGTCTCTTTGACCCCGAGATGGTTGAGCCCGAAGGGGAAAACTCCGCTATGGGTACACTGATAGGTGCCTGTGCAGCAGGGGGAAGGACATTCACCGCAACATCCTCACAGGGTCTCTCATTTATGAACGATGCATATCTACTCGCCGCAGGAAACAGGTTCCCCATCGTTATGGCGATAGGTATGAGGGAGCAGGTGAGTCCCCACGGGGTTATTTCGGGACAGCAGGATGCGGTCCTTGTTAAAGACCACGGGTGGATTCAGATATATACAGAATCCTGTCAGGAGATACTCGACTCGATCATCATGGCTTACCGGCTTGCGGAAGATGAGGATGTTTTACTCCCTGTGAATGTTTGTTACGAAGGCTTCTATCTATCCCATCACTCCCAGAGGGTTGAGATACCGAGACAGGAAGAGGTGGATGCGTTTCTTGCCCCTTTGAAGGGTATGAACAGGTTGAAGTGGACCCTCGAGGAGCCCATGGTCTTCTCAAGCTATACGGTACCACCCGAACTTTACACAGAATACAGATATAAAATGTGTATGGCCCATCAGAGGGCGAAGGCAAAGTTTGATGAGATAGACAGGGAGTTTGCCGCTAAATTTGGCAGAAGCTACGGCGGCCAGATAGAGGAATATAGAACAGAAGATGCGGAGATCATTATAGTGACGATGGGATGCTCAACAGGGACGGCAAAGGTGGTGGTTGATAGAAAAAGGGACGAAGGGGTAAAGGTGGGGCTTGTAAAGATAAGGATGTTCAGGCCGAGCCCTAAGGAGAGATTAATAAAGGTTCTAAACGGAAAAAAGGCGATCGGCGTTATAGATAGAAATGTATGTTATGCATGGAATTGTGGCCACAACTACATTGAGATAAAGACGGTCTTGAGCGATTTGGACAGACCTCTACCTGTACTTCTCGACTTTATAGCCGGTCTCGGCGGTGCCGATATTACCGATAAACATGTGGAGAAGGTGGTCGAAAGGACCATAGATGCGGCAAAGGGTAAAACGTATGAGCCTGTTACATGGTTATCGCTGGAATAGGAGGAGATGAAAGTGAAAAGGAAGAAGCATATCTTAATAGGGGCGGGTACGGCAGCTTTATGTGCCCTGAAACAGATAAGGAGATTAAACAGAGAGGATGAGATAAAGCTTGTAAGTATGGAGGATTCTCTCCCGTACTCACCGACTGCCCTCCCGTATATCATCTCCGGGAAGGTTGGGGTCTCAGATACTTTCCTTGTTTCAGAGGGCTTTTTCAAAAAGCTCAAGGTAGAGTTTCTGAAAAATAGAAAGGTCGAAAGGATCTATGGCGAAAATAAAGAGATTGTATACGATAAAGGGATAAGGGAAGGGTACGACTCCCTTTTGATAGCCACAGGGAGTGAACCTGTAGTACCTGATATCCCCGGTCTTTATGAAGGGGAGTTTTTGACGATAAGGGGAATAAAAGATGCCCAGGCTTTAATCGAGAAGGTCAAAGAGGGGAACTCTGCCATTATACTCGGGGCAGGGCTTATAGGGATGCATATAGCCCAGTGCCTTTCGGAAAAGAATATGAAGGTAAAGGTGGTCGAGTCCCTGCCATCGATACTGCCTGCCTATTTTGATAAAGAGGCCTCGGAGATCATCCGGGGTATCATGGAAGGTAAAGGGATAGAGTGTTTAACAGGAAAGAAGGCGACCCGT
This sequence comes from Syntrophorhabdaceae bacterium, assembly GCA_026415675.1. Lineage (GTDB taxonomy): Bacteria > Desulfobacterota > Syntrophorhabdia > Syntrophorhabdales > Syntrophorhabdaceae > JAOAGQ01. The sequence continues at coordinate 68,215 of JAOAGQ010000071.1, forward strand.
ATCGAATGGAAGGGCGGGAAGGTAGAGGTAAATCTTTCGGAAGGGGGAAGTGTAGAGGGGGACCTCCTCGTTGTTGCCGTTGGGGTCAAACCGAGGACAGAAATTGTTGATGGGAGCGGTATAAAGATTGAAAACGGAGGGATTGCCGTTGATGACAGGATGAGAACGAGTATGGACGATGTCTATGCCGCAGGGGATGTAGCATCGGCAAAGGCCTTTTTTACAGGGGAGAACGGGTTAAACCCCATACTGCCCAATGCAGCGGAGCAGGGTAGGGTTGCGGGGAGTAATATGGTGGGGGTCGATACGGTATATGAAGGCTGGATCCCCATGAATACATTCAGTTATTTCGGTCATACCGCAATCTCCGTTGGTATGCCCTTCTCTTCAGAAAAGGACGAAGTCCATGTGAGAAAGATAAATGGGACAGATACTTACAGAAAGCTCATATTTAGGGAAGACAGGTTGATGGGGGTTACCTTCATCGACACAGAGGTAAATGCAGGTGTATTCAACTACCTGATACGGAAGAAGGTACCCGTTGGAGAATATAAAATGAGCCTTCTGGAATTTCCAAGGGAGACGAGTCTTTATCTGATGCAACAGGCAGAAAAGAAAGAGACGATTTCATTAGAAGAGTGAAGAGGGGAGAAAGATGGAAACCTTTTTTGACACATTGAAGATTGAAGAGAATATATGCCCTCCTGGTTGTGGGGTATGCAGAGAGAAATGTACCCAGGTTCAACGCTCAAAGGGGAAGAATGGAAGCGGTATCCATGAATTCCATATACCTGATCTTGGCGTCCATATGGCCAATACATGCAACCAGTGTTCAGAGCCTGTCTGTCTCGATGCCTGTCCTTCGGGTTCCATATCGAAGGATGAAAAGGACGGTATTGTGAGGATCGACGAAAAGAGGTGTCTCGGTTGCGGCCTATGTAACCTCGTATGCCCGTACGGAGGTATTGATTACAGGGCAGATGAAAAAAAGGCGTTTAAGTGTGACCTCTGTGATGGAAGTCCTGAGTGTGTGAATGTCTGTCCCGTAAAGGGGATTTCCTTGATGAAAGCGAGGAGTATCGTGGGGTATTTCCATGAAGACCCCCTATTGAAGGGTTCCTCCCTGTGTGTTGGCTGCCCTGCTGAGACGACCTTAAGATTTGTGCTTAGGGTAATGGGGAAGGATACATTCCTTTTCGGCGCCCCAGGATGTGCGACAAATGTGATAAATGGACAGGGTATCAAATGCATGATAAATATCCCGAGCCATATGTCCAATATGACAACGGTACCTTCGACTATGACAGGGGTAAAAAGGTACTATAGAAGGCTGGGAAAGGATGTGAAGTGTGTTGCCTTTGTAGGTGATGGATGTGCAACGGATGTAGGTTTTCAACCTCTGTCAGGGGCTGCGGAGAGGAATGAGAATATCATATTCATGTGCTATGACAACGAAGGTTATATGAACACAGGTATTCAGAGGTCAAGCACAACCCCATACGGGGGGTGGACAACGACAACCCCGGCGATGGGGAGAAGAAAAGGGAAGAAGATGGCATCGAAGAATGTTCCCCTTATCATGGCGGCCCATGAAATTCCCTATGTGGCAACGGCAGTTATTGGCTATCCCGAAGACTTCCTGAATAAACTTTTGAAGGCCATGGCAGTAAAAGATGGAATGTCATACATACATATCCTAAGCCCCTGCATACTCGGCTGGGGTTACTCTATCCCTGCCTCCCTTGAGGTGATTAAGGCAGCGGTTGAGACCAATTATTTTCCCCTCTGGGAATACGAAAGGGGTAAATACAGGATAACATACGAGGTGAAAAACCCGAAACCTATAACGGAATATACAAAGCTACTGAAAAAATTTGCCCACCTTGAAAAAGAGGAGATAGATGAGTTGCAGGAGATCGTAAACAGGAGATTCAACCGAATAAAGAGGCTGACCGAAGCATTTTAACTTTAAGCGTTACGAAAGGTATGCACCTATCTTAAAGCGATGCACCGTAGGCGATTATAGCTGCCCCGAGGGCAGCGGTTATTCGGGGTTCATCCGGGACAAGGAGCTTTAAACCGATTAACTTCTCTGTACTTAAGACAAGGCCTTTATTCTTTGCGCCCCCTCCCGTTATGGCGCAGTTCTCTGAGATTCCAAGGCGCATGATGAGACCCTGGATCTTTGAGGCCATTGCCTGATTCACCCCTGCGAGGATGTCCTCAACCAGTGCACCTTCTGCAATCCGGGATATGGCCTCTGATTCTGCAAATACGGCGCAACCTGTCGTGAACTGTACGGGATTTGTAGATTTTAAAGAGAGTTCGCCGATATCCCCTATGTCGACTTTCAGTATCTTCGATATAAGCTGGAAAAATTTACCACTTCCCCCTGCACATTTCTCGCTCATAAGAAAGTTTACCACATGGCCTTCTCGATCGAGCCTAATAGCCTTACTGAACTGGGCTCCTACATCGATAATCGTCATAACCGAAGGAAAAAGGGAATGGATCGCCGTGGCGTGGCATACTATATCACTTATCGTGCGGTTTGAAATCTCAACCAAGGAAGCCCCGTAACCTGTAGAGGCAACACTTACTATTTCATTTTCCCGTAGACCTGCCTTTGTCAACACATCCTCTGTAGCCCGTCTCGCCGACACCCTGAAGTCTCCCCCGGACGGGATTATCGTATAAGAGAGAACGTTTACACCGTCATATAGCACCGCTTTGGAAAAACTGGAGCCTATATCAATACCGAGGGTTATCCCCATCTATTCTCCTTTCATCCCTTTTTCAGTAAAAAGTTGCCTCTGATAAACCTCTTCTTTTTCTTTTTATGATTTCCCCTTTGGCAAAAGAGGACTCGCATATCTCTTTACCTATTATTGCCGCCCCCAGTGCACCTGTTATAAGGGGTTCAGGGGGGACAAGGATCGTCGTTTTAAACCTTTTCTCCAGTGCCTTTATAAGGCCGATATTCTTTGCCCCCCCGCCGGTTATCACAATCTCCCTCTCTATCTTTATTTTGTTGGAAAGGGCATAAATCCTCGCCGCTATTGCATCGTGTATACCGGATATCAGGTTTTCCACTTTCTCTCCGGAGGCAAGGCTTGAGATCACCTCCTGTTCTGCAAAAACCGTACAGGTATTGCCTATTGGGGTTGACCTTTCCGCCTTCAAAGAGACCTCACCAATGCTATTTAGGGGAATCCCTAAGGCTTCCGAAATTACCTCAAGAAAACGGCCTGTCCCGGCCGCACACTTGTCGTTCATCGCAAAGGAGATGATCTTCCCCGTCTCGTTTATCCTGATTGCCTTACTGTCCTGACCCCCTATATCGATGATGGTCCTTGCCTCGGGGATGAGACTCCATACCCCCTTTGCGTGACAGGTGATCTCCGTTACCTGTTTTTCTGCAAAGGGGACGTTTATCCTTCCATAGCCCGTTGCAACTATATATTCCACCTCATCGAGGGAGATACCTTTTTTATTTAAAGCCTCCTCCATGACCCTGTTTGCCAGCCTTCTGTGTTCAGGGCCTGTAGGGCCTATCAAGTGTGTGACCTCCCCCCCATTATAGATCACAACCTTTGTCATGGTAGAACCGATATCGATGCCTGCAAAATACATATCAATCTTCCTTTCTCATCCGCCACCGCCTAACGCCTTATATAAAAGGATTCTGTTTAAGGCAGAGGCAAGGCGCAGATTTATGAGGGCTTGTTGGGCACCAAACAGTGTACGTTGGGTATCGAGTAGGGGGAGGTAGCCATCAAGACCTTTTTTGTAACGGGCCTCAAAAAGGGATAGGGTTTTAGATGAGGCGTTAACAAGGGATTCCTGGGCAGCTATCTGTTCTTTTAATGTCGTTCTCTGGACGAGGATATCGGAAACCTCTTTGAATGCGGCCTGGATCGTCTTTTCGTACTGATTCAGATACATCTCCCTTTCCGCTTCCGCTGCTTTTAAATTTGCTATATTCCTCCCCCCTGTAAAGATTGGGAGGGTTGCCTGGGGAACAAAGGTCCAGGTGCTTGAGCCTGCCTTGAAAAGGTTTTCAAGGTCGGGGCTTATCGTACCTATTGTGCTGGTGAGCGATATCCGAGGGAAAAACGCTGCCCTTGCATACCCTATATTGGCGTTTGCAGCCTTTAGCTGGTGTTCTGCCTGAAGGATATCAGGCCTTTGAAGGAGTACTTCTCCGGGTATGCCGGGGGTAATTTCTTCGGGTACTACCACATCGTCCATTCCATTAGGAAGCAATGCTGGAGATATGGTTGTTCCTGCAAGAAAATTTAGTGCGTTTATGTCCATCTCTATCTGCCTTGAGTATCTTGCCACCTCTGTCTTTATTGCATCCATCCTCGACTGTGCCTGGAGGAGGTCCATTTCAGAGGAGAGACCCACCTCGTATCTCTTTTTGATGAGGTCATACGTTTCCTTCTGGGATTCAAGGGTTGCCTTTGCGAGTTTCAGGTTTTCTTTATCCGCAGCGAGGGTAAGATAAACAGAGGCAATCTCTCCGATCAAGGATACCTTTGCCCCTCTCTTCACCTCTTCACTGGCAAGATATTGCTCGAGCATCCTGTCTTTCAAACTCCTTAATCTTCCAAAAAAATCGATCTCCCAGGAGGTGATCCCTATATTGATACCATACTGTCTGTAATCCATTGCCTCTTTCGTCTGGGAGACACCTGCAGGTAACATCTGTTCGTTTAGACCGGCCAAAAGATTTATGTTGGGATATAGGTCAGCCCTCGAAACTTTGTACATCGCCATCATCCTCTCAGCGTTTGAGGCGTATGCCCTTAAGTCTCTATTGTTTTCTAACGCAATCTCCACGATAGTCTTTAATTTCGTATCTTTATAGAATTTCTGCCACTCCCTCTCGTATTGAGAGGTAATAGTGTCCTCTATTTGCGGCCATCTGTCAGGAATCGGTGGTGTTGGCCTTTTGTACTCCGGCGCCATCGTAGAACACCCTGTGAGGATAAGAAGTATTATCGCAATAATGGGATATGGGATCTTCATGATTTTACCTCCCCTCACTCTTCACTTTAAAAAGTCGAGAGATCAAGACAAACATCAAGGGGATATAGAATAGGTCTATGAACGTTGCGGAAAGCATACCCCCTACAACCGCCGTCCCGATCGCCTTCATGGCGCCTGCCCCTGCCCCTGAGGCTTTAGCGAGGGGTAAGACACCGAAGAAAAATGCCATCGATGTCATAATAACAGGGCGAAACCTTATCTTTGCCGCATCGAGGGTTGCTTGAATCAAGCCCTCTCCTTCTGCCATCCTCTCCCTCGCAAACTGTATGATCAAGATGGCGTTCTTTGTGGTAAGACCAAGGGTAGTAAGGAATCCTATCTGAAAGTAGACATCGTTGTGGAGACCCCTAAGCCAGGTTGCAGCGGCGGCACCAAAAAGACCTAAAGGTAGCATCAGCATATTTGCAATGGGTATCGGCCAGCTTTCGTATAAGGCGGCAACACATAGAAATATCACGATCACGGAAAATGCATACAGTATGGGAGCCTGGGAACTGGACATCCGCTCTTGATAGGAAAGACCTGACCATTCGTAACCTATCCCCTGCTGGTGTAGCTTTGAGACTATCTCCTCCATGGCCGCCATTGCCTCACCGGAACTCCTTCCAGGGGCCGCTTCCCCCCATATATTGATAGAAGGGAAGCCGTTGAACCTTTCAAGCCTCTGGGGACCTATTGTCCACCTTCCCGTTGCAAATGCGGTAAAGGGTACCATTTTTCCCGAAATGTTACGGACGTAAATGTTTTCCAGATCTTTTGGATCCATACGGTATGGGGCATCGAACTGAGCAAACACCCTCTTTACCCTGCCGGCCTGTATAAAGTTATTCACATATGAGCTTCCAAAGGACTGGGATATGGTATTATTGATGGACGTGATGGGTATTCCCAAGGCCCCTGCCTTTTCCCAATCTACATATATGCGGTACTGGGGCACATCCTCCATACCATTGGGCCTGACCTTTGCAAGCCTCGGGTCTTTTGCCGCCATCCCCAAAACCATATTCCTTGCCTCCATCAGTTTTTCATGGCCAAGCCCCCCTCTGTCGAGAAGCTGAAAATCGAATCCTGTTGCATTACCCAGTTCGATCACCGAAGGTGGTGGAAAGGCAAAGATCGTGGCGTTTCTGATCCGAGAAAAAGCCCTTGTTGCCCTTTCTGCTATGGCATTTACTTTATGCTCAGGTCGGTTCCTCAGCTTCCATTCCTTTAGTTTAACAAAGACCATCCCGTTCGTCTGTCCCCTTCCGGAGAACCCTATGCCTGAGATAGTCATACAAGATTCAACGGTATCCTTCTCTTTCTCCATATAATATCTCTGGACCTCGTTCACCACCGCTTTTGTCTGTTCTAATGTGGAACCTGTTGGTAGCATCACCTGGGTCAGCAGAATACCCTGATCCTCCTCGGGGACATAGGATGTGGGCATCTTTAAAAATATTATCCCCACAGAGACAACGATAAGCACATAGACCACAATGTATCTTATTTTTCTTGAAAAAGAACGCTCTACGGTCTTTACGTACTTATCCCTTATCTTGAAGAAGATCTTATCGAAGAGCATAAAGAAAGGTCTCAGGAAAAAGATAGAATTTTGACCGGGCTTGTGCTCGGGGGATACGGGTTTTAAAAGGGAGGCACAGAGTACCGGGGTGAGTATAAGGGCGACTATGACAGAGAGAAACATAGATGATATGATGGTGATGGAAAACTGCCTGTAGATTACCCCTGTTGAGCCTCCGAAGAAGGCCATGGGGCCAAAAACAGCGGATAAGACAAGGCCGATACCGATCAAGGCGCTTGTGATCTGCTCCATGGACTTCTTTGTCGCCTCTTTAGGGGAAAGACCTTCCTCCCGCATGATCCGTTCCACGTTTTCCACAACGACGATCGCATCGTCAACGAGCAGACCAATGGATAAGACCATTGCGAACATCGTGAGCATATTTATGGAGAACCCGAAGATGGCAAGGGTGGCAAAAGTACCGAGAATAACGACAGGGACGGCTATGGTGGGAATCAGGGTAGCCCTGATACTCCCCATGAATAGCCACATAACGAGAAAAACGAGGATTACCGCCTCGAAGAGCGTCTTTATAACCTCATGGATGGCTACCCTTACAAATGGGGTTGTATCGTAGGGGTATACCACCTTCATACCTTTTGGGAAGAATCTGCTAAGCTCCTCCATCTTTGCTTTCACCCTGTCCGCGGTTTCAAGGGCATTGGCACCGGCAATCTGACGGATGGCGAGCCCTGCAGATGGTTTTCCGTTATAGAAAGACTCCACATCGTAGGCATCTGTGCCGAGCTCTGCCCGCCCAATATCCTTGATCCTTACTATAGAGCCGTCCTGATGGATTTTAATAGGGATAGAGGCAAACTCTTCAGGGGTCTTTAGCATACTCTGGACAATGATGGAGGCATTGAGACGTTGACCGGGGACAGCAGGGGCTCCTCCAAACTGACCGGCAGAAACCTCAACATTGTATGATTTCAAGGCGAGGACCACATCCTCGATCGTAAGGTTATACTCTACGAGTCTATCTGCCATTAACCAGATACGCATCGCATACTGGGAACCAAAATTTTCCACCTCTCCAACACCGGGCACCCGGGCGAGAACCTTTTCGAGGTTCGATTGGGCGTAATCCCTTAGATCATTTCCGTCCATGCTGTTGTCCTCTGATATAAGACCTACTATCAGAAGATAATTCCTCGTTGCCTTACCAACGGTTAGACCCTGGCGTTGAACGACCTCAGGAAGGCTTGCCATGGCCAACTGGAGTTTGTTCTGTACCTTTGCCCAGGCAAGGTCAGGGTCTGTCCCTGGGGCAAAGGTGAGCTCAAGCCTGGCACCCCCAGCCGAATCACTTGTGGCGAATAAGTAGAGCATCTTATCAAGACCGGTCATCTTCTGCTCTATGATCTGGGTCACGCTGTTTTCAACGGTTTCAGCGGAGGCCCCAGGATAGTTGGCCTGAATATATATGGTTGGGGGCGCTATAGGGGGATACTGGGATATGGGGAGGGTATATATTGCGAGGGCACCGCCGAGCATAATGATAATCGCAATAACCCAGGCAAAAACAGGTCTTTCAAGGAAGAATTTAGATAGCATACACCCTCCTCAATTTGTCTTTGCTCTCGGTTTATTCGCCTCAGAGGGGGAGGCCTCACCATTTTTCGTCTCATGTTTCACGGTTTTGACCGCAATCCCCGGCCGCACCTTTTGAAGGCCTTCCACGATCACCGTATCCCCTTCTTTCAAACCGGAAGTGACGAGCCATTTATCCTTTACTGTACGCTCTACGTTTATCATCCGGTGGTCTACCTTGCCTTCGCTGTTTACGATGAACACATAGGGATTCCCTTTGTAATCCCGCATAACGGATTGCTGAGGAACAAGGATGGCTTTATCCGCAATCCCCTCACTGATGACAGTACGAACGTACATACCAGGTAAGAGTGTAAAATTGGGATTCGGAAAGACCATCCTCAGTATGTATGAACCTGTACTGGGCTCAACGGTAACATCGGAAAATTTTAGAGTACCTTCAAGACTATAGGGGGTGCCATCTTCGAGGATCAACCTTACCTTGGTCTGATTGTTGCTACCCCCTTTTATCTTTCCTGCCGCTATATTCTTTTTAAGTTTCAAAAGGTTTGCACTCGATTGGGTTGCATCCACATAGATGGGATCGAGTTGCTGAATCGTGGCGAAAGGCATCGGCTGAAAAGCCGTGGCAAGGGCACCGACCGTTACATTCGATTTCCCTATCCTTCCCGATATAGGGGCCTTGACTTCGGTATAACCAAGGTTGATGTGGGCATTTTCTACAGCGGCCCTCCAGTATTTAATATCGGCCTCTGTTTGCGACAACGCAGCGGAGATGTCGTCGTACTCTTGTTGACTCACCGCTTTAACGGCAACAAGCTCTCTTAATCTTTCAGCCTTCTGCCTTATGGCAGGGAGATTTGCCTCTGCCTTTGCAAGGGCTGCCCTTGCGTTGTCGTATGAGGCCTTATAAGGGGCAGGGTCTATCTGGTAGAGTACATCTCCGGCCTTTACATCACTCCCCTCTGTAAACAACCTCTTCTGTATGATCCCGCTTACCTGGGGTCTCACCTCTGCGATCAGGTAGGGGGATACCCTTGCAGGTAACTCCGTTGTAATCTCTATCCTTTCCTGTTTCAATTGTACAACAGAGACTTCAATGGAAAAGGGTTGCTTTTTTTCTGCGTTTTCGTTCGTTCTTGTGCACCCAACAATTATGAGAAGGCAAAAAAGAAGAAATAAGGTATACCGAGACAAATCCAGTACTTTTTCTTTTGGTAAAGATATCATATTGATTCCTCCAGAAAAGATAAATCATTCAACTTCCCTATTAAAAATCCTCATCGATTATCCTTAATATCTCTGAAATGACTCTCTTTTTCTCGTCCTCATCAAGAGGAGAGATGGATAGCACCTCATGAAAGAGAAGGCCGTCTACGGCCAGACAGAGAACGAGTGCCTTTTCAAAATTGATACCGGTTTTAAAAAGTTCACTGTATGTCCTTTTTATGGCTTCCTTTACAGGTTCCGCGAGCTTTGGATTGTGGGCCAAAGCTGCAAGAAGGGAGGTACCTATATGTTTGGATATCTGCTCATGGTCGGCCCCGGATAAAACATACGCCTTCAGCCTTCTCGTTGCACCTTCCGGGAGACGACTGTACATCTCCTCCATCTTTCCCTCTCTTTCCCTTATATGTTTTCTTATCATGGCCTCGAGGAGGGCATCTTTTGTGGGAAAGTGGTGTAGAAGACCGCCCTTACTCACCCCGGCCTTTTCTGCAACGGCATCGAGTGTTAAACGGGCTGCTCCCAGTTCGATTACAACAGATTCTGCAGCATCAACAATCGTATCGTAAGTACTCGTCTTCAGGTTCATTATAGCCCCCAAAAATTTATTTTGTCTTCACAGACTGTATTTGAGGTTTTTTCTACGGAGTTATAAAACCGTCCAGACGGTATAATTAACAGGAAAAATACCCCTCTGTCAACAAAAATCGAGAGAAATTTTTATTTCAGTTCTGTTACCGGAGATTCTTCGGTCCATAAACGATAGATATACTGATATAACTCCTCGCTTACGGATACCTTGTAGGGGGTGGGATTTATCTCTCTTAGATGGTCTTCCCTTGTGTTACGGAGTTGCTCCAAAACATATTCCCTCGTCTCCTTTAAAGGAACGGGATGGCCGGTCCTCTTACCATCCCAGACACAGAAATGGAGGGGTACTACTTTTGAAGGGGTCACATAAACCCTCTTTATCTGGTCAAAGGGGTGATGGCAGAGTACCCTTTTTGATGGCTCAGGGGGATTGTCGCCAACCCTAATCATAAGGTCGAGAAGACCGTGTCCGTTTTCACCGAATAGGCGATAGGCCTCCTTTCTTCCTGGTATCGTCATTTTGCTGAAATCCTGGGAGAGTTTGATTCTCGGCACACCTTTCGCCTCAACGAGTTTATATACGCAACCCATTGCAGGCTGTTCATCACATGTGACAAGGTGGGTACCTATACCGAAGACATCTATCTCATGGCCCTGTTGTGTTAAGGAGACGAGGACCTCCCGGTTGATCTCATTGCTCGCCATTATTATGCAATTTGAAAGCTCAGCATTTGTCCGTGAGCCTATGTCGTTTAACATCTTTCTCGCCCTTTTAGAAAGATAGGAGAGATCCCCCGAATCAAGCCTTATGCCGATAGGCCTATACCCTATCTTTAATAATGCAAGGGCAACACATATGAAATTCGGAACTCCCGATTTTAAGGTATCATAGGTATCAACAAGGGCGAGAAAACCATCGGGAAAGGCCTGGGCATAGGCTATGAAAGAGGCCAGTTCCCCTTCGTTTGTATAGATAAATCCGAGTTCATTGCGTATGGAGAGGACAATATCGACAAAATCGTGTATGTTTCCGTCTGCCCCTGTAATGGTTTTTACTTTCAATTCGCTCAAATCTACAAACGACTGAACGTATGAATGGGCGTGGGTACCCCTTATGGGCACACCGAAGAGATATCCGGCAAGGACATTGCTTGTTCCGTCAAAGCCCCCCATATAACTGTAACGGGAGGCGGAGAGGCCCCCATCAGGACCTTGGGCCCTTCTTAATCCGAATTCTATCAGGCCCTTTTTTTGTCCGGCAACGAGACGATACTTTGCGGCATTTGTTGTCATTAAACTTGCATAGTTCGTAAGGGTGAGGGATGGCGTTTCGAGAAGCTGGCCCACGGCGAGGGGGCCTTCCACCCTCATAAGAGGTACATGGGGATAGGCTATAGTACCTTCCTTTAAGGCAAATATCCTCATTTTTGAACAATCCACACCCTTTAACCATTCAAAAAAGGCAGGGTCCGCCTTCGGCATCTGGCTTTTAAGATATGCTATCTGTTCATCGGTGAAGTAAAAGTTCTCGAAGAGCCTCAATTTTTCCTCTAAACCTGCGTATATTGCAAATTCCCCGCCGAAGGGGTTTTTTCTAAAGAAGAGGTCGAAGACCGCATTTTCTTCATGAACTCCGGCTTTCCAGTATGCATATGCCATTGTTATCTGATAAAAATCGGTGAGCATGGGATTTACCAATGGAGTTCTGCTGTTCATACTTAAAGGCTCCTTTTATCAAGTGGAGAAGGTAATATTATAGTACCAGAATTTTAAAAGCACAACAACGAAAAGATAAAAAGATGTATCTCGAGGAGAACCCTTGAAAATTATGGTATAACTGTATAAAATTGGAGACACTCATATTAAAACGGAGGATGTTTATGAAAGTAACGATCGTGGGAGGAGGAGGAACGGTAGGCTCAACCGTAGCCTACAGGCTGGCTCAGGATGGTTTTGTCTCTGAGATCGTACTTTTCGATATAAGAGAAAATATGGCAGAGGCCCATGCCCTTGATATTGAGCAATCGATCGTCAACCGTTCGAAGACAAAAGTACGAAAGGGGAATCTTGATGATACATATCAATCGGATATCGTTATTATCGCCTGTGCCTTATGGGGAAGGCCCCTTGCCTTTTCAAGGACGGAAAATCTAAGATATAATCTAAACCTCGTTTTGAGCCTTATGATACCACTTAAGAAAAGATCCCCTGATGCCCTATGGATCGTCGTTACCACCCCTGTTGATACCCTTGTCCACATTATACACAGGATATTTTCTATCCCCCGTAACAGAATAGCAGGTATAAATGGGAACGATACCGCCCGTTTCAAATGGGCAATCTCAAAGGTATGTTCTGTCCCTGCCCAGGAGGTAAAGGCCTTTGTCCTGGGGGAGCATGGGGATACACAGGTTCCCATATTCAGTAACATCGAGATAAAAAATAGACCCTATGCTTTGAGTGATAAAGAGATTGAAGAGATAAAGGGGCTTATAGGAAATTTTTTGCCAAGATGGGTAAGACTACAGCCTGGAAGAACAGCAGGGTGGGCGACTTCTGAAGTGATAGGGGATATGGTCAAAAGTATCGTAACTTTCGATAAAAAAATATGGGTGTGCTCAACGCCTCTTTCCGGGGAATATGGGTTAACCGATGTGAGTCTTGGGGTGCCCATAATATTTAATTCCGATGGAATAGAAGAGATAGTTGAATTGACCCTCAATGACTCAGAGAGGGAGCTACTTGCCTCTTCGGCCCGTGCTATCACCGAACAGTTGACCCAGGCAGAGATTTTTATAAAAGAGGGCATATTAAATACAGAAGAGACGTTGTCATATTTAAAAAGGCATAAATAACCTGTAAATAACCTATTGAAAACCTGAAACACGATATGTTAATGATTTAATCTTATTCATCAAAAATAGACCCATGGAATTGAACGGAAGTCAAAAAAGGTTAATAGAGATACTTATCTCTTTTCCCCCTACTCTCCTTTATTCGTTAGGAGATAGGAATACCGTTATCAAAGGTTTCCAGCTATACTCCGGCGAATGCGTGAAAGATATAAAGTGGATGGAAGGGGTGGATACCCTTGTTGTTTCTATAGAGGATGGTCTTAAAGGACAGGAGAGGGTAAAGGTATTTCTCAGGGATGATGCCCTTGATTTTTCTTGTCGGTGTATGTTGGATAACGGGTCGAAAGGGGCGTGCAAACACGTATTGTGTGCCCTTTTCACCCTCATCCATATACTAAGACCGAACATTTTCAAAACCAACCACGAGAACATAGACTATATAGGGGAACTAAAATCCGCCCTGTTTAATGAGAAAAAGGAAAAGGGGGGAGAAAACGGGTTTTTAACAGAAAAAAGAAACGGTAGAGGAAGGTCTAAAAGGAAAACCCCCGGATACTGTATCCTCCTTGAGGAAGGCAGAATCGGTTTGAGAGGACATGTTTTAAAAGATGGGGAGGTTATAGAACATGGGGAAGGGAATGTCTATCTCCCCGATAATTTAAGGTATCTCCTCCATTTTATAGAAAGGGAAGATATCTCCTTTCCTCTTTTTATATATCTTTCAGGAAGGGGTAATAGATACCCCGTCTTTTTTAAAAGGGAAGGGGAGGTTTGTGAAATTGAATGGCTTGGCCATGACGCCGAGTATGATACCTGGACCGAACTTAATGCCGTAGAGGAAGAAATATTCCTGAAGAGAGTCTGTACAATAGGTAATAATCGGGAACCTGCAAAAATTATCGGGAATTTTGCCTTCAACTTTAAAGATGGGACGATGGTGTATCTCGATAAAAAGGAGGGCTGGGCCCTGTGGGACGCTCTATCATCGGCGTATCATTTCGACAGTACGCCTTCTGAGAATACAGGGAAGAGTTATGACCATACCATAGTTATACCGAAGGAAAGATTTAACAGGATTATCTATTATATGGACGAGGATGGAAAAGAAGACAGGTTTGGGCGTGTCCTCTTTAAGATAAACGGCAGAGAAACCCAGGTAAAGACCCTATCTAACCTTGAGTACACCATATCTATAAAAAGGGGAAGCAATCAAGAAAATGAATTTGTCGTTGAGTGTGGATGCTGGGTTAAAGATAAGACGATTCTATGTTACAGAAAGATATTAAAATTCATCAGGACCCTGGAGTTTGGGCGTATACCGGCATTTTTTAAAACAAAAAAAAGAAAACCGATTTTATATGATGTTTTTTTTCAAGCGGTATTTCTCAGCGACAGGAAGAGCATTGACGAACTGCTGAAAAAAAGGATAAACGAGGAGACCTTTGGAAAACGTAAGTTTGTAACTATGGCAAGGAGGTTTATCAGAGAGGGTGTACATTATCTTTCAAGGAAAGGGAAAGAGCTCAGCTTTGTGGACGGGGAATGGATATTCGTAGTCCACGATTCAAAAAAGGCTATAAAGGCCTTCGCGATCCTTTTTGAGATTTTCGGTTCAGAGGTATTTGAGAAGATCATCCTAAAAGAGCATCAGCTTTCAGTTGACAGGGACAAACTCTTAAGCAACCTCTATCTTCTTAAAAAAATCGCAGAAGAGCACGGGATAGACGTCTGTTATGAAGGCCTGACCATAGAAGAGTCTTCCTGGGATGTTGGACTCGATGTGACCTCGAGAAGTATAGATTGGTTTGAGATAAAACCTGAGATTAGATACAAAGGGGAACCTATAGAGAGGGAGGTCTGGATGCAGGCCCTAGCGAGTAAGGGCGTTATATACAGAAAAGGAAAAATCCTGGTGCTCGACGAAAATAGCTTAAAAAAGCTATCCATAATAGCAGGGATGGCTGAAAAGGGGCACACAACCCATAGAGAACTCGTATCTATACCACGCCATAAGATTATAGAGATCTTTCTTCTCAGGAAAGAGGGTATATCCGTCAAGCTAACCCCTGAATACGAGGAGATCATAGGGAGACTTACGAAATTCTATAAGATTGATATAAAACCGATTCCTTCTGAGATAAAGACAGAACTAAGGCAGTACCAGAAGGAAGGGTACTATTGGCTTTCGTTTCTCTACGAGCATAGATTCGGGGCGTGCCTTGCGGACGATATGGGACTGGGAAAGACCATCCAGACATTAACACTCCTCGAGGCAATTAAAGAAGGGAAATTGGATAGGTATGGTGATGGGCCCTTTCTCATCGTTGTCCCCCCCAGCCTTATCTTCAACTGGGAACAGGAGATTTTGAGGTTCTGTCCCTCCTTGAAGGTCTATATATACAGAGGTAAGGACCGTTTAATCGATATGAAAAATTGCGATGTTATTATTACAAGTTACGGCCTCATAAGGAAGGATATATCGAAGCTAAAGGAGATGGATTTTCACATTATCATCTTTGATGAGGCCCAGATGGTAAAGAACATCTATGCCGATACAACAGGGGCGGTTCGTAAACTGAAAGGCCATTTTAAAGTTGCCCTTACGGGAACACCGATAGAAAACCACCCCGGAGAGTATTTCTCCATTATGGATCTTGTCCTCCCGGGGTTACTGGGCAGATACGAAGAATTCCAGAGTAATGTAAAAAGGGATTTGCAAACCTTTTTACCCAGCATCATCGAGAGGACAAAGCCTTTTATCTTGAGGAGAACGAAAGATAAGATACTGATGGAACTGCCCCCAAAGATTGAATACAATGTGTATCTCGATTTAACGGAAAAACAGAAGAAGTTTTATAACAAAACCGTTGAGGAGGTGCGCTCAACGATAGAGGATGCGTATAGAAACAACGTAGCCTCCAGGGCAAAAATAATCGCCCTTACAGCGATAACAAAGTTACGTCAGATATGTTTAACCCCACAGCTTCTCGTTCCTTCCATGAACGAAACATGCCCTAAAATCCAGTTTTTAATGGAAAAACTGTATGAACTCTCCTCTGAAAACCACTCCTCCCTTGTCTTTTCCCAGTTTACTTCTTTTCTCGATATAGTGGAGGACAAGATAAAGGGAGAAGGACTAAACATATACAGACTCGATGGGTCAACCCCTGTGGCAAAGAGAAAGGAGATTGTTGAATCTTTTCAAAACTCCCGTGTACCTTCTGTCTTTCTTTTAAGCCTTAAAGCCGGTGGCCAAGGTTTAAATCTCACCAGGGCATCCTATGTCTTTCATCTTGATCCCTGGTGGAATCCTGCTGTTGAAGGTCAGGCCTCGGACCGTTCCCACAGGATAGGGCAGAAACAGAAGGTGATAGTAACGAGGCTTATCATGCGTCATACAGTGGAAGAAAAGATGATGTTGTTAAAGGAGAGAAAACTTCAACTTTACAAGGCTTTAATGGGTGTTTCGGAGAGGGGCGGGGGTACAACGATCACAAAAGAAGATTTCAATTTTTTAATAGGAAATTAAAAGACAGAACCCCTAATGTATAAGGGTTCTGTCTTCTTTTACTCTTTTTCCGCAGCCATGATTGCGGCACCAAGGGCGCCTATTATCTGGGGCTCAACATAAATATGGAGTTTTGTTCCAAGAACCTTTTCAAGGGCTTTAACAACACCTATGTTTTTGGCGACCCCTCCTGCCATAACCACATCGTTTTTGATGCCCCCGAGACGATTGATAAGTCCAAGTGTTCTATCCGCAATGGCTTTATGTATACCGTACAGAATATCCTCAAGCTCTTCCCCTTCGCTGACAAGGGAAATCACTTCCGACTCTGCAAAAACGGTACATATACTGCTTATTGTCAACTCTTTCTTATGCTTAAGAGAAAGATCCCCTATCTTGTCTAAATCTACATTCAGGGCCTTTGCCATGACTTCTATGAATCTACCTGTGCCTGCCGCACACTTGTCGTTCATCTCGAATTCTGTTACCCGTCCCTTTTCGTCGATCCGTATAACCTTCGTATCCTGACCGCCTATATCTATGATCGTCCGGGCGTTTGGAAAAAGAAAGTTCACCCCTTTTGCTATACAGGTGATCTCTGTAATTGCCTGTTGGGCAAATACAGCTCTTTTCCTACCACAGCCCGTCGCTATGATATAGGATAAATCCGAGGCCTCCCGGGACGGAAAAGAGAGGGCTTTCTCAAGGGCAAGTTCCGCCGTTTTTTTAGAATCTGCACCGGTCTGCATGATCGTGTATCCGAGGATGCCCTTACCTTTCTCGAAGATAAGGGCCTCGGTTGTTATTGAACCGATATCAATACCGGCAACGAGCATGATCTCCTCTCATTCGATAATAGCAAGAACCGTATCGGCATCTACCTCTTGACCTGCGGATACCTTTATCTCCTTTATAACTCCGCTCACAGGGGCAACGATAGGCATCTCCATCTTCATTGCCTCAAGGGTAGCTATCTGGTCGTCCTCATTCACCTTATCTCCTACGTTTACAAGTACGTTCACTATTTTTCCAACCATTGGAACCGTTACTTCTGTCGCCATATTTTCCTCCTTTTTTATCAGCTTTTTCTGTATCCTAAGGCAAATTGAGCCATTATCATCTTCTGGATGTTCGATGTACCTTCCACTATCTGGTAAGATTTTGCATCCCTGAAGAATCTCTCAACAGGATATTCCGATGAGAATCCATAAGAACCGAATATCTTAACAGCCTCTGAAGCGCAGAAATTGGCGGATTCTGCGGCATAGTATTTGGCCATAGAGGTTTCAAGGGTGTTGTTGATACCCTGATCCTTCTGCCATGCCGCCCTGTACACAAGGAGTTTCGCCGCTTCGTGCTCCACATACATCCTGCCTATCTGCTCCTGTATCATCTGGAATTGTCCAATGGGCTGACCGAACTGTTCCCTCTCATTTGCGTATTTACACGCCTCTTCAATACAACTCTGGGCTACCCCAACTGCCCTTGCCGCCGAGCTTAAACGTGTGTAGTTCAACATGGTCATACATATCGCAAAACCCTGTCCCTTGCTTCCGATTAATGCGCTTTTCGGGATCTTTGCTTCTTCAAAGAATATTTCTCCTGTTGGTGCACAGTATAGGCCCTGTCTCTTATACACATCTCCGAGCCCACGAG
>JAOAGQ010000050.1 GCA_026415675.1 Syntrophorhabdaceae bacterium
GAATACGACCCTTCAAGTACTCATAAGGCAGAGTGAACAGGACAAAAAAGAGATGGAGGAAAGGTTTGCCTCAAATATCATGACCCTGGTCCTCCCTTATGTGGAAAAAATTAAAAAAGGGCAACTCGATTCTATACAAAGGTTTTACCTCGATGTATTGGAGGCAAACCTGAATGAGATCCTCTCCCCTTTTCTATCCCGTCTAAGTCACATAAAACTTACCCCGAAGGAGAAACAGATTTCAAACCTGATAAGGGAGGGTAAGACGATCAAAGAGATATCGGAGATTACCGGCATTTCAAAAGGTACCGTGATTGCCCACAGGAACAACATAAGAAAAAAACTGAACCTTAAGAGAAAAAGAATAAATCTTCAATCATATCTGCAATCTATAGAATAATATTATATATATTGTACATAATTTATCCCCATTTATTCCCTATTTTAATTTGGTATGGTTTGTTTTAATATTTAACCGCTGGGGATTACGGGGGGGTAATTCCCTTATAGATTATACCTCACGCATATCTCCTCATCCGTTGCAACCATTCCAGAGATACCCTTTCCTTTTTCAGAGGCAAGGAATAGACACGCCTTTACCATCATATCAGGGGTACTCCATTTCGATATATCCGCATCGGGGTTTAGGAGCATCATCCCTTCTGTAATCACAGCCCCTTTGGGTTTTACACAGTTTACCCTGATCTTAAACCTCTCGAGTTCCATAGCGAGCCCTGTCGTTAACCTCTCAAGTCCTGCCTTTGAAACCCCGTAAACAACCCCTGTGCTTACAGAACCCTTTGACTGGGCCTGGATGGAAGAGATATTAATTATAGAGCCTCCGCCATGCCCTATCATCACAGGCAATACGTATTTTACACACAGGAAGGGTCCTGTAAGATTTACCTTTAACACGAGTTCCCAGTGTTTTAATGTCATATCAAGGATGGACAGGGGGGCCGCTATCCCTGCGTTATTTATAAGGATGTCTATCCTCCCAAATTTCTCATACGCCCTCTCAACCATCCCCACCACATCCCCTTCCTTTGTGACGTCACACTTAACCGCAAGGGCAGAACCCCCTGACCGCTCTATTTCAAGGGCTGTTTCGTGTATTGTCCCTTTTAACCTTTCATTTTCGTGTTCTGTCCTCGCAGCCACAACAACGGATGCCCCTGCCCTTCCAAAACCTATTGCAATGGCCTTACCTATGCCTCTACTCGCCCCTGTTATAATCGCTACCCTTCCTTTAAGATCCATCTTTTACCTCCGGAGATTTAACATATAAAGATTAAAACATAGAAGGTATGAAATTTTCATCCTTTTCCTTTTATCGACCAAAGGGATATTGCCTTATTTTTAAAAGGATTGATATAATCTTTTACACAAAAGGAGGCCACAATATGAAAGCAATGGTGATTAAAGGCATAATAAATCTGGAAAAAAACAGGGAACCTCTCGAACTCGTTGATATTCCAAAACCCGTACCTAAAAATAATGAGGTCTTGATCGAGGTCAACGCCTGTGGAGTCTGCCACACTGAGCTTGATGAGATAGAAGGAAGAACACCCCCTCCACGATTTCCTGTTATACCCGGCCATCAGATCGTGGGTAGGGTGGTGGAGAAGGGAAAAGAGGTGAAAAGGTTGAAGGTGGGAGACAGAATTGGGGTGGGCTGGATCAATTCTGCCTGCGGGTCCTGTCCCTATTGTAAAGAGGGAAATGAAAATCTGTGCGATTTTTTTGTGGCAACCGGCAGGGATGTGCATGGAGGCTACGGAGAGTATGCCGTTGTTTCGGAAAAATTTGCCTTTAGAATACCTGATCACTTCTCCGATGTGGAAGCGGCGCCCCTTCTCTGTGCAGGGGCAATAGGGTACCGCTCCCTGCGCTTAACGAACATGAAAGACGGGGATACCTTAGGTCTCATAGGGTTCGGGGCATCGGCACATATAGTCCTTAAAATGGCCAAACACCTGTACCCGAATTCCAAGGTGTTCGTCTTTGCAAGGAGTATCAACGAAAGGGCCTTTGCCATAGAACTGGGGGCATCCTGGGCAGGGGACATTGAAGATGTACCCCCGGAAGGGCTAAACTCAGCCATCGATACAACCCCTGTATGGAAGTCTGTGGTGGAAGGCTTGAGGCATCTAAAAAAAGGGGGAAGACTTGTGATCAATGCGATTCGAAAGGAGGACATAGATAAAGAGTATTTGAAGGGAATTGATTATCCGACCCACATATGGATGGAGAAGGAGATAAAGAGTGTCGCCAATGTGTCCGGGAGGGATATAGGGGAATTCCTTTTGCTTGCCGGAGAAATCCCCATTAAGCCCGAAATAGAGGTCTTCCCTCTGGAAGACGCAAACAGGGCTCTCATTGAACTGAAGGAGAGAAAGATAAGAGGGGCAAAGGTTTTAAAGATAAAATAGGGCCTATTTTACCGAATTCCTTTTGCTCTCTATGGTTGCGTCTTTGTCCCGCCTGTCATCTACTTTGAGGTCTATAACCACCCTTTTTGCCCCTTCCTCTATATGGGCCTTATGGACCTTCTTTATAAGCTCGAAGAGGGCATCGAGGTCAGGGACTTCTATGGTTGTTGAAAGACCTCCGATCTCATACTTGTACCCCGATTCTTTTATAACCTGTACACCCTTTTTCACAAACCTGCTCAAACTTGTTCCTTCCCCTAAAGGGTAAACGGAAAGCTGGGCAATAACCATAAGAATCCCTCCTATTTGGAATAGTCGAAGTTAATATATCCATCGAAGGGTAAACTGTCAATATTAAACATCGTCTATAAGGACCCCCTCCTTGAACGACTGCCTGAAGAAAAATAGCGCAAAACATCCCAGGCCCCCTATGATGAAACAGAGTTCTTTAAAACCAGAAATCGCCATGATAGCCGAGGCAAGCATAGGGCCTGCGGCGTTTCCTGCAAATCTCGATGCGTTTAATAAACCTATTACCCCTCCCTCCTGTCTCCTTACAAACATCGATATTACAAGGGGGATGGAAGCGGACACAATCCCTGTCTGTAACATCCTCACCACAACAAAACTCACTATCCCCCCTGTAAAGGAAAGGGTACACTGGAGGAAAATACCTGAGATGATTAGAAATGTTATGACCTTTATGATCCTATCCCTTTTTGTCAATCTCGTGATAATAAAAGTTCCGATCACTGTGGATACCGTGTATAACATCACAACGACCCCTGCGGTCTTCAACGCCCTCTCCCCTAAAATATTGAGTGTCTCCAGCACCTTGGGGAGGATGCTCGGGAGAAATACAAGCTGTATCTGGACGATAAAACAGAGGATGAAGGCGAATACTATACCCCTATCGAGGGATCTATTCTTCTCCCTCTTCTTTCCTTTCGGGAGCTTAGGCACATCGGAGACTATGATCTGAGTCAAGATAAAGGAGATAATCAATAGGGCAGAACCACAAAAAAAGGCATTTCTGTATCCAAGGGATGCCGCAGCTATCGTACCCAAAGGTGGGCCCGATAACTGCCCCAGTGTAAGAAAGGACTGGAATAACCCAATGTTCGAAGATACTTTCTCCTTTGATGATGAGGAAGAGACGAGAATAAGACCGATCGTTGAGACCCCCCCTAACATCCCCTGAAAGAACCTCAAGAGAAAGAGCATATGGATATCCGTTGTAAAGGCCATGAGGAAGAAAAATATCGCATGGGCAATCTGTCCCCTCTGGTATAACATCTTTGGGCTCACCCTGTGGGCAAAAAGACCCCATAGGGGAGAGGCTATGGCGGTTAAAATACCGTTTATGCTCATAATCGCCCCTATCCATAACAGCGTCTTTTTTTCCGGATAAGGGCTTATCTTGAAGATATAAAACGGTAAAAAAATTGTAACAAAATTTATGGAGAAGGCGGTGATTGACTGAGAAAGAGAGATAAAGAACGCATTTTTCTGTCCCGGGTCTTTAAAATCACCCTTTTTTACAGGTAGCCATCGTTCAACGTGATAAGGGAAGGGCAACATATCAAGTCAGGTTATGCTCCCTTCAAGGTCACAAAACCTTTTTCGACCTGTTTATGAAATGCCCTACTATAGGGTAAATTGCAGAGAAGATTACCACAACCCACATAATCACACAGATACCCGAACCCCACAGGCCGCTTATATCCCCTTTAGATATGATAAGGGTCTGCCTCAAAGAACGTTCCATAACAGGACCCAAGACAAGTCCTACCACAAGGGGGGCAGGTTCATACTGGTATTTCCTCATAAGAAAGCCTGCCACTCCTGATGCAAGCATCACCCACACATCGAACATGGATGAGTTGTCCCCGTATGCACCGATGACGCAAAGGACAAGGACGGTGGGCATCAGATATTTAGGGGATACCCTTACTATCTTGGCGAAGATACCAACAAGGGGGAGGTTAAGTATGAGGAGCATTAAATTACCCAAATAGAAGCTTCCTATTACGCCCCAGAAGACATCGGGTCGATCCTTTAGCAAAAAAGGGCCTGGAGTGACCCCATGGAGCAACATGCCCCCGAGGAGAACAGCCGTCGCCGGTGTAAAAGGTAAACCGAGGGAGAGAAGGGGAATCATGGCGCCCCCTGCTGCTGCGTTATTAGCAGATTCTGGCCCTGCCACACCCTCTATAGCACCCTTCCCGAACATATGTTTGAATTTTGATATACGCCTCTCAAGGCCGTATGAGGCAAAGGCAGCCATTGTTGCCGCAGGTCCCGGGAGTAGACCTATAAAAAAACCCATTACAGAACCCCTCACTATGGGGGCAACAGACCTCTTTATCTCTTCCCTGTTCGGGTATAATTCACGAAATTTAACAGGGAGCAACTCTACCTTCTCCTCTTTCTCAGCCATGATCGTCAGGACTTCTGCCACACCAAAGAGCCCCGTTGTGATAGCTATAAAGCTCACCCCTCCCTGGGCCGCATCGATACCGAAAGAGAAGCGTTCCACACCCCCTACAGGATCCATGCCGATTGTGGAGAGCACAAGCCCTACCATCATAAGTATAAGTGACTTTACCCTTGACTTTCCCGTAAGGTTTGAAAGAAGAACTATACCCAGTACCGTTAGAACGAAGTACTCTGCAGGCCCAAAGGCAAGGGCAGAACGGGCAAGGAGGGGTGCAAAAAACTGGAGGGCTATCACGCTGAATGTCCCTGCGGCAAAAGAACCTATTGCAGCAATGGCAAGGGCTGCCCCGGCCCTTCCTTTCCTTGCCATTACATACCCATCAAGGGTAGTAACGACACTCGCAGGTTCCCCCGGTACATTTACGAGTATGGAAGTCGTAGAACCGCCGTACATGGAACCGTAATAGATCCCTGCCAGCATGATCAACCCCGCTGTAGGCCCCAGCTTCAAAGTAAGGGGTATGACAAGGGCCATCGCCGCAGCGGGACCGAGTCCTGGCAATACCCCCACAAGGGTACCCACAACGGCACCGATGAAGCACGATACAAGGTTAACCGGCTGGAATGCGGTCAAAAGAGAGGATATTACAGAATGATCAAACATTGTTTCCGCCCTTTAAAAAAGAATCCCCCTCGGGAAGGAGACCTTAAGCCATACTTCAAAGAGTATATAGCAAAAAATCACGATCCCCAGAGAGAGTGCTATAGGTCTCAAAAAATCCTTTGAACCCATGAGTCTACTTGATACAAAGACAAAAAGAAAGGTGGAGACAAAAAAACCCACCCATACCATCGCTAACAGGTATACAACAAAGACCGCGGTCATCTTTATAGGGCCTGCCTCACCCTTTGCCCTTTCGCATACACGGGTAAACCAGTAAGAGGCCTCATCCACGCATTCCTTTTCCGCTTCTTTTTTTCTATTTGTGTAACTTTTAATCGCCTCAAGGCCGGAGAAGAAGATGAGAAAGACCGAGATCAGAAATGGAAAAACCGCTGGCCCAGGACTCCCTATAGTGTCAAAGGGATATCTCAAACTATATACGAGAAAGAGGAGACCAAACAACATCCATACAATACTGCTTCCCATCTTCTTCCTTACCTTCTTTTTTTATTTCAAGAGACCCGCCTCTGTCATGATCTCTTTTGTCAGTTTATCCTGTTCTGCGACAAACTTCAAAAATGACGATGGATCCATATACTCCGCGGTTGTACCAACCGATGAGGTAAAGTCTATCCATTCTTTGCTCTCAACGGCCTTTTTTACTATAGAGGAAAGTTTATCGATCACATTTTTTGGTGTGCCCTTCGGGGCTGCAAAACCCCTCCACTGGTCAAACACCAGATCCACCCCTGACTCTTTCATGGTCGGAACGTTTGGCCATATACTGATCCTTTTAGCGCTGCTTACCGCAAGAACCCTTACCTCTCCTGCCTTTACCTGGCTCAAAATCTCCGCAGGGTGCTGGCTTGATGCATCTATCTTACCGCCCATAAGGGATGCAACTGCAAGGCCTGTTCCAAAGGGTACATGGGTAACCTGGGCTTTTATCTTGGCCGCCATTGCAACAGGAACCATATGGGTCACACTCCCCATACCGGAATTACCAATCGTCACCTTTCCGGGGTTCTGTTTTATATACGCCACGAACTCCTTGAAATCTTTCCATGGGGCCGTCTTGTTAACGGCAATGGCTATGGTCTCGTAGCCTATGCCTGCTATGTGGTCGAAGGCCGTATAGTCAAAAGTTATCTGTTTCCTCGCCGACAGGGTGTTTATCGCCCCTGAGTACCAGATCAGGGTATAACCATCGGGCTTTGCCCTTCTCACCTCGTTATAGGCTATCGCCCCTCCTGCCCCTGTCACATTCCTTACAACCATAGGCTGACCCAAATCCCTGGAGATAATCTCGGCGAGTTTTCTCGCCTGTATATCTGCGGCACCACCGGCACCAAATGGATTTATTAGCTCCACCTGTTTTGTCGGCCAGTCATCCTTTGCGGCATGGGCTTGAAGACAGAGCTGTGTAAAAAATAGTGACGCAAAAAATAGAAAAAAAGCAATTTTTCTCCCTACTCTTCTTTTCATGGTCTCCTCCTTGAAAGTAGTTTTATGGTGAGCATCCCTCCTGAAGGAAGCATGCACTAAATCGTTGCCCATGCCTCTTTTATAACCCTCTTTGTATTCGCTATCACAACCTCTGATGTCTCCTCTGCGAGGAGTGGTCTTACCTCCGCGCTCAACACAGGCCTTGTTTCAGGATTCAAGAGTTTCAGATTCAGAAGAAGCCGGAAGTAGTCTCTCACCTGAGGTGTATCTATCTCCCCTCCGGGCATTCCAAAACGGGGCTGGAGATCCCCATAGCCGGGATGCCTCTTATCCCTGAAGGCACAACTCCCTATATGAAAGTGCATGGGAAATTCCTTAACAAGGGGTATTGCCTCCTCAGGTGTCTCCCTTAATAGAGGAAAATGGGAAAGGTCAGCGAGGACACCAAAATTCTTGTATTCTTTATGGAGGACCGAGGCGACTTCCGCCGCATCCTTGAAATGGCCGATGAGAAAGCATTTGTCTATGTCGTAGTCGAAGATCTTCATGTAGATCCCCATCTCCCCCTGAGAATTCGTGTACTCGCATATCTCCCTCAGAGAATCTATGAGGATCTTTTTTGCCTCCTCTTTTTTGCTCTCTTCAGGGTATTTCCCTGAAAAGACCCTCATGCAGGTTGCGCCAAGTTGAAAGGCCTCATCGACACCGTTTTTCATGGCGTTTATGGCTTTTTTTCTCTCTTTAGGGTCAAAGGAGTTGAGGTCTAACTTTTGACTGAACATCCTCGGCTGGTTTGCATAGCAGACCTCCATGTGGGAACATTCGAGGAGCTTTTTTGCCTCATGCCGCACCTTCGGGTCTTTCATCCAACCGACCTCGACCGCTGTCCAGAAATCATCCTCTACTATCTTTCTCAAGGTCTCCACGATAGGGCCTTCTCCATTTGAAACCTGGGGATAGGCTTTGAAATGGACGATCCCGAGTTTCATATATCTGTAAATAGAAAAATTTTCCATAACGCCTCCTTAAACTTAATTATCTATACCTTAACAACGACTTTTATCGCATCCTCTATCCTTTCCCTGAAGTACCTAAAGGCAGTGGGTAACTCCTCGAGAGAGAATGTATGGGTATGGATGAGCTTTGCATCGAACCTTTTCTGGGCCATAAGTGCTGCTGCCCTGTGGGTTGCACTATTCCCCTCTCCCCTTATACCGTAGACATAGATGTTATTTCTCACGAGCTTGGCGAGGTCGACAGGCACAGGCTGTCCTGGAAAGGCGGCGAGACATATCCTTCCCCCCCTATTTACCATATCCATAGCCTCGTTCAGGGCATTCGGCGCCCCTGAGCACTCCATAACATAGTGGACACCTTTATTGTTCGTGATCCTCCTAACCGCTTCAACGGGGTCTTCCTTCTGTATGTTCACAACATAATCGGCACCGAGTTTGATCCCCATGTTAAGTCTGGAATCCCTCGTCCCTGTCAGAATAACAGGTTGGGCCCCGAGGGCCTTGCCGACGGCAACACTCATAAGTCCTATCGGACCAGGACCTGTCACCGCCAGAGACTGTCCTGCTATAAGACCCCCCAGTACATCGATACCATACATGGCGGTACCTGCGGTGACAATCAAGGTTGCCTCTTCATCGCTCATATCATCGGGGACATGGACAAGGGTGTTTATATGGTTTACAGCGTATTCGGCAAAGCCACCGTCCGTTGTAAAACCGTTTGCCCTGTGCCCTTTGTTCTGCTCCCCATAGTTAAGTCCATAATTGAGGCAAGATGTGTACATCCCCATCCTGCACCTCTCACAGCGTCCACACCCCGCATGTACCTCCACCGCTACCCTGTCTCCAATCTTATATTCGTCTACCCCACCTCCAAGCTCAACAACGGTACCCATATATTCATGGCCCGGGGTAAAATTTTTGTTAAAGGGCAGGCCCCCCTCAATCCACGCAGGTAAACCCTTCGTCAGGATCTCCACGTCTGTTCCACATATGGCCACCGCATCAACCCTGATAAGGACTTCTCCATTACCGGGCCTTGGTACAGGTTTTTCCGTAAGGCGAAGCTCTTCCGGTCCATCTAAAACCCATGCCTTCATGGTCTTTGGAACGGATAACGATTTTTCTTTTAGTCCTTCCATGACATCATCCTTTCTTACTGACTTCTAAAATCTCGGTAAACAATGCTATCTTTGCCGTATCCTCAACTAGATCAGCGGTATAGAAGGCCGATTTTAAATCGGGCCCCAAGGTGAGAATCCCATGTTCTTTCATCAGGAATGCATTGACACTTTTAAATTTCATGATACCTTCTTTAACAAAGTCGCATAATTCCCTGGAGCCAGGTAAGGCGCATTCTATGCATGGGACATCTTTCAAAGCGATCCTGCTATTTATTGTGAGAAGAGGAAGAGTCTCCCCTTTATTAGAAAACGCTGTGGCATAAGGGGGATGGAGATGGGCAACGGCACCTACATCGGGTCTTATCCGGTAAACAACAAGATGGAAGGAAGTTTCCTTTGAAGGGTTAAAACCTAAAGGGTTTTCGAGGATGTTGCCCTCAAAATCCACAAGGAGGTTCATATCAGGTTCGATCTCCGCTAAAGAGATGCCTGTAGGTGTGATAAGAACGAGAGCCGAATCGGGGACTTTAACGCTGATATTTCCTCCTGTACCAGAGACCAAATGGCGCATATACGACCTTTTTGAATACTCCGCTATATCCTCTCTTAATTTTTTAATAACCTCATTTTTCGTCGACATCCCTTACCCCTTCCTTTCTCATGATATTGACGAGAAGATCAACACATTGCTCAACAAACTCCCTATCATTTATATGGGCATCAACCTCTAAAACGGTTATACCATTCCTCAGATTCTTTTTTAAAGCCTTTACGAATACATCATAGCTCCCCTGGCTGAATAAAGGCCCGCCCTTTGCTCCGTATACAGACCATCCTCTTTTGGGAACCACAACGGCAACAGGACCTTTTGCTATGTTTAGCCTCTCGGCCATCACGTATGCGGTCTTCTTCAGTTCTGCCGTTGATGCCTTCACATTCGCATTGTAAGGATTGTGCATATATATCTTTCTCTTTCTAAGGGTAAAAGGTATGGTTTCGTATGGACCAAAACATAAATATTCCATGCCCCCCAGGGAGACCACCTGGGGTATGCCCACATCCCCTGCAGCTTTAAGCCTCCCAGGGTTTACAGGTACATAGATTCCCTTCCCCGATATCTCCTCCGTCAACTCATGGGGTGTTAAATCAAGGACACCGTGGATAAAACCCTCGTAAATAAGCTCTTCCATCGCAGAACCTCCGGCCCCTGACGCATGAAAGGGGATGGGCTGAAAACCGGATCTTGAAATCAACTCCACCGCATAGCGTGCAGCCTTTTCCGTATTACCCAGGGCGGTAATGGCAATATTGGGTTTATGGTAAACCTTTTCAAACATTTCACCGTATTCAACCATACCTATTACGGCTGCAACGGCATTGGCGAGAACTGTCCTTGTGAGAGGGTTTGGACCCCCCAAAAAATCTCCTACGGAAAAGACGACGTTTATATCTTTACACCCTATATAGGGTCTTATATTCCCCGAGGCAACGGTGGAGATGAGATACTTTGGAAAGCCAAAGGGCAATGCCTTGAGCGCCATTGCCCCTATAGCCGTTCCCTGATTGCCACCGAAACCTATTACACCATCGAGAAGCCTATTTTTGTAAAGATGAAGAAGGATATTCCGGGCCCCTATACCCATAGCCTCGATGACCCTATCCCTCTTCTCTTTTTCGATCAACTCGTCTAAATCATAGCCTGCCCAGGAAGCCACATCCCTGTTTGGAATATCAGGTATTGTCCCGGGGGGACCAACAGGGCCAACATCTATAACCGTTGCCCTGTATCCCCTATCTTCGATGAGCTTCTTCATAAAGGCCACTTCCCTGCCTTTGGTATCGAGGGTACCGAGTATGGCTATACACTTCTTCATCGTTTGATCATCATGTAGCCAAAAGTATTTTAAATCTCTTATCCCTTCCAGAAACGGCCCGGCCAATCCCTCTTTTCATCAGGTACTTTAAAGTCAAACTTTTTTACTTCTTCAAGAAAGGCGGCGAGGTGATCGCTTATCCTTTCAAAGACCGCCTCACCCTGCTCGATGCTCGAACGGAGGGGGTTGCCTATGGTCGCGGTATCTGAGTACTCATGGTGGAGCATAGGGACAAATATATTTTCAGAACCCTGGAAGATTACCGTGTTTGTTCCATCCTTCTTCGAGAAATTGGGTCCCATCCATCTCGGGGCATGGGCCCTGTCGGGTTTTGCCCTTTCCATAAAAATAGAACCCTCGTAAATGCCCTTCTCCTTCATATAGGCCATACATGTGGATGTTTCCAGTTCCCCTGCATGCCAGCCCGGGGTCTCCTCAGGAGGCCCTGTCATAAGATCTGCCACAACAGCACACTCCCTTTCTGTAGGGGTTTTGTAGTAAGCGCAGAAACAGCCTGTCTCTGCCCTTAATGTACGGAGTACTTCTCCCTGGGCCCCCATATTTGTTCCGTGGTGGGATACATAGACGAGCTTGTTAAAACCTGCGAAGATCAGGCTCCTTCCTATGGCATAGAGGACCTGTCTGTATACCTCTGCAGGTAGGGAGACTGTCCCTGTTCCCCATCCCGGTTCACCCATATGGTGAGGGGAGAGGCCGAAGGGTAAAAGGGGTGTGTAGAGGACATCGGCCTTCTTTGCAGCCCTTTCAACACTGCCCATCGTCGTGTAGGAGTCTACACCTAAGGGAACATGGTGTCCATGCTTCTCGCAGCTACCGATAGGTATCATGATCACATCGTTGCCACTCTTTAAGTGTTCTGCAACGTCCGTCCAGGGAAGCTCCATAATGTCGTATTTTTTTAATTTTCCCATCTCTATTCTCCTTTCTTAAACTAATAAATGGTAAACCTTTTCCATAATATGTAATAAATCGGGATGATTGTCAAGAATTTTTTTTACCATTCTCTGTTGAGCCTCTTATTATAAGATTCGTACTGAACCATCTCATCCTCTCCGAATTTTTTTCCGATATGATATTCACAAGCATCTCCATCGCCGCAATACCCACCTGGTACATGGGTATCTCTATAGTGGTCAAAGGGGGGTCTATAAAAGAGGTGATGGGTATGTTATCAAAACCCACAATAGCAACATCCTCCGGGATTCTAAGCCCCAA
The DNA here is from genome assembly GCA_026415675.1 of Syntrophorhabdaceae bacterium. Taxonomy (GTDB): domain Bacteria; phylum Desulfobacterota; class Syntrophorhabdia; order Syntrophorhabdales; family Syntrophorhabdaceae; genus JAOAGQ01. The sequence continues at coordinate 12,232 of JAOAGQ010000050.1, forward strand.
ATCCTTTGCAGCCCTTATCGCACCGATTGCCATCTGGTCGTTTGCTGTAAAGATTGCGGTCGCCTTCTTCTCATAAATCAATTCCTTTGCTATTAGATAACCGCTACTCGGTGTTAGATCCCCGTTCTTTATCAAAGTTCGGTCTACCCTGTATCCTGCCTGGGTAAGGGCGGTCTTATATCCCTCGAACCTCTCCTTCGCCGTTGTTGAGTTATTTGGACCGCTTATATAGCCGATCCTCCTGTGACCTAAGTCTATCAGATGTTTTGTCGCCTTTGATGCACCCCCCACGTTATCTATCGCAATAACAGGGAAATCTACATTATGTCTTCCGATAACAACCACCCTTTCTTTTAGTTCCCCAAGGGCAGACAAAACCTCCTCTTCATCGATGGTGCCCCCGCTGAATATAATGCCATCGGCAGATTTTTCCCTTAAAAAAAGTATATGTTTTATGATCCGTTCCTTATTTCTATCGGTATTTAAAAGCATAATCCCATAACCGTGCACATCGGCAATGTCCTGGATACCCCTTACTATTTCCGCATAATATGGGTTTGAAATATCAGGTATTATAATACCTGCTGTCATCGTCTTTTTCATAAGCAGACCCTTTGCGAGGGCATTGGGTCTGTAATCGAGCTCTTTTATCGCTGCGAGCACCTTCTCTTTTGTCGCTTGATTGACCTTGTGGCGGCTGTTGTTCACAACCCTGGATACGGTTGCGATGGATACCCCTGCCTTTTGAGCTACATCGATTATATTTGCCATTCTTCAGTCCTTTAGAAGGTAAACCTTTACCATAAAATTATGATATTATTTACCCCAAAGTCAAGAGCTAAGTATAATGGTACCCGATTTTATCTTATTTATCTCTCCCCCAGCGTCTATGAACCCAGAACCATTCCTCGGGCTTTTTTATGATGATGGACTCAAGAAAAGAGTTTATCTTCCTTGTGTTTTTATATATAAGCTCCTCCACGTTTCCGTCTCTCTCCATTTCGATCGGTTCATTACATACGATCCTATATCTCAGAAAACCGATCCTCTCGAGATAAAGAGGGATTATCAAGGCCCCTGTTTTCATACCTATCGCCGCCACCCCTTTATTTGTAGGGACTTTTTCTCCAAAGAATTCCACATATACACATTTTGACCTCTTTTCCCTCTGGTCCGCGAGGATGGCCACTATCTTTTTCTCTCTTAGGTACCTCATCACATCCTTTGCGGTGTTTGCATTTGGTATGATCTTCAAACCTGTGGATGCCCTCAAGCTGTTCAAAAGCGTGTTGATCCTGTTATGGTATTTTAAGGGGCGGGCCAGGGCAACCACTTCATTTTTCACAAATGCCGAGGCGACACCCATGATCTCCCAATTTCCATAATGAAAAACAAGGGCTATCATCCCCTTATCGAGATCCACCACCCTGTCTATGTATTCTCTGTTTACAATGGTAAATCTATCTTTGTATCTTTCTTTTGGTATGTAAGGAATATTGAGGAGCTCAATGAAATTTACACCGAGGTTTTTAAAACATCTCTTTGCTATCCCTTTTACCTTTTTCCCTTCTGATTCGGGAAAGGCCTTTCTTATGTTCTTTATGGCCACAACCCTCCTCTCCTTCAAACATAGATATGCAAGATGGCCGAGAAAAACGCCCAAAACATATCTACCCCTCTCGGGGAGAAGTCTTATCATCTGCTGGAACATGCGGATACACAAAATCACAAGATAATCAGGCAATTCCAGGAGCAAATTATGGATTTTGTGCATGTAATTACGGAATGTTACAAAATTATCGGTTGGCCACAGGGGTTTTATCCGCCTTTTGATATGTCTATCGCCTCATCGATGAGCATAACAGGGATCTCTTCTCTTATCGGATACATAAGTTTACAGGCATCGCAGACCAGCCCATCCTCATTTTCCGTGAGTCTTATATCTCCCTTACATTTAGGGCAACAGAGTATATCGAGAAGCTCTCTATTTAAGGCCATGTTTGCTCTCCTCCTGATAGGCTTATGGTGAACCTTTATCGGCCTCGTTCATTTTCATAGCCGGTACCAGAATCTCTCCGAGGGTTGAAAAGGCACTCTCTTCTTTGGTGTATGCCTCTATGTTCTTCTGCTCTTCCCGCTTTTTTAAGGCCTTCGTGCTCAACGCTATCCGTTTCTCCTGTTCGTCTATGTTGAGAATAACAGCCCTTACCTTATCCTCTATCTTAAATATATCAGAGGGGTGTTTCCCCTTGCTATCCTCCATCTCGGAGAGATGTATCAGACCCTCGATACCCTCCTCTATCTCTACGAAAGCACCGAAATCTGTTATGCTCGTTACATACCCTTCAACCACTTCCCCGACATGATGGCGAGAGGCCACGCCCTTCCAGGGGTTCTCCTTCAACTGTTTTATACTCAAAGAAAACTTTTTCTGCCCCTTATCTACATTTATCACAAGGGCTTCCACCGCACTTCCCTTCCTGAATACCTCTGAAATCGCCCTTTTTCTCCTTGACCAGGAGATCTCAGACATATGGACAAGCCCATCTATACCGTTTCCTATCCCAACGAACATTCCGAATTCTGTTATATTCTTCACCTTTCCCTTAACTATAGAGCCTGGGGGATACTGCTTCTCAAGCTCATCCCAGGGATCCGGCAACAACTGTTTTAAACCGAGGGATATCCTCTTCTTTTCTTTGTCTATCCCAAGGACAACAAGGTCGAGCCAGTCCCCTTTTTTCACTATCTTTGCCGGGTTTTTTATCCTTTTGTCCCAGCTCATCTCGCTTATATGGAGCAGGCCTTCAACACCCTGTTCAAGCTCTACAAAGGCCCCGTAATCTACTATGCTGACAACCTTTCCCCTTACTTTCTTGTCCACCCCATACTTTTCCTCAATCTTGAGCCACGGATCCTGCTTCAACTGCTTTATGCTTACCCCCACCTTTTCCTTTTCCGGGTCCAATTCTATAATCTTTACCTTTACCTCATCTCCGACCCTTAAGTATTCTTTGGGGTGGGTGATTCTGCCCCAGGTGATCTCGTTCATATGGAGGAAACCATCGACACCGCCTAAATCTATAAACGCACCGTAATCGGTTAGATTCCTTACTATACCGTACAAGGTCTGGTCCATCTTTGCATTTTTCCAGAACTCCTTCTTTTTCCTCTCCTTCTCTTCTTCCATAAATATCCTGCGGGATAGTATGATGTTGTTCTTCCGCTGATTTACTTTCAGGACTTTGAATTTCAAATGTCTGCCTACAAATGATGCAGGGTTTTTAACAGGTTTTACATCAACCTGGGATATGGGCAGGAAGGCATTGACACCGATATCCACTATGAACCCCCCCTTTACCTCCGATATTATATCCCCTTCCACGGGGATACCCTCTTCGAGAGCTTTATTTACCCGCTCCCAGGTGCGGATGTAGTCTGCCCTTTGTTTTGAAAGGAGAAGCAGTCCAAACTCTTTCTCCCGCCCCACTATCATCACTTCTACATCATCATCGATATGTACCTTGGGCTTTCCCTCTTTATCCAGAAATTCGTTTATAGAGAGCTTACCTTCCGATTTTAAACCTACATCCACAATGACAGTATCCCCTGTAATGTTGATCACCCTACCTTTTAGAATACTGCCGTTCTGGAGACTCTTCATCGAGGTCTCATAGAGTTCCTTCATCTCCTCCGTTGTGTTTTCCCCTTGTGCTGCTGTTTCAGGTCCATCTGGCGCCATATGTTCCCCCTATAGTTTTTTTACAAATCTCTCCACACTGTCGAGTATATGATCAGGGGTCGATGTGCCCCCTGTAATACCTATTTTATTTACCCCTTTAAACCATTCGGGATCTATCTCTGCTTCGGTCTCTATGTGGTACGCCTTACAGTTTTCTCTCTTCACGGTTTCATATAGTTTTGTGGTGTTTGAGCTATTTTTTCCGCCTATTATCAGCATTATATCCACCATAGAGGCAAGGCTTGCAGCCTCCTTCTGTCTTGTCTCCGTGCTTTCACAAATCGTGTTATATACCCTCAATTCTTCCACTTCTTCCACCAATCTACTGACGATATTGAAAAAGGATTCTCTACCATGCGTTGTCTGGCTTACCACACCAACCTTTTTTGCCTTAATCGGGGTAGGTTTCTCCAATACAATACCATTATTATGTAAATAACTCAACACACTTTTTACCTCGGGGTGTTCCCTATCGCCAACGATCACCACCTTGTATCTATTTTTTTCAAGAAACATCGCCTTCTTTCTTACCCTCTTCACAAAAGGACAGGTGGCATCTATAAAATTGAGACCTTTTTCCCTTATATACTCCTCCTCTTCCTTTTTGATCCCGTGGGTACGAAAGACAACAGTCCCCTCTCTTACCTCCCTTAAATCTTCTATGGGGATTATCCCTTTTTCTTTCAGCATTTCCACCATCTGGGGGTTATGGATGATGGGCCCTAAAGTGTAAATCCTTCCCTTTTCTTTCTCCGCCTCTGCCATCACCATATCGATGGCCCTTCTTACACCGAAGCAGAAACCTATATGTCTTGTCTTTAAAACCTCCATCATTTCACCATCGGTAAGATATATTTTAGCATCTCTTCAACGACACCATTGATATCAAGCCTTGTGGTATCGATATATACGCTATCTTTAGGCCTTACAAGAGGGGCCAACTCCCTCTGAGAATCCTGCCTGTCCCTTATCGATATCTCCTCTTTCACGGTGTCGATGTTAGCCTCTTTCCCCTTTTCTTTTAGCTCAAGATGCCTTCGTCTTGCCCTTTCTTCGTGGTCTGCATCGAGGAAGAACTTTACATGGGCATCGGGAAAGACAACGCTCCCCGTGTCCCTTCCCTCGAGGACTACCCCTCCTGGCCTTCCAATCTCTCTCTGTTTTCCGGTAAGATACTCCCTGACCTTTCTATTCTGGGAGAGTTTAGAGGCAATAAGGGAGATTTCCGGCTCCCTGATCTTCTCAGATATATCTTCCTTACGGTAAAAAACAGAAGCGGTATCGTCGAAATGGAATTCCAGATCAAGACCATTCAAAAACGTTTCCATCCGTCCATCATCGATGGATTCCAGAGAATATCCTGAAGCAACGAAGGCGTATGCAACGCCCCTGTACATTGCCCCTGTGTCAATGTATCGATAACCTAAAATCTTGGCCAGTATACGGGATACCGTACTCTTTCCTACCCCGCTTGGCCCATCGATGGTTATGATGATACCCAACCTATCTCTCCTTAAAAGATTTTCAAATCTATATCTAATTTTTTGTTGCCCTAAACTACAAAATCCTGTAGCGCCTCTTGAGGGCCTCTATAAATCTTTGGTTCTCCTCTATTTTTCCTATAGAAACCCTAACATATTCCGGTAAACCATATGGGCCCATCCACCGTACGACTACCCGATCTTCGTATAGCATCTCGGTCAATACTCGGGCATTATCATCCTTGAACAGGATAAAATTGGCCTCTGTGGGCACATAGGATATACCCATCTCTTTGAAGGCATTATATAAAAATGCCTTTCCTTTTCTATTGTTTTCAAGGACCATTTCGAGGTGATGCTGGTCTTCTATAGCTCCAAGGGCGCCGGCGATGGCAAGGGCATTGACACTGAATGGTTGCTGGGTCCTTTCCATATATGATATTAGGGATGCCTCAGCTAACCCATATCCTATCCGGAGACCGGCAAGGGCATACGCCTTTGAGAATGTTCTGAGTATTACTACGGGGTAATCCTTGGTGAATCTATGGGATCGGGGAAAATTTTTACTATCTGTAAACTCACCGTAAGCCTCATCGACAACAACGAGGATCTCATCGGGGAGTTCATTTAAAAACCTTACAAATTCCTCCTCTTCGAAGATCGTCCCTGTCGGGTTTAATGGATTATTGAGAAAGATGATCCTTGTTCTTTTGTCAGTAGCCTTGAGTAAACTATCCAATTTTACCTTCATCCCCTCAAGGGGCACTTTAACGACCCTGTAACCGTATATCTTCGATGCGATCTCGTAGAAGGCAAAGCAAGGCTCTGTAACTATGACCACATCCCTATCCGGGGATCGGGCTGCCTTGAGCACAAGCTCTATCAGTTCATCGGAACCGTCACCGAGCACAACATTTTCCGGGGCAAGACCGTATCTTTCCCCTAAAACCTTTTTAAGCTCGTATTCCCCCCCTGGATATCTGTTCACAGAAAAAAGGGCATCGAGAATCGCGGAGATCGCCTTAGGGGATGGGGGGTAAGGATTTTCATTTGAGGCGAGCTTTATCCAGCCGTTATCGGTGCCGTATTTTTTTGCCTTAGGATAAAAGGGAATCTGTCCTATCTTCCCATCGATCGTGAGCTTCATTACAGTATCTTCTCCACGAGTTTCGCCGCGTTTTTCTGCATGTTCTTGAAGTCTTCCACCGTCAGCCCTGCCCCGAGGGCGATACGGAGGGCCTCTTCTTCTGTGACAAGATCCAATGGACTATGGGAATCGGTATCAAGGATAAGGTTAGCCCCTGTCTTAATTGCGATCTTTGCCACGTGGCCATTTGAGAGGGAATGGCCTTTTCTCGTGCTTATCTCAAGGAGCACCCCCTTTTCTTTAGCGAGGAGGGCATCTTCCTCCTTTATCAATCCAGGATGGGCAAGGATATCGGCCCCTGCCTCTATAGCTGCCCTGTTTGTCCCTTCCGCAACAGGTTCTGAGAGTGTCTCTCCGTGGACGACCACATAGGATATCCCCAGACCTCTTGCATAAGAGATGATATCCCCTATAAGCTTCGGGGGAACGTGGGTTATCTCAACACCTGGGATAACCGTTATACCTTCGTGGTATACAGAAAAATCTTTTAATTTCCTGATGCCCCTTACTATATTATCGATATTCGTGTGGTCTACGTGGTCTGATATTCCGAGGACTTTATAACCCTTTACCTTTGCCCTCCTTATGAGTTCGGCAGGAATGAGTTCACCATCACTTAGAAATGAATGGGTATGGAGGTCTATCATTTCACCCCCCTACATTTTATATTTACCAAAGTCATCCGGAGAGAGGCTCTCGAGTACCTCTTCCCAATCGGTAGAATCCGCCACAACCTTATCTCCTTTTGTAGAGAGGTCTATTTTTGCAGACTTCTTGATCACCGCTTCCTCTACAAAGATCGGTGCGTTTGTCCTAAGGGCTATAGCGATGGCGTCGCTTGGCCTTGAATCTATTATCAACCTCTTTCTATCCACATCCAGGTGTATGAGGGCGTAGTACGTATTATCCTTCAAATCGTTCACCTCAATTTTCACCACCTTAACCCCCAGGTTATCGAGTATATTCTTTATCAGGTCATGGGTCATAGGTCTCGGGGTGCCTATATTTTCAAGGGCGGTAGCAATGCTTGAGGCCTCAAGAAGACCGATCCAGATAGGTAGAACGTCCTTATCCTCGAGATCTTTAAGTAAGATAATAGGCGTATTGGTAAATGGATCAACCGTGATGCCTGCAACCTTCATTTCTTTGAGCATGTAATACCTCCATATTTTTTTCGGGAAGAACCTCTCCCTTTTTGCCATCGATTGCTTCCATCTGTTGATAAACCGGCCTTCCCTTAAGGGAGTTTGCGTATCCCTTTAGTATTTCCACATCTATCAAGTTCCCAATCATTCCCCGCTCTCCCGGTAAGTTTACGATTTTGTTTGTCCTTGTCCTCCCCGTATATTCCTCGCCCCCGTTTTTACTCTTACCCTCTATGAGGATCTGAACAACAGACCCCTCCATTGCCCTGTTTTTCTTCAATGTAATCGCCTTTTGTGTGTCTTGGAGAACCTTAAGCCTTGATAAAGCCTCCTCTCTCGGCACGGTCATCTCCAGTGACCAGGCTAATGTATACTTCCTTGGAGAATAGACAAAAGAAAATAGCCCATCGAATTCTACATCCCTTATAAGCTCCATGGTCTTTTCAAAATCCTGTTCATCCTCCCCCGGGAAACCTACGATACAATCCGCGGTAATTGCTATATGGGGTACCCTGTTTCTAAGCAAATCGATCTTCCTTCTATAATCTTCTGACGTATACCCCCTGTTCATAGATTCCAATATCTTATCAGAACCTGACTGGAAGGGAAGGTGTATATGTTCACAGAGTTTTTCAAGGTCTCCAAAACAGTTTATCAATGCATCGGAGAGGTCTTTAGGGTGGGATGTGACGAATCTAATACGTTCAATCCCCTCTATCTTATTTATGGCTTTCAAAAGCTCGGGGAAACCCATATCTGATGTGCCTTTATTGTAAGAGTTCACATTCTGCCCGAGAAGGGTTACCTCCTTAACCCCACTCTCTGCGAGTCCCCTCACTTCCTTTATGATATCCTCACTCCTCCTGCTTACCTCCCTGCCCCTCACGTAGGGAACTATACAGTAACTGCAGAAGTTATTACAACCCTTCATTATGGAGACATAGGCCTTTACATCTCTTTCAGTCCTATCAGGTATGGAAATATAGATCGGGGCCCCCCCGTTTTCAGAAAAATCGAAATGTTTACCCTTTTCGATTGAGTTTTTTATGGCCGTCTCTATCTTTCCTATATTCGATGGGCCCAAAGAGAAATCTATGAAGGGGACCCTGTTTAGAATCCCCTCCTTCTCAAGCTGGGCGATACATCCCGTAACCCCTAATATGGTCCCTTTTTTCGATTTTATCCGCTTCAGCCTACCCATTAAGCTGTAAAACTTCTCTTCCGCCTTCTTCCTCACACAACACGTATTAACTATTACTACCTCGGCCTCTTCTGCATCGAATACCTGCTCATGGCCTCGAGATGCGAGGAGATACGCCATCTTTTCAGAATCATGTTCGTTCATCTGACAGCCAAAGGTCTCGATACAGAACTTCATTGCCAAAAAAACTCCTACTCCGCCTTTTCCCTTATATAAAACTTAGGTCCCAATTTTTGCATCTTCTGGACTATACCGCCATATTCGAGTTCTGAGTAGGGCAGCATCGCAGCCCCGGAAAATCCCTGCTCCCTTATCTCCGTTGCCTTTCTCGAGACCTTTGCCCTTATGTAATCCCAGTAAGGGTGGTCAAAGGCATCGGCAGGCTCCGTAAGTTTACCGTTATGTACACAGAATCCTAAAGCACACACAACAGGAGGGCCATCGAAATAAGAGACGCTGGAGTTCATCTTCACGGGCATCAATGGACCGGTATGGCTACCCCTCATAAAACCGGCAACATAATGGCCTATATTGAAAGGGGCGAGGGCCTCTCCTGTGGCAGGGAATGGACCCTGAACCCTAACGAGCATTACGGGGTCATCCTTACCTGTATATTTTCCAGCAATGTTGTGTAGCCTTGTTGTGCTTACCACCGCCGCTATCTCCCCTGTCTCCCTTGACCATACGGACTCAACAACAAAACGTTCATTATCCCTAAGCAGCGCTGCGATATCATAGAGTTCTTCAGGGGCGTTGAGTTCAATTATCCGGTCCCCTTCCGTATGGTTTACATCCATGATCACAAATTTAAACCCCTTTGCCATGTTGGGGGAGAGTATGAGACCTGAGTTATACATGGGATCTGCGAACATAAGATAGAGGGGAAGGTTGTATGCCCCGGGATCCGTCTTGTCGGCGGCAAAAAATAGAAACGGTTCGTTCGGCCTTTCGACGAATTCCATCTCCGCCACAGCAGGACCCATCCCCCTTATATTTCCAGAAAATGAATCTTTCAACAAATCCTGGCCAGCCCCATAGAGACCCTGGGATTTGGCCACCTCTGTCCCTGCCAGAAAAGCATCCCAGGCGAGTTTATGAACTTCCTCACTCCCGATCCCGTGTTTGTGGGAAAAGAGGATCGCCATATCGTCACCGGTATGGCTTACAAAATAGTCGCTTACAATACCTTTACCCTCTTTTTCGATAAATTCCTCCACCTTTTTGAACAAAGGTGTACTTGGTTTAATGTGACCCCCGAGACTGCCAATATCCGCTTTAATGATTGATAATGTGGTTTTGTTCATGCACTCCTCCTCTTCTCATTAAACATTTTTTAAAATATTCCATTGACTCACTATTTGTCATATCAAGCTCAAGGGGTGATATGGAAACAAACCCCCTCTTTACCGCATAAAAGTCGGTTCCCTCTACCATTTCGAAATCATCTCCACCACCGGCTATCCAGTAGTACTTATACCCCCTGGGATCCATTCTTTCCAGTACTGTATCATTATAAACCCTTTTTCCAAGCCTTGTCACCATAAAACCATTTATCTTGTCTTTTTGTATGTTTGGTATATTCACGTTTAAAAATGTGTGATATGGGAAGGGGCGATTTTTTAACATCTCTATCAACTCTCCCACGATCAGGGAGGCATCGTGAAAGTGAAAATCCTTTCTCCCATCTATGGAGATGGCAAGGGATGGGATATTGGATAACGCAGCCTCTTCTGCCGCTGCCACGGTTCCGGAATAATGGACATCCTGACCCATATTTGGTCCTCTATTTATGCCGGATATTACAAAATCGGGTTTTTCGGGGAGGAGTATCTTAAGCCCCAGAAGAACACAGTCTGCAGGAGTACCGTTACTCGAAAAAATATGCCCCCCCACCTCTTTTAATCTCAGGGGTTTGTGGAGGGTGATACCATGGGCAACACAGGTCCTCTCCTTCTCAGGGGCCACCACATATACGGTATGCCCCTTAGAAAGGTACTCTTTCAACACCAAAAGCCCCTCCGAATGGACACCGTCATCGTTGGTCAGAAGGATTAACAAAAGACTTTCCTTAGCTATTATAAAATACTTACAAAATAAAATCGGGGCGACGGGATTTGAACCTGCGACCTCCTGCACCCCAAGCAGGTGCGCTAAACCATGCTGCGCTACGCCCCGATGTTCCAAATATTACAGGATATTTATAAAAAAGTCTACTCAAAAATTTGTGGCATCCTTGCCATGGCCCATTGAAAGTATCCGAAATATATGCTATTTTATCCCCAAAAAAGGAGGATAAAAATGGCATCCAACACAAAAAAGACAGAAAACATAAGAAGAAGAAAGAGGGCTTCTCTCGGCAAGAAGAGAAAAAAGGTGATGTCCAAGTCATCTACACCTCCCTTTCCTGTACACATAGAGAAGAATGAATAGATCTTTACGTTACGAGATAGGACCTATCAGGCCTCCCAGTGAGGCCTATAGTCTTTTAATAAGGTTCACCCGTAACTGCCCTTGGAATAAGTGTGCCTTCTGTTCCCTTTATAAGGGGAGAAGGTTTCAGAAGAGAACCCTTGATGAGATTAAAAGGGATATAGATACGATAAAGCAAATCAAAGAGGAGATAAAAGAACTCTCCTGGCGTATGGGAACTGCCGGTAATCTCGATGAATCTATTTTAGAGAAAATATATACCCCCGGCAGTTACAATGAGTGTTTTAGATCTACTGCCCTCTGGTTATACTTTGGGGGAAAAAATGTGTTTATCCAGGATGCGAACTCCCTTGCCATGGATCCCGGGGTTTTCACCGAAGCGTTGGTTTACCTTAAAAAAACCTTCCCCCACATTGAAAGGGTAACATCCTATGCAAGGTCAAGAACCATCGCAAAAAGATGGACCGTTGAGGCGCTTTCGGCAGCTAAGGAAGCGGGGCTTACGAGACTCCATGTGGGATTGGAATCGGGCAGTGATTTTTTACTAAAATACATGGATAAAGGGGTGACCCGAGAAGAGCATATAGAGGCAGGGAGGAAGGTCAAAGAGGCGGGGATCGAACTCTCCGAATACGTGATCCTCGGCATGGGAGGGAAGCGTTGGTGGAGAGAGCATGCGATTTTGACCGCAGAGACATTAAACGAAATAGACCCTGATTTTATAAGATTCAGAACGTTAAAGGTCTTAAAAGAGATGCCCCTATATGAAAGGGTTGAAAGAAAAGATTTTCTCCTTTCCACAGAGGAAGATATACTCCTCGAGGAGAAGGAACTCATCGAGCACCTCGAGGGGATAGGTAGTTATGTGAAAAGTGACCATATTCTAAATCTCCTTGAAGAGGTGGACGGAAAACTCCCCGATGAAAAGGAGAAGTTACTCTCTGTGATTGACCGGTACTTCACTTTAAGCGAAGAAGAGAGGCTCGTCTACAGGTTTGGAAGAAGGGCAGGGATTTACCGGGGTTTAGATGACCTAAAGGATGAACTCACCTATCATAAACTCAAAAAACAGATTCGGGAGATGGAAGACAGAGAACCTGGGAGTTTAGAAAAGGCCCTCTCCCTTCTACTGGAAAATTATATCTGATAAACACCGCCTATTTATTCCTTGACAAAACATATAATTTTAAGTTTAATAAATATATTATGGCTATGTTCGGTACGTGCACATTTTACGGTTTTTACTTTTACTTTAGAGGCTTGCACCCGGGCATAGTTTTGCTTTGAAAAAAGCAAAAGGCCATGGGTGCAAAATCCATGGCCTTTTTTGTTTGAGGCCATGGCGATAGGGCTATGGCCTTTTTTGTTATATAAAGAGGGAGGACTTGATGATAGTTTCCAAAAAAATGATGAGGCTTATAAAGGATCAGGAGGGCTGGACGAGGAAGATGTTCGAAGAAGGGTTGAGGATGAAAAGAACCCTCGGAGAGGATAAAGTATATGATTTTTCTCTGGGGAACCCCGATATTGAACCTCCCGATGGCCTCAATAAAGCGATGGCCGATATGCTTCTAAACGGTGAAAAAGGGATGCACAGATATATGGAGAATAGTGGTTACCTAGGGGTAAGGGAAGAGATAGCGCGATACCTTTCAAGACACTATGGGTTGAACTTTGAGGCAAAACATGTATTTATGACCGTTGGCTGTGCCGGTGGCATAAACATCATCTTCAAGAGCATGCTCAACAGGGGGGATGAGGTGATCGTCCCTAACCCTTTCTTCTGGGAATTCAAAAATTATATCGAGAACTACGGGGCTATAATGAAACTGGTCGATACAACGGAGGATTTTCAACTCGACGTGGACAGGATAGGATCGGCCATAACAAAAAAGACGAGGGTGGTTCTTATAAATAGCCCCAATAACCCCACAGGCGTTGTTTACAGAGAAGAGAAATTAAGAGAACTCGCCACACTCTTATATGAGAAGAGGGAAGAGGGACAGGAAATTTATCTCGTGGCCGATGAGGCGTATAAGAAGATAGTATACGACGGGATTTCCCTGCCAAATCTCTTCGATATATATGACCTTGTGATCACCGTCACATCCCACTCGAAAGACCTTGCTTTACCCGGAGAACGGATAGGTTACATCGCCATATCCCCAAAGATCAAAGAGGTGGATACCCTTGTTTCTGGCCTAATCATCTCGATCAGGGCCCTGGGCTTTGTCAATGCCCCTGCCCTATTCCAAAGGGTCGTTGGTAGATTTCAGGATAGTTCGGTGGATATCAAGGAGTATCAGAGAAAGAGGGATACCATATACGATACATTAATACAAGCCGGATTCGATTGTGTAAAGCCTGATGGCGCCTTCTACCTGTTCCCAAAATCACCCATAAAGGATGAGGTCTCCTTTGTCATGAGGATGCAGAGAGAGGAGAGGATCCTCGTTGTCCCCGGAAGGGGCTTTGGAAAAAAGGGCTATTTCCGGATAGCATACTGTGTACCCTATGAAAAGATTATAGCTGCATCGGACGGCTTTATAAGGGCCGGAAAAAGATATTTCTCATAGAGAGAGGTGCGTTATATGGTGATTTCAAAAAATATAGCGGAATCGATGAAAAGTTCATCCTGGATAAGGGCGATGTTTGAAGAAGGGGAAAGGCTTAAGAAAAAATACGGGCCTGAGAATGTATACGATTTTACCCTCGGTAACCCGATTGCCGAACCCCCTGCCCAGCTTAAAGAAGAGTTGATCAAGGTTGCAACATCGAACAAAAGGGGTATGCACCGCTACATGACCAACAGTGGTTATGAAGAGGTGAGAGAAGAGATAGCGACCTTTATGAGAGAAGCCTCAGGTCTTAATTTCGGAAAAGAGCATATTATAATGACCGTAGGGGCAGCAGGGGGTATCAACGTGGTATTAAAGTCCCTGCTTGATCCAGGAGATGAGGTGATCGTCCCCAATCCATTTTTTGTGGAATTCATGTTCTATATTGGTAATCACGCCGGTGTTATGAAACTTGTCGACACAAAGGAGGACTTTCACCTCGATATCGATAATATTGAAAAGGCGATAACAGAGAGGACTAAAGCGATAATAATAAATTCTCCCCATAACCCTACAGGGGTTGTGTACAACGAGGATGAACTGAATCGCCTCGCATCCCTTTTAAGGGAAAGAAGGAAAAAGGGGCACAGGATTTTTATCATATCCGACGAGGCCTATAGAAAAATTTTATACGATAATATCAAATTTCCGAATATGTTCAACATCTATGAAGATACAATAACGGTTACTTCCCACTCAAAAGACCTTGCTCTACCCGGGGAGCGGATAGGTTATATAGCCATATCCCCCATCATGGATAATGCCCAATCCCTTATAGATGCCGCGATTTTTTCAAACAGGATCCTCGGGTTCATAAACGCCCCGGCCATAATGCAGAGGCTCGTCGCCAAATTCCAGAAGAATAGCGTAGACATAGGGGATTATCAGAGAAAAAGGGATGCCATATACCAGATACTGATAGATGCAGGTTTCGAGGTGGTCAAGCCATCAGGGGCATTTTACATATTTCCCAAGGCACCCATAGAGGACGATATCAAGTTTGTAAAGGATTTACAGAAGCACCATGTTCTTGCCGTCCCTGGCATAGGTTTTGGAAAAAGCGGGTATTTCAGGCTTGCCTACTGTGTCGAAATGGATGTGATCGAAAAATCGAGACCCTATTTCAAAGAGGTGATGGCGAGTTATAGAGGGAGATAATATAGCTTTTAACGGAGAGAGATCCTCTCCGTTTCTATATTATCCTCAAAGGTTTTTGCAAGCTCCTCCCTGTCCATCCCCTCCCTTAAAAGGCCTGGGGAATGGGGAAAGATCCCGAGAATAGGTATATCCATACACCGCCTTAACGCATCGGGGTTTGTCTTTGTAGCGAGATCCACCTTGCCATCGGTGTTATTGAGGATGACCCCTATGATTTTTATATTCCTTGACTGAAGGTACCTGCATGTAAGGAGGGTATGGTTTATAGTCCCCAGGGAGAGCCTCGATACAACGATCACCTCTGCCCCCCAGCTTTCGATCAGATCAGCAAAAAAGAAATTCTTTACAATGGGGACGAGTATCCCACCTGCCCCTTCGACAACCACGATATCATGGTTCTTCTTTATTTTGTTGAATATCCTGTTTACGATATCCAGATCTATCTTCACATGTTCAAGATAGGCTGCAACCTCGGGGGCAAGGGGAGCTTCGAATGTGTAAGGGCTAATGTCATCAAGGTCATCGGTACTCCCCGAGGCCTCTTTAAGGCATATCGCATCCCAGGGAAGGAGGTCTTTGTTTGTCTTTGAAAGACCTGATTCAAAAGGCTTCATGACCCCTACGTTAAGCCCTTTCTTGACCGAAAGATATGCGGCAAAACAGGACGCTACCGTCGTTTTGCCGACCCCTGTATCCGTTCCTGTTATAAATATAGTCTTTGTCATCTTACAACCGTGGATAATAGTATTGCCAGCCCTATAAATAAAGCGGCACAGATTAGTGCAAGTCCAGTGTTATTATCTTCAGATATGCGCTTCTCAAAGTCCGTTGTAAAAGTGGCACCTATCACCTTTAAGGAGATTAGAGCTATGATAAGGTAAACCGCAGCGTATACAAACATCTCGATTATATTTCCCAGAGACCTCCACATACCTTATCCTCAATTATTCGTTAAATGGTATACGAGATTGTCAAGGGCTGCGGTGAAAAAAAGGTTCATAGACTTTACAGGCTCCGGTGTTCTGATGGGGGCTGGAGAGAAATTGAGTATACCCCTTATATTTGCCTCAACGAGAAGGTCTGCAACCTTCTGTGCCTCCTGGGGAGGGGTTGTGATAATCCCTATCTCGATCTTCCTCGCCTCTATCACCTCTTTCAGCCTGTCTATATGCAGTATCTCAACGGGCCTCCCCATCCTTTCCGAAATATGGCCTATCACCTTTGATGGGTCGATATCAAATGCAGCCACTATCCTGTAATTCTGTTTTAGGAAGTCCTTATAAACAAGAAGGGCGCTTCCCATATTCCCGATGCCTATTACAGCTATTCTCCACTCCCTGTTTATACCTAAAATCTCTTTTATATGGTCTTTCAGTTCTTTTATGTTATAGCCCATCCCTCTTATACCAAACTCTCCAAAATAGGCAAAATCCTTTCTTACCTGGGCGGCATTCACATTACATATGGTGGCAAGATGGGAACTCGATGCCACCTTCTCCCCCTTTGCCTCAAGGTCTTCAAGGCATTTTAAATAGTTGGACAATCTCCTTATAGTTGCCTCTGGTATCTTCGGGTATTTGGCCATATCCACACCTAAAAAATAATTTATCCTATCTTTTCTAACAGTTATTGAGCGGTTTTGCAAGAGAAAAATTTATCAAGCTCTCCCTTGTCGATCTTTCCTTTTTTCTACCCAACCACTTTTGGACTTTTCTCTTTGGAAAAATCCTTAGAAAATATATGGACATAGGGATAAAATTATGGCATTTTAAAAAAGTAGGTCAGGGAAATGGCATCGTATATACCCGAATATCCTATAGCATTTTGGTTTTCCGCTTCTATAGCAGTAATCCTTATAGGAATTGCAAAGGCAGGTTTTGCCGGGGGGGTAAGTGTCCTCGCAATACCTCTCGTATCCTTGACCATAAGCGTCCCTGAGGCAGCGGCCCTTCTTCTACCGCTTTTGATTCTGACCGATATTCTTGCCTTTTTTTATTACAGAAGAGATTTTGACAGACGTTGTATAAAGATACTCTTACCCGGGGCCATGATAGGTATATCTGCAGGGGGTATGCTCTTCAGCTTTTTTATCGGTAAAGATTATATACTTAAAATGTGCATAGGCATCCTTGCGGTACTGTTTGTTCTCTTTCAGATATCCCGCATGTACATCATGGGTATCATGGAAAAACATAGACCCCACTCTTTAGAAGGCTTACTTATGGGGGCCTTCTCAGGTTTCACCTCCACGATAGCCCATGCAGGGGGCCCTCCTCTGGCCATGTTTCTTCTGCCGCAGAAGATGCCTAAAGACTTATACGTTGGTACAACAGCCGTCTTTTTTGCTGTTACAAATGTGCTTAAGCTCATACCTTACAGCATACTCGGTATCTTGAAAGTAGGAAATATCGCAACAATAGCCTTGCTCTCTCCACTATGTTATGTAGGGGTCCGTCTTGGGGTTTACCTTAACCGTCACTTCACGGAGAGATGGTTCAATGTTCTCATATACACCATACTCTTTATTTCAGGGATACAGCTTATCTGGGTAGGGATCAGCCACCTGTAGTTATGTACGAAAAATTCTTTGGGCTTGAGAAAAAACCATTTTCCCTTGTACCTGACCCCCAGTACTTTTATATGAGTACCGGTCATCGGGAAGCCCTGGCCCATCTGATATACGGCATAAACAGTAACGGCGGTTTTGTGCTCTTAACAGGGGAGGTCGGCACCGGGAAGACCACGGTATGCCGTCGTATGATAGAGATGCTCCCTGAGGATACGGAAGTTGCCTTTATCCTTAATCCAAAATTGACAGTGGAGGAGCTTCTGGCAACGATATGTGATGAGTTTTCAATAAATTACCCAAAAGACAATAAAAGTATCAAGGTCTTTGTCGACCTGATAAATACATACCTTTTAAAACTCCACGGAGAGGGGAAAAAGGCCGTGCTCATCCTTGAGGAGGCCCAGAATCTCACCCCCGAGGTCTTAGAACAGATAAGGCTTCTCACCAATCTTGAGACGAAAGAGAAGAAACTCCTCCAGATGGTGCTGATTGGTCAGCCCGAGCTAAAGGAGATGCTCTCTAAACCCTATTTACGCCAACTCTCCCAGAGGATCACCGCAAGGTATCATCTCGGTTCCCTCTCAGAGGAAGAGGTCTCCGAGTATGTCAACTACAGGCTCTCGATGGCAGGCCTTATAAGGGGGGAGATCTTTCCCCGGAAGACGTTGAAAAGGTTATACAGTTTGAGCAAAGGGATACCGAGGCTTATAAATATCATCTGTGACAGGGCCCTCCTTGGGGCCTATGTACAGGGGAAGGAGAAGGTCGATTTAGAGACGTTAAACCAGGCCGCTTTGGAGGTTTCCGGGGAAAATCGGGTTACCCATAATAGAAAAAATATTTTTTTCGGCCTGCCCATTTTGGGCATAACCATACTTCTAATCGTCCTTGTGGTCTCATACATAATACCAGGTTCAGGGGTAAAACATTTTTTGTCCCATTATTTATCTTCAAAAAAGGTGCTAATCGAAGAACAAAAGGGTGGAGAAGGGGCTAAAGGTCCTGTAAAAGATACCATCTTAACTGGATATGAAGGTATAAGTACAGATGAGACGAAGCTCTATGCATACGAAACCCTTTCAAAGATATGGAATTTAAGCTACATAAGAGATCCATCCTCACCGTTCTGCGAGCAGGTTAAGGCCTATGGTCTTTTGTGTCTACAGAGTAGGGATAGCCTAAATAGCCTTATTAATATGAATCGACCTGCTGTCCTTAAGTTTATGGACGAGAATAACAGGATTTTCTATGGCACCCTCTATGCGCTGAAGGGGGAAAGATACAATTTGATGGTAGGACAAAAAAAACTGGAATTAGAAAGAGAGGAGTTATTAAAATCCTGGACAGGGGAATACCTCCTCCTCTGGTCCCCTCCTGAAGGATACTCAACCGAATTTAGACCAGGGGCAAAAGGTAAGATTGTTGAGTGGCTTGAGAGGCAGCTTGCGATATTAAACGGGAAAAAAGATGTGAAGACAACGGGGATATATAAGGGGGAACTGATAAACCAGATTAAGAAATTGCAGTTGAAGGCAGGGATTACCCCTGATGGTATCGTTGGCCCCAAGACCTTGATGGTCCTTAAGGATCTGTCGAAAAACGATGATCCCAAATTAAAATACGATTAAAAAAGGGGTTTGGTGTGTCTTACATACTTGAGGCATTAAAAAAGGCGGAGAAACAGAGGGAAAATAAAGGTTTTGAAAAACCTTTAACCTTTTCTTATACGGATCCAGAACGGGTCAAAAAAAGGGTCGTATGGCCGTACCTATTGATGGCCGTCCTTTTTTTAAATGCGATCGTTCTCTTTTTGATATTTGGCCCTGGGGAACAGGAAAAAATCGGGGCAAGACAAAGAGAACCGAAAAACCTGTTAAAGGCGGAGGGCAAACCTTCAGGCGATATTAAGGAGAGTTTTTCATACCAACGCCATATGGAGAGGATACCCGTATCCTCCCAGGATAAAAAAATACCGCCATCTATCGAAAATGACAATGGAAAGGCATCCACGCCGAATACTACTTTTTCATCGGTTGAGAAAAATACCCCTTCTCCTCAAGAGCCCCTCCAGAAAGAAAGGGAAAGGCTATTTTTACTCGAGGAACTCCCATTGTCTATAAGGAAGGAACTGCCCGATTTCAGGATATCGGGCCATGCTTATAGCGACGATAGAAGAACAAGAGTTGTCAGAATCAATGAGAAGATCCTCGTTGAGGGACAGTACCTCCTTCCTGAGATAAAACTGGAGGAGATCACAAGGGATGGGGTGATCTTTCTATATAAAAGCACCCGTTTTCTCGTAAAACTAAACGAAAACAGATAATTTTCCACAACACTTAATTAAAACTGACTTCTGCCGATAATAGCAATAAAAAAAGATACCTTTTGGCCGAGACTGGCCTTCTGGAGGATACATGACTATCAAAACTAAACTTACGCTTAATGTATGTATCGTCATCGGTGTAATTATAGCCGTTGTATTGGGAAGTGTTATAGGAATGGGCTTTGTGAAGACAAGGCTCTACGATTTAACGGAGAAGAGTACCCCCTTTCAAACAAGGAGCATGGAGGCCCAGAGGGCTATCCATGCGGCAACGGCAGACCTCATAAAAGTCAGTTCCGCGATAAACCCGAATGAGCTTTCAAGATATAGAGACGAGGCACAGAAAAGTCTCGAGCAGGTAAAAAAGGCAGAAGAGGCTTTAGAGAACCTAACGGGCGATAAAAAGGATAGTGCCTATAATGAGTTAAGATCATCGGCAGAGAAGCTCTATGCAGTTATGGGGGAGAGGCTTAAGATAGAAGAAGAGGCGACAAGAGGGAACAACGAGATCAGAGAAAGGTTGCAAGATGTGTCACAGAGGTTAAAAGGACTGGACCAGAAGATAAGGGCCCTCCAGTCGACCCGTTCCTCCATATATAAAAGTTCCCTCGAGGCGACAAATACCATAGCGGATCGACTAAGGGAGGTAGAGGGTCTCAAACTAAGGATGAAGGATATCCAGATACTTCTATATGAGATAGACCACTGTGAGAATAAAGATGCCCTTGATGTCCTTAAATTGAAGGCCCAGAACGAATCGGCCCTCGCCAAATCAATAGCGGAGACCCTTTCGAAAGATGCAAAGGGTACAAGGGCAGGGGCCCTCCATGAGGAGATAGGGGGGTTAGGGGAGATGTTTGTGAAACTCATAGACCTTAAAGCCCGATTACTCGATAGAGCAAACGGTGATACAAAACAGAAATACGACGAAATAAAGTACGAGTTGATTACCCGCTCCACAGCCTCTCTCCTTATCATCGATACGGATGTAAGCAGTGCATCGGATAGATACAGTAAAGAAGTATCTAATCAGGCAGCGATATTCGGTCAGGTAAACAAATCTACATCCGTTCAGTTTGGCACTTCAGAACTCATCTCCCTTGGTCTATCCGTTGAAGGTCTCGCAACGAGATTATTCACAGCAACCACCGCAAAGGAGACGGAAGACCTCGAGAACACCCTAATGGAAACATTTGCCCGTATCGAAAAGACCGGTAAATCCCTTGACATTACACTAAACGAACTGAAGGCTCAAGAGGAGAAAAAGATGCTTTCAAGTGCCTTGGGAGGTCTAAACACGATGAAGGGCATCCTCTTAGGTAAGGATGGTATCATTGAAAAGGTGAAGACGAGGCTCACCATGAAGGAGAAAGCGGCGGCGACGATGGAAGAGCTCCGTACCATTGTGTTAAAGCATGCGGAGATAGCCAAAAAGACCATGTCTACAGCAAGGGGTGCCCAGGAGCAATCGATAGCGGAGGTCAATAAGGTAGTCCGTTATTCCACTCTATCTATAGTTGCCATAGGTATCGTTGCAACCCTCTTCGGTATAGTTTTTAGTACATGGATATACAGATCCATCTCATACCCTATAAGAAGATTGATAAACGTCGCTGAAGAGATAGCCTCGGGCAACCTCTCCCATGAGATGGATGTCTCATCCCGGGATGAGATAGGGCAGGTTGAGGCGTCGATGGCAAAGATGGTTACAGCCCTGAAAGATATAGTAGGAAAGATAAGATCCGCCACATCGAGCCTCGCTACAAGTTCAGAGGAACTCTCCGCAACAGCCCGTTCTCTCGACAAAGGTTCAGAGCAACAGGCGGAAAGGGTGGAACAGGTAGCCGGGGCAATGGAGGAGATGTCCCAGACCACAGAGGATGTGGCAAAGAATGCATCGGAGACCGCGGATGCGGCAAAAACCATGGAAAGGATAGCGATGGACGGAAGGGGTATAGTTCATGCAAGTGGCACACAACTGAATCTTTTCATCGATAAGGTAAATGAATCGGCAAGACAGGTGGAATCCTTAAGCAAAAGCTCCCAGGAGATAAATAACATCGTTGATCTGATAAGAGAGATAGCGGACCAGACGAACCTTCTCGCCTTAAATGCGGCGATCGAGGCGGCAAGGGCCGGGGAAAACGGCAGGGGTTTCGCTGTGGTTGCCGATAACGTAAAGCAGTTATCAGAAAAGACCGTATCTGCTGCAAACGAAATCGCCCAGATGATAGCAAATATGCAGTCCGAGATAGGAAATTCCGTCTCCACCATGAAAGAGCAGAAGGAGTCGGTAGGAAGGGTGTCGGGACAGATAAACGAGATACTCTCCGCGATCGACAATATAGTCTCATACGTAGGGCGGGTTGTGGATATGGTAAACAGGATTGCTGTAGCCATGACGGAACAGTCCTCCGCTGCAAACGAGGTATCCCAGAATATGGAGAATATAGCGAGCATCACCCATCAGTTGAGAGGTTCTTCAACGGAGATGAGACAGACCGCGGAGGAGTTATCGAAGATCGCCTTTGAATTGAATAATACGGCAGGGTGGTTTAAGGTATAAAAGGTCGATTTTTTCTGAGAATTATTATAACATATATGACTCGATGGCTTTGGATGATATCGACAGGAGTATCATAAACATCCTCCAGGAGGAATTTCCTCTTGTTTCAAGGCCTTTTGCCGAAATAGCAGATTTCTTGCATATCGAAGAGGAGGAGGTCCTCGAAAGGGTAAAACGTCTTAAAAAGGCAGGCTATATACGGAGGATCGGCCCTGTTCTGGAGAGAAAAAAACTGATGTATGCAAGCACCCTCTGTGGGGTGAGGGTGAAAGAAGAGAAGCTGGAAGCCTTTATAGAGGAGTTAAATAGACATCAAGGTGTCACCCATAACTATGAGAGGGATGGGGACCTCAATATCTGGTTCACCATAACATCAAGGACAAAAGAACAGATACAATCCTTTCTGTCGGAGCTTGAGAAGAAATACGATGTGGTGATCTACAGGTTCCCTGAAAAAAAGACGTTCAAGATAAAGACTTTTTTCCCGGTGTAGGATAGGCATCGGTTGGTAAAATCATTTCCGGCATAGTTGAGTATCTATTAAAAATGTTAAAAGTGAGCATACCGGAGAGGACGATAAAATGGACAGAAACGGGGAAAAACATAAAAATGTCTTTTTGATAGACGGCCATTCTTTCCTTTACAGGGCCTTTTACGCAACCCCATACCTTTCAAACTCAAAAGGTATGCCAACAAATGCCATATACGGTTTTATTATTATGTTGAAGAGGCTGATCGAGGAGCATAAACCCGACAGTCTCGTCGTGGTCTTCGATTCGGCAGGTCCATCCTTCAGGGAAAACATCTTCAATCAATATAAGGCCCAGAGACCATCCATGCCCGATAATCTATCTATACAGATACCCTACCTAAAGAGGATTATCCAGGCCATGGGGTTGCCCTGCTTTGAAAAAGAAGGTTATGAGGCAGACGATGTTATAGGAACCATAATCTCCAGGTTAAAAACCCATAATGTTCATCTCTATATTGCCACCGGAGATAAGGATATGATGCAACTCGTAGGGGGAA
The DNA here is from genome assembly GCA_026415675.1 of Syntrophorhabdaceae bacterium. Lineage (GTDB taxonomy): Bacteria > Desulfobacterota > Syntrophorhabdia > Syntrophorhabdales > Syntrophorhabdaceae > JAOAGQ01. Next base: position 35,641 of record JAOAGQ010000050.1, read on the forward strand.
ATGTCTTTATAGTAGACACGATGAAAAACCAGTTAATCGGTGAAAAAGAAGTTATAGATAAGTTTGGGGTAAAACCCGAACTGATTGTCGATTACCTTGCCCTCTGCGGAGACCCCTCAGATAATATACCAGGGGTACCAGGCATAGGAGAAAAGACCGCGAGGGAATTGGTTAATACACATGGACCTATAGAGAAAATATATAGTGAAATAGATACGTTGAAAAAGCGTGCTGTAAAGGAAAGGCTCCTCTCGGGGAAAGAACTCGCCTTTATGAGCCGTCAGCTTGCTATGATCAAGACGGATGTTCCCATCGATATCGATTTTATTTTACTTAAGAAAAATGAGGCCGATGAAGATACCCTTCGGAGCCTATACAGAGAGCTTGAGTTTGCCTCCCTTTACAGGGAGATGAAAAAGGAACAGTCAGAGGTAAGGCAGGTGTTGGAAAAGGGTTTTTCCGAGATTGTAAAGGGGCGCCTTGCCCTTATGGTTAAGCTCCAGAGAGTTACATCGAACGAACACGCATTAGAAGGTTTTGCCGTATACGACGGTGAAGGAATCTATATCTCAAAAAACCAAAACGAACTCTTTGAGCTAATCAATTCTGAAAGCAGGATTATCACCTATAACCTAAAGCCAATATTGCTCTATCTGTATAAAACATCGGCCGACTCCGGGGGTAAAATAGGTGTACCCTCCCCAATAGACACGGATAGATTCTTTGACACCATGCTCGCCTCATATCTTATTAACCCTTTACGGAAAGATTTTAACCTCGATACACTGGTCGAAGAATTTTTAGAAATCGGGATTTCTAAAAGCGATTGTAACGGATTTTTAAAAGAGGGGGTTCAGACTCTATTTAGGCTTGAGGAGACCCTATCGGAGAGACTTAAAAATGACGGACTTTATGAACTCTTCTATACTGTAGAGATGCCTTTGACGGCTGTTCTTGCCCAGATGGAGTCAATCGGCGTAAAGGTCGACAGGGTTATGCTCAACGAACTGTCGAGGGATTTTGACAGAAGACTAAACCAGATCATGAAGACCATATATAACCTCTCCGGGGAGCCCTTCAATATAAACTCACCCCAGCAACTCTCCAAAATACTCTTCGAAAAACTGGGACTTCAGCCTATAAAAAAGACAAAGACAGGTTTTTCTACAGACACAGAGGTTCTTGAGACCCTATCCATCCATCACCCCCTGCCAGGGGAAATATTGAGATACCGAACCCTTTCTAAACTGAAAAATACTTATGTGGATGTTCTTCCTACCCTGATAAACCCAAAAACAGGGCGGGTCCATACCTCTTTCAACCAGATGGTCGTTGCAACGGGGAGGCTAAGTAGCAGTGATCCTAATCTACAGAATATCCCTGTAAGGGGAGAGGAAGGCCGAAAGATAAGGGAAGCCTTTGTTCCCGAGGGGGGTTTCACCCTACTCTCCTCCGACTATTCCCAGATTGAACTCAGGATACTCGCCCATCTATCGAACGACAGAGAGCTCATCGATGCCTTTCTAAAGGGGGAAGATATCCATACAAAAGTGGCGTGTGAGGTCTTCGGCGTGACCCCCGAGGGGGTGACCTCTGAAATGAGAAGAACCGCCAAGGTGATAAACTTTGGTATCATCTACGGGATGAGCGGATACGGTCTTGCAAAGGAGCTGAATATATCCCAAAGAGAAGCCCAGGCATATATAGACGGATATTTTGCCCTCCATAAAGGGGTCAGAGAATACATCGATAGGGTTATTGAGGAGGGAAGAAAAAATGGCTATGTTAGAACCATGTTTGGGAGGATAAGGCTCATTCCTGAGATCAATAACCCTGATCCTGCGGTAAGACAATTAGGGGAGAGAACCGCGATGAACACCCCTATACAGGGCACGGCGGCAGACATCATAAAGATCGCCATGATCAATATCGAGAGGGAGATAAGAAGAAAGGGTCTTTTATCCCGCCTCATCCTCCAGATACACGATGAGCTTCTCTTTGAGGTAAAGGATGAGGAGCTAAACATCATGGAACAGATGGTTAAGGAAAAGATGGAACATGCCGCGGAGCTCTCTATTCCCCTTAAAGTATCAATAGGTAAAGGTAAAAATTGGGCAGAGGCCCATAGTTAGAGCACCATCCGGTTTGAAAGGCAGGGCCTTCTTTTTGCGTAGTCTAATTTAGTATATAGTAACTGGCAGGTATCTTTTTCTTGCAGACAGGACATATGGGCTCAATCAATGTGTATGTCTTTCCGAATACGTCCACCTTTTTAAAGAAAACGCCGGGGGCGTCATATATATCCTTTTCGTTATATACCTTTCCACATTCACAGACAGGTATCTCCTGTCTTATCGTCTGTCCGTGAAATGCCTGCTCAGCGTACATATTTACCAGTTGTCTCTCTTTCCCAGTCATATTTGAAATATAAGGCCTACACCATTAAATTTCAATATACCGGAAAAAAAATTTAAGACCCCCTGTTTAAGTGTATTTTCAATAGCTCCCCAAGACTACCGAGCTTCTTTTCACCTTCGCTTTGCCCCTTTGCGGCATTTAGGTGTTGGTCTACCATATTTCTCTCCTCTATACTCTCTGCCGCTACCCTGCTCAAGGTGATCTTTCTCTGCTCTCTGTTTACCCCTATCACCCCTACCTTTAACCTTGTCCCCGGGGGATAGGCCTTTTTCATGTTTGTACCCTTAGGTAGCCCAGTTTCAGAGTTGGGGAGTAGCCCTGTTAAACCATTATCGAGCTTTATGAATATGCCATAGGGCATCACCTGCTCCACCACCCCATCAAGGAGTTCCCCTTCCTCGGGTAGTTCGGGCTCCTCCTTGTAAGGATTTTCAAGGGATAAAGAGATTTTTCGCCCCTCCCCATTTATGGATAGAATATACGCCTCAATTGTTTGTCCCTCCTCGAGCACCTCCTTCGGGTGCTTTATACGCCTTCCCGCCTCGATATTCGATATGTGGAGAAGCCCCTCTATTCCAGGCTCAAGACTCACAAACGCACCAAAAGAGGTGATCTTTACGACCCTACCCTTTATCTTATCCCCGACATTATACCTTTCCTCTATATTCTTCCAGGGATCCTCCTTTAATGCTTTAAGGCTCAAGGTAAGCCGGTTTTTCTCCCAATCTATCCCTATTACCTTTACAATCAATTCTTGCCCTCTCGAATAGACATCCTCCGGCCTTTCGTTTCTATCCCAGCCCAACTCACTTACAGGAATAAGGCCATCCACCCCTTTCAAATCTACAAAAATACCAAAACTATGGATTGATTTTATAGTACCTGTAAGCTCCATACCGACAAAAAGGGTCTTTTTGATCTCTTCTATAGCCTCCTGTCTCTCCTGCTCAAGGACAGCCCTTCTTGAAAGGACTATATTCTTACCGTCCTCTTCAAAGCCAATCACCTTAAAGGGGAAGGTCTCCCCTATATATGTTTCCCCTTCTTTATTTGGCTTTATGTCAATCTGAGAGATGGGGCAAAAACATTTAACCCCCCCTACCATCACCTCAAAACCACCTTTTATGGAGGATTTTACCTTCCCCGATACAGGGAGGTCGGCATGATACGCATCCCGTATGCCTTTTAAATCTATCGTTGAGTATCCGTGGAGTCGGGTCGTAAATCTCTTTACCCCATCCTTCACGTGTATGAAAAAGGCATCTATCTCATCCCCTTCTTTAATGGATAAAGGCTCCTCCCCAGCTTTAAACTCTTTCACATCTATCACACCTTCTGTCTTTCCTCCAAGGTCAATATACACATAATCTTTTGTTATGCTAATCACATATGCCTTAACCTTCTGGCCAGGTTCAAGCCAAAAAGACACTTTGCCCTCTTTTTCAAGAAGGGCTTTAAAATCCTCATCTTCCGGGGTATGCGTATCGGGCTTTAAAATTTCATCAACCATTTAATAATCTCCTTAATTTTTTTTGCAGTTTTATACCTATGACAATTTTATCGGGGGCATCCTTAATTTATTTCTTGTTGACTAAATAATACTATCTTATCGCCAGAAAGTCCATAAGGTAAGAAGGGCGATAAAACATCGTTTCGCCCTATTCTAACCTTTTCACTTCTTCTCCTTCCAGTACGCTTCGGCCTCTTTTTCCATCTTCTCAAGTCTTGTATAGTAGTCGGGAAATTCCTCAAGGTGATCCATCGATATCTCCAGGGCCCTCATCTTATTATTCGTATGTTCCAGTTCCACCTCTATACCCATAAGTAACTGCTGGAGGTCATATTTGGTAATAGGTTTTCCATCTGCCTTTCCTCCTTTGATACCATCCTTAAAATTCTTTATATCTATACCGTAACTCTTCTTTATGGCGGCCCGGTATTCTTCGAATTTTTTAGGATCCTCTGCCTTTTGTGCCATAACAAACATAGGAAAAACAAGGGCAATGACCAATGAGACGACAACACCTATAAAAATCTTTTTATCCATCTCCTCTTCCTCCTATTTGATTAGATTTATAAAAAACATTTTTTAAACCTCTATCTCCATTCCATCGTGGGCAATATCTATCTTCAACGGATAAGATTCGGCATATATCTTTAGATATGTCCTCGTATCCTGGAGAAATGCATCGAGTTCCTCATCGGTCATGGTGGGTTCGTTATGAAATATACACAGGTGCTTTACCCGGGACTTAACGCTTAACTCAACGGCCACGATATTATTCGAATGACCCCAGTTCTCCTTTGTGGATATAGCATCGAGAAGCTGGTATTGGGCATCAAATATCAAGAGATCCGCACCTTCAAAAAAAGACAGGAAAGGGTAGCGATCTCCATAAGCCTCGTCCTTATGCTCTGAATCCGTTGAATATACGATGGTTTTCCCATCTTTTTCGAATCTATAACCGAAAGAGTCACCGGGGTGATTCTGGATCATCCCTTTTACATTTAACCCTCCTATCCGGTATGTCTCCCCACTTTTCAATGTATGAAACCTGATCTCCCCCTTGAGGTATCCCAACGGGACAGGGAAAAAGGGGCTATTCTGTTGGAGTTTAAAGGCCTGTTCTAAGTTATCGTGCATGCCGTATATATTTATCACGTTTCCCCTGATATAGGCTGGTATAAAGAATGGAAATCCCTGTATGTGGTCCCAGTGTAGATGGGATATGAATATGTGGAATATCCCCTTCTTTTTCATATCCCCCTTTCCGGCCTCTTTCATTATCGAATTTCCTAAATCCCTTATCCCTGTCCCCGCATCGCAGATGATGTACTCATCCACTCCGTCTATTTCAACACAGGATGTATTTGTTCCGTATGTCCCCACCGTTGAGAAGGGAAGCGTTCCCCTTGAAAGGGCATCCGATAAGAACATATCTATCTCTTTATCTGTAGAAAGTCTCATGCCCTGGACCGCTTTGATAAGCTTTACGAGTTTTGACTTGATCGCCTCCTTCCTAAAAGATGAAGGCAAAGACCCCCTTGTACCCCAGAATAAAACCCTCATCTATCTCCCCCAGAATCTCGTCCCTCAACTACCACAAAAAATATTAATCCCTCTTCCTTAAAAGTTGTCTTTTGAGCTCTTTATACTCATCCTCGTTCAATACGTTATCCCTGTTCTTATCGTATCCCCTGAATGTCTCTATTGTTAGATCTGATACTATGGCACTCAACTCGGCAGGGGTGATCCTTCCATCCCCGTTATTATCAACATCCCTGAACTCGTAACTCCCCGTCCTTGCCGTTATTCTCACCGGTCTTTGACCCTGATATGCCGCTTTGACCCTTTTACCATCGATACTTGGCTCTGAAACCCTCTTCCCGTTTACAATGGTCGGGGGTTCCTTGTCTTTAACATCAGACCGTCCCTCTTTTGTGATGATCGTGCCATTAGCATAATATGAGATAAAGAGGGTATCACCGATCTTTATCTGTTCAACATCCCTATATCCCTTCAGGACGGGGTTTGCAATATCAAACGTTACAATTATCCCTCTGTTTTTCAAGGAGATGGTTTTACCCCCCGCATCTACCGCTATTACGGTGCCTTTAAAATCTCCTTTAGTCTTTGCCCTGATCCTTACTTCGGGTTTTGTTGAATCGTCTTTTCTTCCATTCTCCCTTGCCTTGTTGTTATTCAACTGTGAAAAGCATGAAGGGGTGTAGAGGGTAAAAAGAAACGGTATGGCCAAAAGAGCTATAATAAAAATACGTCCATTTATCATCTTAATTTTTTTACCCTTTTTATATGGGGATGTTCAACAAAAATTTTGTAAACAGGATGTCAGGCGCCTCTCAGTAAAAGTTTTTATTTTGGGGGCCGTTTCTTGAATTGTAGCCGAGTTCCTTTGATATGGCCTGAGCCGCCTCTTTTAGTTCATCTATGATCTTTACTACGGAGCCTTCTTTTATCTGGAAACCGGGCTGGGTTGCCCCTATTGCAGCAACCACTTTGCCAGAAAAATCGACGATAGGAACCCCTATCCCTGTAAGCCCTTCTATGATTTCATCGACCTCTATGTAATAACCGCAACGCCTTGTCTCGTCAAGCCTCTTTAGTATCTCCTCGATGTCTGTCACCGTCTTCTCTGTGATTTTAGTGGGGGGAAAGAGTTTAAAGAGCCTCCTCCTCTCCTCGTCGTCCATATAGGCCACAAGGGTCATACCGAGCATCCCGTAGTAGGGAGGTCTTTTAAGGCCCGAATGGGATGTAACCCTTATTATGCTGTCCCCTTCTCTTTTGTCTATATAGAGGAGATGGTCATCCTTTATCACACCGAGGAGTATCGTTGCCTTGAGGCTACTCGATAGCGCATCCATATAACGGGCTGCCGCCTTCCTGATAGAGAGAGAGGAGTAGACGATACCGCCTAATTCAAATAATCTTAAGCCGAGACTGTATTTATTCTGAATCTCATCGTATCTCAGCAAACCGGCCTTCTCGAGGGACTTCAGTATTCTAAATAGAGTAGTCTTCGGAAGGCCGGTCTTTTTCTTTATCTCGGCAAAGGAAAAACTGTTTTCCTTGAATGTGTAGAGATCGAGTATGGATATGACCTTCTCTATGACCTTTATATTGCCTATCTGTTCCATACATTATTCGATCTCAAAAAACAGTCTATCCTTTACTCCTCCCACATCGCTGTGGCGAATTTCAGCAAGTAGACAAACACAAGGATGATGGATGCATTCTTTACGATACTATTGTTCTCCGGCGCGAGAGATTTCAATCTCAATGCGCTTTCCTCTATCTTTTTTATCTCTTTTCTTATCTCTTCCATCAGTGGCCACCTCTCAAATCTTTGAATCTTTTTGCTTTAAGGTCATAACGGGGTAAGGTCCCCGCAGGCTCAATTTTTACCTTACAGGTGAGGTTTGTCTTGATCTTATGTCCCTCAGCGAGTCTCTTGGCTATGGATGCCGCTTGCTCTTCACTCAGACTGGGATCCACCTCTATCCTTAAGGTGATTTCATCCATTATGTCCTGTCTCGTTACAACGATTTCATACTCCACGATTTCCGGGAATTCAGATCTTATCAACTGTTCAACCGTTTTCGGGGAGAAGAGAACGCCCCTGATCTTCCTTATGTCATCCACCCTTCCCACTATCTCCATCATCTTCTTCGATGTTCTGCCACAGGGACAGTTATCAGGGCCTTTAACCGCCACATCGTTTGTGTTGAACCGGATCACAGGAAAAGACTTTCTTCCAAGAGGGGTGATGACGATAACGCCCTGTTCCCCCACATCCACCTCCCGGGAGAGGGTCTCCCTGTCGAGCATTTCAACGAGGAAGAAGGGCTCAACGATATGCAGGCCTTTCTGTTCTTCGCACATCCCTGCAAAACCGCATGTCTCGGTACTCCCTATATGGTCAAACATCTTGCATCCATAGAGGCCTTCGATTCTCAATCGGGTTGCTTCAGGGAGGGGTTCTCCTGCACCGAGGGCCCGCTCGATCCCGAGGGATTTTGGGTCAATCCCCATCTCCATCGCCTCTTTTGCTATGTTTAGAAGATATGTGGGTGTTCCGGCCATGGCGTTTGCCTTAAGCTCTATGATCTTGTTCACCCTTCCCTTTGTATCAAGGGCACCCCCTGGCACCACCTCACACCCTATCTTCTCTGCGGCATAGTGTGCCTCCCAGAATGCTACGTACACATTATAACCAAAAGGTAAGAATATCCTATGCCTCGGTCTAAAACCTGCCATCCATAATATGTGACACCATGATTCGATCCTCCACTGCCAGCTCTCATAGGATTCAGGCACATAGACAGGCCTGCCCGTTGTGCCACTTGTTTGCCTGAATGTAGACACCTCTTCAATGGGGACACCAAGGATCCCCCCATAGGGGAAGGGGTCTACATCCTCCTGCCACTTCCGTAGCTCCTCTTTGTAAGTAAAGGGCACCTTTTTAATATCTTCAACGGTTTTGATGTCCTCCACTTCTATGCCCTTTAACTTTTCTTTGTAGAGGTTCGAATGGTTCTTTGCATAGGACAGGATATTTTTAAAATATTTGAATTCAATCCTGTCCAACTCCTCCCTGGGGAGGGTTTCCGTGTAGGAATTCCAGTACTTGTTCATAGCTTATCACTCCTTTCGGTTCACAATGTGGACCACTGTTTCTAATTTCAACGTTAATCTAAAAAACTGGCCGATGATTGTCAAGAAAATTGTGCTTAAAATCACAAGACGTGTTATAATTAAAGGGATCTATGGAGAAGTCCCAGTACACAATAAAGGTACTCGAAAAGGCGATCAGGATTCTCGACTGCTATACCCACGGAGAAAACTCCTTCACCCTCGATGAGATTACAAAAAGGACAAAGCTCTCAAAACCCACCGTCTTTAGGATCCTAAAGACATTAGAACAGAATGGCTTTTTACGTTATACAAAGACGGATGAGACATACCGTCTCGGCTTAAGGCTCCTCGACCTAGGTAGTATTGTATATACTTCAAGCCCTGTGAGAAAACCGGCATCAAAACATCTCGATCACTTAAGCGAAACATTAAAATATACCATCCTCGTAGGGGTCATCCTCGATGGTCAGTTTATGTACATAGATAAAAGGGAGATGGGGAACGGTCTTAAGCTGCCTGCGTATTTGGGGGCAAGGAGAAGGCCTGAAGATAATGCCCTGGGTATGATACTTCTTGCCCATATGGAAGAAGAGCTAAGGGAAGAGATATTGAAAGAGGGTATAAAAGAGAAGGGACTCAAGAAGGCTGAGGCGCGATTAGCAAAGATAACAGAGAGATTAACTGAGGCCCGTATCAGGGGATACTATATTGAGCACGGGGAGTTTATAGATGGTATATCGAGCATTGCCGTTCCCATATGGGGTCATGGGAATAAGGTAGTAGCGGCCCTTGGAGTCTCTCTTCCTACAAAAAATACAGATGGTATTCAAATCGATGCTATCATAAGGGAGCTTATCCACACATCGAACCTCATATCAGAGGAGATAAAAAACTCAACCCATTGACCTTCAGGAAGGCTTTTCCCTTTTTCTTCTCAGTATCTCTATAACCTCCTCCTTTTCCTTTGTATTTAAGATATCCCTTTTCTCCTGCCAACCCTTTCTTGCAATATTGATCCCGAACTTCACATCTTCTATCCCCAGGGCGGAATGGGCATCGGGGTTTATAGAGACCATAACCCCTTTCTCTTTCGCATATTTTAGATACCGCCAGTCGATATCAAGTCTGTAGGGACTCGCATTCAACTCTATGATTACACCATTCTCATATGCGGAATCTATAATCCGCCTCATATCGACCTCATAGCCGTCCCTCGATAAGAGGAGCCTTCCCGTTGGGTGTCCGAGCATCGTTGTATATTTATTCTCAAGGGCCTTGATAATCCTTCTCTCCTGGTCTTCCTTTTTTAAGTTAAAGGCGGAATGAATCGAGGCGATAACAAAATCGAACCCCTTCAGTACCTCCTCATCATAATCGAGGGAACCGTCGGGGTGGATATCACTCTCTATACCTTTGAATATGTGAAAATCAGGGTTTTTTCTGTTTAGTCTGTCTATGATCTCCCATTGTTTAAAGATCGCATCTTTTTTAAGCCCTCTCGCATAGTAGGCGGTCTGACTGTGATCGGATATGCCGATATAGGAAAATCCCATCTTTTTTGCAACCTCTGCGAGGCGCTCGATAGGGTCTATCCCATCACTCAATTCTGTGTGGATATGGAATGTGCCTCTAATATCTGAGAGTTTAACAAGTTCGGGGAGGCTTCCTTTTTCAGATGCCTCTATTTCCCCTGTATCCTCTCTCAGTTCAGGGGGGATATAGTCAAGCCCGTGCATCCTATAGATCTCCTCTTCGCTTCTGCAGCTTATAAATCTCTCCCCTTCAAAAAGGCCGTATTCGTTTAACTTCCAGCCCCTCTTCTTCGATAAACCCCTCATCCTCACGTTGTGCTCTTTGCTCCCCGTAAAATACATGAGGGCATAGGGAAAGGCCTCCTTTTTAACAACCCTTAAGTCCGCCTCAATCCCCGATTTAAGACGGCAGGAGGTCTTTGTATCACCCTGAAGCATCACAGAATCGACTTCAGGCAGGCTTGTGAAAAAAGACGATATTGAATGGTAGTCATCCCCTGCCACAAGGATGTCTATGTCTTTTACAACCTCTTTTCTCCGCCTTATACTCCCACATATCTCAACAAAACCATCATCTACTCTCTCTAAAAACCGTTCCTTTATCCTCTCCGCTTCGGGGAATACCTCACCGAAGAGGAACTCCCCCTTATGTTTTTTCAAAAATTCAATCCCTTTTAAGATCTTTTCCTGTGTCTTCTGTCCAAAGCCCGGCAGGTTAATCAATCTGTTTTCCATACAGGCGTATTCAAGCTCACCGATATTCCTTATACCGAGTTCATCGTATAAAACTTTTATTTTTTTGGGGCCAAGGTTGGGTACAGCGATCAGTTCAAGGAGGGATTCGGGGACCTCTTTTTTTAACTCCTCCAAGTATTCTATCTTTCCCTTTTCCAAGTACTCCTCTATCCTAGACGCTATGGTCTCCCCTATGCCTTTTATCTCCTTTAACTTTTGTTTATCTATCATCTCTTCTATATTGTCCATACCGGAGATGATCTTTGCCGCATTATGGTAAGCCCTCGCCTTAAAAGGATTCTCCCCCTTGATCTCAAGGAGGGTACCTATCTCTTCCAGGATTTCGGGGATGGATTTTGATCTCATTGGGGGATATCTTTCTTGGGAATGGGGATGGGTCTTTATGCCTTTACCCTGTAGCCGGCCTTTTCTATGGCGGCCTCAATATCTTCCTTTTTCAGTCTTGTTTCATCGTACCTAACTGACGCACTCCCTATGGATACATCAACCTCCTCAATACCCCCTAATGCGTTCAGGGCCTTTTTTACCGCCATCACACAGTGCTGGCAACTCATGCCATCTATCTTGATTTTAGCTTCTGCCATAAAACACCTCCTGATATTTGTTTCTCTAATTATATGTCTTTTGCGGGGTAATTACAAGGAAGGCGATAGGGTATAATTTTGTACTCCCCGATACTTGACAATCATCGGGGATAGAATAAAATATTCAGACATACAATTCGTTAAGGAGACGCTATGGTTACCCTTAAAAAGAACCACCACCATAAAATTAAGGTTTTATTTCTCCTCCTGGTATTTTTCATGCTTTCAGTTTTGATCGGTTGTGCCACAAACCCTGTTACAGGGAAGAGTCAACTAATGTTCCTCTCGGAAGAACAGGAGATTCAAATGGGAAAAGACATATACCCTAACGCCATCTGGGAGGGAGAGGGGGGAGGGGGAGAATATAGGGACGATAGGTTGAAAGCCTACCTCAAAAACATAGTGTTGGATATACACAGGGTTTCCCATAGACCGAATCTCCCTTTGGATTTTGCCATTCAGAATAGCTCTGTCCCCAATGCCTGGGCCATACCCGGCCATGTGGTCATAACAAGGGGGCTCCTCTCCGCCCTCGATAACGAAGGGGAGTTTGCCTTTGTTATGGGGCATGAGATGGGACATGTGGCCGCCCGTCATTCTGCAAGTCAGGTATCCTGGAGCATTTTCCATCAAGCGATATTGACCGGGGCAGGTATCGCCCTCTCGGGGAGCGACTATTCGGATCTCGCCCTGATGGCAGGTTCTCTGGGGAGTAGTCTTCTCTTATTAAAATACAGTAGAAACGATGAGCTCGAAGCGGATAGGCTTGGCCTGGAATATATGTCAAAGCTCGGTTATGATCCAAATAATGCGGTGAGTGCCCACAGGAACCTCGAGAAGGTCTCCAACGAGTATCTTAAGTCACTGAACAAAGGGACGCAGGAGAGGGGTTTCTTTGAAGAGCTCCTGTCAACACATCCAAGGACATCGAGAAGGATAGAGGAGATCCAAAGTCTTATCAAGCAAACCCCATTATACTCAAAAAGGGGTGATGGCTCAAACAGGGAGCAGTTTCAATCGATGATAGGAGGGATAAAGAAGTCAAACGAAAACTATATCGCCAATTACGATAAAGCGGTTCAGGAATACAAAAACAACAGAATCGATGAGGCGTTAAAACTTGTGAATAAGGCCATTTCCAACGATCCGTCCCAGGCTCCCTTCTACACGTTATTGGGCTATATTTTGATAAAAAAGAAGGATTACGGGGGTGCAGAAAAGCAGTTTGACAGGGCCCTTCAGATCGACAATAACTACCAACCTGCCATAAGGGGCAAGGGTATATTACACAATATGCGGGATAACTATGGGGAGAGCATAGGCTACCTGAAAAGAAGTCTCGCCCTCTTTCCTGGAGATACAACGAGTAAATACTATCTCGGCATGAGTTACTATAAAACAGGGGATTTCAGGTCAGCTGTAACTCAACTTAAACCTGTTGCAGAGGCTTGGCAAAAACACCCTACCATATACGGTTTACTCGGTATATGTTACGAAAAATTAAACGACATCAACTCAGCCTACAGGGCATATAACCTCCAGATTAAAGTTGCCCCCAACAACGAGATGGGCAAATGGGCCTCGCAGAGGATAGGTGTCCTTAAAACGAGGATAAGATAGCGATTATACCTTAAGCTTTTAGGATACATGTTATAATAAACCTTTCGGGAGATAAGCTACCGGAAGAGAATTGTACTGAGAGGGAACATGGAAAAGATAAGGACATTGAGGGGATTCAGGGACATCTTCGGGGAGGAGATGGAAAAATTCAGGATTATCGAGGATACATCGAGGCATTATTTTAAACTCCTCGGTTTTAACGAGATAGAAATACCTGCACTGGAAAAAACAGAACTCTTCACGAGGAGCATAGGTGATGCGACGGACATTGTGGAAAAGGAGATGTTCACTTTTGTGGATGCCGGGGGAGACTCTCTGACGTTAAGGCCTGAGGCAACAGCAGGGGTTGTACGTTTCTACCTTCAGGAAGGCATGTATGTAAAGGAGAGGGTGAGCAAACTCTTCACGATAGGTTCTATGTTTCGCCACGAAAGACCCCAGAAGGGCCGATTCCGTCAGTTTCACCAGATAGATGTTGAGGTCTTCGGTGTCTCGGATCCATTTATAGATGCCGAACTACTATGGCTTATCTCATTGATACTGGATAAACTTATGCTCGAGGGATACTCCATTGAGGTAAACAGTGTGGGGTGTAGAGTATGCAGGAACGGGTTCAGAGACAAGGTTGTGGCCTATTTTGAGACGAAAAGGGATATGTTGTGCGAGGACTGCTTAAGGCGACTCGAAAGGAGCCCCCTGAGGATCTTTGACTGTAAAAAAGAGGGTTGTATAAAGGCCACAGAAGAATCCCCCTTTCTCTTTGATAGCCTCTGCAAGGATTGTAATGAACACTTCGACAGTTTTCTCGACTATCTTGGACAATTCAAGATTAAGGCAACATTAAATAAGAGACTTGTGAGAGGTCTCGACTATTATACAAAGACGGTCTTTGAAGTAACCTCTGAGAATCTTGGGGCTCAAAAGGCCTTTATCGCCGGAGGCAGATACGATAATCTCGTTGAAGAGATGGGGGGGCCTCCGATCCCTGGTATCGGCTTTGCGATAGGTGTTGAGAGGCTAAGCCTCATCACCTCAGCCAGGAGGCCCTCGGAAGTTCCCCTGACCTATCTCGCCTACCTCGGTAAGGATGCGAAAAGATATATTGTACCCATTCTTGAGAGGTTTGTCTCATCCGGTTACAGACTCTTTTATTCCTATGAAGAGAAATCGTTAAAATCCCAGATGCGCTATGCTGACAGCTTGAATGCAGAGTTTGTCCTAATACTCGGAGAGGATGAGATAAAAAAGAACTTGATCATATTAAGAAGTATGAGGGGAAAATGGCAGAAGGAGGTGCCCCTTAACCCCGATTCAATCCTTAAGGAGGTTATCTCCTCTACCCTTTAATGATGCGACTCTTATAGAGAAGATAGGTAAGGATTATAGCGAGGGCAAACCTGAAAACGATCAACACGAAACCGTTTGCCCCTATAACAACAAATATCAGGGTATCTTCTATCATAGCATGACATATGGAGAGAAAAAGGAGTATAAGAAAGGCCTCCTTTTTGCCCATGTTTGATGCCCTGATCGAGTGGATTATGACCCCTGCCCCGTATGTGAGGCCTATGATAATACCGGTGATCAAAGGTACAAACCCTCTCCCTGTGATTCCAAGAAACGATACCCCTTTCTTTTGAAAGATCGACTCTTTACCCTTCAAAAACTCATATGATATGGAAAGGGGGAGGATGATGAACAGGAGTTTAACGGTAAGGATGATGGAATTTTTAAGGGCTACAAGAATAATTTCCATAACAGATCCAGTATAACCCCTGAGGCGAGGCTCAAAATAACCCGGACAAAAAGAAATACCCAGCCGTTTACTCCTGTCTTATGGGTAACCGGGGTCTCAACGGTAAGACTGTGGGAAATGCCAAGCATTAGGGCCATGGTCGTAATCTCCTTGGTGCCCAGATCAAGGGGGGTGAGAACGGCGATTGCGGCGTAGAGGTTTATCAAATAACCTGCGAGAAGCCCTAAGGCCGCCTCCCCGGGGAGGCCAAAAAGACCCATAAAAGGTTTAAAAAATCTGCTTATGATCTCTATTAAACCGAAATGTTTTATGAGTTCAATGGCAATATAACAGGGTATGATCACCTTGACCATCAGGTAAACAATGGCGATCCCGTTTAAAAAGCCTTTCTTTATATTGCTATATACATAGTTCATAGATTATAACCGATACTTAAAAATCCTACAGAGGCGATTCCCCTATATGAACCTTTGAGTTCCTGAAGGTTCGATCTCTTCCCCTCGAAAAGAGTAAGCTGATAGCCAATATCCATATACCATGGACCGTGTTTGAATCCTCCCCCTGTTGTAAATATGTGGCGGTTACTATCGGGGAGTTCTGGTCCCATACTCCTTTTAGGGACAGGACTTTTGTCTAACATATACCCCCCTCTGATCTCAAAGGCCTTTTTCACCCCATAGTTTACACCAAAGGCAAAACTGGGTGTATTAAACCAGCCTTTTCTTAAGAGGGCATTTGCTGTACCGTCTTCGGATGTAATCCTATAGCTACTCATGGACGACCATCCTGTGTACAATAGATTGGCTTCCATGGTTAAAGGGCCTGCACTCTTTGCAACACCAATGCTAAAGAGAAAAGGGAACGTAAAGGATGACCTCGCTTTTGTGCTTGAAGATGTAAGGGGAGGGGGAAGGAAAAGATTCGCCTTTCCCCTGTAAATTATCCGGGAAGGGCTTCTGTATGTTAAGGAAAGTCTATATTGGTTGGGGAGGTATAAGGTCGCGGCCCCGTTTAAACCTATCCCCTCCCCATCTCCTTTTAGCCTCATCTCTCCATCACCTAGGCCCATTAACGAAAGATTTACCCCATTCTTCATCTTCACAGAGCTTGTTATATAAGAAAACCCTCCCCCTATAGAGAGATACTCATTCACCCTGTATGCAAAGACAGGGTTTATATATGTGCTTTTTATCTCTGCGAGTTTTGTAATATATCTCCCCGCCCATTTATCAGGCCACTCAGTTGATAGACCGAAGGGGGAGAAAAGCCCTACCCCAAAAGAAAAATTTTCTTCTCCATATTTCCCGTAGAAATAGGGAATATGGTAGGTCTTTGACTTTGTGTGGAATCTCTTTCCCGTTAACGGATCCTTATAGAGTATCTCGGGATGGATCATTGTCTCCCCCGCAGAGAAACCCACCCCTTTTTTGTTCAACATTAATGAGGGGTTATAGAAGACGGAGGATGGGTTATCCACTGAGGAGATCGCGGCCATACCCATCCCGTTAACCTTTGCATCCTGGTTATATATGAGAAAGGCGGCCCCGAAAAGGGGTATAGGGAAGAGAAGAATTAGCTTGGGTATTAAAAACATAAGTACAACGGGGATCATGATAGTAATCTTTTTATAATGACGCTTTAAAAAAAACAACGATAAATTTCTGACTTTTTTTCAAAAAATCTATTGAGTGTTTGCGAAATAATGAGTATGCTTAAATATATAAGTGCTATACCGTACACTTGTTAGGGGCAGGGAATAAGAAATTGCATGTTTTTATCTCGATAGGCGAAGGGGAAAAAAGACTTTCAATCCGGTATTTACCTTTAAATCCTGAGAAAAGAGAAACAGGGAAATATCTCTATCGGCAAATAAGATTAACGGACATAGCCTCACCATTCACCACTTATATAAAAAATTATGTTGATTTATTGAATAGATTTGATTATTAAAATATTTTAATTTATTTGCACATGGTAATTGTGTAAAATATAGACGAAAGGAGGTGAAGATAATGAAAAAATTTATGGTGTTACTTATGGCTGTTACTTTCTTTGCCAGTTTTGCCTTGATGGGTTGTGGTCCTTCCTCAGAGCCACCCAAACCGGCACCAAAGGAAGAGGCAAAACCTGCAGCGCCACCGCCTGAGCCACCTAAGGCAGAGCCAGCCAAGGCAGAGCCAGCCAAAAAATAGTGGTTGACGGTTTGTATGGGTATATCCTTGTCTATTCAAGGATATACCCCGTTTACTATTTAGAAAGGAGTGAAACATGAGGGTAAAATCATTGATGATAATATTTTCGGTTATTCTTTTGGGACTTTCTTTAAGTGGCTGTGGATGTTTTATGCAACAGATAAAAGGTGAAACCCCACCTCCTCCTGCCCCAAGCGCCCAGGTGGTTCCCCCCGAAGTAAAACCCGTTGTCCCCGTTGTCCCTGTTCCACCAAGCCCTCCCCAGATCTCAGAACCGGTAAAACCAGAAGCGCCAAAACCGGTTGCTGCCCCTGTATTAAAGGACATCAACTTTGACTTTGACAAATATAACATAAGGGCAAAGGATGCAGAAATACTGAAGAATAATTTGGAATGGTTTAACGCCAATAAAGGAAAAAAAGTAAGGATAGAGGGTCATTGTGATGAAAGAGGTACCATTGAATACAACCTCGTGCTGGGTCAGAAAAGGGCTGACTCAACCAAGGCGTATCTCGTAAATCTCGGTGTTGATCCTAACCTTCTTGAAACCGTGAGCTATGGAAAGGAAAGACCCCTCGACCCAGGACACAACGAGGATGCATGGGCGAAAAACAGAAGGGCACATTTTTTGCCCCTCCAGTAAAGCGTTGAGTAAGGGGGGGGTAAAAAAAAGTAACCTCCCTCTTACTATAGATGTTGAGACAATATCAAGGTATCTAAACCTAAATCAGGATGAGATAGAAGGGATCGTAGACGCCTCAAACATTTTTCCCTTTAAATTATCAGCATTTTATTTAAACCTTATCGACAGGGATGACCCCTACTGTCCGATAAGAAGACAGGCCATACCCTCTATAGAAGAACTTTCTGAAGGCGGAGATATGGATCCCTTCAATGAATCTCAAATGTCCCATACACCCTTTTTCATAAAAAGATACCCGAAAAGGGGTGTCCTCCTTACCAGTCTTACCTGCGCGGTGCACTGCCGATTCTGTAATAGAAGAAGGGTAGTGGGAAAAACCCCTTTTAATGTAACCTTCCTTGAGGAGAGTTTCCGGCATATAGAAAAAGACAGGGAAATAGAGGAGGTCATCTTATCCGGAGGGGATCCTTTTATGCTCTCCCCTGAAGAACTGGGCTATGTAATAGATAGACTGAAAGGGGCAGACCACATAAAAAATTTAAGGATAAGCTCCCGGATCCCCGTTGTCTCCCCTGACAGAATTACCCCGGATACGGTCACCACTCTGAAAAAAAGATCCCCCCTTTGGATAGTGATACATATAAACCATCCCAAGGAGATTACCCCTGAATTCGATGATGTGGTTAGAAGATTCAGGGAGGGAGGCCTCATGATGGTGAGTCAGACTGTACTCTTAAGAGGTGTAAATGATTGCCCCCATATACTGGCCCGACTCTTTGAACAACTCGTATATAGAGGCATAAAACCCTATTACCTATTCCAGATCGATGAAGTCCAGGGGGTCTCCCACTTTAAGGTAAAGATTAAAAGGGGTATTGAGATTATGAGGTCTTTAAGACAGATGATTTCAGGCCTTGCCATCCCACACTATGTAATTGACCTCAAAGGCGGTCTTGGTAAAGCCCCTGTTGACTACCGATATATAAAGGGAAGAAAAGGGGGAATCATACATGCCGAAGGGGTAACGGGGAAGTTAGGTACCTACATTGATGACGGTATATAGAGGATTTGCAAGGGATGTAGGGATGCCCAGAAACCCATCGTATATATAGTGCTACTCGTCTTTTTCTTTCTCAAAAGACTTAAATATCGCCATAAAGTAGTGTATAGCGGAATAGACACTGAAAAATAGTGCACCGTAGAGGGATATATGTCCCAGGTTGTGGATAACGACGTTCAACTGGTGAAAGGGGGTGTAGAAAAGGACACAACCTATCCCTATCAACTGTAAGGTAGTCTTCAATTTACCCGCGAAAGATGGGTATATGTCTACCCCTTCCATCGCATAGAAGGACCTGAGGCCATTTATAAGAAACTCTCTACATACGAGGATCAGTGTAATCCACAGGGGTATTAATCTGTAATGGGAAAGGGTTATAAGAACAGAAGATATGAGGAGTTTGTCCGCTATTGGGTCGAGATAGAGACCAAACTTCGATGTGAGGCTTAACTTTCTCGCCAGGAAACCATCTAAACCGTCGGTGATCCCTGCTATTATGAAAAGAAGACAGGAGGCGAATAGATATTCCTCTTCCTGCGTTGATATCAGTATCACTATTAGGGGGATAAAGAGTATCCTGATTATACTCAACCTGTTAGGGAGTATCCAGATTGAAGCCTTTTCATCTTTAACCTTCATTGGATTTTTTGATCTTTCTGTAGTTTTCTTTTACCCTTTTTATAAAGGTTCTCGTCTCCTCTATCGGGGGGACCCTCATATTATGTTCCATCACCCTTTTCGGTCCTGCATTATACGCTGCGAGAACGAGATCTAGGTTACCCTGAAAGACCTCATCGAGGAATTTTAAATATTTTATACCCCCCTCGATGTTGTCATCAGGGCTATATGGATCACGAATCTTTAAAAAATTTGCGGTCTCAGGCATAATCTGCATTAAGCCTTGTGCACCCTTCTTCGACCTTGCATAAGGGTTGAAATTCGATTCTGCCTTCATCACCGCCTTTACGAGATGGGGGTCTATGCCATAAACCGAAGAGTACTGATGGATAATGGAATCGTATCTATTCTGGTTTGGTTCGTACGGCACCACCTGTACATCCTTATCCGGTATAACCACGTGGTACCTCTTCCCTACCGGTACCACATTTGTAAAATGATAAACCCCTCTCTCATCAACATACCCGTATATACCCCCAAAAACAAAGGTGGGCAGCATTAAAAATATTAGAACAGTAAACGCCCTCGTTAACATGGTCTTATTTTCTTAAACTTTTCTCCTTATGTCAAGACCTTGGTTTTCCATCGAACAAAAATTAACTATGGCAGGGAAAAGAGAGGGTGAATGTGGTACCTTCCCCTTCTTTACTCTCAACCCCTATATCCCCTCCGTGTCTCTTTATAATCTCGTGGGCGATAAAAAGACCGAGACCCATCCCCTTTCCCTGTTCTTTTGTGGTGAAAAAAGGTTTAAAAATGTCCTTGATGATCTCCTTCTTTATCCCACTCCCGTTATCCTTTATACTGCAGATAACCTTCTCTGCCGAAGGATTTTCTGTTTGGATCAAGATCTTACCTCCCCCCTCCCCGAGGGAGTCTATACCGTTTTTTATGATATTTATAAAAACCTGGCATAGCCTTGAGGCATCCCCTGTAATAATACTCTTTTTGGCATTGTAACTTTTTTCAACGGTAACACCGCTCTTCTTCAACTGGGGGGCCAATATCCTTAAAGTATCATCTATCGGGCCGTGGATATCCACGAGGCTGTCCATACTCTCTTTCTGTCTTGCCGCATCGAGGAGACTCCTCACTATATCCCTTACCCTTTTGAGCTCATTCAATGAGAAAATTAGGTCTTCTTTTAATTCTTCCTTCCCCTCGAGATGGTCTATATGGTACTCAAGGGTACTCATGACCCCTGCGATAGGGTTATTCATCTCGTGGGCAACCCCTGCGGCGAGACGACCAACGGCAGCCAAACTTTCACTCTGGATTAGGGCCTTCGTCCTTTCCTCCACGACTCTTTCGAGGGTACTGGAGAATTCCTGCAGTTTTCGATAGGCATGGGCATTATCAAAGGCAAGGGCAGTATGGTTGGCAAGGATCGTGAGCATCTCTATCTCTCCCTCTGTAAAAAGACTCAAATCCTTTTTCTCCCCGAGGAGGATCAGGCTGGGGTATTCCTTTGAAGGTATACCTATAGCCAATCTAAAACCCCTTGCCCACATCTCTTCCTTTTCGTTTAAGAAATAGAATGGTTCATCCTGGGACCTCGGGACCATCTTTATATCGCAGTGTTCAAGGGAAAACATATCGTAGAGCCTCTTTTTGATCCTCTCTTTTATCTCCTCTATATCGAATAGGGAGAGAATCTCATAACTCAACTCCTTAATGGCCTTCTGATTTTTTATAAAACCCTGCTGGAGGAGATGGATGAAAAAAGCCTGAAACCTCTCCTTTGCAAGATAGATTAATAAAAAAGTCAGGACCATCGCGGTTATATAAGGTATCTCCTGACCGACGGCACCTCCTAACAGACCTTTTATCAAACTCGCAACGCCTATGAAAAAACCTATGGAGACTAAAAAGAGGACTGTAAAAATGATCCCTCTATTTAAAAATATCTTCCACTCCATCACGTCATGCTTGAATATCGCATAGCCGAGAAGAGACATGGGGATAAACACGAAATTCCCTATAGGGTATATCTCGATACCCTTCATAACGATCACGTCAAAATGGTTCACAAAGGCAGCGAGACCAAAACTGAGGATGATATACTTTATTCTCGTCTTTTTTATAGACGATTTTTCCTCTTTTAAGCCTTTAAACAGGAGGAAGAGGGATAGAAAAAGGCTTATCGCACTGAATAGGCCAAATACATAGAAAAGGGGACCGGATATGGCGAAAAAACCGAAAAAGAACCTCTGTACCCCGGTTAGGTACAATCGATGCTGGGTAAGGGGTATTAGACAAAAAGAGACGAAATAAAGGATTTTTACAACGGTAAGCCATCTTTTTTGGCCTGTAACCATGATGGTAAAGTGGAGATAAAGGGGGATGATAAAGACGAGAAACGCATGGTCAACTCTACTTATCCTTATGGCGGTATCTCCCCTTTCTACAATTGTTAAAATAGCCTTATCCATATTTAGAAGACAGCCCAAAAGGCAGATAAAGGCGAAAAGAAGATTTGTCCTCGAACCCCTTGATTTAAAAAGGCCCATCAGAAAGAGTATGAAGAGTATTATTGAGCTTAGAATCGGAGGGATTGAGTATAAATCCATAACGATATTCTGAAATTACAATAAGTTATCACCATGTTCAAGAAAATTCTTTACTTTTGCGATAATTGATGTTGACAATATAGGATATAAGAGCTTGGAGGGATTATGAAGACGAGAATCCTGTATGATACGGTCTCTTTTATCCTCGCCGGGGGAGCCGGGGTACGTTTGCATCCCCTCACAAAAGACAGGGCAAAACCTGCCGTTCCATTTGGAGGTAAATACAGGGTGATCGATTTTACTCTGAGTAACTGTATCAATTCGGGTATCAGGAAGATATTTGTCCTCCCCCAATACAAATCCCACTCCCTCATAGGCCATACAAGGGATGCATGGAATATACTGAGTCCTGAACTGGGGGAGTTTATCACCCACCTCTCCCCCCAGATGAGGGTCGGGGAAGACTGGTATAAGGGAACGGCCGATGCGGTATACCAGAATCTCTTTCATCTGGAAAGAATCGATGCGGAACACGTCCTGATTTTATCGGGGGACCATATATACAAGATGGATTACAGCCATTTCATCAGGTATCACCACCAGAAGAAGGCGGATCTCACCATCTCCGCCATCGAGGTAGATATAAAAGAGGCAAAACGTTTCGGGGTTGTTCAGGCGGATAACACAGGAAGGGTATGGGGTTTCGAGGAGAAACCGGAGCATCCTAAACCCATACCGGGAAAACCGGATAAAGTCTTTGTCTCCATGGGTGTGTACGTCTTTAACAGGGATATACTGATCGACATTCTCAACGAGGATGCAAAAAGACCGACATCCCATGACTTTGGAAAGGATATCATCCCCTATATGATCTCTAAAAACAAAGTCTATGTGTACAGGTTTGGGATGGGGAAGGCCAAAGATGCAAGCTACTGGAGAGACATAGGAACCATAGATGCATACTGGCATGCCAACATGGATCTCGCCTCTGTCAGTCCTATCTTTAACCTATACGACAAGAACTGGCCTATAAGGACATATGAAGGTCAGTATCCTCCTGCAAAGACGGTATTCGCCGATGAAGATAAAGGAAGGGCAGGGAAGGCCCTGGACTCTATCATATGTAGTGGTGTAATCATAAGCGGTGGAAGGGTTGAGAGGTCTATCCTCTCCCCTGGGGTCAGGGTGAATAGCTACGCAGATGTGTCGGAGTCGATACTCTTCCACGATGTTCATGTTGGGATGAAGGCGAAGATCAAAAAGGCGATCATAGAGAAGAGGGTCCGTATCCCCGATGGGATGAGGATCGGCTACGATTTAGAAAAAGATAGAGAAAAGTTCTATGTCTCAGAAGGGGGCGTGGTGGTCGTCACACAAGACGATATAAAATAGATGTTAAGCCCTCCTTGAGAGTATATGCTCAGGTATGGATAGAAGGGCTTCCCTGTAAGGAGACGGTGGAAATTGCATTATACTTGTCTTTGCCTTCTCGGTGAATATCCTTGCCTTCTCCGATGTATATTCGATGCCACCGTATTTGGATATTAGATCAAATGCCTTTGAAAATTCTTTAGCGGTAATGTTGCCCTTATTCAAAAGACGCTCGATGAGCTTTTTCTCCTTTTCCGTGGCCTGCCCGATCGCATGGATCAGGGGAAGTGTAACTTTTCCCTCTTTCAGATCCGTACCGATCTTTTTACCGAACACCTCATCGTAAGATGTGTAATCGAGGATATCGTCGGTCAATTGAAAGGCCATACCGAGGTTATACCCAAAATCCTTGAGAAAACCCCTTGTATCGGGGTCCGCTTTACCCAGAATCGACCCTATTTCACAGGCAGCGGAGAAGAGTATCGCTGTCTTATTACCTATGATCTCAAAATATTCCTCCTCCTTCGTTGTTATATCGGAGGTCTTAACAAGCTCGAGTATCTCCCCTTCGGATAGGAGTTTTGTTGTCCGGGCCATCACTTTTACTATCTCCAGGTTATCCTCTTCCCCCATCAGTTCGAAAGACTTAGCGTAGAGAAAATCACCTACAAGGACACTCGCCTCATTGCCCCAGATTGTATTTGCCGTCGAGGTCCCCCTCCTTGTCTTTGCATTATCCACAACATCGTCGTGGAGTAAGGTGGCGGTATGGATGAACTCAACGATGGCGGCATAGGTTATGTATTTTTCCCCTTTATATCCGCACATTTTAGAACATAGTATCACGAGGATAGGCCTTATCCTCTTTCCTCCTGCTTTTATTATATAGTTAACGATCTCTTTGATGAAACCTACCCTTGTTGTTACAAGCTTTTCGATGGACTCCTCAAGCCTTTTTAGGTCTTCCTCAACGAATTTCAAAACCTTTTCCATTTTTATTCCTCGATATGGTAGTAAGATTCCACTTCACCTGTATAAGCCCCGTCCCTGTATATAAAAAGGGGCTTCTCAACAATCGTTTCCATACCTCCTTCTTTTACAAACTCTGAAAGAAAAAGGTTCGCCTTCTCCTCCTGGCGGGGGTGAACAAACCTTATCCTTTTTAAAGTAAGCCTCTCCCTGTGGGACGTTGTTATCAGTTCCTCCAGCCTCCTGACAGGGTATATGGTATACAACCTCCCCTTTCTGTTCAGTATAGAGGAGGATATAGAGATAAACGTCTTTATATCAAGGGTAGCCTCGTATCGTGCAATAAGTCTTGACAATTTAGGACTCCTCCTCCCCGAATCTTCTTTTGTGTATGGGGGATTTGAGACTATAACCTGTATCTTCCTCTCCCTCAACGTCTCCGAAAGAGGGCGGATGTCACCGTGGATGAATTGAACATTGGGGCAGTCATTTATCACCCTGTTCTTAATCGCCACATCAAAGAGTTCTTTTTGTATCTCAACGCCAACCATGGGGTTTCTGTAACCTCTCTTTGTGAGGTATAAAGGTATAATACCACAGCCCGTACCAATATCCAACAGAGTTTCATATCTTTTCAGCGTCAGGAAATTCGCAAGAAGTATGGAATCTATAGAAAATCTGTAACAGTCAACCCTCTGGATCACCTTTAGTCTGTCATGGCAGAGGGTCTCAAGGGTCTCGTTCTCCTGAAGGGGTATAATCTCCCTCTCTATACCTTCGGCATGGGATAGGGTTCTACTCATATCTATAAAAGACAAGGCCTGTAGGAATCTTAGGATAAAAGAAGGTCGATTTCGGGGGCATAAATAGTTTATGATCCGCTATCTCTTTTACCTCTTCAACCCTTGTCGGGGGAAGAAAAAAGGCCATATCGAAGACCCCTCTTTTTATATGCTCCACTGAACCATGCAGATTCTGTGTGAAGGAGATCTCCTCATCGGCAAGGTCAAGGATATTCTTCAAGATCCCTTTGTGAAGAATATTCACCCTCAGTCTTTTTAGAATTTCGTGTTCATCTTCAGAGACCGGTACAGATGCCTTTGTCTCAAGGATATAAAAGTTTGATGGATCCTCCTTGCAGTACATGATAAAGACAGGTCTTTCAGCATAATTTAATATCTCCTGTTCGAGGTCTAAAACACCCTTATCGGAGAAGGCCCTCTTTCTTATATCTACATGTTCTCCGAGTCTTCTAAGAATAGTCGAGATACCAAGCTGCCTCTTCAGTTTTATCACCCTGTGGTAGGGGAGGATAACTAACCCTGTGCCATACATATTGGTGAGATAGATCGGGATATACGGCAGGTTCAACTTATAGGAGACGGATAACCTGTGATGGCCATCGGCTATGTACACCTTTTTATCCTCCATAAGCTGGATAAGCAAATCCATCTCATCGGACGATACCATTTTATAGAACCTGTTTCTTATATGATCCTCATCGATAAAGTCAAACATAACTTTCTTCTCTGAATCTTTTAATATCCCTTCAATATCCCCCTTTTTATCCTCGTAAAGTCCAAATATATGGCTTGTGTACATCTTCAACGTCTTGATGAGCCGTTCCCTGTCCTCTTTTGCCTTAGGCTTTGTCTCTTCGTGGGTAAGGATCCTTTTTTCGTCGAGTCTGTTTAAGGCGATAAAACCCCTTCTCAGGTAATTCTTTCCATTCAAAGAGAACTCCTGCTCGTAGATATATATCGTTTCTTCCTTCTCTTCTATTAGCACCCTCTCTTCAAGCCATTCATCGAGCACCCTCTTTGCGTTGTTGTATTTATCGAGAGGTCTCCTCTGGATGGGTAGCTCAAGTCTCACGGCATTATATTCACTCTTTTTATGGTATGCCCTGATATTTGATATGACATCATAGGGGGGACAGACACAGAGGGAGATATCCTTCACCCTGTCTAAATTATAGACGATACCCTTTATTCTCCTTATCCCATTCTCTTCCATTTTTTGAATGTGTTATCACGAAAGATTAATTAAAGTCAAAGCCTTTTCTCTTTTATATATCCCCTATCCTTGTTCGTACAAGGATGAACCTATTCTCATCACCCCCTAAGATCGCCTTAAATATAGAACCATCGTTAACCCCTCTCGGTATCCTTATTCTATACCCCTTTTTCACTCTTCCGAGAAGAAGAACCACATACCTCTCCGCCCCTTTATGTGCCTCCTCCCTGGTCAACACCACATCAAGAATCTGGCCTATTTTTACATTAAGGTATAGCTTCTGGGCAAAACCTTTAGGCCTTCTGGCAAAGATATTACCCCTTCCCCTTTTATTTTTTCCGGCCCTTTCTTTTGTATTGTTTTGATCCATTTCCCTCGGGGGCCTGTATGTACGGTCATACTCCAACCTCTTTTCAGGGTCTATAAGTACAGAATAGGCAACCCCAATGGATTTAAACTTTTCCTCTGCCTGAGGGTCCTGGGGGTGCCGGTCGGGATGGTACTTTAGGGCAAGTCTTCTATAGGCCTTTTTTATCTCTAAAGAAGAGGCATCTCGTGGTACACCCAAAACAATGTAATAATCAATTACCTTCTCAAATCCCACAGGTTAATTCTCTGTATATTCTTCTTATGGCGATACCGAGGGCCTTTTCATACCCTTTGAATCTCTTATATTGCGGTAGTTCGATTACGTTTAATGTCTCCTCCAGGGAGGCCCTTTTATCAATCTGCCCTTTTACCGCTTCCCTTACGTCTTTTAAGATTTGCCAGTGCCGCCTCAAACCTGCCCTTGTCTCCCCCAGATCCTCCGGGAGAAAACCATGCCCTGGCACAAAGATATCCACAGGGAGTTTCTCTATCTTTTCTATGGTCTCCATCCACTCTGCACTGTATCCATCTGTAATATAAGGAAATTCCTCGTAATTGAAAATCTCACTCAAAAAAGCGATTCTGTCTTCCGGGACATACACTATGGAATCGCCATCGGTATGGGCCCTTCCCATATAAAGTACCTTTATCTCTTTTCCCCCTGAATATATAGTGATCCCATCTCTGTATGTGATATGGGGGATACTATCTATCCTCTCTTTATGGGAGGCACCATTTAGTACCCTCAATAGACCTGTCCTATAGTTTTCGTGCCCAACCCTCAACACATCCCGGTATACACCGTTTCCCCCTGTGAAGGGTCTGTGGTATGTACAGGAGATGAGATAACGAACAGGTCTATCTGTTACATTTGAGATGGCCTTTCTTACATTCTCCGCTATCTCATAGGACCCTAAGGCATCTATAACGATCGTTTCTTCTTCTGTTACGATCACACCGCTATTGAATGTGGAAGAGACCCCGGGGGTATCATCCGTATGGAGGTATACATAGTACCCCGGTTTTATCTCCTTCAAGCCTGGTGTACGGTCAGGGGTAATGTTGGAAGGGGTTCCCATATCTTTATCTTTTCTTTCCCCCGAAGAGATAGAGGAAACCAAAAAGACCGCAGACAAGGCCTACAATAAGGGATAGAAAGCCTGTCAAAGTACCTCCTGCGTATACCATGTAAGCGAACATTAAAAGGGCAACGGAGATAAACCCGATGCCCTTTATCCTGTCCATCCTGTTTGATCCCTTTTTGGTTATTCTATGTGTCTCTTTCTTCTCTTTTTTACCTTTTTTCCTCTGTCCCTTCTTCACCATATCAGGCCCCTATGAAACGGGGAAGTATCAGGCGCCCTTTTTGTTCATTCTTTTGATGTTAAAGGGTTTACATTTTTTGTGTCTCCATAACCCTTTACCGACAGTAATACCCTCTTCGATTCTAATGGACTTTTTGCATATGTAACAGATATACCTCCTCATTTCATCGAAGAGCAGGTCTTGAATATATATGGGCTCCATCTTCTTCACCCTTCAATAATATAACCTATGGAGAGGAATTTCAAGGTAATAAGATGGTTTTACTTCTTTTTATCCTTAATAGAAGCCACTATAGGTTTGAAACCTTCCAGTTCTGCAAGAATCTCTTTTTTGTACTCCTCCCCTGTCTTGAAATCAACGATGGGGCCATCCAGTTTATCCATTATATCGATCACCTTTGGATCTTTCATCGTTTTATCCATCGCCTGTTCCCAGTGTTTGACAATGCTCTCGGGAAGCCCCTTAGGTCCTGCAAGGCCAACCCCTGTAGAGATATTCGCCGTTTTATAACCCTTTTCTCCTATCGTCGGTATCTGGGGGAAATCCTTAGGTCTTGTGGGAGAAAAAGAGGCGAGAACCCTCACTTTTCCCGATAAGAAATGGGATTTTATCGGCGGTATAGAGATAACGGTTAGATCCACATGCCCCCCTAAAAGGTTTGGCACCACCTCTCCTGCACCACCAAATGGGACAGGGGTGATCTGGATACCTGCCGCCTTGTTGAACATCTCCACAATGAGATGGGGTGTGGTCCCTGCTCCTGCAACACCTGCCTTGAGTTTACCCGGATTCGCCTTGGCATATGCGACAAGCTCTTCAAGGGTCTTAATAGGCGAATCCGCCCTAAGGGCTATCGTAAAGGGGAAAACCGCTATTTTGCAGATAAATGTCAGGTCTTTATCGGCGCTGTATGGGGTGTTAGGGGTAAAAAGGGGTGCTATGTTTAGGGGGTCAGAGTTGGCAGACACAAGGGTATATCCATCCGGTTTTGAGTTTACCACAAAGGATGTACCGACGATACCCCCTCCCCCTGTCTTATTTACAAGGGATAGGGTCGCCTTTGCGTTCTTTCCGGCGAATTCGGATATGCTCCGCCAGAGTATATCCGTTGTCCCTCCTGGCGAAAAGGGGATCACAAGCTGAACCGGACCTTTAGGGTAAGTATCGCCTAATGCAACCCCCGAGGTGAGAAAAAGTACAGAAATAACCAGGAACCAAAGGACAGATCTTTTTTTGTTTTGCCTCATGACACTTCCTCCTTCTATGTTTTGTTTATTCTGAAGATTTCAACTCTTCCTTGAGCACCTTCTTCTTTAAAAATAATGGCGAAAGGAGAATCAACAAAGCCACGATCAGGAAAGTTGCGGATATGGGCCTTTTGAAGAATACATCGAATCCTCCATCGGATAAAACAAGGGAACGCCGTAAGGCCGTCTCCATCATAGGTCCTAAAACAAGGGAGAGGACAAGGGGGGCTGCCTCATAGTTCATTTTTTTCATGAGATAACCAACAAGACCGAAGATCGCCATTATTACCACATCGTATGGGTTGTTGTTCGTTATATACGAACCCACTATACAGAGAAGGAGTATTATGGAAAACAGGAAATGGTAAGGAACTTTAAGTATCTTCACCCAGAGGCCAATCAAGGGAAGATTAAGGACAAGGAGCATGGCATTCCCCACGTAAAGGCTTGCGATAAGACCCCAGAAGACATCGGGGGCCTCCTGTATCAGAAGGGGACCCGGTCTTATGCCGTGGATCATCAAAGCCCCGAGGAGAAGTGCCGTTGATGCCCCTGTGGGTATACCGAGACTCAACATAGGAACGAGGGTACCTGTAGATGCCGCATTGTTTGCCGCCTCAGGCCCTGCCACCCCCTCTATGACTCCTGTGCCGAACTTTTCGGGATATTTAGAGAGCTTCTTCTCTATTATATAGGAGACAAAGGTGGGGATCACAACGCTCATACCAGGAACCACACCGAGAAAAAAACCTATGAGGCTACCCCTCCCTATCGGGCCGATACTTTTCTTCCAGTCTTCTCTATTGGGGAATAATCCCTTAACCCTTGTCTCAAAGACCTCCTGCTTGAATTTTCTTTCCACATTTATGAGAACCTCCGATACGCCGAAAAGCCCTATGACTACCTGGACAAGACCAACCCCATCCATCAACGTATTGATACCGTAGGTAAATCTCGGCATTCCTGTCATCTGGTCGAGTCCTATCGTACCCAATACAAGTCCAAAACATACCATGATCAAGGCATTGATGATGGAGCCTTTTGCGAGATAGACCATGATGCTTAAGCCCAGAACCATAAGAGAAAAATATTCGGGAGGACCAAACTTAAGGGCCATGCTCGCCAGGGTCGGGGCAAGGAGAATCAGCATGAATATCGTTATAGTCCCTGCTATGAAAGAGCCGAAGGCAGATATGCCAAGGGCAGGGCCTGCCCTTCCCTTCCTCGCCATCTGATAACCATCGAGGCAGGTAACTACAGAGGCCGCCTCCCCAGGAATATTGACCAGGATGGATGTGGTAGAACCTCCGTACATGGCCCCGTACGTTATCCCCGCAAGGAGGATGATCGTGGATACAGGGGGCACATAGAAGGTAACGGGGAGCAACAATGAAAGGGCTGCGGCAGGCCCTACCCCGGGTAACACCCCTATTAACGTTCCTATCAATACACCGAAGAAACAGTAGAGCAAATTCGTTGGGGTCAACGCTACGGTGAAGCCGAATATAACTTCCTTTACGATATCCATGTTGGCCTCCCTAAAAGCCCAGGATCCCTGAAGGAATCTGGGCACGGAAGATCACATTGAAGATCACCTCAGCGGCGATGGATGTGGCAAGACCCCCGATGATAGACTTTTTCCAGCTCTGAGGCTCCACAACCTTTAAGAGTATGGCAACAAAGAGAAAGGTGTTGATTAAAAAACCTGACTTTTCAATGGTTAATGCAAAAAGTATGATGGCAATGATTATAACAGGAATGTTCCACCATCTTATGGGTTCTCCTTCACCATCCCCACCTCTTCTTTTCCCTTTCTCCCCCAGGGATTTGATAAATGCGGTCAATCCAAGTCCAAGCATCACGATCCCTGCACAGAAAGGAAAAAAACCCGAGTCCGGTTTCGTGATAGTGCCAAACCCTGCCCTGTAAGATTCTATACAGGTCAAGAGGGAAAAGAGGATCCAAAAAATGTTGCCGTATAAGGATATGTTATTCATCTTTTGCTCCAGTATTTTCAAAACGTTCTCGGGACAGGCTCAATGCCCGGCCTGTCCGGATATTTCTCGGCTATTGCCCGGACAACCTCGTTATCGAGGGCCGTTAAATGTCCCCGGTCGTACAAAAGGGTGTCCCCTACCTTCAGTGTGCCCTTCCTAATATCACCGGTACAGTGCATCCAGTACGGGTACTCCTTTGTTGGAGGGGGAGCCCCAATATGTACGTGGATATTTGACGAATGGGAGTGTTCTATCAAACGATGGTAAAGGATATTGGGGCATTGATTTATACTCACGTTCGCCTGGGGATGGACGCCAAAATGCAGACAGTTAAAGTCATACACACCCTCACCGAGCCTCTTCTCCATATGAGAAAGGAATCTTTTCAACGCCTCCGCCTCAAAATCACCCTCTATCTTTTTTATCTTCGAATCTTCAACGGTTATATATATAGGCTTTTCAAAATATGGGGATATACCTATGTATCTTGACCACCAGCTCAACATCCTGTCAAAGACAAATAAACCGGATACATCCCTCAATCTCACCGGGGGGTGTACCCATTCGGGAAAGGGTCTATAAGCTCCTCCTTCTTCCCTCCTTATGGAGTATGATGTAAACCACGGGTGGTTGGGATGGAAGGCGGGGTTTATATACCCTTCAAGGTGGGTACCATTTTCGTCGGTAAGCTGCCAGGGTAGGTTCTCCTTAAAAGTAAGGGATGCCTGATACCTTATCTCGTTCACCAGTTCATGGGGGGTCTGGGCCCATGGGGTGTTAAGGAGGGTAGAGGTCACGGCAAAATTTCTCACAAGGACAAACTTTTTCTCCCACTGGAACTGCTTGAGTTCAACAAGCTCTTCAAAGACTATATCAAAGGAGTTGTTTATGAATACATCACAGGCCCCCATCGCCGCTTTCACAACGGGGGGGAGCCTCCATGCATGGGGTCTTACCGGCTCATCTATCCATATCACCGTTGGATTTGCCCCCCTGTGCCGTACTGCGGAGGCTATCCATTCGATGGCCTTTTCATCCACATAGTTATCTCCTCCATATAGTCCGTCTATATGGGCGAGGATAACAACCTCCTGACCAGGCTTTACCTTCGCACAGTTATCGAGCATATCATCTATTGCAATGGCTGCGCCTCTTGGAATACCCTGGGTGGGCATGAGAACCTCCTTCGAAGAATGTCTTGACTTTATACCTTCTTTTGGGTAAGGTTTAATATTAAACCATTATAACAGAGCAGGTAAAATGTCAACAAAAAAAATCGATATATCTTTCAAGCCCATAAACGAAAAAAGACACTATGAGAAAATCGTAGACCTCTTAAAGCAAAAGGTGTTCTCAGGGGAGTTTAAACCGGGGGATCGTCTTCCTCCTGAGAGGGAACTTTCCCTTGCCCTGAATGTGAGCAGACTTTCCGTCCGGGAGGCTTACAGGGCCCTTGAGATATTCGGGATGGTCGAGATAAAAAGGGGGAACGAAGGGGGTGCCTACATCAGAAATCCCCATAGGGATTCGATTATCCAGAGTGTAAGCGACCTTTTCAGATTTCAGGGGATCACCATTGAGGAATGGAACGAGGCAAGGCTATTCCTCGAACTCGACATCGGAAGACTGGCAATCAAGAGGTCAAAAGAGGAAGATTATAAACGTTTAGAGGACCTCATAGCCGATGCCTATAAGAAGATCGAGGCCGGTATCCCTTCCCATGAAGAACATATAAAGTTTCATCTTGCCTTTGCAGAACTCGCCCATAACCCTATCATCTATACAGCCTATAACTCTATGATGGATCTCCTCTTGGGCAATCTCCTTGCCTTAAAGGTCACCGTTGAACATGCGCAGAAGGCGACAGAGGCACACGTACGCATAGTTGAGGCGTTAAAATCCAAAGACCTTGATTCTCTGCTTCAGGCTATAGAGGAGCATGTAAAAGGGGCAGGCCTGAGACTTCTATCCATAGCCAAGGCATCACCCCTCTTCAATAAAGGCCAATCTGAAACATAAAAGGTATAGCCATATCTTTATTGCCGTTGAAAATACCTGATGGTTTTGATAATTTATGGAAGTATGGAAAACTTTTACGGATTAACCTTAACTCAGCTCGAATCCATAATAGGTGCCCTGGGAAAGGAGAAATATAGATCCCGGCAACTATTCAAATGGATATACAACAAGAACGTCCTCGAATTCGGAAAAATGACAGACCTCTCGAAGAGTCTAATAAACATGTTTAAGGATATGTTCTTCCTTTCCCCTTTAAAGACGAAGGATGTCTTTTCTTCAAAGGACGGTACGATGAAATTCGCCTTTGTCTGTGACGATGGGAACATAGTGGAGAGTGTCCTTATCCCAGATAAGGATAGGCTCACATTATGCCTTTCCAGTCAGATAGGATGCAGGATGGGCTGTAGATTCTGTGTTACGGGGAGGATAGGCTTTATCAGAAACTTAAAGACATCGGAGATCATAGGGCAGCTGATGGGGGTTAGGCAACACCCAGGGGTTGACAAGATCACGAATATAGTCCTTATGGGTATGGGGGAACCCCTTGATAATTTCGATAACGTGATGCCTGCCCTTGAGATCATGAAAGAACCTTCGGGACTCGACTTTTCTCACAGGAGGATCACCTTATCGACCGTCGGTTTAATAGGGGTACTCAAATCTGTGATGCCAAAGACCGCAGGTATAGCGATCTCGCTGAATGCTGCGGATGATAAAACGAGATCCGAACTTATGCCCATAAACAGATTATACCCTATCGAGGAGATAGTCGATTTTGTGAGGAACTATAAGGCTGACAGAAGGACGAGGATCACCTTTGAGTACGTATTGATAAACGGTGTCAACGATTCCCTGGAGGATGCAGAAAAACTCGCAAAGCTCCTCAAAGGGCTTAAGTGTAAGATAAACCTTATTCCATACAACGAATCCCCCTTCATCGATTTCAAGAGACCATCGGAAAAAACGGTGGAGAGGTTCCATAACCATCTTATAAACAGGTACTACACCACGATCGTTAGAGATTCAAGGGGTGGGGATATCCACGGGGCATGCGGTCAGCTTGGGATGAGGTATCTGGATCAGGGATAAAGGGTAGACTCTATCTTCCCCAGAAGCCTTTCAAGCCCCTCCCTTTTTGTACATGAGATAGAGACCGCGTTATACCTATCTTCCAAAAGGGGTATCAGATTTTTTTCTATCCTGTCTATCTTGTTGAAGACGATAAGTCTTTTCTTTTCCTCAAGGTGCAGTCTCTTCAAAAGTCCCTCAACGACCTCTATCCGCTCCTCTATATCGGAAGACCCTATATCCACTAAATGCAAAAGCATATCCGCATCTTCAAGTTCCTCAAGGGTTGCGCTGAAGGCCTTAAGAAGGACCTCCGGCAGATCTTTTATGAAGCCGACCGTATCTGTAAGGATGATATTCTTCCTCTCAGGATATTTAATAAGTCTCGTCGTTGGTGTCAATGTACTGAAGGATGTGTCCCTCGTTTCGACCTTGCTCTTCGTAAGCAGGTTAAGTAGTGTTGATTTTCCGGAATTTGTGTAGCCCACAATCGATACTATCGGTATGTTCGATACCCTCCTCTTCTCCCTCTTTCTCCCCCTTATCTTCCTTATCTCCTCAAGCCTCTTCTCCATCGCCGCTATCCTCGCCCTGATTCTACTTTTGTCGACCTCGAGTTTGGTCTCCCCCGGTCCTCTCCCCCCTATTCCCCCTGTAAGACGGGAGAAGGCCGTATTCTTTTCCGACAGACGGGGTAATATGTAGTTGAGCTGGGCAAGCTCAACCTGTATCTTTGCCTCATCCGTCCTCGCCCTCTGGGCAAAAATATCGAGTATCAACTGATTCCTGTCAATCACCTTCAATTCTGTAATATTGGAGATGTTCTTTATCTGACCGGGGGTTAATTCTTCATCAAAGATAAGGACATTGGCATCGAGGTCTTGGGACCTCATTATCACCTCTTCCAGCTTCCCTTTGCCGATAAGGTATTTAGGGTGAAGTTCTTTAGGCTTCTGGATCACACAATCGGCGACATCGATACCGGCAGAATAGCAGAGGCTTCTTACTTCGGAGAGACTCTCGGCAACATCTTTTCTTTTATGGGGGGGAACAACAGAGATAAGGATAGCCTTATCGTTTTCAGACCCGAGGGCAAAGGAAAAACCCCTCTCCCTTACATATTCATTCTCCAGTTCCCTTATTAACTCATTGAAATCAACGGTAAGCTCCTCTAATCTCACCGGTCCTATGAAGTCCCATTTTCTTTCCCCTTTTTGTCCTGGGATGAGATGGGCTATATGAATCGATTCCCCTTCCCTCTTTCTGTAAGTGATGGCACCGATTAAGTCAAGATGGAGGGTTGCCATATCAACGAGGTCTTCCTTTGTCAGAAGCTCCCCTTCGAGGTGGACATGGATGAACCTCACACCTCTAAACCTTGTTCGGCCCGACCTCTCCGTTGCAACATCCGGTATCTCTATCTTTCCCCTGTCTCCGACAACGACGCAATCTATCCTTCCCCTTCTGTTTATAAAAAGACCTACCTGGCGGGATATATCCTTTGAGATCTCCACCATGTTTCTTGCGAGGTCTGCGTCTATGATCTTTGAGGGTTCAACGTTTTTCTTATACAGGTTTAAAAGTCTTTTTTTGGCCAGATGGTCAAGGCCCTGGATGTTGCCGTATACTTCTATGGAAAACCCCTACTTTATCCCTTATTCTCTCTTTTATTTTTACAAGGAGTATCTGCTATCATGCACTTGCTATCAGGTCGTGGTCGATCTCCATCGTTAGGGAGAATTTTACGCTGTCGAGGAGTATCATTACCCTCTCTTTTCCATCGAGTTCCTTTTCGAATATACCGCTTAACCCCTTAAAGGGCCCATCTTTTATCAATACCCTTTCCCCTTTATTGAATCTTTTCTTTTCCAGTACGGCAATACCATCGCGGAGTTTGGATCTGATAAAGTTTATAACATCGTCATGGACCGGCACTATCCTGTTTCCGAAATGGACAATGGTCTTTACTCCCCTGGTATATTTTATAAGGTGGAAATCCTTTATGGGATGGAATTTTACGAATATATAACCCGGGAACATCTCTTCAATCACATGGATGAATCTACCATCTTTGTATCTTCTCAACTTCAGTTTAGGGGCGATAACTTCAAAACCCCCGTTCAGAAGATTTGTTGCCGCCCGCTCTTCGTTTCTTGGCTTTGTGTTAACAACAAACCATCTCTTCATCATTCCTATTATCTACAAAATGGCGCTATTTTTCAAGTGATTCTTTTTTAAGATTCCTCAAAAAACTAAATTCTTTTTTGTCAAACAGTTAAATTGCTTGACATAATTAAACTTATTTTAATATTATTCCTTTTATGGAGATCGAGATTCTCGGCTGTTATGGAAACATATCAGGAGAATACAGGGCCACATCCTTTCTCATAAACGATACGATACTCCTCGATGCAGGGACCGTTACAGAGGTCCTCGATGACAGAAGAATTAAACAGATAAAAGATACAGTAATAACCCATACCCATATAGACCACATAAAAGGGCTCTTTCCCCTCGCCGACGAACTGGTCATGATGGGGGAGAGGGGGATCAAACTCTTCGGGGTTGAAAGAGTGATTGAGATTATTACGAAAAACCTCTTTAATAACCTTATATGGCCTGACTTTACAGTGATCCCATCAAAAACAGAGGCAATGATAAATTTAGAGAGTATTGAACTCGAAAAAGAGTTCGGGATAAAAGGGGTCACCTTAAGACCCATCCTCATGACACATACGGTGTACACCACCGGTTTTGTCGTAAAAGAGGGGGGAAGGGGGTTTATGTTTACCGCGGATACAGGACCAACAAAGAGGTTCTGGGAGGTGGTAAAAGAGGAAAAGGGGATCGAGTTCATCATAGCGGATGTCTCTTTTCCAAACAGGATGGAGCACCTCGCAAGGATATCGGGGCATATGACTTTATCCATCCTCATGGAGCATATAGAGAAATATGGACTAAAGGGTATTAAGATATATCTGACCCATATAAAACCCTTCTTTTTAAAGGAGATTCTGGCTGATCTCGAGGGTTTAGATTATAGAGAGATAGAATTATTACGGCAGGGCAGTAAATTAATAATTTAGAAATTGATGGGGGAAAGATGCACTATAAAAGTCGGTTCTTGGTGTTTTTCATAGGTGTTGTTTCCATATTCATCCTTATTTCTCCTTCCCATTCCCAAACCCCTTTTGCCCGGGGGATGGAACAGTTCAATGAGGAGAACTACGAGGAGGCCCTCGAGTATTTCATGGAGGCGAGAAGACTCGAGCCTAAATCCTCTGTAATAGCCTTTTACCTTGGCCTTACATTGAGACTTATGGAAAACCATAAAGAGGCGATACCTCCCTTAAGGGATGCGGTAACATTAACCCCCAGGGTAAAGGAGGCCCTCCCGGAACTCATAGATTCACTATACCAGGAGAACGAACTTAACGAGGCCTTGTACTTTATCTCCGTGGGAGAAAAAGAGGGGATATTCCCCGCCAAACTCTTTTACTTAAAAGGCCTCATCTTATCGAAGCAGGGCAAAAATTTAGAGGCCATTGAGGCCTTTGAAAACGCAAAGAGACTTGATGCAAGCCTCGCCCAGATGGTGGAATTCCAGATAGCCTCAACGTATTTAAAAGAAGGGAGGTTGAAAGAGTCGAGGGAACGCTTCAAGACAGCCATATCCCTTGACCCGAAGACAGATATAGGCACATATGCGAGGGAGTACGAAAACCTCGTCTCGGACAAGTTAGACCAGGAGAGGCCTTTCAGGTTCACCCTCGGTCTCGGCTACAAATACGATACAAACGTGAATGTGAGACCAACCTCAGGGCCCTTTGTGGATATCCCTTCCTTCTCTGCCCTTCTCTCCGGTCAGAGGGATTTTGCCCTGAACTTAAACTTCAGGGCGGTATATATTGCCCCGTTTTCATTCAAAAAACCATACAACCTCGCCATCCAATACTTTCTAAATGCAGACAGGTACTTCAGAAGGGATGACTATAACAGTATACAGCAGAATATTACGTTAACACCGGGTTATAACCTGAGCAGGGTGTCTCTCATGTTACCCATGTCCTTCGGTTATAGCTGGCTACAGGGGGATAACCGTGATGGCTTCGGCTCGGGCACGGACTTTCTCAACCGTCTTAAATGGTTTAAGGACGCCCAGTACGTGAAGGTATACGGGATAAACCCTATGGCGAGGATCATGCTCACCCAGAACACTGTCGGAGAGGTCTCCTTTGGTCTTAGCCAGAAGAGGTATGACAGAATAAGTTCTGACGCACCCCCTATTGCCCCTGAAGAAAACAGGGACGGGACAAACACAAACGGTTCCTTAGGCTGGAGCTATTTTTACAGAGAAGGCAAAGGGATTCTCAGTTTAAGATACACATTCGCCAATGAGGACTCCGATGGTTTTAACTGGTCATACAAAGAACACAGGTTTAGCTTCAGCACCATCTATCCTCTTACAAAGGCCCTAAGGGGACAACTCTCCCTTGATGGCATCTTCACAAATTACAAACACGAGAACACAACCTTCGGTATGAAAAGAAGGGATAACACATTCATCGGCTCCTTCTCCCTCCTCTACGGGATATTTAAAAATACGGATATTATAGCCCAGTATATATACACAAGGGATAAATCCAATATCGGCACCTATGACTACAAAAGGGAGGTCTTCATGGTTGGAGTGGAGTTTAGGTTTTAAATGCTTTAAAACGTGACCTCCGTCATTTACAGATTAAAAAGCGTAGGATAAAATGCTATAAGGGGTAAAAGTATATGTATAAAGAAAAGGGAGATACTCTCAAAAAAGAGGTGGTATATATGAAGAGAATATGGAAATTTTATTCTTTTTTTATGATTATTTTTATTCTCTCTGCCGGGCTTCTTCAGGCAGCACCTGTAGGTAAAATCACAAACCTCGAAGGGAAAGTGGATGTGCTGAAGGTGGGTAAGAATGCAGCAACCCCAGTCAGTCTGGGGGACCCTGTGGATGTGGGCGATATTTACAGGGCAAAGAGTAACAGTAAGGCGGAGATCACATTCATAAATAATAACCTCCTAAGGATTGCCCCCAATACAAGGATCGAGATAAAGGAATATATGGTACAGGGGGATCAGAGTAGCGGTGTTGCAAAGCTCCACAGGGGTCGGGCCCAGATAGTGGCAGCGGAGGAGTTTATAAAAAAGGCGGCCGCCTTTGCTGAGGGCAATAAATTCGAGATACATACCCCGAATGCCGTAGCCGGTATAAGGGGTACAAATATGATCGTCTTCCATGAGAGGGGCCTAACCGGGGTACTCTTCGTCTCAGGAAGGGGGTATATATATAACCCGACCGTACCTGATAAGGTCGTACCCGTAACGGCAGGGAACATCTCCTTTGTAACGGCCCCGACAGCACCACCCACCCCTCCTGCCAAGGCCTCAGAGGCAGAGATCACAAAACAGGTGAATGCGGTAACCATACCTGCCAAGACGACCGTGGTAAAGGCAGAGGTCGCGGAGAAGGCACCACAGGCCCCTGCTGAGGCACCAAAGGCGGCAACGGTAGTTACAACAAAAGAGCCTGCTGAAACGGTAGAGACAACGAAGATTACAACAACAGTGACAACAGAAAAGCTCTTCCAGGAGACAACCACACAGGCACAGGTTGTGAAAACAACAGGGATTGTAACACTCCCCCAGACAACCATCCCCTCTATTCAGCAAACGCCTGCTGTAATAACAACTTCTACGACAAAACAGACGGATGTCCCCCCTGTAACACAACAGGTGGCACAGGAGGAACGTCCTCCGGTCGTCAAAATCACCTCTCAGCCGGATCCGTTGACCAATGTGAATACCGCCACATTTACTTTAACGGCAGACAAAAACGCATCCTTTGCGTATAATCTCAACTCAGCAGGGTGGGTGAGTATAGCCACGGGGAATCAGAGCACTTTGACCTTACAGAACATCCCCGAGGGACAGAATTCGATAATTTTTAGGGCCACAGACCCTTTAACAGGGAAATTCTCGGAGACATCGTCCTTTTCATGGAAGACTGACTACACCTTGCCTGATGTAAAAGTCACCCAGAACGTATCCCCCGGAACAAATAACACCTCCCAGATGAAAGTAGATTTTACAACAACGAATAAACCCCAGGGTTATGTGTCATACGAATACAGGCTCGATGGAGGCCCGTGGGTGGTCGTATCGGGGTCTTCCGCTATTATACAGAACATTATAAACGGTACCCATACGATAGAGTACAGGGCAAAAGATAAAGCAGGCAACACGGTAAGTTCTTCCCTTTCCTTTGAATCAAAGACGTATTCACTACCATCGAGCATTGC
Organism: Syntrophorhabdaceae bacterium; assembly: GCA_026415675.1. Lineage (GTDB taxonomy): Bacteria > Desulfobacterota > Syntrophorhabdia > Syntrophorhabdales > Syntrophorhabdaceae > JAOAGQ01. The sequence continues at coordinate 76,273 of JAOAGQ010000050.1, forward strand.
AGGAACGGGTTTTACAGGGACATCAAAGACGGATTTCTCCATCCTTTCAGGGACAGGACAGGTTTCAGGGGTAGCAACCAACACAGGTGCCTACACAACGACCCTTACCCTTCAGGGAACCCTCCCGCCACAGCCAAAGATAAATCTCGGTGGTACAGGTTCATACTGGATGGAAAATATGAAGATGAACGTATCGGGGGATAATGTAACGGGGCAGTCTGAGTTCATCTATATTAGTGGTAAAGAACTTGCCACAGGTACAGGCACCATCACAGGTTCAAAGGGGGCTAGTGGTCAATGGAATGCAACATCGACAGGTACATGGAATAGCGCATCCCTTATATATTCAGGGGCCATGGACCATACCCAAGCCTTTATCAGCCCAGGGGAGGGTGCCTCCAATCAAAGTAGAATAAAAGGTCTCCTCGGTACGACAAAGAATATAACATTTGCTGGTGTAGGGGAATTTGATGACCAGGGACTTAGGGCATTCGGTGCCCCCGTCACTGGCAAAAACTGGGATACAGGGGCCTATTCCACATCAGGTCTTTTCGGTTTGAGGCTCGGTAGCGATAGTGAGACCGTAAACACCATGAAGGCCAGGATGCTCGGTATCTATGTGAAACCCCTGGGGAATAACCGCTACGAGGCAGGCTACCTCGACACAGGCCTTGCCTCATCCGATACACCTGCGGGCGGTCAATTCTACAGGGATATTAACATGTGGAAGATAAATAGTGGCATCCTTACAGAGGAAAAAAAGACAGCATCGGATATCATATCCCCGATAAGTCCTGTGGTGGATTACTCATCAACCTTGATTCAGGGGACAATAAATCTTGGCGGTCAATATCAGGGTATTGTACAAGGCAATATCTTATCCATAAAAGATCAGCCCTGGGGGGTTTTCATAGCAGGTTTCGGAGGTTATAATGAAACTACACCAGCTACCATAATTTCAGGGGGAAAGATCGAAGGTCAGGGAGAAAACGGTTACTGGATCGCAAGGGGCGATATCACAAAAAACGAGGATGTTGCCTTCTATGCACCCTTTAAAAAAGGGAACTTTCTCACGAATAACTATATAGGCCAGCTTAAGGACGGGGAGTTCTTCGGGACATACGAGAATGGCCCCTACACCTGTCTCTTATACA
>JAOAGQ010000012.1 GCA_026415675.1 Syntrophorhabdaceae bacterium
TATCTGCTCGGCCATAGTGAACATCCTCCTTTTTTAGTCATAATGAAGATAATAATAACCATCTTTATGGTCACTATACAAGAGTTCGGTTTTAACTTTTAAATCTATCAAAATCGGTTCGGTTTTAACTTTAAGATGACACAGAGTTATTTTCTCTTGACTTTTCCAATATAGATTTGTCAGAATATATAAGGTATATAAACGGTAAAAAAGGACTAACTCAGGGGGAGATAATTAATATAGAAAATAGAGTAAAATATAGAATTAGTACGGGAGGGAACTAAAATGAAAAAAATTATGTTATTAACTGCAGCCACTATCCTCATCTCAGGTTGTACTTCCCTTGGAACTGGAACAAAATATACTGTTATTACTCCACAGGGGAAAGAGGAGTATTACGAGCGTAAAGGTAGCCCAGCAAGTGGTGTAATAAGAGGCGTCCTTAACTATGGGGCAGCTATTCTGTCAGGAAACCCCCTTGACATAGGGATAGCTGTTATGAATACGCCCCTTATAATGAATGACCTGAATAACTAATAATTCCCTATCTTGGGTTAATTACTCCAGGGGCTTAAGGGAAACCTTAATCCCCTGAAACTTGGCATTTTATTTAAAAAATTTAAAAGGAGTTATATGAATAAAAACGCATGCTCCCACTGCGGGCGAGTAAAGATTGACTCCCGCTTTTATAAGCAGTATTCGATATAAATATCTATTAATGCAAATAGGTAAAAAATAATACCTCCTAAAATGATCCCGAAACCTGTAAAGATAAAGATGATGATAATATCATTGCCTGTGCTGTTGCTTCAAATGCTGATTTCATAACAGGCGATAAAGCATTAATTGATTTAAAACAATATGAACAAATAAAGATTCTATCACCAAGAGATTTTGAGTTGATATTTGACTGAAGGATAATGGGAAAAGTGATATTAAAAAACATCATTTAGAATTTTTCATCCTATGAATTTATCCATTCCTTTAGAGATATAAACAGGCCATTCAGACTTTTTATCTATATCAAAAAAGTCAGTTCAGCAATTTCAAAAGATTCACATATGTTGTTGACCCAGTAAAGACAAATAATTTTAGACAATAAAAAGCAGAACAAGATGATAAAAAGACTTTTTTGCAAAAAAATAGTAACCTTCTGTCATTTTCCTTGATAGTTGACAAAAGATTACAGACCTTTCTATTGATAATTAAACCCCTGACCCTATAGCCACTGTTCTTAGGTTTTCGTATAAATATTCAAAGCATCTTTTTTGTACCGACACCGACATCTCCACTACTTTTTAAGTCTCGTATATACAATAGAGACATATATCATCACATTCTGTTACCAGCATGTGGTACTGTAAGCACCCAAAGCAGAGGTCAATATCAAAGACTATGCAGTGGTATAGATCCCCATCTTCTTGGTTACAAATAAAACATCTTTTCTTCATCTTTATCTCCTTCTATGTATCGCCCCCCATCGGATATCCATGGTGGCATACCCCCGGTGATGGGAAACCATGGGGTGAGGGGAAATCCCCGGTGATGACATACCCCGAGTGAGGTATACCCCGATTGATGAGAAACCCCGGATGAGGGTATCCTCCGGGTGATGAGATACCCCAAGGTGAGGTTCGTCCCGGCCTCACCATATCCCCCTCACCGCTATTATCCTGAGTAGAGCGTTTTGCACCTTCTATTATTCTCTTCCAGTAGTATTTGACGGTCCTTATGGAACACCCCGTATTTTCGCTTACCATTCTCTGGGTAACCCCCTCTTTGATGGTTATGAGGTTTAGATAGGAGGCTATGAGAGTTTTAAGGGTATTTTCCTTTCTTATAGCTGCCGTCCTCTTCCCTGCGAGACCCTGTCTTCTCTTTACCTCTGCTTTATATTTTTTTGGGGATAGGTTTCTTATCTTCTCAAAACCCATTACCCCTATGGTATATTTATACCTCTTGAAGTAGTCCCGTCTCTGCCAGACCCATTTTGTTATACTTTTAGAGATATCCTTTATCTCTGCCTGGGGAAGGGGAGAGGAAAAGCATTCTGGTATATCATCAGTGTTGATTTTAGTTAGATGATCCTCTACCTTTCTATAGAACTCTAAAAACTCTTTACACTCTGGGACTATTTCGTATGCGTAGATCCTGCCTTTATTGAAAAGGGTCACGTTCCTGCTTGAAGGGTGTATGGGATCGATGGTCTTCCCCTTTTTCTTTCTTTTCTTATCGGGTCGAATGTATTCTGCGAGCTCACTTAATGTGTATAAGCCCCCATTACAGATCAGTTCCCAGTCTTTATGGAAGGGGTTCTTTACAAGCTGTTTCTGGGTGGTGATTGCCTTATCCGCATCGAGTAACTCCTTATAGGCCTTTATAACCCTCTTTAGTAGTTTTAAAGTCTTCTTTGATGTTGTTCCCATGAACACAGGGGGATCTATCTCGTATATGCCATGGCAGTGGGCGTTTATCCTGTTTATAACCACATAGGTAAAGGGAGGGAGTTCTTTCTTATCCCAGGCAAAGGCGCTGCCCGAATAATCGAGATCAAATGTGATATACCTAAGCATAAGGGGATGGTTCATCTGGATGTAACGGAGGGAGATCGCCTTATCCTTCGATTTTATGTATCCTATACGTTTACTATTGCTACAGTATGGCCTTTTTGGAAGGTTGTTATAGAGACGGTGAAGGGCATGTAAGCTGTTGGGCTCTCTGATATATGCATTTCTTTCCACATAGGGGTATTAATTCCTGGGAAAGGGGGGAAAGAATATTACACGATAGGGGTTTTAAAACGGGGTAGGTATGGAACTTGCCTAAATGCTGAATATTAAGTAAGGTTAGCCTGAAATGTTAAGCTGCAGGTATAATTTACAGACTGAATATAGGGTGGCGTATCAATACTATGGTGTTTTGTAGATAAGATGATTGAGTCCTGGAGGGAGAAGGAAGTTGATGCTTTTTCTATATTCTTTTATACAAAAAATACCTGTGATAGAACGTGATAAAATCGTGATAAAAAGTTTTCAATTTTATTCACTCCATTTCACTTTTTTTCACTCTACTTCTCTCTATCAGATTGATTTTATTACTATTTGTTGTAGATTATTGTGTGTCTAATATAGTGTATATTGGATTCGTAGTCCAACGCTCTATCCATTTGAGCTATGGGCGCTCATAAAATCAAGGGATCTGCCTTTTAAAATGATAGAGGCCCCTGGTCTCTATTTTTGTCTTAATTATATGGCACATTTTGTGCTTTGAAATCAATAGCCTTTTTCTCTCAAAAATACTTATCGTGAAAACTCAACATTCAAAATGAAAAAATACCTATTCCGGCTTGGCCTAAGGAGATACCACCGTCATTACAGGGAACCTGTCTGTGGGTAAAGCACTCAAATCCTCCATCCTCGAGTAAGGGCAAAACGAGATGCAACAGGAGCCTGTTTTGGAAGGAACCACCGCTCAACACAACTTTTCTTATCCCTTTCTCCTCTGAGATTACCGATACAACGGTTCTAATGATTTCTGCAACAGTCCTGTGGAATCTAAAACTTATCCCCCCGATATCTTTGCCTTTTTTGATGTCCGTTATAATCGCCTCAAACATCTCCCCCAGGGCCACCTCCCACATACTCTTTTCTTTATAAATGGTGAAGGGATAACCACAGACCTTTTCATTCTTAGATGCCACCATCTCAAGTTTTACCGCTGCCTGAGCTTCAAGGGTAACTATCTTGCAGAGGTTGAGAAGTGCGGAGACGGCGTCAAAGAGGCGACCGCAGGAAGAAGTGATGGGTGTATTTATACTTTTCTCTATCTGGGTCTTTATGACCTCGATCTCCTCCTGGGATATACCCTCTAAAAAAGGCATATTCGGAATGTAACCAAAGATTTTGTAAAGGTATGCGATTCCTGTACGGTAAGGCCTTTTTATGGAAATGTCTCCCCCTGGCAATGGCATGGGTTCTATCCTGCCCATTCTTTCGAAAAAAGGGTACTCGGTAACAACGAGAAATTCCCCTCCCCAGATTGTAGTGTCTGTGCCAAAGCCAGAGCCATCAAAGGCTACACCTATAGCAGGCCCCTTTAGGCCGTTATCTATCATACAGGATACAATGTGGGCATGGTGGTGTTGTACCCCTAAGATCGGGAGGGTGTTGCCCAACTCATAGGCGTATCGCGTAGAAAGATAATCGGGATGGAGGTCGTGTACTATAAGTTCGGGGTGGATCCTAAAAAGTCTTTTGTAAAGCTCTATGGTTTCTCTGTAATACCTGAGGGTACCTATGTGATCCAGATCCCCTATGTGCTGACTGACAAAACCAAATCGATTTTTTGTGAGGCAGAACGTATTCTTCTCCTGTGCCCCCAAAGCAAGAAGAGGTCTTTTTGATGGAAAGGGTAAGCTGACCGGATACGGGGCATATCCCCTTGCCCTTCTTAAGGGCATCTCTTCCCCTCTGAAAACCATGTAAACACTATCATCGTACCTTGAGCAGATATCTCTGTTATGCATGAGGAAATAATCGGCAATACCGGAAAGGGAAGACCTTGCCTCCCCATTATCAATGGCTATTGGCTCCTCTGAGATGTTTCCGCTGGTCATCACCACAGGTCTTTTTACCTCTTCCATTATAAGATGGTGGATAGGTGTGTATGGTAACATAACACCTAAATACCTGTTATCAGGGGCGACCATAGGGGAGATGGCAGCATCTTCTTTTTTAAGGAGAATTACAATAGGCGATCTATGGGAGGTAAGAAGCCTTGCCTCTGCCTCGCTTAAAAAGCAGTATTTTTTTACTTCTTCTATATCTCTCATCATAACGGCAAAGGGTTTATCAGGCCTTACCTTCCTCCGTCTCAAAAGGAGAACGACCTTTGAATCTGTCGCATCACAGGCAAGCTGGAAACCCCCTAAACCTTTTATGGCCACTATGGACCCTCCCCTCAGGATTTCCGTTACCTTCCCTATAGGGTCTTTGTCTTTAACTCTGTTACCAAGATTATCCTCAATCCATATCTCCGGCCCGCATATATGGCAACTGTTGGGCTGGGCGTGGAAACGTCTGTTTAAAGGGTCTTTGTATTCCTCGAGACACTTTTCACACATTACGAATTTTGCCATTGTCGTATTAGGTCTGTCATAGGGTATATCCTTTATAATCGTAAAACGGGGACCACAGTAAGTACAGTTGATAAAAGGATAAAGGTATCTCCTGTTCTTATTATCGAATAGCTCTTTTAAACATAAAGGGCAGGTGGCAATATCTGGAGATAATATCTGGTATCCAGGGTCTCTTCTACTCTTTCTTATTTCAAAGGAGAGGTACTTTTTTGGGAGGCCGTTCTCTACCTTTATGCTGACTATGTTTGCAACGGATGGTGCCTCTAACCTTATCCTTTTTATAAATTCTGACAGGACCCCCCCTTCCCCTTCTGCCTCTATCTTGACGGAACTGCTCGTATTTGCCACCCAACCCTTGATGCCCATTTCAGTGGCCAGTCTGTATATGAAGGGTCTAAAGCCCACACCCTGAACGACACCTCTGATAGTAATCTTTTTTAGTATGTGAGCCCCTTCAACCAATCTATCCAATCACCAAGCCCCTCTTTTGTCTTGCATGACACTCTGAACACAGGGACTTCAGGATTCACTGAGTAGATACCCCTCTTGAATCTTTCAAAATCGAAATCGAAATAAGATAATGTGTCCCATTTGTTTAGAACAACGGCCTGGGCAGTTGAGAAAATACCGGGATACTTAAAGGGTTTGTCGTCCCCTTCAGGCACGGATGCAACAATCACACGGACATGCTCCCCGAGGTTAAATTCTGCAGGACAGATGAGATTCCCCACGTTTTCGATGAATAGATACTTAAGCCCCTTCAAATCCAGCCTTTCTAACGCCTTTTTTATCATGGCCGCATCCAGATGGCATGCACCTCCTGTGTTAATCTGTACAACGGGCACACCAAGAGTACCTATCTTTTCAGCATCAATGGTTGAGGCGATATCCCCCTCGATTACCGCGGCACAGGAACCTATAGATTCCAGAGTGCCCATTATCAGACTGGTCTTTCCAGCTCCAGGGGATGCCATAATATTTATTGAAATAAGCTTGGCTCCGTCGAAAAACCTTCTATTCTCTTTAGCCCATTCCTCGTTTGCGTCGAGTATATCTTTAACCACCTCTATCTTCATCTCTATCCTCCACCTCTATGCTTTCTATATAGAGTTCCTTTCCAGAGATGAGTTTGCCTCCAGGCCTTCTACAGGCAGGACAAAGACCATCTCCGTCTATACCAAACTCAAAAGAGCATAATCTGCACCTCATCCTCCCCTCGATTTTTTTGATATTCAATGATGCCCCCTCCAAAAGGGTACCCTTAGAGATCACATGGAAGCAGAAGATTAACGATTCCTCGACGACTCCTGAAAGCTCACCGATAACGAGGTTTATTGTTGAGACTTTTCTGCCTTTAGCCTCTTCCGTTACTAGTCCCACCATATTTTCCGTTATCGTTAATTCATGCATTTTTTGTATATTACAACAAGAAAAGGCCACTTTCAATTTAATCGACTCAAGTGTTTCTCAGAAAAAACAGAAACATTTAAATTGCTTGATTGAAATATTATAACTACTTTATAATATTTTATATGTGCCTTGCAATCCCTGCCCTCATCAAGCGAATTGATGGTTTCATGGCGGATGTGGACATCAACGGCATTGAGATGAGGGCCAATATCCAGTTCACCCCTCACGCTAAAGCGGGCGATTATATTATCATCCATGCAGGCTACGGGATAAGCGTATTGGATATTGATGAAGCGGAAGAAACCTTAAAGCTCTTGAAGGAGATAGCAGGCACCGATGGACATCAATAGAGCCTTTGGTTCCCCTGATATCGTTGAAAAACTAAGGCTGAAGATAGCCAACCTGTCAAAAAAGCAGATAAAAATAATGGAGTTTTGTGGTACCCATACCCATGTGATATTCAGGTACGGGATAAGGCAACTTCTCCCTGAAACAATAAGCATGTTCTCCGGCCCGGGCTGTCCTGTATGTGTAACGGACGAGGCCGATATCGACAGGATTATAGCGATGGCCGAGATCAAAGGGGTTATGATTGCTACCTTTGGGGATCTGATGAAGGTGCCGGGGAGTTCCGGAAGCCTCATCGATGCAAGGGCAGACGGAGCAAAGGTGGAGGTCGTATATTCCCCTTTGGACGCTGTTCATCTCGCCATTGACAATTCCCATCTCAACGTAGTTTTTCTGGGGGTGGGGTTCGAAACTACAGCCCCGGCAGTGGCAGCATCCATCGTTGAAGCGGAGAAGATAGGTCTTAACAATTACTATGTATTATCCCTCCATAAATTGACACCTCCTGCGATGAAGGCGATACTCGATACCCGCGAGGTAGACCTCGACGGGATTTTGTGTCCCGGCCATGTAAGCACGATAACAGGTTATAATGCCTGGAATTTTGTGTCGGATATTTATGGTATTCCTGCTGTTGTCGCTGGCTTCGAGCCTCTGGATATCCTCTGGGGGATCGGAGAGATAGTGGTTCAATGCGAGGCAGAAGAGGCACATGTTGTAAACGCCTATCCGAGAAGTGTAACAGCAGGGGGAAACCTAAAGGCAAAGGAAATGATAGAAAGGGTGTTCAAGACAGGGAATGCCTTCTGGAGGGGGCTTGGAGAACTCCCTGAAAGCGGTCTTTATTTAAGAGATGAGTATGGTCATTTTGATGCGTCAAAGGTTTTTCCTGTTCAAGGGGGTGAAAGAAGAGAGGTAAAAGGATGCAGGTGTGCAGAGGTAATAAGGGGTAAGATAAAGCCAGATGAATGTAACCTCTTTAGAACTCACTGTAACCCTTTTAGGCCAAAAGGCCCATGTATGGTTTCCTCAGAAGGGAGCTGTGCAGCCTATTATCTGTATGGATAAGAATGTTATTTCTCTCAGTCATGGAAGTGGGGGCCTGATAAGCAGGGAATTGGTTGAAGGTCTATTCTTAAAGCGTTTTCATAATAACGCCCTTATGGATCTTGAAGATGCATCAATACTCAACCTACCTATGGAAAAGATAGCGTTCACAACGGACAGCTTTGTGGTCAACCCTATTTTTTTTCCAGGAGGAGATATAGGGAGGCTCGCTGTATGCGGCACTGTCAACGACCTGTCCATGATGGGGGCAAAACCCCTTTATTTGAGTGTAGGCTTTATAATAGAAGAAGGTTTTCTTATTGAAGATTTAAAAAAGATAGTGGACTCCATGGGAGAGGCCGCTGAAGAGGCAGAAGTCTCGATCGTTTGCGGGGATACTAAGGTTGTTGAGAGGAATGCCGCCGATAATATTTTTATAAATACTGCCGGAATCGGGGTCATCCCTGAGGATGTGGATATTTCCGTCAAGAATGCAGTGCCCGGGGATGTGATTATTGTAAACGGGAACATAGGAGACCACGGGATCGCCGTTTTAAGTCAGAGAAAGGGTTTACATTTTAAAACTTATATAAAAAGTGATGTGGCCCCTCTCAATGGACTTACCGCATTGATGATTCAGAAAACAAGAAACATACATACCATGCGGGATCCAACGAGAGGGGGCCTGGCCACCACCTTAAAAGAGATAGCAATAGGCTCAAATGTAGGGATCGAGATAGATGAAGAAAGAATACCTGTCTCTGAAGGGGTAAGGAAGGCATGTGAGCTTTTGGGCCTTGACTGGTTATATCTCGCAAATGAAGGAAAGGCAGTTGTCGTTGTCCCTGAAGAGGAAGGGGAACAACTAATAGAAACCATGAAAAGGCACCCATACGGAGAGGGGGCAAAAATCATTGGTCGAGTTGTACCAAACTCCCCGGGGATAGTCACGATGAGAAATGCATATGGTGTAAGGAGGGTTATCGAGATGCTCGCAGGAGAACAGTATCCGAGAATTTGTTAGTATTTTACCCATCAGAGAGATCTAATATGGGAAAATCATGATAAGGCACCTGAATAGACATAAAATGATTCTCTTGGTGTCCTCCTTTATCTTTATGGTTTGTCTGGCTGTAATAGATTATCTGATTGGCCCATGGATCTCCCTCTCAATATTCTATTTGATACCCATCTTTGTTGTTACCTGGACTAAAGGAAAAAAGGCAGGCATAGCTGCCGCTTGTTTTGCCGCTCTCTCCTGGGGTATATCCGAAATCCTATGGCGCAAACATAATTTTCAGTATTCTTTAATACCTCTCTTCAACGGCGTCGCCCGATTAGTCCTATTCCTTGCCTTTCTCTATCTTATACTCCACTTAAAGAAAATGAATCAGGAGCTTGAGGAGACGATCGAGAGCAGAACGGCGATACTCACCGAAGAAATAAAGAGGCATAAACAGGCCGAGGAGGCCCTACAGGCCTCCGAGACCCGTTATCGTCAGCAATTTGAAACTTCAAGGGATGGTATACTAATCCTCGAGGCGGAAACGGGACAGATAGAAGATGTGAATCCTTTTTTCATAGAGATGACACGTTTTACAAGGGGTGAACTCATCGGAAGAAGATTGTGGAATATAGGCATGTTTAAGGATATGGATGTGATAAGGTCCGCCTTTAAGATGATCAGAGATATGGGGTATGTACGGTACGATGATGTATCCCTTAAGACTAAGGAGGACCAGGAGATAATAGTCCAGCTCACTTGTAACGTATATGAGTTGGGTTGCAAAAAGATCGTCAACTGTAATTTTCGGGATATAACAGAGAAGAAAAGGGCAGAGGAGAAACTTAAAAAAGCACAGGATGAACTGGAACAGAGGGTTCAGGAGAGAACGGCACAGTTACTGGAATCGAACAGACTTTTGAGACAGGAGATAGCGGAGCGGGAGATCGTGGAGCAGAAGCTTATGGAATCAAGGGAAAGGCTTAGGTTTTTAAGTGCCCATCTCCAGAACGTGAGGGAGCAGGAGAGGACTTTTCTCTCCCGGGAGTTACACGACGAACTGGGACAGGTTTTGATGGGCATGAAGATGGATGTAAAATGGCTGGAAAAAAGGCTCCGGGAAGACGATAAGCCTGCTTTTGAAAGGATAGGGTCACTCCTTACGAGTATCGACAATACAATCCAGACTGTACAGCAGATCTCAATGGCATTGAGGCCTGTTGTACTGGATGATTTTGGTTTGAGCGAGGCCATAAGGGTAGCAACAAGGGATTTTGAGAACAGGACAAAGATCCCCTGTGAGATCAAAATCGAACCCCAAAATATCATAGTAAATAGAGAGATATCGACCGCAGTATATAGGATCTTTCAGGAGGCCCTAACAAATATCATACGCCATGCCCATGCCCAAAAGGTCACTATTCATCTTAAGAGGAAGAGAAACAGACTAACCCTTGAAGTAAGTGATGATGGGAGGGGTATAAACAAAAGTGAGATAACGGATCCAAAGTCCATAGGTCTCACCGGGATGAGAGAGAGGGCAAGGGCCCTCGATGGAATATTCACCATCACGGGGATACCAGGAAAAGGCACAACGGTAAATGTAAGTATTCCCCTCAAGGGGGGAACAAATAAAAATATTATTACCCATGAGGGGGAGGCAATATCTGGAAAGGAGTGACGATATATGATAAACGTCATCATCGTTGATGACCATCCTGTGGTCATAAAGGGATTAAAGGAGATAATCCTTGAAAATTTCAGCAACCTCACCATAGATGATGCATCATCGGGGCACGAGCTTCTCGAAAAGATCCAAAAGGTAAAATATGATCTTGTGATCCTGGATATCTCTCTCCCCGATATAAATGGGCTCGAGGTATTGAAAGAAGTAAAGAAGAGGCAACCCCGACTTTCTGTCCTTATAATAAGCATGTATCCTGAAAACGATTATGCGATACGGGCTATAAAAGCAGGGGCAAAGGGTTATATAACGAAGAGAAGTGCCCCTGATGAGCTTATTCTCGCAATGCGTAAGATTCTGTCGGGAAAAAGATACGTAAGCCCGACCTTCCTTGAACAGATGATCTTTGATTTTGAAGAGGAGCCCGAGAAGAGCCCGCACCAGAAGCTCTCCGACAGGGAATTACAGGTTATGTGTCTCCTTGGAAAGGGCAAATGCATAAAAGAGATAGCCTACCATCTCCATCTAAGTGTCAATACGGTAAGGACATACAGGGCAAGAGTTTTAGAAAAGATAGGTTTAAAAGGCACAAACGAACTCATCCATTATGTGATAAAACATGGCTTGACCGACTGATTGTAATCATAAATATGACACTCCTATATACAAAATGATGACAAAAAAAGTGGTAAATCAACTATAGACTTTATCATCATTAAAAAGACAATATATAGTCAGATTAGAAGTCCTAATTACTACAAAGTTATAGGACAATAATGGAGACAAAAAAATTATCTTTTTATGATGTCAGGGTAGCAACATCTCGATTATCCTCCTCTTTTCCATTCGATAATTTTGCCGTACTAAAAACATTGTGGAGAGCATAAAAAAATTAAAGGGGTGTTATATGGAAGAGATAAGACCAAAGATCAAGTTTGAACAACAGTTGAAAAGGGATTTTTCCTATAAGGTAGCCGAAACACTCTGGGGAAAGAACGTATTTACATGCATACAATGCGGTAACTGTAGCGGTGTATGCCCAACCTCTATATATATGGATTACACCCCGAGGAGGATTGTGGCAATGGTGAGGGAAGGGCTAAAAGAAGATGTGCTTAAAAGCACCACCATATGGCTATGTTCATCTTGTTACTCCTGTACAGCCCACTGTCCCCAGGGGATAAAGATTACGGATGTGATGTACGGACTTAAAAGGATGGCCATTGAAGAGGGGTATTACCCAAAAAATTTTCCTATACCTATACTCGCAAAGGATTTCTACGATATGGTGAGGGAGAACGGAAGGATAACGGAGTTCGTCCTCGCCACAAAACTCCTCATTAAAACAGGGATGAGAAGGGTGATGGCCTATATGCCTGTGGGCATGAACCTGTGGCGTACAGGGAGGACTTCTCTAAAAAAGGAGCAGATAAGTAATAAAGGAAGGAAGGAACTCAAAAAGCTGATGGCATTTCAAGGGGGGGTGGGAAGATGAAATTCGCCTATTATCCTGGTTGTTCATTGAAAGGTACCGGTCGGGCATACGAGAAATCCCTTCTAAACCTTTTTAAAGCACTCGATATCGAACTCATCGAAATACCTGACTGGAATTGCTGTGGTGCCACATTTTATATGTCTATAAACGAAGAAAAAGGGTTGTTTATGACCGCAAGAAATTTAAGCATAGCCCAGAACATGGGTCTCGATATCGTTGCCCCCTGTAGTGCCTGCTATCTGAATCTTTTAAAGGCGGTCAATGCCATTGAAGAAGGGGATGAGGTTGGACGGAAAATCCTCAAGGCCCTTGAATATGCGAACATCTCTTTTGATCCAACGTATATCCCCGAAATAAGACACCCCCTGGAGATCCTTGTCGATACTTATGGAGTAAAGAAACTCGTAAAAAAACAGGTGGTGAGTCTTGACCATCTGAACATAGTTCCCTACTACGGCTGTCTGATCGTTAGACCCTATACGAGATTTGACCACCATACGTATCCGACAAAGATGGACTTTCTTTTCGAATCATTGGGTACGAGGGTAATATCCGATTATCCCTTAAAAACAAGATGCTGTGGGGGTACCCTTACAGGAACAATAGAGGAAATTGGTCTTGAACTCAACTACCTCCTTTTGAAGGAGGCAATCAGAAGGGGTGGAAATGTGATTGCTACCATCTGTCCTTTATGCCATTTCAACCTCGAGATGTTTCAGGATAAGATAGAGCGGGCTTATGGCAAGAGATACGGGATTCCTATACTCTATTTCACACATATCGTAGGTAAGGCGATAGGACTTACAGACCACGAGATAGGTATCGATAATCTTCTCTACAAACCCCTCTGGGGCGAAACAAAGAGGGAGGTTGTGTAATGGGTGAGATTATAGAGTTGAAGGGCAAAGGGGTTCCAAAGGTAGGGGTATACATCTGCCATTGCGGGTTCAACATTGCATCGAAAGTGCGGGTGGATGAAGTTGTCGATTTTGCAGCTACATTACCGAATGTGGTGGTGGCAAGGAGCAATAAATACACATGTTCAGATCCAGGACAGGAGGTGATAAGGAAGGACATAAAGGAGATGGGGCTCGACAGGGTTGTTGTTGCCTCCTGTACCCCCCTCCTCCATGAACATACATTCAGGAAAACGGTGGAGACCGGGGGGCTAAACCCGTTCCTCTTCCATATGGTGAACATACGGGAAGACGTATCATGGGTGACCGATGATGGAGATAGGGCCACGGAGAAGGCAAAGGCCTTAGTGGCCGCAGGGGTAAGAAGGGTTCTCTACCAGAAGCCCCTTGAGAAGAGAAGGGCCGCAATAAAATCGGATGTACTGATCATAGGTGGCGGTATAGGTGGCATAACCGCTGCCCTCGATATAGCTGATTCGGGTAAGAAGGTAACCCTTGTTGAGAGGGAACCGACTATAGGCGGTGTTATGGCAAAGTTCGATAAGACCTTCCCCACCCTCGACTGTGCTGCCTGCATATTGACCCCAAAGATGACCGCTGTGGCCTCCCATCCAAACATAAAACTTTTGACCTTTTCCGAGGTAAAGGATGTAAGTGGATATATAGGTGATTTTCGTGCATCGATAGTGAAGAAACCAAGGAGGGTTATCGAGAGCAAATGTACAGGCTGCGGGGAATGCGCCAATGTTTGCCCTGTGTATATGCCCAATGCCTTCGATGAGAATCTCGGGATGAGAAAGGCAACATACAAACCTTTTGCCCAGGCCGTGCCTAATGTGCACACCATAGAGAAGACAGGGACATCCCCCTGTACCTATACATGCCCTGCTGGAATCAATGCCCACGGTTATGTGGCCCTTGCCTCTGCAGGCAAATACGATGAGGCTTTTAATCTGATCCTCGAATCCACACCCCTGGTGGCTACCCTTGGGAGGGCATGTTACGCCCCCTGTGAGGAAGAGTGTACACGAGGGGAACTGGAGGGAACGGTAAGGATCAGACGTCTCAAAAGGTTTATCGCCGACCGCTATTATGAAAACCACCCTGAGCCCGAATACGGACCACCGGATAAGGAGCTGGATAAAAAAGTTGCGATTGTCGGTTCAGGCCCTGCAGGATTAACCGCCGCCTATTTTTTAAGGAAAATGGGTTATCAGGTAACGATCTTCGAAAAGGAACCCCGTCCTGGAGGAATGTTAAGGGTTGGCATCCCCGAATATCGTCTACCTAACGATGTCCTCGATAGAGATATAAAAAATGTGCTGGCCCTTGGCGTTGGTATACAGACTTACACCGAGGTAAAAAGCCTCGATGATCTCAGAAAAAAGGGGTTCGATGCGATTTTCCTTGCAACCGGTACCCACGGGGTGAGGAAGATGGATATAGAGGGAGAGAATCTCTCAGGGGTCGTCAACTGCATGGAGTTTTTAACCTCTATAAATTACGGAAAGAAGACCGATTTGACAGGAAAGACCATACTTGTCGTTGGTGGGGGAAACGCGGCCCTCGATTCGGCGAGGGCCGCATTGAGGCTTGGGGCAAGAAAGGTCACCATACAATACAGACGCTCGAGGGCAGAGATGCCGGCCTTTCCGGAGGAAATTGATGCAGCGGAAAAAGAGGGCATCACCATATCATACCTTACCACGCCTGTAAAATTTGAGGGGGAAGGGGGGAAGCTTAAATATGTCCAGAGCGTACAGATGCAACTGGGAGAACCCGATGATACGGGGAGAAGAAAACCGATCCCCATCCCCGGTTCTGAATCCATTGCAAACATAGATATGGCGATCATTGCCATAGGCCTCATGCCCACCACAAGCCCCTGGGCAGAGCAACTAAATCTGAACAGGGACGGGACAATCCAGGTAGACCCCGAGACATTACAGACAAGTCTCCCCCATGTGTTCGCCGGAGGAGATGTGGTACTTGGACCGTCCATCATAGTAAACGCCATCGGACAGGGAAGACGGGCTGCCCACTATATAGATAAATATCTAAAGGGAGAGGACCTCAAGGCAACCACTTTCGTATTCAGGTCTGCCGATATGGTCTCAAAGCATGATGTACTTACCAGAAGCATCATAACACATGCCATGAGCTTACCTAAGAAGGAGCTTCCTGTGGATGAACGTATCACGAATTTCAAGGAAGTGGAGATTGCACTGACAGAAGAGGAGGCATTGAAGGATACGAAAAGGTGTCTTAATTGTTCTGTATGTTCTGACTGCCATCTCTGTAAAACCATATGCTCTGCCGAGGCAATAGATTATGGCATGAAAGAGGAAGTAATCGACGTGGAGGCAGGGGTCATCATTGTAACTACCGGATTTAAGCCTTTTGACCCGAAGAGGATAAGCGCTTATGGCTACGGACGTTTCCCAAATGTATATACTTCCCTTGAAGTTGAAAGGCTTGTCAATTCCTCAGGGCCAACCCAAGGGGAGGTGATACTAAGGGATGGAAGGAAACCGGAACGAATAGGGATTATCCACTGCGTGGGGTCGAGGGATAAGGAATATAATCAATACTGTTCAAAGGTATGCTGCATGTATTCCCTGAAGCTCGCCCATCTATTGAAGGAAAGGACAGGGGCCGACATTTATAACTTCTACATAGACATGAGGACACCAGGTAAGGGTTATGAAGAGTTCTACCACAAACTCCTCGAGGAAGGGGTACATTTTGTCCGGGGGAGGGTAGGCGAGGTGACAGATTGGGCCGTTACGGCCAAGGAAGAGGGAAAACTAATAATCAGGGTAGAGGACACCCTCCTCGGCATGGTAAGGAGGATACCTGTAGATATGGTTGTCCTCTCAGTGGCGTTGGAACCGCAGAAAGATGCGGATGATGTGAGGAGGCTACTTAACCTCTCCTGTTCCTCTGAAGGGTTCTTCCTCGAGCGCCACCCTAAACTTGCACCGGTAGCCACATTTACAGACGGTATATACATTGCCGGGGCCTGTCAGGGCCCAAAGGATATTCCAGAGACCGTGGCCCAGGCCAGTGCTGCGGCAGCCCAGGCCTTGTCCCTTGTGGATAGGGGGTATGTGGAGCTGGAGCCGAATACGGCGTATATAAACTCTGAACTCTGTTCAGGCTGTCATGTGTGTATAGCCATATGCCCTTATGGGGCGATCACATACAATTCTGAAAAGAAGGTGGCGGAATCGAACGAGGTCCTCTGCAAAGGTTGTGGAAGTTGTGTTGCAGCGTGTCCAAGCGGTGCTATAGACCAGCATCTATTCGAAAACGAGCAGATTATAAATGAACTTGAGGGGGTATTGAGCTATGTTTGAGCCTAAGATAGTCGCCTTTTTCTGTAACTGGTGTACTTATACAGCGGCTGATTTGGCCGGTGTATCGAGGATGAAATATTCACCTAATGTGAGGATTATCAGGGTGATGTGTTCCGGTCGTATTGACCCCGAACTCATAGTTAAGGCCTTTGAGAAGGGGGCGGATGGTGTTATTATCGGTGGTTGCCATCCTGGAGACTGCCATTACCAGAACGGTAACCATAAGACCCTAAGGCGATACAAACTCCTCAAGGGATTGGTTGAACAATTCGATATAGAATGGGAAAGACTGAGGCTTGAATGGATATCTGCCTCAGAGGGAGAGAAGGTGCAGAGGGTATCCAACGAGTTTACAGAGCAAATCAGGGTCTTAGGCCCTATACAGATGAAGGGAGGGAGGGTGGTCCATGGCTGAGAAACCAACGGTTGCTTTTTATTGGTGTGCATCCTGTGGTGGTTGCGAGGAGGCAGTGGTGGATGTGGCCCATGGGATCCTCGATATTGTGAATGCAGTGAACATCGGTTTCTGGCCCGTTGCCCTTGATTTCAAAAAAGGTGATGTGGAGGATGTGCCGGATGGTTTTTATGCCGCAACCTTTATAAATGGGGCAATTAGGAACTCTGAACAGGAGGAGATGGTAAAACTGTTGAGAAAAAAGTCAGGGCTTGTGTTTGCCCTTGGCGCCTGTGCCCATCTGGGAGGGATACCTTCCCTTGCAAACCTCACATCCAAAGAGGAGATCCTCGAGTATGTGTACAGACGTTCCCCGAGTACAGAGAATGCCCAGAACACGTACCCTGCAAAAGTGTACAGGGATGCTGCAATAAAGCTCGAGTTACCTGAATTTTTTGACCGTGTATACCCTCTTAACCAGATTATCGATGTGGATTATTACATACCTGGTTGCGCCCCACCCTCTGAGCTTGTGGCGGATGTTTTTATGAAAATCCTTAAAGGAGAGTTACCGAAAAAAGGTGCTGTCCTCTCCCCGAATAAATCTCTATGCAGTAGCTGTTTTCTCAATGATACAAAACCCGAGAAATTACTGATAAAAGAGTTAAAGAGGCCCCATCTCACAGTGATAGACCCGGATAAGTGTTTTCTCCTCCAGGGTCTGGTATGTATGGGACCTGCAACAAGGACGGGCTGTAACGAGCGATGTATACACGGAGGCATGCCCTGCAGGGGCTGTTTCGGTCCATTAGATGGGGTTCTGGATCAGGGCTTATCCATGCTTTCGGCCCTGGGTTCAATTCTTGACTTTACCCCGGAGCAGGAGAAAGAATTGGACGGTGTAATAGGCAAAATAGGGGATCCTGCAGGAACATTCTACAGGTTTAGCCTGGGTGCTTCGATCTTTTACAGACAGGATGGAAAAAGGGGAGGTGAATGATATGTCCCAGAAAATTACTATCGATCCCATAACAAGGCTTGAAGGCCATGGAAAGATAGAGATTTTTTTAAATGAATCGGGGGATGTAGACAGGGCATTTTTACAGATACCTGAATTGAGGGGGTTTGAAAAGTTCTGTGTAGGTAGGCCTGCGGAAGAGATGGCCCGCATCACCCCTAGAATATGCGGGGTATGCCCCACTGCCCACCACATGGCTTCTACAAAGGCCTTGGACGACCTGTACAAAGTTTCCCCTACCCCTGCTGCAAAGGCGATCAGGGAACTCTTCTATAACATGTTTATGTTTGAAGATCATTTGCTCCATTTTTTTTATCTCGGCGGGCCTGATTTTGTGGTGGGACCTGAGGCACCAAAGGCTGAGAGGAATATTCTGGGGGTCATTGGAAAGGTTGGCCTTGAGGTCGCCTCTCAACTTATAACAATGCGCAAATCGGTCAGGGACTTGATGAGCGAAATGGCAGGCAAGGTGATCCATCCTGTCTTTGGTCTTCCCGGAGGGGTCTCAAAGAGGGTGACAGAGGAGCAAAGGGAAAAAATAAAAAAAGTATCCCACCAGGCCCTTGATTTCGCAGAGTTTACCCTCAAGGTGTTCGACAATGTGGTCCTTAAAAATCCAAAATATGTTGAGCTCGTCACAGGGGACACATATAAACTGAAGACATACTACATGGGTATGGTTGACAAAACAGACAGGGTAAATTTCTATGATGGTGATATAAAGATCATTGACCCTTCCGGTAAAGAGTTCGGGAGGTTTAAGGGCATTGGCTATCTCGATTGGATAGGGGAACATGTAGAGCCATGGTCGTTTATAAAATTCCCATATCTTAAGAAACTCGGGTGGCGGGGGTTTGAAGATGGGGACAACACGTGTCTTTACAGGGTTGCCCCTATGGCGAGACTCAATGCCGCCATTGGTATGGCCACCCCAAAGGCACAGGAGGCATATGAATGGTTTTATCAAATTCTGGGGGAAAAACCTGTCCATTACACGCTTGCCTACCACTGGGCAAGGGTAATTGAGGTCATGCAGGCAGCAGAGGAGATGGTCAGGCTATCAAATATTCCCGAGTTGACAGACCAGGATATAAGGAATATCCCGACAGAGACACCAAAGGAAGGGGTTGGGATCGTTGAGGCCCCGAGGGGAACGTTGATACACCATTACAAATCCGATGAGAATGGCATTATTACAGAGGCTAATCTCATCGTTGCCACCGTCTCCAATTCTGCCGCCATATCGCTGAACATAGAGAAGGCGGCTAAGAACCTTATTAAAAACGGGAATGTCAACGATGGCCTCCTTAATATGGTGGAGATGGCATTTAGGCCCTACGACCCCTGTTTTGGATGTGCAACCCATTCTCTCCCGGGGGAAATGCCCCTTACCATTTATCTGAGAGATCCCTCCGGTAATCTTATAAGAGAGATCAAAAGGGGCTCTTAGATATCCCATGACCTATTCGGAAGGGGTGATAATAGGTATAGGTAATGACCTCCTTGGGGATGACGGATGGGGCATCGAGGTCGTCAGGGAACTTAAAAGAAAGGGGATCGATACCATTTTCCCTGTGGTTGAGACCGCAGAGCATGGCCTTAAACTCCTCGACTATCTCATTGGTTACAAGAAGGCGGTCTTGGTAGACTGCATTGTGGATAGCCCTTCAGGAGAACTGATTGAGATGGACATCTTACCCCAGAGACCCCTCCATTTTGCCACCCTCCACGGTATAGGCCTATATAATGCCCTCTTTATAGGGAGAGAGGCGGGGATTCCACTCCCTGAAAGGATAAAACTATATGGGGTTACCGTGGAGGGGGTCTTCAACGTGGGGGCAAAAATGAGCGAGAAGGTTGCAGCCACAATACCATATGTAGTACAGAAGATAATCGATGACTTGCCTTTTTTCAGAGGGAGAAAGCAGATTCAACGGATTAAGAGGGTTTGCCGTATATACGAAAAGGGTAACCTTTTGTAGATCGCCTGCCTTATCATACCTGCAAGATGGGTGGTATTTATAAGGTTTGCCCCTGAAACCACACCCTCATGAAGGACAAAAAGGTAATGGCCGTCTTTACCATCCTTTAGATATTCATAGGTTACATCGTTCCGGTATCCTTTTATCTGTCCTACCTGGGCATACATCCAGTCGAAGATGGGGCTTATATTCTCCATTACAAAATCGGCGGTGTGGACGTCCTCTCCTGCCATATTTTTCCCTGCCACGAGACCCTGCTTGCAGGCAAACCCCCATGTGCCGAACCACCTGTGCCTATTTGATAAAAAATCCATAACCTGACAGGCATCTCCTGCAGCATAGATGTTTTCTACATTCGTTGCCATACGATTATCAACGATCGCACCTTTATCTATCATGATCTGGCGGGGATCTATAAAATCTATATTTGCCCTGACCCCTGTGCATATAAGGAGAATATCGGCTATCTCCTTTTTTTCTCCAAAATCACAGATCACCCTCCCCTTCCAGGGTTTGGCCCCTTTCAAAGTTATACCGAGACGAACCTCAATGCCTTTTTCTTCGAGAAAAGATGTCAGGATCCCCGCAATGAGAGGATGGGCCCCATAGGGGAGCACCTGCATCTCCTTTTCAACGAGTATCACCTCCATCCCCCTCTTTTTCAGAATCTCCGAGGCCTTCAATCCTACCAAGGAGGCCCCAAGGACAACCGCCTTGCCTCCTCCACGAATAGCCCCATTTAGGTCTAAAACAGAGGCAGGGGTTCTAATGGTCTTATAAAGACTATGATCCTCCAGGCCTTCAATAGCAGGTATAACAGGGCTTGCCCCCGTTGCAATAAGGCATCGGTCGAATGAAATTTTCTTGCCGTCTCCGAGGGTGACCTCCTGTCCTATTCCATCGAGTTCTACAACAGGCGTGCCGAAATGGCATCTTATATCGAGTTCTTTGTATATCCTGTAATCAAAGGGGAAACACCTCTCCCAGGGTACGATACCTTTTAGATAGTAGGGGGAGAGCATCGGATTAAAGACAGGACCATCCCTCTCCGAAACCATGGCGATCTCCCCTTTAAACCCCGTCTTTCTCGCCGCAATGGCAGCATTGATCCCTGCCCCGCCGTTACCGAGTATTAGAATCCTTTCCTTTGACACTTTTATCTGTGATAGTCCCCAACAAGGGATGTCAAAAAGACAAAAGAGGCCTTCTCCGCCTTTTTCTTACTCAATTCTTCGATGGGCCCGGCACCGAGTGCTCCGGTAGGGCAGATCCTAACGCAGGCAGGTTTCATATTCTTCTCAATCCTTGTGTAACACAGATCGCATTTGGCCATCCTTCCGTCCCCTTGAAATTTCGGGGCACCGAAGGGGCAGGCCATCTCACAGCTATGACACCCTATACAGAGATCCCTGTCTATAACCACAACGCCGTCTTCATCCCTTTTTTTGATCGCCCTTACTGGGCAGACCATTATACAGGGGGCATCACCACAGTGCTGGCAGGATATGGAGAAAAAGTATATAAGGGGATTGGTACCCTGAACCTTCTCGTATTTTATTACGTATCTAAAGGAAGGGGGATTATCCCCTTCGGAATCGTTCTGATCCTGGCAGGCAATAACGCAGGCCATACAACCGGTACATCGGGAAATATCAAAAGAGAATCCGTACTGCATCATAGATCACCCCCATTTGATTTTCTTATATCACAGAGTAAGGATTTATAGCCGGGGTAGCCCGATATGGGGTCTCTATAGTCAGGCTCTATCAATTCGTTTACATCGGCCCCGGGAAAACCATGATACATATTGACAACCCCAGGAGGGACATATTCCGTCAAATTTGCCTTTACCATGATCGAACCCCTCGGGGTCGAAAGGACCACCCTTTCATTCTGTTTTATACCCCTTTCCTCCCCGTCCTTTGGATTTATATCCACCATGGGATCAGGTCTTAACCCCCTTGTCCACGGGACACGGTACATCCTTGAGTGCATGTACATGGGGAGTCTTGCCCCGGTGGTGAGAATAAGGGGATACATGGCTGCGATATGGGGTGTTGAGATGGGGCTATATTTTGGCTCCCTGTATACAGGCAAGGGGTCGTACCCGGCCTCCCGTAAGATCACGGAGGCAAACTCCATCTTTCCTGTGGGTGTAGAAAATCCTGTTTTTTTGTATTTCTCATAGGGGGTTCTCGGAAAACCGCCGAGAATAAGACCTCCGGGATGTTTCTTTATCTCTTCTATCCTTATGTTTGATGGCTCAAAGATGAAGTCGAGACACGCCTCATGGCCTTTTGATAGGAGGGGGTCGTTAAGGTTCAACCTCTTTGAGAGTTCTATGATAATGTCCACATCGGACCGGGAATCACCTACAGGGGGTATCACAGGTTCCGTCCATATCGCATATCGGGAGGGAGATATGGAAAGCTCGCTTCTTTCGAGGGAACTCGATGCAGGAAGGACTATATCTGCGAATTTTGCCGTATCCGTCATGAATAGGTCTACATCTACAAAAAATTCGAGCCTTTCGAGACTCTTTTTCATAAAGTCAGATCCAGGCCACATCCGATAGTTTACCCCAAAGCCGACCAATGCCCTTACGGGATAAGGTTTCCCGCTCATGATTTGAAAGGGTAGGGATACCGCCTGTGCCTCATGGATAAACCTCGACCATACAGGGTATTCCTCTTCCCCTATCCTTTTTGCCATCTCCTCCCAGTTTTTCGTCTGTTCAAACTCTTCCTCTCTCGTATCAAAACCTGTTGCCCTGTGGTAATAGCTTGTGGGCACCACGTGATTACCCCCGGGTCTATCAAAATTTCCTGTAAGACCTATGAGGGCTGTGATCGCCCTGTGGTTCTGTACGCCGTTTGTATGATGAACCGTAACGCTTGCACTTGTCACTATTGTGGCAGGTTTTGTCCTGGCATAGAGCCTTGCCCCTGCGATAATCTCTTGCGGGGCAAGACCGGTGATCTTCGCCGTTACCTCCGGAGTA
Source organism: Syntrophorhabdaceae bacterium (assembly GCA_026415675.1). GTDB lineage: Bacteria > Desulfobacterota > Syntrophorhabdia > Syntrophorhabdales > Syntrophorhabdaceae > JAOAGQ01. The sequence goes on from JAOAGQ010000012.1 coordinate 22,796, forward strand.
TATTCCTTTACATAGGCCCTGTACTCCTCGAACCCGTATGTCCAGTTTGATACAAATTCCCTGTCGTATAGGTCCTCCTCTATGATTACATGGGCGATTCCCAAGGCAAGGGCCCCGGATGTGCCGGGTCTTATCCTTAGGTGAATATCCGCCTGTCTGCTCAAGGTCGTATTGAGGGGCCCCACATCGATTATCTTTACCCCCCTCTCAAGGGCCTCAACAAAATTTATCGCCTGTGGAGCCGAGGAGTAATAGGGGTTGGAACTCCAGTTAAGGATACATTTCGTGTTTTTTAAATCAGGAACAAAACTACACCCATACGTTAGACGATTCGCCAGCACTGTGGCGAGATAACAGGTGCTCGATTCGCTCATGTAGTTGGGGGAGCCGAAATTATGGGCAAGACGTTTGAGAAAGGGCCTCAACCATTTCGGGAACCCCGTGAAAAAGACAACCGACTCGGGACCTGACTCCTCCTTTATCTCGTTTAACCGTAAGGCAATCCTATCTAATGCCTCATCCCAGGAAATGGGGACAAATCTATCGGAACCCTTCTCTCCAACCCTCAAAAGGGGGGATCTTATCCTTTCCCTGTGGTACACATACTGCTTATTTGAAACACCCTTTACACAGAGCCTCCCTTTGTTTACAGGGTTTTCAAGGGTTCCTTCTGTCTTTATCAATCGGCCATCTTTCACGTATACATCTATTCCGCACTGGGCGTTACATATGGAACAGAGACCCTTTTTTATCTCGATCCCCGTTTCCTTCCCCGGTATCTTCGCCTTGATAAGCCTCCTTATACTTGCATCCTCCCCTTTACTCATATGCCGGACCCTCCTTTTCGCGTAAATTCCCCTGTCAGATGTCCCTCCCCACCATCTCCGTCAAATCCTTTTCTCTTAGAATGTTTCTCTTCCATACCTCTATCCCGGGGACGATATAGGGGAGGATTCTCAAAGCGTAATATGTAGGAAAAAGGGGAAGGCCTACGAGATCCCCAAAGACGATAAGCATCAATAGATTGTTCAGATGCCCCTTCTCTTTTTTTAGCTCAAGCTCGAGCTCGTACGCCGTTAAGCCGTAGAATACCTCTTTTATGGCCTTCCCTATGTGGTTGAGCCTTTCCTGGATCATTGAGGTGATATCCGTTCCTTTCACAGGGTATACCCCGGAGAAACCCTTTTTCCTCTACAGCGTCCTATGCCCACAAAGCCTATTTTACATCTATAATCCACGAATTTCAATTATCATATGCCAAAGAGAACATTCAGTTGTATTACTCGAAAAAAATCACTATAATTTTAGGGCGGACAAAAATGGAGGGCCTATGACAGATATGACAGAAGGACACATTTACAAGGCATTCGATACAGAATTGAGGGAACTTAAAGAAAAACTCTTATATGAAGGAGGACTTGTTGAAAAGGCGATACATAATGCGATCGATGCCCTCCTTGAAAGACGTTCGGAGATTGCGGAGAAGGTGATAGAGGAGGATGACATAATAAACGCAAAAGAGGTGGAGATAGACGAGTTCTGCCTCAAACTCCTCGCTTTAAGGCAGCCCGCTGCCCGAGACTTAAGGTTTATCACAACGGCTATAAAGATCAACTACGACCTTGAGAGGATTGGGGATCTTGCGGTGAATGTATGTGAGCGGGTGATAGAGCTAAACAGGGAACCCCAGTTAAAACCGTACATAGATATCCCCACAATGGCAGGCCACGTAAAGCTCATGTTAAAAGAATCCCTCGATGCCTTTGTTAAGGAAGATGTAGACCTCGCCCTTAAAGTTACAAGGCAGGATGAGCACGTGGATCAACTCCTCGACCAGATTTTTAGAGAACTTCTCACCTATATGGTGCAGGATATGAAGACAATAGCAAGGGCAACAAGGCTCTTATTTATTTCTAAATATCTCGAAAGGATGGCAGACCATGCGGTGAATATCGCAGAGCTTGTGATATTCATGGTAGAGGGGAAGATTATAAGACATCTTAAGGCGCCTCGCGAGGAATAGCACTTACATGTCTAAAGCTGCCTTTTTTATCTTTCTGTCTTTTGTAACCCTTCTTTCGTCATGCAGCATAAATGATAATTCAGAAATCGCGAAAAAGAAGCATACGATTACAATCGCGGGTTCCACATCGGTTATGCCTTTTGTGGAAAAACTGTCGGAGCATTTCATGGTAGATAACCCCAATATCATAGTGAATGTTCAGAGCGGTGGCTCAACGGCAGGTATACAGGCCTGTTTTAATAAAACCATAGACATAGGTATGTCGTCTCGGGAGCTGAAGGAAGAGGAGAGGGCCCTGAAAGAGATATTGATCTGCTACGATGGTATATCGATCGTGGTACACCCGAAAAATCCGATAAAGGATTTACCCCTTACCAAGATAAGGGCGATCTTCAGCGGAAAGATAAAAAACTGGAAAGAACTGGGATGGATAGATAGAAAGATAGATGCCATAACAAGGGAGGAGGGTTCCGGAACAAGAGGGGCCTTTGAAGAACTCGTTATGAAGAACGAAGAGATAGACGATGCGATCATGGTACAGGACTCGAATGGTTCTGTAAAGGAGATAGTGGCTACGGATCCCTATGCGATCGGCTATATCTCTTTGGGCCTTGTCGATGAGAGGGTGAAGGGGCTTGCCATAGATGGTATCCATGCGAACATCCAAAATATAACGTCGAGGAGATACAAGATCGTCAGGCCCTTTCTCTTCTTAACAAACGGTGCGCCTAAAGAACATGTCCAGACGTTCATCGATTTTGTTCTATCAAAACAGGGTCAGGACATACTTAGAAAGGAAGGTTTGGTGGGGGTAAGATGAAGAAGGGCAATCCTATGAAAGAATATTTCGTAAAGTATATGCTGATGGCCTTTGCCCTCTCCTCCCTCTTTTTCCTCTTCCTGATCTTCATTTTTATCCTATTCGAAGGCCTGCCCCTCTTCCACAAAGCAGGTTTAAAACATATCATCCTCGGGTCAAAATGGGCTCCCACCAAAGGTTCTTTCGGGATCTTTCCTATGATCATATCCTCCTTTCTTGTAACCTTCGGGGCATTGATCATAGGGGGACCTATGGGCCTCTCCTGTGCGATCTACCTCTCAGAATATTCAGGCAAAAGGATGAAGATGTTTCTGAAGCCTGCCCTTGAACTCCTCGCAGGTATCCCCTCTGTGGTGTACGGTTTTCTGGGGGTTGTCTATATAGTCCCCCTGGTTAGAGACTATTTTGGGGGACCAGGTTTTTCCCTTCTGTCCACATCCCTGATCCTCGGGGTGATGATACTCCCAACGGTGATAAGCATCTCCTTCGATGCCCTGATGAGTGTTCCGAAAACTTACAGGGAGGGTTCCCTTGCGATGGGGGCAACGAAATGGCAGACGATCTATAAGGTCGTCGTTCCTTCTGCAAAATCCGGTATCCTTGCAAGTTTTATACTCGGTATGGGAAGGGCGATAGGGGAGACCATGGCCGTTATCATGGTTGCAGGGAATGCTTTGCGTACCCCCTTGAGTATATTAGACCCTTTAAGGACGTTAACAAGCAACATAGCCTTAGAGCTCGCATATGCATCGGGAGACCATAGGCTCGGGCTTTTCTCCACAGGGGTTGTACTCCTTATCATCATCATGATACTAAACTATATCGCCAATTTCGGAATAAAAAAGGGTAGTTAGATGCGGATAAAACCGAGAATCGTAGATGTCTTTGTCAGGATAAGCCTTAACCTTCAGGCCTTTTTCACGGTAGGTATCCTTGCGGTTATCGTTGCGATCATATTCATAAAAGGTTCCCCCTATATAAACCTCGAATTTATCATCTCCTCCCCCCAGGACATGGGTAGACACGGAGGGATATTTTCAACCATTGTAGGGACCATACTCCTAGTTCTCCTTTCTATATTTCTCGCCACACCCCTGGGGGTGGGAACCGCTATCTTTCTCACCGAATATACAAAGGAGTCTGTCTTTACAAAGGTGATAAGATTCGGTGTTGAATCCCTCGCAGGCATACCCTCCATCCTCTTCGGTCTTTTCGGGTTTATCTTCTTCGTGACAAAGTTGAAGATGGGCTGGTCCTTGCTTGCAGGGGTTCTAACGACCACAATCATGATCCTGCCTACTATCATAAGGACGAGCGAAGAGGCGATCAAAGCCGTCCCGAGGAGCCTTAGGATTGTAAGTTACTCTTTGAGCGCAACAAAATGGGAGACGGTGAAAAAGGTTGTCCTGCCCTCTGCCGCCCCGGGGATCTTGACAGGGGTGATGTTGAGTGTAGGAAGGGCGGTAGGTGAAACGGCCGCTATAATTTTTACAATGGGGAGTTCCCTCAGAATGCCGTTATCCCTTATGGATTCCGGCAGAACCATGGCCGTCCATTTCTATATACTTGCGAGAGAGGGTATCTCTATGGAGAATGCCTACGCAACGGCACTCATACTCGTGCTCAGCATACTCTCCATCAATATCCTTGCCTATTATATAATGAACAGGGTAATCTCTAAATTCTCGTGAGGGGATATGAAGGCGAAGATCACCGTTAAAGACCTCGAGGTCTTTTTCGATAAAAATCAGGTGCTAAGAGGGATAAACCTCTCTATAAACAAGAATATGATCACAGGTATCATGGGTCCTGCGGGGAGCGGAAAATCGACCTTTATCTCCATTTTAAATAAGATGCTCGAATTTGAGGACAATGTGACCATAAAAGGGAATGTCTATATAGACGGGGTCGATATAATAAATAGTGATGTGGACCAGGTGGAACTTAGAAGGAAGGTGGGAACGGTCTTTGCGGTACCCATCCCCCTGCCCCGCTCTGTATTCGAAAATATCGCCTATGGTCCGAGGCTCAAGGGGATAAAGGACAGGGATGAACTCTTTACGATCGTTAAAGAGAGTCTTGAGAAGGCTTTTCTCTGGGACGAGATGAAGGATAGGTTAAACACATCGGCATTGAAGCTCTCAGGGGGACAGCAGCAGAGGCTGTGCCTCGCAAGGACCCTCGCTTTAAAACCGGAAATCATACTGCTCGATGAACCCTGTTCCGGGCTCGACCCTATCTCTACAGCAAAGATAGAGGACGCGTTGAGTGATTTAAAAAAGGAATATACGATAATCCTTGTTTCAAATAATACAAAACAGATAGCCCGCATCACGGACTACTCCGCCTTTTTCTATATGGGCAATCTCATAGAATACGGACCAACGGAAAAGGTATTCACATACCCCGCCAACAAAAAGACAGAAGACTATATTTCGGGGAAATTCGGATGATAAAAGACTATGCCCTCTCAACCTCAAAATTAAACCTGTACTACGGTAAATTTTACGCCTTAAAAGAGGTGAATTTTCATGTACCGAAAAAGGCGATCACAGCCCTTATAGGCCCCTCCGGTTGCGGTAAATCCACGCTCCTTAGGTGTTTCAACAGGATGAATGACCTCATCGAAGATGTGAGAATAGAAGGGGATATTTTCGTAAACAGACAGAGGATAGAGGAGATAGACATAATAGAATTGAGGAAAAAGATAGGTATGGTCTTTCAGAGACCGAACCCCTTCCCCTTCTCTGTTTATGAAAACATGGTCTATGGACTTCAAATCCACGGCATGAACAACAGAAAGAAGAACCATGAGATTGTTGAGAGGTCATTGAGGGCCGTTGGTCTCTGGGATGAACTGAAGGATAGGCTGTCTGCCCCGGCGTTGAGCCTATCGGAAGAGATGAAGCAGAGGCTCTGCATTGCGAGAGTCCTGACGGTTGAGCCTGAGATTATACTCCTCGATGAACCCTGCTCTGCCCTCGATCCCATAGCAACGATGAGGGTAGAAGAACTGATGATAGAACTTAAAAGGGATTATACGATACTCATTGTGACCCACAATATGCAGCAGGCGGCAAGGGTCTCTGATTATACGGGCTTTATGCTTCTCGGTGAACTTGTAGAATTCGGAGAGACATCCCAGATTTTCACTTCTCCAAAGGATAGTAGAACAGAAGGTTATATCACAGGAAGATTCGGCTGATTAAGGGAAGCCTGTGGACATTGAGTTCCATTTTTATATCACCTATTACCTTGCAAGAAATGCCGGTTTCAATTCCGATGAAGCCTTCATAGTCGCCTACTCATCCCAGTACACCGACGACAACGATACGATATACAGGATAGAGGGAGGAAAGGAAGGGGAATACTCGAACTACATAAGCCAGACAAAAGACATTTTTAAACCCCAAGAAGAGTTCATGAGGATCTATCCGGTCTTCCATTTCATGCCCGGAACTCAGGAAGAGATACTCCATGATTCCGCCTGCCGGAGGGACGGAAAACTCCATCTTTTGAATACGATAGTGGATAGTTCAAATAGCAGGAAAATCCTCGATGAGGCCTTTAAGACCGGTAACCTCTACAGAATTGGTATCGCCACCCACATGTATGCCGATACCTTTGCCCACCAGAATTTCGTCGGATTCAAAGATACCTTTAACGATATGAAGGGCTTCCTTGAAACGTTTATACCGAGTATAGGCCATGGGGATGCCAAATTACAGCCCGATACAGTCGGTCTTCTCTGGAAGGATGAACGCCTTGTTTCAAGCCACGCTATTGTCGATAACAGGAGCCGTTTTTTAGATGCGGCCCGATCCATTTACGGGAAATTTACATCCCATTTAGGGGTTAAAGGCGATACAGAGACGATCCTTAAAGAGATAGAATACGCCATGAATATAAGGGAAAAGGATCAAAGGGTTAAAAAATACATGAAATTGATAAGGGAAGATGTTACATACGATGAGACCCGGTGGATAGAGGATGCCCTTCAAATTGTTGACAGAAAACGTTCTATTGGCAGCATAGACGGGAGTATAGAGGCCGATGAAGTCTTATACACATGGAAGAAAGGATACAAAAATAGCCACTGGTATCAGTTTCAGGAGGCTATAAAGGCCCACCAGCGCCTTGTCATGGACATGGTGTTAAGAGAGATTTTTACAAAAATCGAGTACACAGGCAAATAATGGTTCTATTTATCTCTCTCATCCTCCTTTTTGCCCTTCCTTCCCCATCTTCATCGATTACGGTTTCAGAGGGAGGGCTCTCTATGGACTTTGTCTTTGTAAAAGGGGGTTGTTTTGAGATGGGGGATACCTTCGGGGATGGGTATTTTGCGGAGCATCCCGTCCATAACGTCTGTCTCGACAGTTTCTATATAGGGAGATTCGAGGTGACAGAAGGCCAATGGATGATGATTATGGAGGAAAAACCTGTTCATAGTAACGGATTCGAAAATAGACCTGTGGTAAACGTAAACTACCATGATATTCAGGAGTTTATATCAAGATTGAATAGGATAACGGGGAAAAAATTTCGACTCCCAACAGAGGCGGAATGGGAATACGCATGCAGGAGCAAAGGGAAAAAGGAGAGATATGCAGGGTTTTCGAGGGAAGAGGAGGTCTTTAAATATGCAAATTTCTGTGATGTCCATTGCCCTCATGGGTGGATGAACGGCACCCAGGACGATGGCTACGAAGGGCTGGCCCCTGTGGGTTCGTACAGGGCAAACGGCCTTGGTATACACGATATGTCAGGAAATGTATGGGAATGGGTAGGGGACTGGTTTGATGTGTCATATTATAATCATGGTGTGATATATAACCCCAGAGGACCCGCAGTAGGCATAGAGAAGGTGATCAGAGGGGGATGCCATCTAAATAGCCCGTTCTATCTCCGCTGCTCGTATCGAACAGGGCTATCCCCTGAATGGAGGGAGAAAGACATCGGATTTCGTCTTGTCTTTACTGAGGATTAGCCCGTAATCCTGTTATACGGTAACCTCAATAAATCGCCCTTTGCCTATCAGGCGATGGTATGTGCTCGCCTCAACATATTTGCTTACATTAAAATCTATGCTCTCTCTTAAACTGATGTGCCCTTTCGGTTCCAGCAATAGATGTTCCATATCCACTTTTTGGATAGGTTGATAGTAAATGTTCCAGTCTACCCCTTGTTCCTTTAAGGGGGTTATATTAAGGAAAGGGTCCCAAGCCTTCGGTGACCCGCCCTTAACACTCCCTCTTTTTTTCCCAGAAACGGTGAGGGCTAAAGGAATCTCAATAGCTCTGGCAGGTTTTCCTGACCTATGTAATGATACGTTTTCTATTACATCCCCCAATAAATATTTTATCCAACCCTTTCATTAACAGTATAATATTGTTCGTTTTCTGTCAATAAAAAGATAACATTTTGCAGGTTGAGATCGATGTTTCTCTACCTGTCCGTAGCTTTAGAATTAATAACAGGTTCTACTTAATGAAGGCAAGTACCTCCTCTACGTCGGGGACCTCCCTTATCGGGTAGACCTTTACAAATACCACCTTTCCACTCTCATCCACTATCACATTCGCCCTTTCAGAAAAACCCTCGACAGGCCTGAAAAGCCCGAGCCTCCCGGCAAACCCGCCGTGTGGCCAAAAATCACAAAGTAGACTCACTCTTTTTATCCCTATGGCTTCGGCCCATGCCTTTTTGCAGAAGACGCTGTCAACACTTATGCCGAGGGGTATCGTATTCTTTTCCAGAAACTTATCGTATGTACCCTCAAGGGATAACATTTGATCTCTGCAGACCGGTGTCCATGCCAGCGGATGGAAGGAAAGAAGGAGCTTCTTCCCCCTGTGGCCTGAACTCTTGAAGATCTCATCCCTTTGGTCTTTAAGTTCAAAGTCGCCTAAAATCTGTCCTATTTCGATCATCCTTCCCCCTCCTCTTATTAACCTTTTATTTTTCTTGTCCAATTACAAAGGGCAATCAAAAGTTCTTTTAGTTTCCCTTTCGTAAAATCATCCACGAGATTTCCCTCCTTGTCGAACTTGCCCTCTGCAAAGGGCACCATGATTTCAGGCTGGTTGAGAATGTATGCATTCAGGAAGACGAAAACCTGTCTTAGGTGATACTGGGCCCTCGCGGTACCCAGCATTCCGATTGAAGCACCCATTATAGCGGCAGGTTTTCCTGAAAAAGGGTTGTCCCCGTAAGGTCTTGAGGCCCAGTCTATCGCATTTTTTAAGACCCCCGGAATCGAATAATTGTATTCAGGGGTTGCGATAAGAATAGCATCGGATGCCCTTATTCTTTCTTTGAAAACCTTAACCCTATCGGGCAGAGTAGACTCCATATCCTGATTGAAAGGGGGAATGCCTTCGAGGTCAAAGATTTCTAAGGTCGTATTCTCCGGGAGCAGTTGAAGACAGGCCCTAAGGAGGGACTTGTTGTAAGAACCCTTTCTTAGACTTCCCGCAAAACCGAGCATTGAAATCTCATTTTTTTCCATCTTCCATCCTCCTTTTATCGTATGTATCTCTAACTGCCTTTAATTCTTCCGGGGTCCTGCATATCTGTTCTGCCTGGATCGATTCCATATTCTTTAAAATAGCGAAGCCGTATTTTTCACTGTAGACCGTCTCTCCCCAGACCACATCCTCAACTACGGCATGGTCTTCCTTTCTCATTATCTTCCATCCTTCAGGAGTCTCCCATGCCAAAGGTTCTCTCTCTACTGCATCGATGATCTTTTCCGTATCCAGTGTTCCTGCCCTTTCGACCATCGCCTTGATAAAATATACACCGGCATAAGTCTCCGCTGCCATATAATCGGGATACTCTTTAAAACGCTCCATATATGTCTTTACGAAATTTCTATTCATCGCGGTATCGGGGGTCAGGAAGAAGTACCTTGCTGCAACATATATCCCATCCGGCATATCTTTACCGAGGGGGATTAATGTTTCAAGGGCGGCACCATCGGGGAACGCAAACTTGATGTTTTTGAAGAGCCCAAGGGAAAGCCCCTGTTTAATAAAATTCACCGCATCCATCCCCCAAAGGGGCGACCACACCGCATCGGGCTTTGCCTCCAGTATCTTTTTAATAAACGGGGTATAATCCTTCTCCATCAGTTTTGGCCATAACTCCCCTAAAAACTCCGCATCGGGCTTTAATTCCTTAAGTTTTGTCTTGAATTGCGCCCACGAATCCCAACCGTAGTTGTAATTTGGCCCTATACACATCCACTTTTTGTAAGGTTTGGATGCCATATAGTATGCCCCAGCCCTCGAGTGCATCATCGCACTGCTTAATGTGGCGAATTGATATCGGCTGAACTGTTCTCCTGTTAGGGAATCGGCGGCAGCCTGGGTGAAAATCAATATCTTTTTATGCTCCGTTGCGATCTTTGAGAGGGCAACGGCGACCCCACTCGATGTGGGACCTATAATAAAATCCACTTTATCTTCGAGGATAAATTTTTTTGCCTTCTCCGTTGCAACCGGTACCTGTAGCTTTGTGTCTTCGAAGATGGCCTCCAGTTTTCTCCCGAGGATACCCCCCTTTGCATTTATCTCATCTATCGCCATCTGAACGGCCTGCATACCGTGCTTTCCATAGCCCCCCATTGGCCCGGACATAACAAACATAACGCCAATTTTTATCGGTTTTTCAGAAGAAAGTGCAGGCTGTGTAAAAAAAATCGATACGATGAAAAGCCCTAAGATAAACCCCATATAGTACAATCTCTTCTCCATATAATAACCTCCTCCCTCTTTTTAATTAAACCAATTATAACCTTTATTCAAAAAGTTACAAGAAATAATTTCCTGCAATTCATCTTTGGCCTTTAGTAAATTCAAAGGAAAGCATATTCCCTGCCTTTATAAGGCCTTCAACCCAAAACGAACTAAGATCCTTTTTTCTTATAAAAAACCCCGCCGGCAAAACTGACAGAGGAGGTACCATCCGTCCATTGCCTATAATCAACTATCCTGCCGGTACACCCTTCGAGAAGTTTTAATTGAAAATAGATAGGGGCAAGCCCGCAGATCCTCCTTTTGTCCATCTCTTCCTTTACGGCCCTAAAAAAGCCATCCCCATCCACCTGAGAGATAAATCTCAACAACTCTTCATCTTTTCTCTTGGAACCCAACAAGGTAAAACTATCGAGGCTCCCCCTGTCGCCAAACTGGGCCCCTATGTGGGCAAGATCTGCCCCTGAAACGATAAGGTACGGTTCTCCATAGGCGGAAAGGACTCCTTTTAAGGCCTCTAAAATCGACCTAATCTCATCGTCCTTCTCTATATCCTTTTCCCCTTCAATGTACTCGTGCATGGAGCCTGTCAAAATGGGAAGTATCTCAAAATCGTCTTGAATCATAAATTGCAAGAGGGGGAGTTGTAGTTCTATCGAGTGTTCAATCCGATGGGGCCATTCGTCTATGTATTCCTTAAGTATTACATCTTCCCTCACAAGCCTCGAAATGGTGGAGGAGCTGGGTACAACATCTAGTGGGGTGGAGAAGTCTTTTGTTGAGATGCTCAATATTTTTTCCATATGATTATGGCAGGTTCCAAGGATCACAACGAGGGGTTTTCGGTGATTATGGAGATAACGATAAACCTTTCTGTATGTGTCAATGCCTCTGTTATAGTCTATATGGGGGGCCAGTAACCCTGCAATCTCCCCTTCCGCTTCGCCATCCAACCCCTCACCGTTCGTTTTCTCTCCCTTACAGAACATCTCGTCAAGATACACTATGAGTTCCATCCTGTTCTCGGGATAACTCTTCCCGGCGAGATAAGGTCTCCTTATCCCCTCTTCTTCATATCTTTTTTTCAATTCCGCCTTTCTTCTCTCATAGTTTTCACTGAACAGGAAATAGTTCTTATCCATCATATCGACGAGTTGCTCGATCTGCTCCATATAGAGGAGATGGCCGAATTCCCTCATATAGTCCACCTGAATATCCCTAAGAGACCTCTTTCCGTCCATGAGGGATATCAAAAATAGGGCATCCTTCGATACAACAAGGGAATGTTCCCCTATGCCCTCCCTGTCAACTAAGATAACCATCTCCTTTCCTTCCTGGATAATCGGATGGACCTCAATGTACCTTACCTTTGGTTTTTCCATAATTTTTTTATATCATAAGATATTAAGAGATGACAAGGTCACAAAAATATTATCCCACATACAGGTTGACAAAATTTTGCGCATAAACTATTCTTTCTAATAAAAGCATATAAAAAGATAACTTTTAGAATTTAAAGTATCTTCTATAAAGAGAAAGAGATGGTTGGGACATAAAAGGGGCTATAAACCCCTTGTTTCTTATGAAAGAAAAGAAGATCCTCATAATCGATGATAGCAAAGAGGTAAACGAGATCCTAAGAGACTATTTTATGAGCGTAGGGGCCATAACCTACACATACACAGAACCCCCCAATTTAAGGGAGGTGTTGAAAGAGAAAGACCCCCATCTTATTCTCCTCGATTTCGTACTCCCAAACATTTCTGGGATAGAACTTCTAAAAGAGATAAAGGATATCAACCCCCACATACCGGTTATAATAATGACAGGTTATGCCGATATGGAGAAGAATATAGAATCTCTGAGGATGGGGGCCTATGCCTTTTTCCCGAAGCCTTTTAAAAATTTTGATGAAATCTACTTTACAGCAAAGAATGCGATTACCTACTACGAGACATACAACAGGACGTTGAGGCTATCGGAAGAGATACGCCAGAAACTCGAACAGGAGAAGCTAAACCTCATCGAATTAGAATTTCTAAAAACCCTCCAACAATTAATCGGTGAAGAGGAAGATACAGATGCCCTCTTCGGGACATTTTTTAAAATTTTAAAAAAATTTATCCCCTTCGATATACTCTATGTTACTTTTACTTCAGAGGGAGGGACAAATTTCAGGATTTTCCCTCAGGAAAAATCCTATATATACAGCAAAAATTTAGAAAACGGGGCAGAAGAAGGGATCCGCTTTTTTGAAAAAGAGGGATTTCATTTCTTAGAATCGAGCCTCTCGACAAAATTAAAGAGCTACGGTAAGGCCTATATACTAAAAAAAATCACATTCACCCAATACGAAACGGCAGAGTTTAATCGATTCTGTTCCCATCTCTCCCTTGCCCTTGAAAAAATCCTCCTCTTCAATGAAATTAAAAACCTCTCCATCCATGATGGTTTAACAGGTATCTATAACCACTCCTTTCTCATTAAATCCCTCGATGAGGAGATCATCCGTTCTGAGAGATACGGCTCCCCTTTATCCATTATACTCTTCGACATAGATGATTTCAAAAGGGTGAACGATACATACGGCCATCTTGCCGGAGATGCTGTACTCAAGGGGGTAGCCGAGATATTCAAAGGTAACCTTAGAAATATCGATATTATTGGCCGATACGGAGGTGAGGAGTTTCTCGCAATTCTCCCCGAGACCGATGATAAAAAGGGTATTACGGTAGGGGAGAGGCTAAGAAGAGAGGTTGCACATAAGGAATTTCTGGATGAATACCGGATAAAGATAACTCTAAGCGGCGGTCTTGCCCATTACGAGAAAGGGTTCGATAGTAGAAAACTTCTCCAGACTGCCGATGATTATCTCTACCAGGCCAAAAGAAAGGGTAAAAACAGGATATGCCATGGAAAATATTGACGATGTCGTTCAACTCTTGAGCAATTTTATACGGATAAACACAACAAACCCTCCAGGAAACGAGGAAGAGGGGGTGCTCTTCCTTGAGGACATTCTCCTTAAGGCCGGACTCCCAACAGAGGTCTACTCTCCTGCCCCGAAGAGGGCAAACCTCCTATCGAGGATTAAAGGAAAGAAGAGAGGAAAGGCCATGGTGCTTCTGGGACACATAGATGTGGTACCAGCCAGGGCCGAAGAATGGGATGTGGATCCTTTTGGAGGAGAGATAAAAGACGGATACATCTACGGCAGGGGCACAATAGATATGAAGGGTCAGGTAATCTGCCAGCTTATCGCCTTCATAGACCTTTTTAGAAGAGGGGTTGAACCGGAGCGGGATATCATCTTCCTCGCCACATGTGACGAAGAGACCGGGGGCAAAAACGGTGTAGAGTTCATGCTCAACGAAGTGAAGGAACTGAAGGACGTCTCCTTTGTGTTGAGCGAGGGTGGATTTATCATAAAGGAGGGGGAATCGATACACGGACAGGTCTCCGTATCGGAGAAAATGCTAAGCCAGTTTATGATAAGGGCAACGGGGACCGGAGGCCACGGTTCAAAACCCCATAAGGATAATGCCAACGAAAAGGTGGTTGAAGCTGCCCACAGGATACTAAACCATAAGTGGCCTATCAAGAATACGGCTATAGTCAATGCCTATATGAACGGTATATTCAGGGATAAAACCGTGGCCGGTATGAAATACAAAACCCTGAAAGAGGCAATGGGGAACAAAAAATTCGTTGAATTCATAGATGGAGATCCTCTATACAATGCCCTTTTGAGGAATACCGTCACATTGACCGTGATAAGGGGTGGGGAAAAGGTGAACGTTATTCCCACAGAGGCCCAGGCCTACTTCGATGCAAGGCTACTCCCCGGGGAGAAACACGAAACCTTTTTTAAAAGGATCAGAAGTCTTGCAGGAAAAGGGGTGGAGGTATTGCCCCTTAAGGAAGGACTAAGCCATACAGCCCTTTCCGGTTACAACTCAAAGCCTTTTAAAGGTATAAAGGATGCGGTGATCAAAACATGGGGGAGAATCCCCGTCCTACCCTTTATCACAACAGGGGCAACGGATTTAAGGTATTTCAGAAAACACGGGATTACCGCATACGGCTTCTTTCCCATCGTAGTCACAAATGATGACCTGATGAGGATGCACGGAAAAAACGAGCGTATATCCATAGAAAATTTAAGAGAAGGGGTGGAGGGTATAAAGGGGATACTCGATTTTCTCGCATCCTATGACCCCCTTTAAACCTTTAAGTGTCATGAAAAAGGGGAAAGCGGTAATCATAGACGAGAGGGATAATGTGGCCACCGCCGTTACGACTCTGGAGAAGGGGAGCGTCGTTTCTGTAAATGTAGGAGGGAAAGAGGAGATAATCACCATAAAGGAGAGGATACCGGGGGGACATAAATTCGCCATATACGATATAGATTGGGGCCAACCTTTAATAAAATACGGGGAAATTATGGGTTTAAGTAAAACCTCCATCAAGAGAGGGGAGCATGTCCATGTCCACAATGTCACCAGTCCCTCAAAAAGATGAGGGAGGAGCATCTTTTTATGGGTATATAAGACCGGATGGAAAAATAGGAACGAGAAACTACGTCCTTGTGATACCCAGTGTCGGGTGCTCCCAAGGTGCGGCCTCTGCCATCGTAAGGGGGATTAAGAATGCCGTCTATTTACCCAACGTATTAGGCTGCGGTCAGGTAGGTGAAGACCGCCTGATCGTAAAAAAGACCCTTGCCGGATTTGGGATAAACCCAAATGTATATGGGGTCCTCGTTGTGGGGAATGGTTGCGAACACCTCTCCGCAGAAGAGCTCGCCAATGAGATAAGATCAAGTGGAAAGCCCGTTGAGGTTCTTGTCATACAGGAGGTAGGGGGTACGAGAAAGACCATAAGAGAGGGGAGAAGGCTAATAAAAGAGATGGTGGATAGGGCGTCAAAACAGAGAAGGGAGCCCGCCCCTCTCGAAGCGCTAATTGTAGGTACCGAATGTGGAGGTTCCGATTATACGTCTGGTCTCGCCTCTAACCCTGCCGTTGGGGTGGCCTCGAATATGCTCATCGACAGGGGAGCAACGGTGATACTCTCTGAGACCCCCGAACTTATAGGGGCAGAGCATATCCTTGCTGCAAGGGCAAAGACTCCCCATGTGGCAAAACGTATCTTTGAGGTTGTGGAATGGTGGGAAAGAAAGGCATTGGAGGCAGGACAGAATATAAGGGAATCAAATCCTTCTCCGGGTAACATCGAGGGGGGAATAACGACCCTCGAAGAAAAATCCCTCGGCTGTATATATAAAGGGGGAACCGGGACGGTGGAGGAAGTGATACCGTACGCCTCCATACCGTCGAAAAAGGGGCTTGTTTATATGGATACTCCGGCCCATGACATAGAACAGCTAACCGGTATGGCTGCAGGGGGGGCACAGGTGATACTATTCACTACAGGAAGGGGAACACCTGTGGGGTCTCCCATCGTTCCGGTGATAAAAATTACGGGGAATAAAGACCTTTTTCGAAAGATGAGGGACAATATCGACCTTGATGTAAGCACCATTCTATCGGGAAAAGAGTCTGTGACGGAGGCAGGGGAGAGGATTTTTAAAGAGGTTATAGCGGTTGCCTCCGGAAAACCCACAAAGGCGGAGAGGTTGAACCAGAGGGATTTTTGCATATTCAAAATGTACATGAATATATAATCGTATACAATTTTTGTATCCTTTTCGAGTTAATTTTCTTGACAAATAAAGCCTTTTCTGAAAAAAATATATGTGCTTTTTTGAACAAAGTACAAAATTTTGATAAATAAAAAATAGCGAAGGAGGTGAAAAAAATCTCATTTAAAAAAAATAAGGCTGAAATGCCGATTGGGGGAAATATGAAGAAAGAGATTAAGGTAATGCAGGGTAACAGTGCAATTGCGAGAGGTGCATGGGAGGCAGGGGTAAGATTGGCTGCGGCTTACCCGGGTACACCGAGTAGTGAAATCTTAAAGGAAATAGCCGATAACTACCCGGAGATTTACGCAGAGTGGGCACCCAACGAAAAGGTGGCGGTTGAAGTGGCAAGCGGTGCCTCAATCGCCGGGGCCAGGGCCATGGCATCGATGAAACACGTGGGGATGAACGTGGCGTCCGATCCGGTGATGACATTGAGCTACACAGGTGTGAAGGGCGGTCTTCTCATCGTGGTGGCCGATGACCCGAATGTCCACAGTTCCCAGAACGAACAGGACAGCAGAAACTGGGCCCGGTTTGGAAAAATGCCCATGCTTGAGCCGAGTGATGCCCAGGAATGCAAGGATTTTACAAAGATCGCCTTTGAGATGAGCGAAGAATTTGACACCCCTGTTTTTTTAAGAACGGAGACAAGGGTAGGACATTCCGACTCTCCTGTAGTTCTTGAAAACAGGGTGGAGTCGAAAATACCCACGAAGGTGGATCAGAAAGAGGCACAGAAATATACGATGGTGCCGATAAACGTAAGGGTAAGACGTAAAGTGGTCGAAGAGAGGATGAAAAGACTCGAGGCCTACGCCGATGAATTCAAATTCAACAAGATGGAGATAAACGACACAAGAATCGGGGTTATAACGAGCGGCGTATCCTATCTTTACACGAAAGATGTCTTCCCCGAATATTCCTATCTGAAGCTCGGTATGGTCTGGCCCCTTCCGAAAAAGATGATCGATGAGTTTTATAAAAAGGTAAAAAAGGTGATAATAGTGGAAGAACTCGACCCCTTCCTTGAGACAGAGATCAAAGCCATGGGTTATAAGGTCTTCCACGGGAAGGATGTGATACCTAACATGTACGAACTTTCCCCTGAGATCATCGAAAAGGCATTGAAGGGGAAGAAGTATAAAGAACCGGAGATCAGGGTAAAGACCGATGAGCTCCCGAGAAGACCACCAAACCTCTGCGCAGGATGCTCCCATCGGCCCCTGTTCTATGCCCTGAAAAAACTGGGGGCATTCGTATTCGGTGACATAGGGTGTTACACCCTCGCCACAGCCCCACCTCTCCAGGCAATACACACAACCGTATGCATGGGGGCAGGGATCGGAGAGGCCCACGGTGCCATGAAGGTTATGGGGAATGAGGGGCTTGGAAAGGTCTGTGCGGTAATAGGGGATTCCACTTTTCTCCACTCAGGGGTCACACCCCTTATGGATATTGCTTACAACAAAGGGAATTCTACCACGATCATCCTTGACAACAGGATCACCGGGATGACAGGCCACCAGGAACACCCAGGGACCGGTTTCACCGTAAGACAGGAGCCTACCTATGCCGTCGATTATGCCGAACTGGGAAAGACACTGGGGATACAGAGTATTAGGAAGATCGACCCCTACAATATCAAAGAGTCTATGGAAGTGATCAAGGAGGAGATGGAGAAGGACTGTTCATCCCTGATTGTATGCACGAATAGCCCCTGTATAATGTTGAGGAGAGAGAAGAGGAAGTTCGAGCACCCCACATATACCATAGACGAGGAGAAGTGCAGGGGTTGCAAGGCCTGCCTCGAGATAGGCTGTCCCCCTATCACCTGGATAGAAAAGGAAGGAACAACAAAAGACGGGCACAAGAGGAAAGGTATGGTCTCTATAAATAAGGATACCTGCGTAGGATGTGGCGTTTGTGTTCAGATATGCAAATTCGATGCAATCGTACCAGCGGTAAAATAAGGAGGTGGGGTATGAAAGAAAATGGAAAGGTAACGAACATATTTCTCTCAGGAGTCGGTGGCCAAGGCACGATCCTAGCAAGCAATATCCTTGCCGAGGTCTTTCTGAAGGCTGGATACGATGTTAAAAAGAGCGAGATTCACGGTATGGCCCAGAGGGGTGGTGATGTAACCACCCATTTCCGTTTCGGTAAGAAGGTATATTCACCCCTTATCAAATACGGAGATGCAGATTTTTTACTCTCCTTTGAGCTCCTTGAAGCCCTCCGGTATATAAACTGGGTAAAACCCGACGGAAAGGTAGTATTGAACAGACAGAAGATATACCCCCCTTCTGTAAACCTCGGTCTCGCTAAATATCCTGAAAATGTAGAGGAGACATTCAAGAAGTTTTTTAAGGATAATGTCTATGTGGTCGATGGTCAGGAGATAGCGAGAAAGATAGGTAATATCCAGGCGGCAAACGTGGTGCTCATCGGTGCGTTTTCCAACTTCTTCCCCAAGATAAAAGAATCCCAGTGGGTGGACGCCATAAAGACCCTTATGCCTCAAAAATTACACGATTTAAACATCAAAGCTTTCCAGGAAGGGAGAAAGGCCCTGTAATAGGGCCTTTCCCTTTCAGTTCCAGTTATCTGTCTGGGGCTGGGGTAACTGATATGTCATAAGGTGAGCTATATACCGATTAAACCCATCCTTACCCTGTCTTTCGAGCCTTTCGATCTCAGGCCTTATCTTCTTCATCAGGGATTCATCCTTTACGATGCTCAACGGATAGACACCGTATGAGCTTCTCCTTAAAAGGGAATACGCCTTTTTCTCCTCATCCGTTAGGGATAGGTATTCATCGAGTTCTTTTAGCATGAATTCCTTTTTTTCGTCGAGATACCCATCGACCTGCATAAGGAGGTTGAGGCCAAAATCTCCGGATGAGAAATAGCTATGCATCTCCTTCAGGTGGGAGACGAGGAGTCTGATCTCCGCCACTATCTCTTCATCGGTCATCGGTATAAAGGTACCTTCCTCAACCATCTTGACCATCGGCGATTTTGGGTGCATCGCAAATGTCCTTACCCTTATAAAATCAGGTTCTATCTGATTTAAGAGCCTTGCGGTCTCAGTGGCGTGCTCTTCGCTTAACCCTTTCCCCCCTATCCCTGGCATGATATACTCGGAGAGTTCTATCCCTGCCCCCTTTACATTAAGGCCGCCCTCAACGATATCCCTCTCTGTGATCCCTTTTTTTATCATCTTAAGTACTTTTTCAGAGCCACTCTCGAGTCCTACGTGTATCCTTGTTAGACCTGCCTCCTTCAGTCTTTTCAGGTCGTCTACGCCCTTCCTCCTCAGTGTGGGGGCCCTTGCATACGATGTAATCCTCTCTATACGGGGGAACTTTTTCTTTAGATAGGCAAGTATCTCCAGGAGATCCTCTGTTTTTATCAATAGACTATCCGCATCCTGAAGAAAGGCGGTGCGGACAGGATAGTCCCCGAATTCTTCATACATACTGTCGATATCTCTTTTAACTTCCTCTACACTCCTTCTTGAAAACTTCACACCCTTATAAGCAGGGCAGAATAGACACTGGTTCCAGGGACAGTTCCTGGTAACCCTCAATAGGAGACTCTGTGCCTCACTGGGAGGCCTGATAACACCCTGTTCGTACATATTTTTACTCCTTTAAATTCCTCTTTCGGCATATGACAATATAAATCTTTTTCGACAAAAATCAAGGGTATAAAAATTTTTATCCTCCTCCATTTCTATGTCCACATATGGTATACTTCCATACCTTAAAGATGGGCACAACGTTTATAGCCGATTTACACATACACTCAAAATACTCTCGGGCAACAAGCAGAGATATGGTACCAGAAGAAATCTGGAGATGGGCCCAGTTAAAAGGGATATCCGTCATAGGTACCGGTGATTTTACCCATACTGGGTGGATGAAAGAGCTTACCGAAAAGCTCGAAAAGGAGGATTCGGGGTTATATAGCCTTAAAAAGGAGTTTCGTCCCAAAGACATACCCGATACGTGTAAGGGTGAGGTATACTTTCTCCTCTCCTCTGAGGTAAGCTCTATATATAAAAAACATGGAAAAACAAGGAAAGTTCATTCCCTTGTCCTCGTACCTGATATCAGCTTTGCAAAAAAGATAAGTAACTCCCTCTCGATGATCGGCAACATCAATTCCGACGGTCGTCCCATTCTCGGGATAGATACAAAAGAGCTTTACAAAATCGTAATGGATATATGTCCGGATGCCCTCTTTATCCCTGCCCATGCGTGGACCCCCCATTTTTCCGTATTCGGGGCTGAATCGGGATTTGATTCACTGGAGGAATGCTTCGAAGAGATAGCCCCTCACATTTGTGCGATTGAGACAGGGCTCTCCTCAGATCCACCGATGAACAGGAGACTATCTTCCCTTGACAGGATCAACCTGATCTCAAACTCTGATGCCCACTCCCCTCTAAAGATAGGCAGGGAGGCAAATATATTTGAGGGTCCTTTATCGTATAAAAACATAGCCGATGCAATAAAGACAGGCGAAGGCCTATCCGGAACCATCGAGTTTTTTCCGGAGGAGGGAAAATACCATTACGATGGCCATCGGCTATGTCATGTACGCCTCTCTCCGAGGGAAACGAAGGAAAAGGATTATAGATGTCCTGTATGCGGCAGGAGATTGACAATCGGTGTGATGCACAGGGTTGAGAAACTCGCGGACAGACCCGATAGTTCTTTCCCTCTATGGGCAAAACCCTATTACTCAGTGATACCCCTACAGGAAATTATCGCAGAGACACTCAAAAACAGTCCCTCAAGTAAGGCCGTAGAGACTGAATACAAAAGGTTACTTAATCGTTTGGGGTGTGAATTCAAGATACTCCTCGAGCTGCCCCTTGATGAAATTGAAAAAGAAGCCCCCTCCCTTCTAAAAGAGGCGATCTCGAGGGTGAGAAATGGTCGAGTCTATATCACCCCCGGTTTCGATGGAGAATACGGCAAAATAAGTATCTTCAGTAATGAAGAGAGAAAATCTATATTAGGTCAGGGTAGTCTTTTCTGACGATAAAATTTTCTTGACAACCCGGTATAGTAAATGTATATTCACCTTATGATATACCGTTTCATTGTGTGCAACCAATGAATCGGGTATCTCCTTTGTGTGGGGTATTATGCGATTATTGGAAGGGGAAGGGCTCTTTAAATCTTTCGGCGGTTTACAGGTGATACAGGGCATCTCCTTTTCTCTCGATGAAAGAGAGACCCTCGGCATAATAGGTCCTAACGGTTCGGGAAAGACGACCCTCTTCAATCTGATTTCGGGTTATCTAAAGCCCGATTCGGGAAATATCATCTTTTCAGGGAAGAATATTACAGGGAAAGGTCCTTCTGATATCTGTAAGGCAGGGATAGCGAGAACCTTCCAAATAGTAAGGCCCTTTGTCCAACTCACAGCCCTTGACAACGTCGCCGCAGGAAGGTCCTACGGGAGAGAACCTGCAAAAACCCTGAAGGAGGCCCAAGAAGAAGCATCTGAATTACTCCGCATGGTAGGGCTCGGTAATAAAGAACACATCTATGCCGGCGATCTCACCCTCCTTGAGAGAAAAAAGCTTGAAATAGCAAGGGCCCTCGCAACAAGGCCTAAACTCCTTCTTCTCGATGAAGTCTTTGCAGGCCTAAACCCTGTTGAGGTCGACGAAGCGTTAAGGCTTATCTCAAAGATAAAATCTATGGGTATCACCATGATGGTTGTAGAGCATGTGATAAAGGTCATACTGAACATATCTGACAGGGTGGTGGTGATCAGTTCGGGGAGTAAAATCTTTGAAGGCCCCCCTGAAGATGCCATAGAAGATAAAAAGGTGTGCGAGGCCTATCTGGGAGAAAAATACTATGCTTAGCCTTGAGAACATCGATGCCTATTATATGGATTTTCAGGCGTTATGGGATGTATCCATGTACGTGGAAAAAGGGGAGATGGTCGCCATCATAGGGTCAAATGGGGCAGGAAAGAGTAGTCTGTTGAAGATAATTTCGGGTTTCCTTAAACCCACAAAGGGCAAGGTGATCTTTAACGGTATCGAGATACAGCATGCAGAACCACAGGACCGGGTTGAAATGGGTATTTCCCTAATCCCCGAGGGGAGGAGGCTCTTTTCTGATATGACCGTCCTTGAAAACCTTGAACTGGGGGCATATACGAAAAAGGCGCGGAAAGAGAAAGACATAACCCTCGAATGGGTCTTCCAGGTTTTTCCGAGAATCAAGGAAAGGATCAACCAGACCGCCCGTACCTTAAGTGGAGGGGAACAGCAGATGCTCGCCATCGCAAGGGCCCTTATGTCAAGACCTAAGGTGCTCCTTGTGGATGAAGCATCTTTAGGGCTTGCCCCGATCATCATACAGACCATATACAAAACCATACAGGAGATAAACAGGTCCCTCCAGATGACGATTATTATCGTCGAACAGAACGTGCGACTCGCCCTCGAAGTTGTAAACAGGGGATATATCATCGAAAACGGACGGATTGTAGGGACAGATACCGCCGATGCCTTGCTGAACAGCGAAGATGTAAAAAAGGCATACCTTGCCCTCGGTTAACGAAATATGGTGACTGCATATATACAGATTCTAATCTATGGTTTGATAAACGGTGCGTTATACGGGTTGGTGGGCTTAGGTCTCGCCCTTGTCTTCGGGGTTATGAGCTATCTCAATGTCGCCCACGGGGCACTGATAATGATAGCATCATACGCATGCTTCTGGCTCTTCCATCTCCTGAAGGTCGATCCCTTTTTATCGTCACTACTTATTGTTCCCTGTTTCTTTCTCCTCGGTGTCATTATATACAAAATCCTCTTCGACTCATTAAAAAGATTTCCCGAAGGGCAGAAGACCAAAAATTCCCTGCTTATCTCCTTTGGCCTATTGCTGATACTCTCCAATCTCGTAACAATCCTATGGACGGCAGACGAGAGGGCCGTAACACCCCATTACGCCGGTTTTGTCATACAGTTTTTTGGGTTAAGGATACCTTACATCGGTATCGGTGCGGTCCTTTTTGCGGTGGTAGTTTCGATACTCCTCGATTTATTTCTATCGAAGACATATTTTGGAAAGGGGATCAGGGCAGCCTCCCAGGACCATGAGGCAGCGGCCATGATGGGGATAAACGTGGGGACTACCTATCTTATCTCTTTTGGTATAGGGGTTGCCCTTGCGGGAATACCGGGGATCATCGTCTCCCTCTCCTCTTTCAACCCGAGTCTATCCTTCGAGCTTACAAATAAGGCCCTTGTGGTGATCATCCTTGCAGGGGTCGGAAGTGTTTACGGGGTCCTCTTAGGGGGATTCGCTCTAGGTCTAGCCGAGGCGATAGGGGTATTGTTCATAGGTGCCACATACAGAGAGGTAATTGGCCTTGTACTCTTTGTCCTGTTTTTACTGTTAAGACCGCAAGGGTTGATGGGGAAGAGATCGTGAAGGCGAGAAGGGATATAAAAACCATCCTCATTTTGGTGATTTCGATCGTTTTTGTGGGTTTGATCCCTCTGTTCATAAAGGGTGAGTATGTTTTGAATATGCTTTTTCTCCTCTGTCTGTACACGATTCTGTCCCATAGCTGGAATATAATGGGGGGATACTGCGGACAGATAAATTTGGGACAGGCCGCTTTTTTCGGGATCGGGGCCTTGACAACACGTTATATATGGGTTGCCGGTTATCCCTTTCCGGTAGCGTTAATCGCAGGTTCTTTCTCATCCTTAATCCTCGCCTGTCTTATAGGGATCCCCACCCTCCGCTTGAGGGCCCATTATTTTGCAATCGGGACCCTCGGCGTTGCAATGATAGCCCTTATAACGATCCAGAACGCCCTGCCCGGGGTTGACTTTCTCCCTGCCTCCCTTATGTCAGATTATAACCCCACAATAAGGTTCTACACCGCCCTTATCGTCGCCGCATTAACAATTTTTGCCGTATATTGTATCAACAACTCAAGACTTGGCCTCGCCATGAAATGCATAAGGGACGATGAGGAGGCCGCATCAGCCACAGGTATCAATGTGGTACGTTATAAAATCATAACCCTCATGCTCAGCACCTTTTTTGCAGGTCTTGCCGGAGGTCTCTTCGCCTATTACTATGTGAGCTACTATTACTACGTCCCCTTTGAGTTGATGTGGTCTTTTGACCCTGTCCTTATAGTCTTTATTGGAGGGGCAGGAACGGTGGTTGGCCCTTTGATCGGGGCATTATGCTATGTGATCCTAAAGGAGATCTTTGCCATCAGCATGGGACAGGTAAATGTGCTCATCTTCGGCGTGGTATTTATCCTTATCGTACTTTTTCTACCAAAAGGTCTAATAGGAATCAAAAAAAGATAGAGGGAAGCAAAGAAACAAAAATAAGGAGGTTGATATGGAAAAAGATCGGTCTTTCAGAAAAAGGGGGCTTTTTCTCGGGGTTTTTATCGTTCTCATGCTCTTCTTTTCCACCTCTCTTTTTGCCCAGACTGCACCTAAAACGGTAAAAATCGGTACGGTCGTCCCTCTGACAGGAAGGATGGCTTCAGGGGGAAAAGATGTGAAGGTGGGATACGAAATTGCGATAAAGCATATAAACGATAACGGCGGGGTGATGGTTAAAGAGTTTGGTAGAAAACTCCCTATAGAATTAATCATGCTTGATGATGAATCTGACCCCGTTAAGACAACGGCGAGACTCGACAAACTCTATTCCGTTGACAAGGTTGTCGCCTATCTCGGTGGGTATTCTTCTCTTCTAAACGTCGCAGGCATGTCTGCCGGTGAAAAAAATAAGGTCCCCTGGGTGGGTGTCACCATTGCCGTAGAAGGTCCCTTTAAGAGGGGCTTCAAGTATATTTTTGCCCCTTTCTCCATGTCGAGTGACCAGGTAAGGGCTTTTTACGACATCCTCGATTCCATCCCGAAGCCCGATAGACCTACAAAAATCGCCCATTTCGAAGAGCAGAGCGACTGGGGTGTAGAATGTGGAAGGTATATAAGGGAGTTCGCTAAAAAGAGGGGTTATACCGTCGTTACAGACCAGAAGTATGCAACCGCTGCAAACGATTTCTCCTCCCTTATTCTTGCCGCTAAATCTGCCGGGGCCGATGCCCTCTTTTCCGTTCCATCACCGCCCCAGAGCATGGTGATTGTCCGTCAGATGAAGCAACTCGATTATGCCCCAAAAGTTACGACTTTGATCAGGGGTCCCGACCTTACCACTTACTGGGATGCGATGGGGGCCGATGCGAATTATATACTCTCAGACGGCAACTGGCATGAAACCATGAAATACCCCAATAACGATAAGCTCGTGAAGGATTTTTATGCCCTCTTCCCGAAAGAAAAGAGTATAGGCCTTCCGGTGGGGGCAGCGTATGCAGCGGTACAGATCCTCGCCGATGCCATTGAAAGGGCCGGAAGTCTCGATAGAGATAAAATAAGGGATGCCCTATCCACAACAAACCTCGTAACGGTAAGGGGGCCTGTCAAATTTAGACCGGATGGAACAGGTATTATAAGTTACGGTTTACGCCAGTGGCAGAATGGCAAACTCGAACTCGTCTCCCCTCCTGAGGCGGCAACGGCAAAACTTCTTATTGCACCACCGTGGAATAAGAGGTAAATATATTGCCAGGATATGGGTATAGAAAAAGATGACCTCTTGGAGGAGATCGGACACCTCCGGAGGAAGTTAGAAGAAAAAGAAAGGGAAGCCCGGTTCTGGAAGAGCGAAGTGGAGAACGCCCGTAAAGAAGGGGATAAATTCAGAATGCTCTTTGACAGCATGGGGGATGCGGCGTACTTCAGGAAGGATGGGGGCAAATTCATTGAGGTGAACAGGGCTGCCTGCGATAGACTGGGTTATACAAGGGAAGAGTTGCTCAATATGGGTATTGAAGACGTATTGAGCAACGATTCTCTTGCCCGACACCAAAGCGTGATAGAAGAGATAAAGAGCAAAGGGGCCTGTACCTTCTTCTCTGCCCATAAAACAAAAGACGGGAGGATCCTTCCCACCGAAGTCCATTCCTGTCTTGTCCACTTCGAAAACTACGATGCAATCTTAAGTATCTCAAGGGATATATCGGAAAAGATAGAGGCGGAGAGAAGGATTAAAAAAAGCGAAGAGAAATATAGAAACCTCTTTGAAAACGCCTTAGAGGGCATATTTCAGGCAGATACGGAAGGGCACATCCTCGATGCTAATCCTGCCCTTGCTAAGATGTACGGGTATGATTCTCCGGAAGAGTTGATCTCGACGGTAACCGATGTAGAAAAGCAACTCTATGTAGACCCGGAGGATAGGAAAAGACTCCTCTCACAACTCAAAGAGAATGGATTTGTCTCCGGTTTTGAGGTGAGAAGGTTGAGGAAGGATGGATCCGTTATATGGGTCTCTCTATACATCAAGGCAAAAAAGGATGAAGATGGCGCTATAAAGATGTATGAAGGGAGGGTTGTAGACATTACGGATAAGAAAAAAACAGAGGAGGCCTTGAGGGAGATAAATAGGAGTCTTGAGATAAAAAAGGCAAGCCTTGAAGAGGTGAATACGACCCTTCAAGTACTCATAAGGCAGAGTGAACAGGACAAAAAAGAGATGGAGGAAAGGTTTGCCTCAAATATCATGACCCTGGTCCTCCCTTATGTGGAAAAAATTAAAAAAGGGCAACTCGATTCTATACAAAG
>JAOAGQ010000018.1 GCA_026415675.1 Syntrophorhabdaceae bacterium
CTAAAGGCTTCGAGGACATTTTTTGAGGTTCCGCTTGTGCTAATACCAAGTAAAATGTCGCCTTTTTTGCCGAGGGCCTTCACCTGCCGGGAGAATACCTGTTCATATGCATAATCATTGGATATGGCAGTAATAACAGAAGTATCTACTGTTAATGCAATGGCAGGCAGAGGGTCTCTATCCTTATAAAACCTGCATACAAACTCTCCTGCCATGTGCTGGGCATCGGCAGCGCTTCCACCATTACCGCAGATTAAGAGTTTACTGCCGTTAGCAAGTGCGATTATAATACTGTGGACAGCCTTTTCTATCTTTTTGATTACGAGTTCATCATCGAGTAATCTTTGATAGCTGGTAAGGGCATTGAAAATCCTATTTTTTATCGTAGATATCTCCATAATTATCTTTTTAAGGGCCTTCTATCTTTTTCTAACCTTTCTATTTCTTCACTTAAAGCAATATATTCCTCATATGTTTTTTTCATGAATAATTTCGTCTGATGAACCCTTTCCTCAATCCCCTTCGGGGTCAGTACATATATATATGCGAGCTTGTTCTTTGAATTTTTGAATCTCATCGCTTTTATAAACCCTTTGTCCATGAGTCTCTTAATGATATAGTTTACACTTCCAAGGCTGATCCCTATCTTTTTGGACAGTTCCCTCTGGGAAAGGTTGTTGTTGTTAGATAACTCTCTTAATGTCTTAAATTCTAATTCGTCCATCTAAGAAATTTTTATAGGCTACCGCCACTACAGTATATAACTGCCTGAAAAGATAAGATAATAGAATTATAACTGTTCATTTTATGAACAGATTAATCTTACCTTAAAAATAAGATAAGTCAAGCTATTTCTATCCTATGATGTGTTGTAAGAATAAAGTCACCCTTGGTATTTCAAGATTCTTACCTTGCAAATCTCTTAATCAGGGCAATATAATATTCCTTAAAACATATACTAAAAACAATAATTACTGCCGCCATGTTTATAACAAATCCGATATACATATGTCCATAGGTGATTTTATTGATTATAAATATTATTAAAACTGTAATCACCCCAATAATTACAGATTTTGTGATTTCTCTCATAGCCTTTGCCGACAGCGTATACTTTATTTTTTTCTTGAGCATAATATAGAGCATTGAAAAATTATACAAAGAACAGAGGGATGTTGATACAGCAATACCAAAATTATTTAGTCTTTGCATTAAAAGATATGAAAGAAAAGCATTGATAAAGATTGTGCTTAAACCAACTAATGCCGGGGTCTTTGTATCGTGGAGTCCGTTAAAGATCCTCACAAAGGAGAGGGATAACGCATAAAAAACCAACCCAAGGCCATAACCAAATAGAGCCCTATTTGTCATTACTGTCTCATCTATCCCAAAAGCTCCCCTTTCGTAGAGTATTCTTATGATAGTTTCTCCATTTGTGCATACTATTATGGTTGAGGGGATCATTGTAATAGATAAAAGCACAATTGTACTATCTATATGGGAAAAGATACCCTTTAAATCCTGGTCGTGATAAAGTTTTGATATTTTAGAAAATATAACAGTATAGACCGGTACTGCAAAGAGGCTAAAAGGAAGGATAAAAATCCTGAAGGCATAGGCAAGAGAGGCGACTTCTCCATGGGGTAAATAAGAACCGATCATCCGCCCTATAAAACTGTTTATAGGAACAATAGAAGTTGCTATGAATGCACCTGCAAATAGCCTTTTTACATCTGATAATGCAGGGTGTTTCAAGTTAAAGTTAATGTTGTATCTTATATTATAAGTCCTAAGATATGGATATTGTAACATTAATTGAAAAATAGAACCCACGGAAACCCCTATTGCGAGGCTATATATGCCAAACTTATTATTTAGAAATATCCCGGAAAGTATAAACGTAATGTTCCAAATGATACCTGATAGCTCAGGCGCCGCAAAATGTTCCTTTGCATTTAAAAACGCTTTCATTACAGACAAAACCGCATGGAGGGTAATTACCGGTATCATGATTAAAAAAAGTTTATTTGTCACCTTTTTTACATCCCCTGTAAAGCCAGGGGCTATTATGTTGATGATAAAATCACTAAAAAGAAAGAGAAAGACAGAAACAGAGAGCGTAACAATCAACGCAATGTTAATAAATATCGAATATATCTGGGAAAACTCATCATTATCCTTAATATATTTTGTACAGACAGGGATCAAAAAGGCGGAAGTGGCTCCAGAAAAAAATAGGGTCTGGATGAGTTCAGGAAAATTGAAGGCTACCACAAAAGCGTCTACGAGTATTGTTGCACCGAAAAGATAAGCCTGTACCGCTTCCCTTATATAACCCAAAGGTCTGCTTATAAGGGTAATAAGGGTGATAACGGAACCTTTTTTAATGATATCCGCCACGGGGTTTTTAAGGGAATCAGGATCAGATACTCTCTCTTTCAATATTCCTTCTCTTCATGGTTTTCCTTAGCTTATTTAAAGCCTTCTGTTCAATTTGTCTTATCCTTTCCCTCGTTACCCCAAAGAGTTTACCTATGGATTCAAGGGTCTGAGGTTCATCCCCATCAAGGCCGAACCTTAAAACAATTACCCTCTTTTCGTCGTTATTCAATCTGTCAATCCAGAAGGCCACCTCCTCCATCCTTTTTGCGTGCTCATAAACTGAAAAGGGTTCTTCATGTGTTGTATCAGGGATAACATCCTCCAGTGTGAGTCGTCCCTCTTCATCGATCATAGTTTCAAGGGAATAGGTCTTTGTTACAATCGAAAATAGGTTATTTATAAAACTAAGGGGGAGTTTTGTCTTCTCCGCGAGTATCTCCGGGGTTAATTCCTCCTCTGCCTCGTTTACTTTATATTCATCTATGAGTTTCGATATCTTATGCATCTTTGACGAAATATGTACCGGCAGCCTTATTGTTCTTGAATAGTTGGCTATTGCCCTTTCTATCGACTGTTTTATCCACCAGGTGGCATATGTTGAAAATCGGCAGTTTTTGGAGGGGTCGAACCTCTCTACCGCCTTTATTAAACCTATATTACCCTCCTCTATCAGATCCAGTGTTGACACCCCATGATTTGAGTATTTTTTTGCTATCTTTACAACAAGACGGAGATTCCCCTCTATCAACCTCCTCCTTGCATCGAGATCCCCTTTAAGCATCCTCTCGGCATACTCTACTTCCTCTTGGGCTGTAAGGACAGATAGTTTCTTTAGGTCTTTAAGGTATAGTCTCTCGGCCTGAGATTCTTCCGATTCAACGAAACCTTCTTTTCTTTTTTCTAAGTCTTCCATCCTTCTTCCCCGATAAGCTTCACGAAACGACAACCCCCATAATTCTCTTTTGAATATGTACCGTCTTCCTCCTTTGTATATAAAATCAAGTCCTGGGAGTATTCATCCCCGATAGGAATCACCAGTCTGCCCCCCACTTTCAACTGCTCAAGAAGACTTCTTGGTTCATAAGGTGCCGCTGCGGTTACTATAATTGCATCATATGGGCTATGTTCTTTCCAGCCTGTAGATCCATCTTTTACCGTTATTACGACGTTTGTATATTTCAGTTCATCGATCAGTTTTCTTGCCTTTTTTGCAAGGGTTGGCAATCTCTCGACAGAAAATACCTGTTCGGCGAGTTCTGCAAGGATGGCAGTCTGATATCCCGACCCTGTTCCTATTTCAAGGACTTTTTCATTACCTTTCAATTGCAAGAGTTCGGTCATGAGGGCCACTATATAAGGCTGGGATATGGTCTGTCTCTCCCCTATAGGAGAAGGGTAATCTTCGTATGCCTGGCTCCTTAATGCTTCATCGAGGAAAAGATGTCTTGGCACCTTTCTCATGGCAGCTATTACCCGCTGGTCTTTTATCCCCCGCGCCACGATCTGTAAATCGACCATTTGTTGTCTTTTGTTTGTATATTCGTTCATCATGATATTGAAAGCTCACCTGCCCTTATCTTTGCCTTCTCGATGGCCTTTATGATTCTACCTTTCAAACCTTCTTCTTCCATATAAGATAGTCCGGCGATCGTTGTGCCCCCTGGGGAGGTAATCATCTCTTTAAGTACAGTGGGGTGGATGTCCTCCTCTTCAAGTATCTTAATTGTACCCTTTACGACCTGAATCGCTATCGTTTTCGATTTATCCCTTGATAAACCCATCTTTACCCCGGCATCTATCATCGATTCAAGAAAGAAGAGAAAAAATGCAGGTCCACTTCCGCCTATGGCTGTAATTGTATCCATCATTTCCTCTTCAACCTCTATCACCTTACCCATAAAAGAAAGTACCCTTACCATGTAATCGATCTCGTCTTTCTCGACAATCTCATTGTATGCCACACAAATTGCTGCCTCTCCCACCTTTAAAGAGATATTGGGCATGACCCTCACCACCTTTACCTCTTTCCCAATTCTCGATACTATGTTATTGATCGTAACCCCTGCCATTATAGAGATTATTACCTTTCTCTTATCCACAAAAGGGGCGATCAAACGCAATAATTTATTGGAATCTTGTGGCTTTATAGCAAGTACTGTATATCTTGCCTCTCTAACTAAGACCTCGATGTTATCCGTACATATAACACCGTATCTATCTTCCACGATTTTTAATCTTTCTTTTTTTATATCGTTACAGATAATTGTGGCAGGGTCAATACCTCCTTTTATCATACCTTTTACAAAAGATTCACCCATATTCCCTGTGCCGATAACGCCGATCTTTTCCATGAGTCCTCCCTTATCCAATTAAATTTTATACCAGATAGACCCCCTATTTAAAGCCAAATTTATCGAAACAAGAATCGTTCCCTATAAGAACGACAATTCAAGCTATGATCTTTATCCTTTTTTTCTTTTCAGGTTTTTTTCTAAGAAGAATATATGTAGCCCCTGGACCACCATCACACATCTTGCAACTCGCAAAGGCGATCACCCACTTTCTATTCATCGCCTTTAGAATCCATTTCTTCAGGTGACTTTTTAGTACAGGTTCTTCTTTAGATTTGAGGCCTCTCCCGTGAATCGTTCTTACGCACCTTAAACCTTCCTTTACTGAGGATTTTATAAATTCTTCAAACAGCCTCTTTCCTTCTTCAACGGAGAACCCATGGAGGTCAAGGGTCTTCTGTATCGAAAACTCGCCGTTTCTTAATTTTTCCATAATAACAGGGTGTAGGCCAACTATTTGGCCTTCAATATATTCTGGAAGGTTTGAGACCTCTATGTGATATTTTTCATCTAAGACGGCATCCATGATGTTTTTCTCAGACTGTGAAATGATAACGTTATGCTTATCCCCCCTTTCCCTTCTTACTATCCTTTTGTCATCTTTGAGTCTAACAACATCTTTCATCGCCTCAAAGAATGCCTGATCATCAAATTCTTCTCCCATAAATCATTTTTACCGCATGAGTAGAGCAATTGCAAGTAAGAGACAATATAAGGAAAAAATTATTTAGTTCCGATTTGTTTAATCCATCCTTTATGTGGTATAGAAATAGTAACCCTGCTCTTCATTTGAACGAAACGACAGAAAGAGGTGGATAGGATAAACGATGAAAATTATTGAAGAAGGTTCTCTTTTACTTATAGTTTACAGAGATAAAAAGTATCTCAAAAAGGCGGTAATTAACAAACCATTCCACGGAAAAGGAGGTGCAATCAATTTTCAAGACCTTTTTGGAAAGCCCTTCGGTATTAGATATGGCGAATATGAAATATACGAGCCAACCATGGAAGATCTGGTGATGTTTGGGCTGAAAAGGGAAACCCAGATAGTCTTTCCGAAAGACGCTGCGTTGATCTCTTTTAAGCTCAATCTCAGGCCAGGTTCAAAGATCATAGAAATAGGCACAGGCAGTGGTGTTCTAACGTTCGTTTTTTCCAATACGGTTGGACCGGAAGGCATGGTTGTTTCCTTTGAAAAGGAAGAGAGACACTATAAAAACGCAAAAAAAAATATAGAAAACCATTGTAGTTGGGAAAATGTCACCCTGTACCTCGGGGATGTCCTTACATACGATATGAGTGGCTTTGATGCAGCCTTTATAGATGTAAGGGAGCCGTGGGAGTATATAGATAAGGCACATAAACTTCTCAAGAAAAGTGGTTCCATCGGTATGATAGTGCCAACAACTAACCAGATTTCTGAAGCATTGAAGGAATTACAGAAAAATTTTGGTGAAATAGAGGTGTTAGAGGTCCTCCTAAGGAAATATAAAACAGTTCCTGAAAGGATCCGACCTACAGACAGAATGGTTGCCCATACGGGATATCTTATCTTTGGAAGAAGACTCGATTGAACATTGATAAATTAATAAATAATTACATTTTGTCCCTTGGCAGGGTACACTTCTAAACAACCTTCACATTCTTTTCAGAGATATCAACACACATCTGGCTAATGGTGATAGAGTTAAAATATTCCATAAGCATCCTTGAGGCATTACCCCAGATCTCCGAAGCGGCGCACTTTCCGTATCTCTCACATGCCTTCTTTGAGCCTTTCCTCTGACTGACACACTGAACAAGCTGTATATCTTTACCTTCTATGGCTCTTATCACATCGCCTACAGAGATCTCATCAGGTCTCTTTCCGAGAAAATATCCCCCTGTTGGTCCCCTTACACTTTTTATAATTCCGGCCTTTTTGAGTTTCTGAAATATCTGTTCTATATATCGCGGCGATATTTTTTGTCTTTCCGATATACATTTCACCTGTACGGGCATACCAGCCGAATTGCTGGCAATATCACAAAGAGACCTTATTCCATATCTAATCTGTGTGGATATCTTCATGCACTCAACCCCTTAAAATTTATGATAATATCTTCTTTTAATCGTTTAAAATTATGTTAGCATAAAAAGTCAAACATTGGAATAAATTTGTGCATTTTTTCTCAAATAAAAAACAGGGCCCTCGATCTTAATATCACCGAAATCCGAAGGGGTTTTTAAGAAGTGGACTGCATCGAGATCAATAAAGTCAAACTCTCCTGTGCCGGCAGCAAAATATATGCCTGCAGATAAACCTATCATCGTTTCCGTCATACACCCTATCATCTTTTTAAGACCGTATCTATTTGCACCATCCAATATCTTTTTCGATTCAACGATACCGCTTTTTGCAATCTTTATGTTCACACCATCGCACATATTATTTGTTACAGCAAATTCGAGATCTCTATAATTCAATATCGACTCGTCGAGAATAATTGGAAAGGCACATCTTTCTTTGACTTTTTTTAATCCTTCTCTATTCTCTTTCTTAAGAGGCTGTTCAACACAATCGATAGCGTAACCCTTTTTATAGAGAGCATCGGAAAGAAGTAAAAATGTATGTTCATCATACCCCTGGTTTCCATCCAGTCTCATTGTGTATACATCTATCTTTTCCTTTAATCTTTCATCGATATAGGAGATAAAAGCCCTATCTTCATCGAGAAGACCGGAAAGTTTGATTTTAAAACTCTTAAAACCTTTTTTTATGACCCCCTCGAGCCATCTGTTGAGTGCCTCCCTCTCCTTTAAGAAAGGTATTGTGATGTCTGTTTCTAAGGTTAAACACTTCCCTCCCCAAAAATTGTGCTCCTCTATTTTTATGCTATTCAGATATGCCCTGAACATGGCCACCTCCAGTGATGAAATGGTCATATGGGCATTTTTGTGTTCTGTTTTTATTTCCTTTAACATCTCCTCCCAAAAGACTATCTCCCTATCAACTACACTGCATGAAATGTTATTCAATAAGGATGTTATTCTATCTGGCGTCTCCTCTTTAAAAGCAAAGCTCGTGGGACATTCGGCTATACCGGACGAACCATCGTCAAGGTCTATTTTTATAATAATGCTTTTGATCCAGTCTTTTTTACCAAGGGAGGTAGCAAATGTGGTAATAAGGGGTAAGGTAATCTCTTTAAGTTCTAAATTTTTAATCTTTGGGGCCATCTTTTTTTAAAAAACTTCCAAAATATATCCTTCTGCCATCCACAACAAAATTATCATCTATTAGTCTGTCCAAAGATATGCCGAACTTCTCTTTTATATTACTCGCCTTTACACATAACCCTGTGCCTGGGGCCTCAATAAACCCCTCGTCTCCGGTATAAAGCATTACATGGTCTATGAAATCTTCATCACCTGTTGAAGATAAAAAAATCAGATCCCCCGGGGCAAGACTATTGTAGTCTATATGTTCACAGGCCAGCCACTGGTCGTGGGCATTACGGGGTATATCGATATTGTAAACCCTGTAGACCAGATTGGTAAGCCCGGAGCAGTCTACACCTCTTAGTACACCTTTCGTGTTTTTATCGGATGGGGCATATATGCTCCTTCCCCCCCACAGATAAGGCGTCCCCAGAAACAACTCTGCCGTATCCACAATTTGTCTTCTGATTTCCCCTTTTTCTATGTAATCCCCTGTTATCCTTATGGCCTTTTTTTCTATCCACCCCCTTTTCCCCTCAGCGAGTAAAACTTGGATATAACCTTTATATTCATCTTTCCCATAAAATCTCGTTCCAATAAGCACAGGAAAGAGGGGTTCCCCCTTTTCTGAAGGCTCAGAATAAACCATAGTCTTTACTTCTTTTGTAACGATATTAAATCCTTCGTAATTTATCCGTCTTCTCACACATCCCTTTCTCACCCAACCGGGATAGCCCTGACATCTATTGTTCCCATATATTCTTTTCTGTTCAACTGCCTCTATCCTACACCACTCCCCGGCACTCTCCTCGCATATCAACTCTTCGTTATATAAAACCTGTGTTTCCTGGAGTTCATCGTGTATATATTTTCCTTCAGGATCTACAGGTTTTTTTCTCAAATCGGCGACAGTTACCGAGACTACAAAGGATTCTTTCATCTAAACTGGGATACCGTTCTCTTTAAAAATATTAAGGGAAGGAAAGGGGCTTGGGGTAAAGGAAAGGGCAAAGATACACAGCAAAAAAAGGGCTATCCATTTTCTTTTTGTGTCAATCTCCACATCCAAATCTAGGGGCCTAGGGTGACGCATCCCAAAAATAGCAAGCAGTATAACCAAGGCGATCCATCCCGGGTTATAAAATATTGCAAGAAAGGCAAGTAGAATAATCGTCCCCATAAATATCCATCTACTCTTTCCACCAAAAACAGCGTAAATTATATGCCCTCCATCGAGTTGACCAACCGGTAGCAGATTTAAAGCGGTTACAAAAAGCCCAACCCATCCTGCATAGGCAACAGGATGTAACACAAGGTCATAATTGGGTGGAATCTCCCCGATCAGTATCCTTTGGAGAATCTTGAACAGAAGAGGGTCCCCTAACTGGAGCAATGCCAGATCAGCTGTTCTCAACTGTACCGAAGAGAGCTTTATGCCTATCACAATAAAGGGCAAGGCCACTATAAAACCGGCAACAGGGCCTGCAGCCCCTATATCGAAGAGGGCCTTTTTGTCTATTATTATGCCCTTCATCCTGATAATCGCACCAAAAGTACCAAACGGAGAAAGGGGAAAGGGTATAAAGTAAGGGAGGGTTGCATGGACACGGTATCTCCTGCTCATAAAATAGTGTCCCATCTCATGGGCAAGAAGTATGATCATTATAGATATGCTGTAGTAGAAACCGCCAACAAAGTATGTGGATGCAAAAGTCAAAAGGAAGAGCAGTATGTGGATCATCTAAACCTCGATAAGAGATTCCTCAAGATAAATCCTGTCATGTTTGCTTCCCCTTTTCAGCTTCCTGTCCGTGTATGCAAATCTATCC
This sequence comes from Syntrophorhabdaceae bacterium, assembly GCA_026415675.1. Classification (GTDB taxonomy): domain Bacteria; phylum Desulfobacterota; class Syntrophorhabdia; order Syntrophorhabdales; family Syntrophorhabdaceae; genus JAOAGQ01. The sequence goes on from JAOAGQ010000018.1 coordinate 9,764, forward strand.
AGTAAATCTATCAATGCTCCTCTCCTTAATTGCAAGCCTGTATTTACAATCTTGAAGGCATAATACCTGTTTTGAAAGGGTAGGTACAGCTTTCTGTCCCCCTCAAGATCATCAAAGGCATCCTTCCATCTGTTAAAAACCTTCAAAAAAGCACTATATTCCTTATGCGTTCTGAAAAGGTCTTCCATGTCTTTTCCGTGCAGCATGAGCCTTGCCTGTCTGATTAGAAAGGCCTGTATCTCAAGGATATTAAGGCCGCTTTCGATTAACATCTCCAGTTTTTCAATCACACCTTTTTTGTCCCTTTTTGCTATGATCTCAAAAAAGTTCAACAAATTCTCCTCATGTGTCTCGGTAACGATCGTATCCACATCGCCGGATTTTATCTCCTTTCTTTCACCAACGTAATTTATAAGTTTCATCAACTCAGATTCAAGAAAAGCCTCATCTTTAATCTTCTCTTTAAACCTTGCAAATCCTTTATCCGTCAGTACCTTTCCGTGTTTCTTAAGGAGAGATAAAACCCTTTCCTTAATCCTCTTCTCCTTTTCCTTTTCCACCACGAAAGTAACAGCGCCTTCCAAAGGCAGAGGGTCTATCAAAGGGGCATACGTATAAATGATAACGGTCATTCTGTCTTTTAATACCTGTATATGTCCTTCCAGATCCTTAATCTGGTTTCTGTCAGGATCAACAAGGACAAGGGTAAGGTCTTCCTCCATAAAAAGGGATGATGCCTTATCGAGCAAAACCTGCTTCATATCTTTTTTTGAAACCATCTGTACCTTTTGGGAATAGGAGAGTTTCTCTGAAAATGCCTTGATATCTTCTGTTAGGTTCTCTTTAGAACCGACTATAATTATGATTTTTCCCATGAAGTTTAAGATTACAATAAAATAGGCCATTTTTCAATTGACACGGAAGGTATACATCTAATAATATTCTCATCATGAAGGAATTTTTTACGGATCTTTTCATCGACCTTTACGAGAACTTTTCTGATATCTTTTTAAACGTGATCGTGATGGTAATAGTGATGATCGCCGGTTTTATCATCACGTGGTTTATAAAAAAGGTATTCGAAAAACTATTGGTGCTCTTTCGTTTTGACAAATGGGCCAAAGACGTAGGAATCGTAAATTTTCTTGAAAAAGGAGGGGTTAAGAGCCAGCCCTCTACGATACTCAGTAAGATAGTCTACTGGATTCTCATAATAGCGTTCTTCTCCTTTGGTATGAATTTTATAGGCATTTACCAGTTTACCGAATATGCTTCGAGGATCTCTAACGCCTTTCCCAGTATCGTCATCTCTGTGATCATCATTATTATGGGGATTATATTCAGCAATTTCTTAAGTAGAGTTGTCTATATGACCTGTGAGAATGCGAATATAAAATACGGCGATTTCATAGGTAAGGGTGTAAGGGTCTTCTTTGTGATCATTACATTCGGTGTTGTCTTTGAATATATCGGTGTAGGTAACACGATTATAACCATCAGTTTTCTCATCGTTTTCGGTGGTGTTATCCTTTCCCTTTCCCTTGCCCTCGGTATTGGTCTGAGTAACGTATTGGGGGATCTGATAAAGGAACTCGTAAAACAGAGAACAAGTAAAAAAGACAGGGAAGATTTAGGGTCTAATTAGATACCTTCTGAACCAATTTACGGCCATAGTTATCGCTTTATCCCTGTGAAGGGGATTTGTAAACGTATGGTCTGCCCCTTTTATAATCTCAAGCTTCTTCGGTCTTCTCATGCGATTATATATCTCTTTGCCTTCAGTGCATGGAACCACCTCGTCCAGATCACCGTGGACAACAAGGGCATGGGATACCTTTTCTGCCTCTTCGAGGATGTCATACGATTGAAAATCCGTAAAAATGGTATCTTTAAATTTTATATCCGATATGGTGCCGTTATCTCTCTCCTCGAGTTTATACGGCGTCGCCCATATGGATACACACTTTATCCTCTTATCCCTGGCAGCCTTTATGATACAGGTTGAACCCCCAAAACTACTGCCCAGTACCCCTATTCTTTCAGGGTCCACCGAAGGATGTCCCGAAACGAACTCTAAAACAGCCTCTAAGTTTTTAACCCTTATAGAAAGGGTGGTCTCCTCGATAAAACCACCGCTTTCACCACAGCCGTGGTAATCGAAACGACATGCCCCTATACCCTCTTCGTTTAGCCTATCTGCAAGGGCAATATATTTTGAGCTTTCCTTCGAACTTATAAGGCCATGGGACAGGATAACTAAGGGGTATCTTTTGTTCTCCCCCTTTGGAAAGGATATAATGCCAGAAATCCTGTTATAATCGGTATTTAGTATGAAATTCTGCATCATCTATCGTTCCATCTTTCTTTCAGTATGGCTATATACCGCTCAAGGGATAATAGGTTTATCACATCCTCTGCGTTATATTCAAGGAGTAAATCGAGGGATTCCTGTGTACCATTTCTCCTGTAATCCTCCCATAGTTTTATGGCCATATAACCGTTAATCCCTTCTGTCTTTCTCGATATACCAAACATTTTCTCGAGTTCTTTAAGCCCTCCCTTTATCCCGAGTTTCCTCTTTTCCTTGCAAAGGTCAATGGAAAGATGGCTCATCTTAAGGTCAAGATTTAGACACTTTTTGATAACAGGGAGATCGAACAAGTCGCCGTTGAAAGTCACAATTGTATCCATCTGCTCTATAATCGATTGGAGATTCTGGATTGTAACATCCTCCCCGTATAGCTGGGTTAACCCCCTCTTTTCCGTATACACCCCGATAACGGATATTCTACCTTTTCTGTCTGTTTCTATGTCGAGATACGCCTTCAAGCCTTTTTCAAGTCCTCAATGTAACGATACCCACAATACCTGCTGAAAAAAACAGGAAATTGGACAGCCATGCCGCAAATAGGGGAGGGAAGATCTCCGAATAACCAAAAGATAGGGACACAGAATGGAAAAACCAGTATAGGGCCCCGAGAGATACCCCGGAAAAGATACCTTTCGAGATATGCTTTGTCTTCGTATATCTCAAGCCTACTGAAAAAGCAGCCAATACCATAATGAGATTTATAAACGGAAAGGCTATCTTATCGTATAAGTCCACAAGGTAACGTCTTATGTCATGACCATCCATCTGGAGCCTCTTTATGTATCTCGAGAGCTCTTTATAACCCATCTCCTCAGGGCTTTTATTTACGACCTTAAAAGTGGAGGGAGGCTCCTTTATAACATCTTTTAAGGATTTATATACCTGCCTTGTTTTTATCCCTGTGTTATCGAAAGTACGCTCAACGATATCCGTAAAATACCAAGACCCATCCTTCCATTGACCCTCTTTAGCATCGATCCTTCTTTTTATCCCATAGTCTTCCGAAAGCTCAATCACGGTAAGGCCTTTGATTATATCCCTCTTGGCGTCGAAAAAATCGATGTTGTTTATCGTCTTTTCCCTTTTGAACCATATCCTGTCGTTCTTAAAGAAGACATAGGGTTCCTCTTTTTTCAATTTCACCCTGTAGATATATTCAGAGCTGTTTAGTGTAAAGGGGATAACCCATTCTGATAGGATAAAGGAGAAGACGATTAAAAATAATGAGAGGAAGATCAGGGGCTTCATAATAGAGATGGTGCTGATACCGGAGGTTCTGATTATGATCATCTCGTTATTTCTGATCATGAGGATGAGGATGATCAGAATGGATATCAAAAGCGTAAGGGGAAGGAGGAGGTTAAAATAGTATGGTATCCGCAAAATAAGGTATAGTAGACTCAACATAAAATTTGTAAGGGATGTGGTGAAGACATTCATCTTTTCAAAAAATTCTATGGTTATAAACATAGCGAGGCCTGCAAACTCTGAAATCAAAAGTATCTTTGAGACGTTAGTGATAAGGTATCTATTTAGCCTTTTCAAGGTAATATCCCAAAATGTGTTTGATTTTCTGAACAATATACTCTTTCTCTTCCGAATTTAGCTCTTTTGTGAGTTTCAATCCCAGAATAACTATAACAAGATTGGGTATCCACACAACAAAAAAAGTAGGTATATTTATCGCCTTTCCTGCATTCTCCGAAAAAGCCATAACCACATAGTAAAAAACAAACAGAAGAAGGCTGTAGATAATCCCTGAGAATTTACCCTCCCCCCTTCTTTTAACCCCTAAAGGGATGATAAGAAAAGTGAAGGCAATGGAAGAAAAGGGGAGTGAAAATTTTTTGTAAATCTCAAGCAACAGGTCATATCGATCCGATGGTTCTGCCTTTGATGCAGCCCTTCTCAATTCCCCTATGTTCATCTCATGGGGTCTTTTTCTTAAGGAGACATTCGTGGGGAGTATATTGGAAAGATTCAGGGAGAACGTATAATTCTTAAAGGAGAGGCTCCTGTAGATATCACTCTTCTTCTCCCACCTGTGGAGGTTACCCTTCTCGAAGATAAAAACGAGGTCGAGAGTTACCGGGTCAAAGTTAATCAAACCTTTGCTCGCCGATATCATCTGCTTTACATCTTTGTCCCTGTCGTCGGAGACCATGATACCAGCCAACACTTTATTTTCTGTATCGACTTTATCGATATATATCACAACACCAGGAATGGTGTCGTTAAATATACCCTCCTTATCGTCAAGAGAAATGCCTTTCTTTACTATATCAAGCAAAGTGTTTCTAAAAAGTTCCCCTCCCTTAGGTAGTAGAAGAGTGGTATTTACAAGACCGAGTATGGTGATGGCAACAGCCACTATACCTATTGGATAGAAAAGACACCTAAGGTCAACACCGCTCGCCTTGAGTACCAAAATTTCATTTTCAGAAGAGAGTCTGCCCAGGGTTACAATGGTGGAAAGAAGGAATGACATGGGTAATGTGAATGTCAAAAAAGGGGGTGAAGAGTATACAACCAGTAAAAAAATATCCTTTAAAAATACCCCTTTGTTTATTACAAGGTCGGCGATCCTCCCTATCCTGCTTAAAATCATTATAAATGTAAGGATTCCGAGGGAAAGAAGGAATATATATAAGGATTCTTTCAGTATATATCTATAAATTTTTTTGTTTAAAAAACCCACCGAAAGTGTCATTTTAACTCAAAACCTTTTTGATGAATTATCATCATAATATCAATTACCCTTCCTCTCCACAAGGGCAAAATGGAGCCTTCCCCTCTCCACATCGGCGAGGACAACCCTTATTTTTACCCTGTCCCCTATCCTCAATATCTTTTTCGTTCTCCTCCCTATTAAACGAAACTTCTCTTCCTGGAAAATATAATAATCATCCCGTAGTTCAGAGAGTAATGTCAATCCCTCAACAAATATCTCCATAAGTTCCGTAAAAAAACCGAAAGGGGTTATATGGGAAATAATGCCATCGTAGATTTCACCGATCTTATCCTTCATAAAGAGTATTTTTATCCTGTCCTCCTCTTCCCTTTCCGCCTCCATTGCAAGCCTCTCTCTTTCGGACAGATAGATGGCCATCCTTTCGAGTTCTTCTTCGGGATACACATAACCCATTCCTAATATTCTTTTTAGGGCCCTGTGACAGATAAGATCCGGATACCTCCTTATGGGAGATGTAAAATGGAGATAACAATCAGAAGCAAGCCCATAGTGACCTCTATTTTCAGAGGAATATCTCGCCTGTTTCATAGCCCTTAGAAGTACCCTGTTTAACAGGAATTCGTAATCCGTCCCTTTTGCCCTTTCAAGAACCCCCTGGATATTCATCTCCTTTTTTCCCCATTCCTTATGTATATCGGGAAGGGGCAATGTAAAAAGCATTCTTTTAAAATCATTGAGCTTTTCTTGATCCGGCTGTTCATGAACCCTGTATATGGCAGGGATTTTTCTTTCGTAGAGGGTCTCCGCTACAGCCTCGTTCGCAGCAATCATAAACTCTTCTATTATCTTATGAGAAAAAAGTCTCTCCTTTTTTATAATCTCCTTTATCCCTCCCTCCATATCAAGGTTAACCTCGGGTTCGGGCAGGTCAAAATCGAGACTTCCCCTTTTTCTTCTCTTTTCCGAGAGTATGATTGCCAGCTCCTCCATCCATTCGAGTTCCTTCGATATTCCTTTGACCTCCCCGACCACCTTCTTTTCTCTTCTCTTTAGATAAGACTCCACCTTATTGTACGTGAGTCTCATAGAGCTTTTTATTACCGAAGAAAAAAAATCGCAGTTCCTCCTCTCTCCATTTTTGTCGAAAGAGAGCCTAACCGTAACGGCAAGACGCTCCTCCTCAGGATTGAGGCTGCATTTAACATTTGATAGAATCTTTGGGAGCATGGGTAAAACGGTATTTGGAAAATATATGCTTGTCCCTCTGAGAAACGCTTCCCTGTCGAGGAGTGTTTCAGGCTTTACAAAATGAGAGACATCGGCAATAGACACATATAGGATATAACCATCCCCTGTTTTCTCTACACAGACGGCATCATCGAAATCCTTTGCCGTTTCTCCATCGATGGTTACATGTTTTAACCCCCTTAAATCTTTCCTCTTCGCCATCCCATCTGTTATGTCCGACTTTTTTGCCTCTTCCTCGACATCTCTTTTGAACCTCAAGGGTAAATCGTATTTATACTTAATAAACTCCGTTAAACTCTTTATGTCACCCAATTCGTCGAATGTCTTTACAACCTTACATGAACCGGCCCTATACTTATTTGAACCCTGAATAACACGGGCAGAGGCCAACACCCCTTCTCTGAGATCCCTTTTTGTCCTTGAGTCACTGTAAATCACGTATCTATATCTATTTTTCTCATCCCCCGATTCTATATAAAACCCCTCTTCGGATCTGCGGACAAAACCTGCTATCTTTGTAACCTTTTTGACTGCTACCCCGTTAACCTCTTTTTTGTCATGAATGATACCTTTTTTCGCAAGGGAATATCGCCTGTTTTTGGATCTCACAAGCATCCCTTTCTCCATCATCTCCTTCAGTTTCCTTTTTATTATTCTTCTCGCCCTTTTGCTCACCTTAAAGTGATCCTCTATATCTTTGACACTTATACCCTTATCGGAGGCATCAAGCATATCTATCAACTTTTCTTTTGTAATCTGGAAATGTCTTGTCTTTTTTCTCATAATTTTTGGGAACTAATGGTTTCTATAAAAGATGACCGTAAGTTAGCATACATCATAGATTTTTTCAAATCGTTAATCTGCGCTATAAATAAACGCTTTACATTTTGCCAATTTTTATAGTATTTTCATCCCCGGATCATGAAAACGGGGAATAAGTTATTTTACGGTTGGTATGTCCTTGCCTCTTCCTTTACGATCCTATTTTTTACCTCCGGGGCGAGATATTCCATAGGCGTTATGTTCAAGCCCATGCTCTCAGAATTCGGCTGGAATAGAGCCTCAATCTCCCTCGCCTTTTTTATTCATATGGCCGTATTCGCCATCTCCGTAAGTGTTATAGGTAAACTCTATGACAGATACGGCCCGAAATGGGTAATCATCATCTCAACAATATTCCTCTCCTGTGGCTTTATTTTAACAGCTACAATAAATTCCCTGTGGCAACTTTTCTTATTCTACGGTTTTCTTGCTGCAGTTGGCTTAGGGGGCACATCCGTTCCAATGGTAGCAGCGTTGACGAGTAAATGGTTCGACAAATGGCGGGGTTTGGCCGTGAGTCTTGCCCTCTCCGGTAATTCGTTAGGTCAGTTCGCCTTGGTTCCGGTCTTCACCTTCTTTACAATCCATTACGGATGGAGATATTCATATCTATTTATCGGTTTTATTATGCTCGCGGTTAACATCGTTCTCGCCCTTTTTGTGATAAAGGGGGACCCTCATCAGCTCGGGCTAAAACCTCTTGGTGCAGAGGAAACGAAAAAAGAAGAAAAAGACAAAGAGAAAAAGCCCTCTATAGAACGGACAAGAGACTTGACGCTTCCCCAGGCCATGGGCACAAAGTCTTTCTGGTTTTTTACCATAGCGATGTTTATATGTGGAAGCGGTGATTTTTTTATAACAACCCATCTTATAGCATTCGTTACCGATTTAGGCTTCTCTTCTGTAACGGGGGGGAATATGCTTGCATGGTATGGTTTTATGAGCCTACTGGGTATACTCGTTGCAGGCCCCCTATCAGATGTGATCGGGAATAAAATACCTATTGCGGCAACATTTTTTATAAGGGCTATACTTCTACTTCTCATCCTGAAATATAAGAATATCACCATGCTTTATATATTTGCCTTCACCTTCGGTTTCACCCACCTTATGTCCGCACCCTTGACTCCAACCCTCCTTGGAAAATTATACGGTTTCTCTAATATAGGTGCTATATCGGGTTTTGTAAATACGATCCACCATACAGCAGGGGGTTTCTGGGCCTATATGGGCGGGGTAATCTTCGACAAAACAGGAAGTTACACATCCGCTTTCATAATATCGGCGATTATGGCCATCATTGCTTTTATCTCGACTATCCTTATAAGGGAGAAAAGACACGAAATAAAAATCTGAAGGATCAATGTATTTAAGGCACGGGTTTAAACCCGTGCCTTATTAAAAAGTTCTATCTATTTTTCAACGCCGCAAGTACCGTCTTTGTATCCATCGGTAACCTTCTCACCCTTGCCCCTGTTGCATTAAAAACGGCATTTCCTATGGCCGGGGCTACAGTGGGTACCCCCAGTTCTCCTATACCACCTATCTTCTCTGTGCTCTTTATAACATGGACTTCGATGGCTTCAGGTATCTCGCTCATCCTCAAAATCTTATAAGAGTCGAAGTTCAAAGATTTTACACCTCCCTTATCAAACTCAACCTTCTCTTTGAAAATCGTACTCAACGCCATTATAATACCACCCTGTATCTGTTTCTCTATGGGGGCAGGGTTAATAACAGGCCCACAATCAACGGCTGCCGTAATCTTATCCACCTTTATCTTTCCTGTATTCTCATCAACCGTGACATCAGCCACCATAGCGATATAGGTTCCGAAGCAGGTATGCTGTGCTATCCCCCTTCCCTTACCTTTCGGCATGGGTTTACCGTATCCTGCCTTTTCCGCCACGGTCTTCAACACCCTCGATGCCCTGAAGTTGTTCTTTAAAAGGGCAAGACGAAACTCTACAGGGTCTTTTTTAGCGGCATGGGCAAGCTCATCCATAAAGGATTCCATGATGAAACAGTTGGGTGCATTCTGAACAGAACGCCAAGGCGCAGCAGGCATCGGCCAGTCTGAGAGGTACTGTTCAACATAGAAATTGGGTATCTCATATGCTGTATGACTGAAAACAGGTGTCTTCTCCCAGTCAACAATCCCCCAAAGGCTATAAATGTCCACCCCATTTCTTATTGCCGCAGGGTTAGAGAACCTCAAGATCGATGTGCATGATACCTTGTGGTGCCAACCCAACAAATTACCCTGATCATCGAGGCCTGCCTGAATCCTCTGACAGGTGTTGGCCCTGAACGCATCGTGCATTAAATCATCCTCCCTCATCCATAAAGCCTTAACGGGTTTACCGACTGCCTTCGAGGCCACAACGGCATCGACAACAAAATCTCCTCTTGCCCTCCTGCCGAGACCACACCCAACTAATGTGGTGTTCACGACTATTTTGTCCGGAGGTAAACCTGTGAGTTTAGATGCCGTAACGAGTGTCAATGTCTGTGCCTGTGTTGGAACCCAGATCTCGCATTTATCTTTCTGGACATAGGCAGTACAGTTCATAGGTTCCATACAGGCATGGGCGACAAAGGGCACATAGTATATAGCCTCCACCTTTTTAGCCGCCTCACTTAGGGCCTTCTTCGCATCCCCTGTATTTTTTGCAACTGCCCCTGGCTTGTCAAGCCCCTCCATATAATGCTTCTCAATGGTTTCTGTGCTTATCTGAGGATGGGTGCCCTCACTCCACTGTACTTTAAGGGCATCCCTTCCTTTCAATGCCGTTGCCGTTGAATCGGCTATAACGGCAACACCGTTTGGTGTCTCAATCACACTCACAACCCCTTTTATAGCCTCTGCAGCCTTCTTATCGTAAGAGACAGGTTTTGCCCCGTATGCCGGAGGACGGGCGGTGACAGCGTACAACATCCCGGGGAGTGTCACATCATAACCGTATATACCGGTCCCCGCAACCTTCTGGGGTATGTCAAGCCTCTTCATGGGTTTTCCGATATATTTGAACTCACTTTCCTTTTTGAGGACTATGTCTTTGGGCAACGGTAGTTCTCCTGCTGCCTTGCACAGCTTTCCATAGGGGAGCTTCTTTTTACTCTTTTTGTGGACAACAAAACCGTTTGATGCCTCACACTCCTCCTCAGGGACATTCCACGTCTTGGCAGCTGCCTTGATTAACATTGTCCTTGCCGCTGCCCCTGCCTTTCTCATTGGTTCGTAAAAGGCCCTGCAACTCGAACTCCCCACCGTTATCTGGGCACCGAACACAGGGCTTTTATACATATCATCCGCTGGGGCCTGCTTAATCTTTACCTGTTTCCAGTCCGCGTCAATCTCATCCGCAACGAGCATACCAAGGGCTGTCCAGGCACCCTGCCCCATTTCAGAATTAGGGATCATAACGGTTACCTTGTTGTCCGGGGTGACCTTTACAAATGCATTGGGTTCGAAATCGGCCTTACCTACCTCTGCAGCACTTAAAATCTTATAGTCGAAGGGACTCACGGATGCTGCAATGGTTAACCCTGCTGTACCCAAAACTCCTTTTATAAAATCTCTTCTCGAAATGGGTGTCTTCATGATTTTTTACCCTCCTTTTTCATGATCCCTATGGCTCTTCTGATGCCCTTTTTGATCTCCGGATATGTACCACAACGGCAGATGATATCATCCATTGCAGCTATGATCTTATCCGGATCAGGTTTTTTCTCGTTTGCGATAAGGGCAGCTACCTGCATCATGACCCCAGGCTGACAGTAACCACATTGAGGCACCTCCTCTTCTTCCCACGCCCTTTTTACGGGATGATTTTTTGGTAACCCTTCAATGGTTGTGATCTTTTTCCCCTGAACATCACCAACGGGGACCACGCAAGACCGCTGGGGCTTTCCGTCTATATGGACGGTACATGCCCCGCACTCACCAATCCCACAGGCGTATTTCGTACCTGTGAGTTTCAGTTGGTCCCTTATGACCCATAAAAGAGGTGTGTCAGGAGGAACATCAACACTGTACTTCTTACCATTGACCTGAAACGAAATCATAGAAAACCCCCTTAAATTATTTTTTTTGAGACTACTCAAACCAATAAACCACTAATTTTTTTCTGCTAAAGGAAGATTTGTTCTTAATTTTGGGCATTCCGCTTCTCAGTCTACCCATGCACCCTCTTCAAAAGTGTATCAACCAAAAAAAAATATTGTCAAGAAAATATTCAGAAGATGTTGATAATGTTACTTAATCAAAGGGTTTATTGTTTTTTGGTGGTTCTTTTTCCAACCCCTTTCTCATGACATTGATGGCATTCGGTGGGACCTGTCTTCTTTTTGTGACATTCAACGCACAGTATATGGTATGCCCTTTTCAGGCCTGTACCTGTTTTTCTCTCTTCACCCC
>JAOAGQ010000056.1 GCA_026415675.1 Syntrophorhabdaceae bacterium
CACACAGCAGTATCTCCCGAACCGTTAAGCTCTTCAGAAGCCTCCTTGATAATAACATCCAGAAGGTACTTGGAATAAATCTGAGCAGTTTTGACTGGGTCATCGAGGTATCGGAGCCGGCCCATCCGGATGTGGCCTATACGAAGACCTTCGATTTCCATCTTGACCTAATATGGTTTTTCTTTCCCATGTTTATATTCAGAAGGGTCTTTGAAAGGCATTTTATCAAACAGATACCCCGTTCAGTCGACATCCACCTCTCCCGTCTCGCCTACCAGTGGGAAATAAGGATAAACAAGACCATAGATGAGATAGGTGAACAGGCCCTAAGATATATAAAAGATGAGCTGTCAACCATAGAGGCAATGATATCAAAGTCCTCAGGTGATAAAGAGGAAATAAGAAGAAAAATGGATGAACTGTATGAAGGGATGGAGAAGATCGCCCTTTGAAGCTTAAATCGTATCGAAAGGCCATGATTCTATCATTGAACCGGAGGTAAATAAGCGGTGGGGGATCACAGAGGAAGGGGGAAGACTCCATTTAAAAGAGGGCGATGCGATTATAGAGGCCGTTGATGTATGGCATTATGGAAAGAACAAAGGAAAGAAGAATGGGGAGGTCATCGTCTTCTATGCCGGTATCGAAAATCAACGGATCCCCATCTATAAAAAACAGAACGAGTAAGTGCCCTGTTATATAAGGTAAAACATAGAGAAGCACTTTAATCGGGGGTTAAAGTATCGCCTTTAGGGCATTTAGTAAACGGGTTACGTTCTCCTTCTTTGAGGTATGACCCATAAGCCCTATCCTCCAGATCTTGCCTGCAAGGGGGCCAAGCCCGGCCCCTATCTCTATTTTGAATTCGTTTCTCAGTCGCCTTCTCACGGCAAGTTCATCAACCCCCTCTGGCACGGAGACCGCATTTAACATGGGGAGACGATAAGGCTCATCTACGAGCATTTTTAAACCGAGTTCCTCTATGCCCTCGACGAGATATTTATGGTTCTCCTGGTGTCTCTTAAAGACATTCTCGAGGCCTTCTTCAAAGATCAGAAAAAGGGCCTGATAGAGGGCATAAATCTTATTTATCGGTGCCGTATGGTGATAGACCCTGTTCGAACCCCAATAATTTGCGATAAGGGTGAGATCAAGATACCAGTTTGGTACCTTTGTCTTTCTGCTGTAGAGTTTCTCCATAGCCTTATCTGAAAAAGAAAGAGGTGATAGACCTGGAGGACATGAGAGGCATTTCTGTGTACCTCCGTATAGGGCATCTATATTCCAATCGTCCATCCTGATCTCCATGCCCCCTAAACTCGTGACCACATCGACAAGGTAAATCGTATCAGAACCGTTTAGTATGCTCCCTATTTCAGCCACAGGGTTCATCACCCCTGTCGATGTTTCCGCATGGATAATGGATACAATCTTGTAGTGGGTGCTTTTGATCTTCTTTTCCACGACCTCCGGTATGGCAGGGGTACCCCAGGGGAACTCAAGGACATCAACATCTGCACCGAGGCGGGTGGCAACATCCTGCATCCTTACCCCAAACACACCGTTTATGATTACAAGGACCTTATCGTCGGGCTCCACAAGATTAACAAAACACGCCTCCATCCCCGCCGAGCCCGTACCGGAGATGGGGATGGTGAGGGTGTTCTTTGTGTTCAATATATTTCTCAGCATTTCCTTTAAGGCATCCATTATTTTTATAAAATAAGGATCGAGATGGCCCAGTGTCTTTTTGCTCAACGCATCATAGACTTTCTGTGGTACACAGGAAGGCCCGGGTCCCATGAGGAGTATATCTTCAATATCATCGAGTAGGTTTTTCATTTCATGATTCTCCTTAGAGATTCTCTGCGGCGAGAAAATTATTTCACCCGATAGAGATTGATAATCTACCATAATCTGCCATTTTTTCAATAGTGAGTTTTAAAGGGGCCATTTCTTCTTTTTAGTCCCCTCCAAATGGTTTATAATAATCCCTATGCTTGTGAAAACCTCTGTAAAACTGGCCATATTTTTACTCGTCATCCCCTCGCTCCTCGGAGTGAGTTTCGGGTATTCCCTTGTGAACTACCTTGAAATCCCTGACGTAAAACAGCTCGAAACATATAAACCGAAATCGGCAACGAGGCTCTATTCGGACGATGGGACGCTTTTTGCCGAACTTTTTGTTGAAAAGAGGATACCCATTCCACTAACGGAAATCCCTGTCCATGTGAGAAACGCATTCATCGCCATTGAGGATGTGAGGTTTTACAAACATTTCGGGGTGGATATAAGGGGTATCGCGAGGGCTCTATACAGAAATATAATAAGAAAGGGCATTTCCGAAGGGGCATCGACCATCACCCAGCAGCTCGCAAGGAACCTTTTTCTGACCTCTAAAAAGAGCATAAAGAGAAAGATAGAAGAGGCCATCCTCGCCATTCAGATTGAGAGGACCTACTCGAAGGATGAGATACTGAATATGTACCTAAACCTCATATACCTCGGGGAGGGTGCCCACGGGGTTGAAGCTGCAAGCTATACCTACTTCCACAAGAAGACTAAAGAGCTGACCGTAGAGGAGGCGGCCACCCTTGCGGCATTAACAAAATCGCCCTCCCGCCTCTCCCCTTTTAAGAACCAGCAGAGGACCCTCGAGAGGAGAAATCTCGTTATAAAGAAGATGTATGAAGCAGGCTTCATAGATAGAAATACCTACACAAATGCCTTAAAGACCCCCATAGTTCTTGCCCCTTTGAGGACTTACGAAAAAAAGACAGGCTATTTCACCGAGTATGTGAAACAGGTATTGGAGGAACACCTCGAAGGTTCCCAGGAGATATACACAAAGGGACTTAATATAAAGACCACAATAAACCTGGAGATGACCAAATACGCCTATGAAGCCATCGAAAAGGGTATTCAGGCATATAAGTCGAGACATCCCTCCTCAACAACAACACCTGAAGTTGCCCTTATAGCCATTGAGGTGAAAACAGGGGATATAAAAGTGCTCATAGGGGGAAAGGATTTCTCCCTATCACCCTTTAACAGGGCAGTTCAAGCGAAAAGGCAGCCCGGTTCAGCTTTTAAGCCTATTATCTATCTTGCGGCCCTTGAGATGGGCCTATCCCCAAACTACACATTGCTGGATGCCCCTATAACCATTGTAAATCCGTACACTAAAGTTCCGTGGAGTCCTAAAAATTACAGAAACGAGTACTACGGCACTGTAACGATGAGAAAGGCCCTCGAGCTTTCCCTTAATACGGCAACGGTCAGACTCCTTGAGAAGATAGGTGTGGAAAAGGCGATAGAGATGGCGAAGAGGCTTCATTTAACGAGTAAATTTGAACCTAACCTCTCCCTTGCCCTCGGTACAACCGAGGTACTACCCATCGAACTTGCGGCAGCGTATGCGACATTTGCCAGGGGAGGGGTATATATACATCCCGTTTCTATAAAAAATATCACATCAAACGAAGGGGAAGAGATATTCAACGAGGTTTATGAAACGGAAAGGGTCGTTTCCGAAGAGGCGGCATACAATCTCGTCGATATTATGAAGGGTGTCATAAAATCAGGAACCGCAAAGGGCGCATCGAAGATGCCGTATTCCCTTGCAGGTAAAACGGGTACCACGGATGACTTCAAGGATGCGTGGTTTGTAGGTTTCTCTCCCCATCTCCTCTGCCTCGTTTGGGTGGGATACGATAAGGGTACGTATCTCGGTAACAAGGAATCAGGGGCTACCGCAGCCCTTCCAATCTGGATGGAATTTATGTCGAGGGCCCTGCCTTTTTATCCAAACGAAGATTTTAATATGCCCGATAACAGCACGAAAATAAAAGAAAACATTAAAATAAAGGAAAGAGGCGACAGGGATAACGACGGATAACTTACTTGACACACCTATTACGAATGTTTAAATTACTTTTGGTTAAATATTGATTCAAAAAGACTATTCAGGCTGATATCTGGAGGGTAAATTATGTTTTTGATGTTTTCTAACAGCAAAAGAATGCTTTTTTGGCTATGCTTTGCCGTCTCCTTTTTGCTCCTCGGTTCTCTACCTCTTTTTGCCAACAACGACAAGGATAAAGATAATAGACCTGAACGGGGCATAGGTGTATATACCGAATATTCGGGGGTGGCCATAACAAAAGGGGAAAGCGTCAAGATGGACCTCATCCTCGACAACAAAGGGAAAAGGGATGAGGTTATTGATATTAAGATTTCGAGTGTTCCAAAGGGATGGAAGGCATACCTTAAAGGGGGGAATTACTCCGTTGACGGGGTATATGTACCAGGGGGAAAGACAAAGAACCTCTCGTTGAGCCTTGAGCCGGATAAGACTGTGGGCCTTGGTACATATACATTTCAGTTCAATGCGAAGACACTGGATGGGGCCTTGGTGGCGTCCCATAAACTTAATGTAACTGTTCAGGAGAGAACACCGGGAAGCTCCGATATACAGATCACCACATCATATCCTGTTATAAGGGGCCAGTCCGATGCAAAATTCGAATACTCCCTCGATATCCTGAACAAAAGCGAGCAGGATAGGACGTTTAACCTCACAGCGATCATGCCTGAAAAATGGGAGGTCAATTTTAAACCATCCTATGAATCGAAATATATATCGAGTCTCAGGGTAAAGGGGGGGCAGAGTCAGACCGTTTCCGTTGAGGTTACCCCAAGTAAGGATGCAAAATCCGGGGAGTATCCTTTTATTGTGAGGGTTTCTTCAGGAGATGTGGCCGCTGATGTAAAACTTATGGTGATCCTAACCGGTAACTATAAGCTCGATGCAGGAACACCGACAGGTATCCTCTCCCTGGAAGCAACCGCTGGTAAACCCACAAAATTTAACATTTTCGTAAAGAACACAGGCTCTGCGGTGAACAGGAATATCACGTTCTCCTCCTTCAAGCCGGAGAACTGGGATGTTACCTTCAAGCCGGAAAAGATAGATGCCCTCGAGGTGAATGAACTGAAACAGGTTGAGGTTACGGTAAAACCTGCGCAGCAGGCCCTTGTCGGGGATTATTCGGTAGGGGTAATGGTAAATGGTGAAAAATCGGATAAGACGATAGAGATGAGGGTGACGGTCAAGGCATCTACCGCCTGGGGCTGGATAGGGGTTGGCATAATCCTTTTCGTGATAGTAGGGCTTAGCGGACTCTTTATATGGTTTGGGAGAAGATAAGGTGGATGAAGGGAAACTGGTCGTAGAGGCAAAAAACCTGACAAAGGAGTATAAGGGCTTCAAGGCCGTTGATAACCTTACCCTTGAAATAAAGGAAGGGGAGATCTTCGGTTTTTTAGGACCGAACGGTGCCGGCAAGACAACCACGATCCTTATGTTCCTCGGTCTTACAGAACCTACATCAGGGACGGTCCGTATATGCGGTTTCGACCCTGTGAAAGAACCCCTTGATGTAAAAAAGATAGTAGGGTATCTCCCTGAAAATGTGGGTTTTTATGATGATATGAACGCTGCGCAAAATTTAAGGTATGTGGCGAGATTGAACGGGATACCCGATGAAATCTCGGAGAAAAGGATAGAGGAGCTGTTACTTGAGGTCGGGCTTGCAGGGGATAAGAACAAGAAGGTCGGCACATTCTCGAAGGGTATGCGCCAGCGTCTTGGCATAGCGGAGACATTGATCAAAGAGCCAAAAGTTGTCTTTCTCGATGAACCCACAATAGGTCTCGACCCGGAGGGAACCAACCAGATGCTCGACATGATAAAGAGTTTGAGTACAAAAAAGGGCATAGCGGTCTTTCTTACTTCCCACCTCCTAGACCAGGTACAGAGGATATGCGACAGGGTAGGCATTATGTATAACGGGAATTTGATCGGGGTCGGTACCATAGATGAACTCGCTAAAGAGAAACTGGGACTCGGGGCTGAAAAATTTACCCTCGAGGAAATATATATGAAATTTTTTAAGCAAGGGGAATAGATGAGGGGTATACTGACTATATTCAGAAAAGAAATGGAAGACCACTTTAGTAGCACGAGATTTCTGATCATCTCTGCTGTTATTGTGATGGTGGGTGTGATCGTCACATCGATGGTAGGAATGGCAATACAGGAAGAGTTAAAGGGGATGGTTAAGCCTACGTTGATCTTTCTCCTTCTCTTCACTTCAACGGGAAAACTATTCTCCTTTGTCCAGTTCATTGGTTTTTTCGGACCCCTTATAGGGATTATCCTCGGTTTTGATGCAATAAACAGAGAAAGGATCTCAAGGACATTGAGTAAACTCGTCTCCCAACCGATATACAGGGATTCGATCATTAACGCAAAATTTTTAACAGGGGTCACGATAACCGCCATCATCCTCGTTGCAATAATACTTTTGATCTCCGGTCTCGGCATAAAACTGATCGGGGTGGTCCCTGGGGCAGAAGAGGTGGGAAGGCTACTTATATACCTTATCGTGACACTCCTCTATATATCATTCTGGCTCGGCATATCGATCCTCTTCTCGGTGATTTTTAAAAGTACGGCCACCTCTGCCCTCGCATCTCTTGCAGTATGGATATTCTTCTCCTTTTTTGTAGGTCTGGGGGCAGGTTTTGTCTCCGATGCGATTGCCCCTGTGAATCAGACTTCTGCCGGCGTTGATGCGGAAAGCATCATGAGAAACGTAAAAGTTCAGCGGATAATTTCCCTTTTTTCCCCGATGACGTTGTATGGAGATGCAACAGGAATGATACTCGACCCCATGAGGAAGACAACGAGCGCCCTTGTTCTCATGGGACCTCTGGAGAGGTTATCCATATCGAGATTTCAAAACCCTCTCCCTCTGGTGGAGAGCCTGTATATAACCCTCCCCCATATCGTATCCCTGGCGGCCATCACGATTCTATGTTTTGGGATATGCTATCTGGTCTTTATGAAACAGGAGGTGAGGGCCGTTTAGTCTCGATCGATAATAAGAGGGAGTCGACTAAAGTATTCTGCTTCTTTGATCAGGTTCCTTTTTCTTGCGCCGTTGGCGAGAATCTCACATTTTTTTAGAAGCTCTCTTACCGCCTCTTTTTTCATCTCTTCATCGAGGATACCCTTCTTTAGGATATTCACAATACTTTTTACCCTGAACCTGTCCATCGCCTCATATTTTTTTGATAGCTGGTCTTCATGGCCTCCCCTTTTTATGATTAAGGGTTTATCAACAAAGAGTATGGGGTATCTTGCAGAGATCCTAAGCCACATATCGTAATCCTCACATACGGGGAGCGTCTCATCGAAAAGCCCCACCTCATTGAAAACCTCTTTTTCTATTACAACAGAAGAGGGGCTTATTATGCACAGGGGGAGGCAAAAGGGAAAGATATAACCGGAATATTTTCTATGTCTTAATTTCTGGTTTATCCTTTTGCCATTTTTTAACCATATCTCGTCCGTATATGAAATTCTATAACCCTTCTCCTCCATGAGCATGATCTGGGTCGAGAGCTTTTTCTTTTTCCAGAGGTCATCTACATCAAGAAAGGAGATATATCTTCCCTTTGCAACCCTTATCCCCTCGTTTCTTGCGCTACTTATCCCGCTGTTTTCCTTCCATATGTATTTTACAGGCAGGCCCTCAACCTCTTCCCTGGAGCCATCCGTTGAGCCGTCATCTATGATGATCACCTCTTTGGCTGGGTAGTCCTGACTCAGTACTGAAAGGGTGGCGTCTTTGAGAAAATGACGTCTGTTGAAGGTGGTTATTACAACAGAGACCGTATCCATTAGGGTTAGAGGTTATATCTTCGTGAGGCCAAGTCTTATTTTGAAAGGTCTTTCCCCTTCTTTTAGGTCAATAGGCCATATAGGCAAAACCATGGTTGACTGGTAATTCCTTTCAAAGCCATATTCAGACAAAGAGACAACCTCAACGGGGTGGGTCCATACTTCAACCTGCTCTCCAAATTCGAGAAAAATCTCCACATGCTGATAGGGGTCATGGAGCTTAACATATTTCGTCGGGTTTAATCTCCCTGTTTCTGTGAGATCAAACCTACCTCCCTCTGTCTCCATGAACCTACCCCCCCCTGTTCCGAGAAGGGAAAAGTTGAATTCTACGCCAAATAAAAAGGGTTCGGTGGGTTCCCCCTCTATGCGGTACTCCACTTCAAACCCTGGCTTTTCTGCCTCAAAGAGGAAGTCCTTTTTTACGGAGAGGGTGCTCCCCGTATCCGTCTTCCAGTAGTGCCCTTTCCTTTCAAGGGAAAGGCGGATTTTGCCCTTTTCCTTTTTTGTTGTCCCTTGATACATCTCCTTTACAAAATCCCCGGGCTCACAGTATTTGCTCTTATAAAAACTGTCAAAGGTCACATCCCTTCCCATAACGTGGTCTATAAAAGATGCCCTTCTGTACCAGTCGTAGTGCAAAAACCTGTCAAGGCCTTCTTCCTTAGAAATCACAAGGTCGTGTATGGTCTTTGTTCCGTCGGCAACTCCAGAGGTGACGGCCTTTTTTATCTTCTCATGGTATCCTTCATACCTTCTTTTTAGTGTTGCCATGAGATTCGCAGAGGAAGGTTTAAAGTCGAGTTCGTATAATACCCCCCCTTCCTTCAGATAAAAGTATGCCTTTAAGTTATTGTTTTCAACGATGATCTCATCGATGCCATCGAAGTTTATATCCGTTTTCTTACAGTTTATGAAAGGTTTTTCTGGAGCAAGGAGCTTTTCCGCCTCTATAAGGTGGCTATAAACCGATGCCCTGAGATGGGGTAGATACAATCCCCCGAAGACGCCATGCCAGTAGCTATCGTTGCACTGACCCATAAAAACCTGTCTTCTCGCCTCAACGTTTCTCTTTGCCCTCATAGAGACATCGAGCATCTTTTTGTGCATGTCGTTTGACTCTTCGTATTTCACAAGAAAGTGCTTGAAGTAGCCCCCTTTTATAAACTCCCTCAGCTGTTCATCGGCCGTTGACTTATAGTGTTCGTATTTTATGGAAGAGGATGGGGGGAGACACCATTCCGCCATCTCCTTATATGAGTTACAGGTTAAATATACCCTTCCTTCAGGGGGATTCTTTTCTATAAACTCACCGAATGTAACTGTTTTAAGCCACGAAATATTTTCTTCAAGGTACTCAAAGAATTTCCTGAGCCATTTTGCCTTATATACATGGTCGAATGTCCCCGGCCAGAGACCGAATTTTTCCCCATCGTCCCCGAATACGGCAAGCCTCTTTTTTGCCTTATCAAGGCTTCTGAAATATCCGTCTATCTCTTCGAGAGGTTTAAAGGGGATGGCGTATCTTAGTACCTCAAGACCGGGAAATACGGAAAGCCTGCTGCCCTCGTATTCGGTTATATAGTATCCGTATAGCTCATCCTCTGTAAGACCAACGGCCTTAAAATGGTTGTCGTCCACTATTATATATTCGATCCCTGCCCTTGAGATCGTCT
Source organism: Syntrophorhabdaceae bacterium (assembly GCA_026415675.1). GTDB lineage: Bacteria > Desulfobacterota > Syntrophorhabdia > Syntrophorhabdales > Syntrophorhabdaceae > JAOAGQ01. Next base: position 9,427 of record JAOAGQ010000056.1, read on the forward strand.
TTGGCATATGGGGCTCATATACCCTTTCGGCAAGCCACATACCTCTTGGGGATACACCAAATAGATTTTCCAGATAATCCCTGTGCATCTTTATCTGGGATATCCCGTCTTCTTCATTTATAAGGGATAGGATCGGTTCATACATGGCCCCAGAGACGATCTCTATCATCCCCTGGTCAATCATGTCCCTTATAGTTTCAACATAGGGCCTTTTATGCTCCTTCAACCAGGAGAGGAGATATCCCGAAAAGTGGAGATTGATCTTAATATTTTTGAATTCGGAGAGGACGTCAAGGAAGGGTCTGTAGGCCCTTTCATACGCCTCTTCAAGGATAAAATCCATATTTCCTACAGGTTGATGGTTGTGGATACATAGAAGAAGTTCCATAGTGAACCCTTTTTATTGAAGATGGCGGGGACGACGAGACTCGAACTCGCGGCCTCCGGCGTGACAGGCCGGCGTTATGACCAACTTAACTACGTCCCCGCATATGGTAGGCGGGACAGGTTTTGAACCTGCGACCCCCGGCTTGTAAGGCCGATGCTCTCCCGCTGAGCTACCCGCCCAGGTGGATTTAATATAGCAACTTTGTTTTACAAAGTCAAAAAGATAGTGCATGGATATCCTTACTTTCCCTCTCCATTATCTAAATCCTGGGAGGGGCAGGTATTATGCCCTATCTCCCCGAGACAGGTGGCAGCGAATTTACAGTAAGCGGCACAGCCTAAATCCATTTTGGGATTGACAACAATATTTTTACATTTTCTGCACCTCCTTGTCGTTTCGTCTTTAAAGAATTCGACGGCGTTTCCGCAATGGGGGCATACTGTTTCGAAAATATCCCCTGGCTTCCAGTACCTCATATCCTGTCCCGGACATCTCATGGTATCTCCTTTTTCATTCTTCTTTATGTATCAATTTAAACCATCCGAGGGAGGATTGCTTTGATTTGAGTCAAAAATCACTTAGGAGAAGAGATAGGCTATGCCATCTGCCATAAGATAGCCCTTAACCGTTGGGACTGCCCGTCCGTCCTTTATTTCGACATAGCCTGATAATAACAGGTTCTCGAGTATTTCTTGATAACGGGGTATGGAGGCAATAACGCCTAAATCAACACCCTCTTCTGTTCTCAAACCGAGCATGATACTTTCGAGTCTAATCTGCTCTTCCGTCAATGTTTCTTTCGCCTCTACCGGTTTTATCCCTCTCGCGAGTGAGTCCATATAACCCTTTATCGATTTTATATTCCACCATCTATCCTTCTCTTTGAAAGAATGGGCCGATGGACCAAGGCCAAGGTAGGGCTTCCGTTGCCAGTATCTTCTATTGTGTCGGGAGTAATATTTGGGTCCCTTTGCAAAATTAGAGACCTCATAATGGATATACCCCCTGTCTCTCAAGTATTGGGATGTGTGTAGATAGAACGAAACCTCTTTTTTCTCTGAGAAGGGTTTTATCCTCTTTTGTGATTTAAGCAAGTTGAAGGGTGTTCCCTCCTCGATGGTAAGGGCATAACAGGATATGTGGGCAGGCTCAAAGGAAAGGGCCTTTTCAAGGCTCATATGCCATGTGTTTTTCGTCTGTCCCGGTATGGCGAAGATTAAATCGATCCCTATATTCTCAAATCCATGGGATTTCGCCAAAATGATAGCCCTTTCGGCCTCCCCTGAGGTATGCCTCCTCTTTAAAAAGGAGAGTTCTCCGTCATGAAAAGACTGTATGCCGAGACTCAACCTGTTTATGCCATGCTCCTTGAATGTTTTTATCTTTACGGGATCGATGTCATCGGGGTTTGCCTCGATTGTGACCTCTGCCCCGGAGGTTACGGGGAATACACGGCATACGGTTTCCATCAAAATCTCGATGTGGTGTCTGTTCAGCAAACTCGGCGTTCCACCCCCTATATAAATAGAATCAAAAATATCGAACACCCCTTCATAAAGGGAAATCTCTTTGAGCAAGGCTTCAATAAAAGGGTCGATGAGGTCGACCTCTGGGGTGGAGTAGAAACCGCAGTAGGGACATTTGGTCTTGCAGAAAGGGATATGGATGTAAAGTCCTGCAACCTCTATGAGAATTACTCCGTATCCGTTCTCAGAACGGCCATAAAAGCACTCTGGGGGATCTCCACGGAACCGACCACCTTCATCCTCTTCTTACCCTTCTTCTGTTTTTCCAGAAGCTTCCTTTTTCTTGTGATATCCCCACCGTAGCACTTTGCCGTCACATCTTTTCTGTACGGATTGATGGTGGAGCGGGCGATGATCTTTCCCCCTATCGCCCCCTGGATCGCTATTTTGAACTGCTGCCGTGGAATTTCTTCCTTTAGACTCTCACAGGCCTTAACCGCCCTGTCCCTTGCCCTTTCCCTGTGGACTATCATGGACAGGGCATCCACCTTTTCTCCGTTTACGAGTATATCGAGCTTTACGAGGTCACTCTCCCTGTAGTCGACGATCTCATAATCGAAAGAGCCGTATCCCTGGGTTATGCTTTTTAGTCTATCATAGAAATCGAAAATCACCTCTGCAAGGGGCATGTCGAATATCAACTCCACCCTTCCGGGGCCAGGATAGTTCATCCTTGAGTTTACCCCCCTTCTTTCCATGCAGAGTTTCATCACAGGACCTACATACCGTTCGGGGATCATGATACTCGCCCTTATATAAGGCTCTTCACTCTTCTTTATCTGCGCCGGATCCGGATAATAGATGGGGTTATCGACCTGGACGATACTGCCGTCTGAGAGGGTGAATCGATACTGGACGCTCGGGGCTGTCATGATGATAGACTGGTCGAACTCCCTTTCGAGTCTTTCCTGCACAATCTCGAGGTGGAGGAGCCCCAAAAATCCACATCTAAAGCCCTGACCGAGGGCGGCGGAGGAGTCCTTCTGGTAGACAAGGGCAGCATCGTTTAATTTGTATTTTTCGAGGGCCTCGGCAAGGGATTGGTAATCATCGGATGAGACAGGGTATATGGATGAAAAGACGACAGGTTTTACCTCTTTAAAGCCTGGGAGGGGCTTTGGGGCCGGATTCATCTCGTGGGTTATCGTATCCCCTATCCTTGTGTCGCTTACCGTCTTTATCCCCGCAATAATATAACCTACCATGCCTGCGGTGAGCTCTTTTTTAGGCTCCATCTTCAACCTGAAGATCCCCACCTCTTCAACCTTATACTGGGCCCCTGTAGACATAAGCCTTATCGTATCCCCTTGCCTTACGGAGCCGTCGAAGATCCTGCAGCTCACTATGGTTCCCCTGAAAGAATCGTACTGGGCATCGAAAATAAGGGCCGTTAAAGGTTTGTCTACATCCCCCGATGGAGGGGGTATCCTCTCCACGATCGCCTCAAATATATCCTCTATCCCTATCCCTTCCTTTGCCGAGCATAGAAGGGCCGAATCCGCATCGAGTCCCAGTTCATGGTCTATCTCCACCTTGACCCTTTCGATATCGGCAGAGGGGAGGTCTATTTTATTGATAACCGGTATGATGGTTAGGTTGTGTTCCATGGCAGCGTAAAGGTTTGCCAGGGTCTGGGCCTCCACGCCTTGCGAGGCATCGACGAGTAAGAGAACCCCTTCACATGAGGCAAGGGCCCGAGAGACCTCATAGGAAAAATCGACATGTCCAGGGGTATCTATGAGGTTTAGTTCGTAATAGAGGCCGTTTTTTGCATTATAGGGGAGATTCACCGTCTGACTTTTGATCGTGATCCCCCTTTCCCTTTCGATGTCCATGGTATCGAGGATCTGGTTGCGGAACTGCCTCTCATCCACGAGGTGTGTGTACTGGATAAGCCTGTCCGCAAGGGTCGACTTCCCGTGGTCTATATGGGCAATAATACTAAAATTCCTTATCTGCTTCATCTTTTAAAAAAGCTGCTTAGAATTTAAGGTTTATGAATCGCCATATTATAGCCTATTGAACATGCCATGTCTATCTTTCCCTCCCGATAAAAATGGTGACAACAGAAGAATAGCCGTTATATAATGGCGAGAAGATGCACTACGCTTGGATCATTGCATTTACGGGCACCCTTGTACTCGTTCTCACCCAGGGTTTTGGTCGCATGTCCTATGCGGTGATACTCCCCTCGATGAAAAAGGGGCTCATGCTCACATATACCCAGGCAGGGCTCATCGGAACTGCAAATTTTGTTGGTTACCTCATCCTTGCCGTAATTGGGGGCATAATAGCGGTCAGGTTTGGTTCAAAAAGGACGATCTTCATCTCCCTGATCGTTATGGGTATCACCCTCTTTCTAACAGGGCTTTCAGATTCCTTTACCTTCGCCTTTGTCATGAGGTTTATAACAGGAATGGGAAACGGCGGGGCTGTTGTACCCATGATGGCCCTTACAGCATCGTGGTTTGCCCAGAAAAAGCGGGGGCTTGCATCGGGTATTCTCACCGCAGGGACAGGGATAGGTCTTACTTTCACAGGTCTCGCCCTGCCCTTTTTGATCGGTAAATTCGGAGAGCAGGGATGGAGATACGCATGGTTTACCCTGGGGACTATCGTATTTTTCTTCTCCTTTCTCTGCAATGCCTTTTTAAAGGACGACCCATCGGAGAAGGGCCTTTCGATGTATGGAGGGGAAGAAAGGGTTGCAACCTGCAAACATTCCACGATCTTCTCTCTCTGGGGTGATGTGGTGAGAGAAAAAGAGGTCTGGAAATTGGGTTTTGTCTATTTTATGTTTGGATTCTCGTATATCATATTTATGACCTTTTTTGTTGCCTATCTCACCCATGAAGTGGGCCTACCACCACAAAAGGCAGGGAATATCTTCGCTTTACTCGGTCTATTCAGTATAGGAAGCGGCATCATCTGGGGTTGGTTATCGGATATATTGGGAAGAAGGATGGGGCTTTTCCTCTCCTATATAACCCTTTCAATACCCTGTGTAATCCTGATACTATCGAGGGATACTATTGCATTCTACGCCTCATCCATTATTTTCGGTATCTCCCTCTCCTCTGTTGCCACCATCATGGCAGCGGCAGCAGGGGATGTAACAGGAAAAAGGCTTGCCCCTGCCACACTGGGATTTGTCACCCTCCTCTTTGGGATAGGTCAGTCCATAAGCCCTGCAGTTGCAGGGTGGATAAAGGATATAACAGGCACTTTTATAGGCTCTTTTGCTTTATCCGCCTCTGCCTCCATAATCGGGGCCTTATCCTCCCTCATGCTAAAGAGAGGATGAAGTTTTGTGAGAAAGGTCCTTAATCAATCGGACTTTCTCATCCTCTGCATGAGGATTACCACAATCAATGAGACTATACCGATTACATCCCCCCATTGGCTCGGATATACAAAACTCAACGCCCCGATTATTGTTATAAGCCTCTCCAACGTATTGGACTTTTTCAGAAGCCAGCCGGAGCAGCCTGAGGCGAGTAGACCGATCCCGAGGAAGGCGGTTATGATGGTCACGATCCCTTCTGCCATACTTATGCCCTCCCAGTGCAATAAAAGGGCCCTGCCCGAAGGGAGGACAACAAAGATAAAGGGTAAAAGAAAGGCGGTAATCGCATATTTCCATGCCATCATGGTTGTTTTATAAGGATCACCCCCTGTTATGGCCGCTGCGGCAAAAGGGGAAAGGGCGGTTGGGGGGGAGACCTCTGATAAGAGGGCGTAATAGAATATGAACATATGGGCCGCATACTCGGGAACCCCGAGCTTTGTCAAGGCCGGGGCAACGATAACCGCGGCAATGATATATGTGGCTGTAATGGGAACGGCAAGGCCTATAACCCAGAGGATCACCCCGGCAAATATGGCGGTTATTATAACACTACCCCCTGCATAACCTATTATGATAGAGGAGAGTTTGAGGCCAAGACCTGTAAGGCTCACTGTGCCTACTATTATGCCTGCAGATGCACAGATCGCGGCTACATTTAGAACGGTGATAGAGCCTTCCCTTAAGGCGACAATGGTTTTAGATAATGTAAATCTCGTCTCCTTTCTTATAAAAGAGCCGAGAAAACAGGTGAGAACCGCTGCGAGGACAGAAATATTGGGGGTGAAACCCCTGACAAGAAACACAACTATGGCGATTAAGGGAAAGAAGTGAAAACCATACGCCTTAATCAACTGGGAGACCGTCTGCTTTTTCTCGTACTGTACGGCCTTTAGACCAAATTTTTTGGCATCGAATTCGACCATCAGGAGAAGTCCCCAGTAGTAAAGGGCGGCAGGTATTATTGCAAGGAGTATCACATCCACATAGCTCATCCTCAAAAATTCTGCTATAAGGAATGCCGCAGCCCCCATTACAGGAGGGGTTGTGATGGCCCCCATCCCCCCGGCGGCAAGAAAACCGCCGGCGTTGTCCTTGTCGTACCCTGCCTTTTTTAACATGGGATATGCGACAGACCCTATCGCCACTGTGTTGGCAACACCTGAACCGGAAGCCATTGCAAGAAAATAGGATGTGGCCACCACAGAACGGCCTGCGGCAGTCGGTTTATTACCCATCGCGGTAAAGGCGATGTCTACATAAAATTTACCTGCCCCGGAGACGGAGAGGAATGCCCCGAATATGCAGAACATGATTATGATCGTTGAAGAGACATCGATCGGCACGCCGAAGATACCCTCAAGGGTCATAAACATATGGCCTATGATACGATCTACATCATACCCCCTGTGGGTCCAGGGGGATGGCAGAAGTGGGCCTATATAGGCATATACGAGAAAGATAAGGCACGTAAGGGGCATGATCCAGCCGGAACTCCTTCTCGTTGCCTCAAGGACAAGGAGTATAAAAAGGACACCGAAGATCCTATCCCATTTCTCAGGGGTCACAGCCCGGTAGATGAACTCTTCAAAATCTATAAGCATATAGAGTATGCAGAGGACACCCAGGCAGGAGAGGACCACATCAAAAGCAGTAACCCTGTTTTTGTACTTCTTCGACATCGGGTAATACAGAAAAGAGAGGGCGAGAAGGAAGGCCACATGGATTCCCCTTACAATCTGGGTAGTTACAGGCCTGATGGTTGTGAATATCGAAAAGATAGACATGGAAATAGCGAGGATTGTGATCACCCAATTCCAGATGCCCCCTACCTTTCTTGTGACCCCTTCCTCTTCCTCTATGAGTTTCTCGATCTTCTCTTTTTGTAGATCCGTTAATTCTTCAACGTTTTTGTTATCAACCTCCGCTTTTCTCTCTTCCATAATTTAACCCCGATTATACAGGCACAATAATCCCTTTTTCTTTAAAATACCGAGCAGCCCCTGTATGATACGGCACCGCCTTGTTACTCCCCCCATCCTTTAAGTTTATATTGAGGGCCTCTTTATGTATAGCCGCCAGTTCAGGTAAATGTTCGAAGATGGTCTTGACAATATCATAACCGAGTTTTTCATCCATATCCTGATGGCAAATGAGGATGTTTCCCACGGTAGAAACGGCCACATCCGTCTCCATTCCCGTATAGACCTTTTTCGGCATCACCGATTTGTAATAGATAGGCCCATACTTCTCCGTCATCTTAGGGATTAAGTCATCATGGGGGATTATGTAAATCTTCACCCCCGGGGATGAGGCGAGGTCAAGGATCGCAGATGTGGGTAGGCCCCCTGACCAGAAAAATGCGTCGATCTTACCGTCCTTCAATGCCCCTGCCGACTCGGAAACACCGAGGCGGTCTTTCTTGATATCCCTCTCGTGGTTTATCCCCGCCGCCTCGAGGACCCTTAAGGCTATTACCTCGGTTCCACTTCCCGGAGCCCCCGTCGAAACCCTTTTCCCCTTTATGTCTGAGACCTTTTTTATATTCTTTCCTTCCAATGTAACGACATGGGTTAGGTTAGGGTATAGCACCGTAAGCGTCCTTATAGGAAGGGGTTTGCCTTTAAAGTTGCCGGTTCCTTTGAAGGCATCGTACCCCGTATCCCCCATAACAAAACCGAGATCCGCCTTTTTTGCCGCTATGAGTTTGCAGTTGTCCACCGAGGCCGCGGTAACCTCTGCTGCAGCCTCAAGGTTGGCGTGCTTTGTAAGGATTGTGGCGATACCACCGCCCATTACAAAGTAGACCCCGCCCATACCCCCTGTGGCAATGGAAATACGTTTTTTCTGCTGACCGAATAAGGTAAGGGGCTTAGCTGAAACCGTAACCCCTGCCATAGCGGCTACTACCTTTAAGAAATCTCTCCTTTTTAAAAATCCTTTCCTGTCAAGCAGTAAACTTAAATCCATGGGAAACCTCCTTTTTTGTTTATGCCCTTTTGATTTCTTAATATGATTGAATCGAATGGAAGAATTGTCACAACGTACCTCCAAGCCTCTACTTATAAAACCAAAACCCCAACGCCCTTTGATTGTATACAATAAAAAGGACAATCCCGATTATTTTATTTATGTTTGCCTATCATCAACTACATTGTCAAGAAAATATTTACGGAGCCATCATTTATCTTTGGAAATGGTTTTTTTTCTGGTAAAATCATCATCACTTAAAATTTAGTAACAATAAAATTGTAATGGAGGAGAGATGAAACCGGTATACATAGAGGCGAGGGATATACCTGATGCATGGTTTCAGTGCATATACAGGATTTTTGAAGAAGAGGGTACCCATGAATATACGATAGACAGGGGATCCTTCGAGGGGCAGAAGAGGAGAGAGTTCGATATGGTTATGGTTCACATAAAGTATCCTGGGATTAGACCCCTTATACCGGATATTCCTACCGAACTTGCCATTCCGGCCCCTTCAAGCATGGAGTACGTAGAGGAGTACTTACAGTAGCTTAGGACCGATAAAAAGGGGGCTAACGAACTTTACACTTACGGAGAGAGGCTTATAAATCCGAAGGTCTATATAGAAGGAAAGGAGTGGGCATTGAATGTAAACCCTGTACATGAGGTTATTAAGATGTACAAGGAGGGGAAATACGGTACAAATCAGGCAATAATGGAAATTGGTATGCCCCAGGACATCCTCATTGAAGACCCTCCCTGCCTCCGTTTAATAGATACCCGTTTGATGGAGGGGAGACTCCACTTTTTCTTATATTTCAGAAGCTGGGATCTATGGGCGGGGTTTCCTTCAAATCTTGCGGCCATACAGATCCTGAAGGAGTATATGTGTCACGAGATCGGGGTTGAGGATGGAACCATAACGGCAATGAGTAAGGGCTTACATCTATACGAATACTCCTTTGAGTTCGCCTTAAAACGCCTAAGGAGATAAGTCGTTTTATAGTCCTGTATCTATTGAAATGTTACCGATCGCACTCTTTATACCTTCCTCTATCCGCCTCTTATCGAGCTTTTCATCTATAACATCGGTGCTGTAAGTTCCATCATGGGCATTGTATAGGGTGATATAGACCCTATCCTCCTTCTCGGGGATTATCTCCATGATCACCTTCTTATGGTATAAAAACTTTATTCCGTAGTACGTTCTTTCAATATGTATATCCTTCCAGAGGGAGGGGACGAAACACGACAGTCTTTCTATCTCTTCAAGAGAACGGAACGAAACCATATCCAGGGGGTCTTGAAGGGCGAAAACTGAAAAGCGATGTTTTAATTCCTCATTAAGACCCTCTCTTTCCTTTAAAGACGGTTCTTCCAGAACCTTCTCTATGTTTTGGGCTAAATCAACGATTTCTGAGTAGCTGTATTTACTTCTTTCCCAGAGTCTGTCAAAGATCTCCCCTGCCTTAATCCATGGAAATCCTTTCTCCGAATCGATAAAAATATTTTTCCTCAACCTTCTGTCATAAAAATTCTTTATCCCCCCTTTCTCGAGGCGACTATCTACATATATACTCCATATCTGGTCGTGTCTTTTTTTCTTTTCCGGCTCTTTTTCTTTATCAGGGGTGATCTCCGGTCTGTAACCGAAAGATGGTTCAAAGGCATCGTACAGGTAGAGAAATTGGCGGTAGATCCTCCCGTATAAGAGATACCTATCCCTCCATATGTGGAGTGTTACATCAAACTTATTTTTTCTTTTATCGATGGAGATCCTTTCTTCCCAGGGAGAGGCCGTATCCCTTATGTGTATGTTCCTTATATAACTATGGATACCGAGAGAAACTACTACTTCATCGATTATTGCTATTCTATAATCCACCTAAAATTCGCCTTCGAGGGCGTATATCTCAAGAAGCAGAGTTTTAGCCCTCATCCATAGGGAATCCTTATTTCTTGAGAAAGGTAGTGTCTCCATAAGCTCTGTCAAAAAGATCCTCGCCTTTTCCGGCTCATTTTTTTTCCCATATATAAAACCGAGATTATAGCCACAGGTGTCTTTTATCGCCTTGTATCGGGGTATAAGTTGCTTTATCCTGTTCAATTTTATAAAAAACTCCTCTTTATCGGCCTGCGACGTTTCAGGTTCGTTTATAAAACGTTCATACTGTTTCTGAATATGGGATACGGTGGTTATCGCCTCTTTTGTAAATTCGTATATCTTCGTGTATATGGGTAAAGAACCCTCGATATCACCCTTTTTAAGAAGCTCTTCTGCCCTTTTCAGTGAGGACTGGATATTTGCATCGGATATCACTATATCCTTTTTCACCACCTCTTTAGGTGCCGGTTTTCTCGCCTTTTTTTCTGCCCCTAAAGTGTATGAAGGGTAAAAAAATAAGGCATAAGCAAAAAACATAATAAAAAACATAACGGTTACTGAATGGGCATCTATCCTGCAATTCTTTCCACTTGAGAGATTGTCCATGGATCTATTTTCTCCTTCTCTTTTCCGGATTCTGTTTCGCTTAAGGGATGTATGTATTAAAATGGCGGTGCAGGGAGTCGAACCCCGGACACTGCGGATATGAGCCGCATGCTCTGACCAACTGAGCTACACCGCCATGCCCATTTTCTATATGATAATAATATATTTCTTGTCAATAGTAAACTGATTGCATACCGTCTACAGTAGATTTTGAGGTAGTCAACAGGTATTGCCTGTGACCTTAAATAAAAGGCACGCTAAGAAACCCCCCTTAACGGATAGAAACCTTAATGACTAAAACATTCTATTTTGTAAAAACAGCCTTTAGAAGGTCTGTAACCCTTGCGGCAGGATTATTTCTTATCTTTTTTTCCTCCTCCCCGACCATATAGAAAAGACCGTCTAACGCCTTGTTTGTGACGTAATGATCAAGATCAAAATACTCTTTGCTGACAAACGGAATCGCCTCATAGCTGTGCATCATGGTTTTATATCTCTCCGTTGCACCGACCGTATTCAGGCTTTTGGAGACAACAGGTTTGAAAGCGTTGTATAGTTGGTTCGATGTTTTTGCTTTAAAGTATTCCGTTGCCGCCGTATCGTTTCCTTTTAGGATTGACATCGCATCTTCAAAGGTCATCTCTTTTATGGCGCCGATAAAGATCTCCTTTGCCTTAGGGGCGGCATTCTCTGCCGCCCTGTTCATGCTGAGAATAAACTCGTCGATTTGCCTTTGATAACCGAGCCTCCCCAGTACATCCGCAACTCTCTGAATGGAATCGGGGAAGAGGATCTTGATCATCTGATTCTTGAAATACCCATCTGTCTTCGATACAAGGGTAACGGCATTGCCTGTCCCTATCGTTAACGCCTCTTTCAAACCTGCGATCGTCGTATTTTCATCCGGTCCTTGTTTAGAAGGGACTTTTATACCTTTAAGGAGTGTGTCAAAGGGACTTGCGCTGTGAATATGTTTCATGGGTATAACCGTAAAACTGAATAAAAAAAGTATAAAAAAAACGATATGTTTCATAAAACCTCACTTTACTCTTTTTTGATTACTAATTGTTCTTCCCTTTTTTATCGAGGATCGTTATGCCATGATATTCGATAGTTAATAATGGCATAATGATTCCCCTTAACATCATCTTCTCTCATCGAGGAAACGCTGGACCTCTCTTATGAGTTCCATCCTGTTCTTTTCGACGGCAATCATGTGTGTCCCCTCTCCAAGGACAACCATACGTTTATAGGGTGTGTTGGTAAGTCGACTAAAGACCTCCTGGGCCATAAAAAGGGGTGTATCCTGGTCCCATTCGGCGACAATAAGAAAAGTGGGTACCTTTATCTCTGAAGGGTTGTAGAGGGGGATACCTTTACCGAGAAAATCGGCTATATCCTTTAACACACCGTTCGGTGACCTTATAACCGGGGGTGTTCTCGTGGCCCCTACTGTATCCGTCGCAAGGTTTGCCTCCCACCATTTGTCAAACCACGCCTGGGGATGTATTTCCTCTTTTTTCGTCTCGGGGATCCCCCTTAAGGCCCGGGCTCTCGCCGTCTCTTTGGTTGTCATTCTATAGGCCCCGCTCCCTGTAAAAGGAGGGGGTTCTTTTAGTGTCCAGAGCGGGGCATAGAGCACAAGTTTTACAACCTTACCGTTGTTTTGGGCTGTATATCCTCCCATTAAGGTAGTACCCCAAGACCACCCGACAAGATTGATCTTTTCCACTTTTCTTCTCTTGAGAATAAAATCAACGGCAGAACCTACATCTTTTATGGCCTCTGCGGTGGTTGCAAAGGGCTGATTCTGTTCAGGGGGAGCATCCATGGATGGAGGTCGGGTAGAACGGCCGTAGCCCCTTATATCCACTATATACGTATCATAACCCATCCTTGCAGTATAATCCATCCATGAACCTCCGGGGAGGTTTATGTCGAAGGTCGATTCAGAGGGGTACGTGGCTCCGTGGACAAAAAGCACTATCTTTTCCGGGGGGAATACCTTTTTTCCTGCAGGATATTTATTTCTGATATGGAGCTTGATGCCAGGTTCAGAGGACTCTATAAAAAATGTTTCGGTAGCGATTTTCATTTTTCCTGCCCCATACGAAGGTACAACTATAAAAAGTATAAGGATTACGATTAACGAAAGAAGGAACAGTTTTTTCATGGGAAGGCCCCCTTTCTTTTGTTTAAATTAGATTTTACAGACTTAATAGAAAAAATGTCAATTTTTATTTATTTCACAAAAAAACGTTCCCCTTCAGAGACTTCCCCGTCTAATCCCACCTCGTTTCCCCATTCATCGTAGACCTTTTTACCCCTCTCAATTTCGTTTAATAAATTTAGAAAAATAAGGGCATGTTTAATCGTCATCCCCGGTATCAGTTCTACAGGTTCGCCGTTTATAAACACCCTCATCTGTAAAAGACTTCCTTTATCCTTTCTTCTGTTTTCGGTTCTATCACCTTTCTCTTTTTTATGTATTGAACGACGATATCCCTTAGATATCTGCCTGCATCTGAATACAGAACCTTTCCGTCCTTAATCATTCCTGCAGAGAGGGCATAATCTTTTGATGATGCCACCACTTCAAGAAATGTCTTATATCCATCTCCTCCTGCTGCCATAAAGTCGTTAGTGGCCACAGAGTATTCTTTTTCTGACTCGAGAGGTTTGTCCCCGATATATATCTCCCTTATTCTGCTGCCTGTGGGAGCTTTTGGGTCATAGGTGAACTTCATGCCTGATATCTGGGGAAACCTTCCTGCCTCCTCAGGAACGGCTGAAACCCCGTGTTCCAAGACCTCTTTGATCTTTTTGCCGGGCATCTTAATTGCAACAATGTAGTTGTCAAAGGGCAAAATAGAATAGATGTCTTTTATCTTTATCTCACCCTTTTTGATCCCTATCCTTATTCCTCCACCGTTGGTGATGGCAATGTCGGTGCCTGCTCTATCCCTTATGATATCGGCTATGAAATTGCCGAGATTGGTCTCTTTTCTTCTTACATTTTCCCCATCCAAGTCACATAGAGTCCTCCCTATCGTTTCCCCGAGGGTTCTATCTATGATCTCTCCATACTTATCAACGAGGGATTTGATCGAATCATCTTTTACCCCAATTTCCGGACTTATCTCTTCGAGATGGCCCCGAAATCTTATTATTTTTCCATTCTCTACGGTTAGGTCCAATACGCCCAGGGCCTTTCCGTGTTCCCATGCCTGGACAACTATTGTATGTCCGACTAATAATGGTTTTTCTAATCGTGTATGGGAATGTCCCCCTACTATGACATCGATGCCTTTTACTCTTTCTGCAATGGACCTATCTGCGGAAAACCCTATATGGGAAAGGAGGATGATGATATCCGCCCTCCCCTTTAAAACCTGCAGGTATTTCTCAACCGTATCTTTTGCCGGTAAAAACTTAAAACCAAAGACATTCTTTGGATGGGTAGATAAAGGGGTATCATCTGTTGTAATTCCGATAATCGCCACCTTTATACCTGCCATCTCTTTTATTAGATAGGGTTTTAAAAGATCCAACCCCACTACATTCGCTCCCAATACGGGAAATCTTGCCTCTGAAACCCTTTTCTTTAGGTTTTCCTTTCCAAAATCGAACTCATGATTCCCGACGACCATCGCATCGAATTTCATCTCGTTCATAAGCTCAATAACAGATTTTCCCTCTGTGAGATTTGCCCAGTTATTTCCCTGGATCATATCCCCTGCTGAGAGGAGGAGGGTTTCCTTTTCACTACGGAGTCTCTTTACCATCCCTGCAAGATACTGGGCACCCCCTGACAGTTTTTCAGAACCAAGTGTCCTGTGGCTTTCCGCAAAGCCATGGAAATCGTTTACGTATAGAATCCTTATCTCAACAGGTTCGGCGTAACCAAAGGAGAGAGAAAAAAAGAGAAAGATGATAAACGATAAGGTGTTTTTTATACCCATACTTTTTAAGAGTATGTTCTACGTCCTCTTTTTTTTGAGAAAAATAATACTTTTGATACGTTAGAGTATATGTAAGTAACCGATATCCGTCAAGGGAAAATAAAAGACAAGGGAAAGAAGGGCGCTCCCCTTTGAAAGATAATTAAAAAAGATTTTGTGGTAAAATCTTTCCCTCTCTTTGCCCCATAGACACGGTTAAAATTTCCTTGACAAAAACAGTGGGTATGGTAAATTTTCATAGTACGAACTATAATATCATTCAGTGAAACCTTATGGATAGAAAAGGAAGAGAAAAGGGGTTTTATAATAGGTCCCTCGAAAGGGCGTTGAAAATCCTCTGCGCCTTCTCTTCTGAGCGACAGGGAATGACACTGGGGCAACTCTCAGAGGCAGTGGGCCTACCTAAGGCAACCACCATGCGACTATCCATGACCCTAATAGACCATGACTTTCTGAGATATGACAGTCAGACAAAGAAATATTCCCTCGGTCTTAAACTCTTTGAACTGGGGAGTATTGTCTTTTCCACATTCTCTTTGAGGAAGATAGTCTCCCCCTATCTTGCCTCTCTCCAGGCAAAAATTGCAAAGACCACATTTTTAGGGGTGATCCTCGATGACCAACTCGTGTATCTCGACAAACACGAAGACCCGAGAAACCCCATAAGGTTTGCATCGAACATCGGTATGAGAAGACCTCCTTATTTCGGTATGCTCGGTCAGCTCTTAATGGCCTACATGGAAGAAGAGGAGGTGGACAGGATTTTAAAGAAGACCCCCCTTGCGCCACTTACAAAGCTCTCCATAGTCGATGTGGGAGAATTCAAAAAAAGGCTGATCTCCATAAGGGAAAAGGGCTATTTCATAGACGAAGGGGAGGCGATAGATGGGATTTCAGGCATTTCGGCCCCCATCTTCGATTATACAGGAAAGGTTGTGGGGGGTATAGGGATAGGCTTTATATCCATATCCGTTGACGAGGATGAGAAGAAGGCCCTTGTTAAGGAAGTCGTCCAGACCGCAAAAAAGATCTCCCAGGAGCTTGGCTATGGGGGTTACTGAAATATCTTTTAAGGAAGCGGGGTAAGTATGGAAAAAGAGTTTGTGCTGTTTAGGAAGGAGGGCGCAATCGCCTATGTCACCATCAACAGGGAAGAGGCCTTAAACGCCCTGAATAGGGAGATTATGGAGAGGCTCGACGGCCTTTTTTATGAGATGGAAAAGGACGATGGTATTATGGTGGTTATCATCACCGGGGCAGGGAAAAAGGCCTTTGTTGCAGGGGCAGATGTGCGGGAGATAAAAGAGGCGGGCCCCGGGAGGACGGCCTTTATAAAAAAGGGGCAGGAGATTCTGTCGAAAATCAGGCGATCGAGCAAGGTTGTCATTGCAGCGGTAAACGGGTATGCCTTAGGGGGTGGATGTGAACTCGCCCTTGCCTGCGATATAAGGTTTGCCTCGGAGAATGCGAGGTTCGGTCTGCCCGAATCTACCCTCGGTGTTATGGCAGGATACGGAGGGACCCAGCTTTTAAGTAGACTCATCGGATGGGGCAGGGCAAAATACATCATGTTTTCCGGGAACATGATTACAGCACAGGAGGCATACGAATACGGCCTTGTAGAGAGGGTGTGTACCCAGGAATCCTTGATAGAAGAGGTGGAAGCCCTTGCAAAGAAGATCTCCACATGCGGTCCCCTTTCCTTAAAAGGTACAAAAAAGGCAATAGATGAGGGGTTGCAGATGCCCCTTGAAAAGGCCCTGGAATACGAGCTTGAGCTATACGATTATGTGGCCAATTCAAAAGATGCAGAAGAGGGTCTTTCGGCCTTTCTTGAGAAGAGAAAGCCTGTCTTTCAGGGAAGATAGACATAATCTAATTTTTAAAAAAGGAGATAGAGATGGCATACGAAAGGTTATTTTCACCGATCACATTAAGGGGTGTTACCTTCCCCAACAGGATCCATAGAACATCTATGGTTTCTGGCCTTACAACCGAGGACGGCTGGGTAACAGAAGACCTGAAGAAGCGTTATGTGAGAGAGGCAAAGGGAGGGGTAGGGAGCATTGTTGTAGAGGCTGCAGTGATCATACCTTCCAAAAGCCCTTACAACCTGAGGATAAGTGACGACAGGTTTGTCCCCGGGCTTACAGAGCTCGTCAAGGCCATGAGGGAGGTGAATAGTGAGGTAAAGATAGGGATTCAGATTATGCAACATTTGAAACTCTCAAAGACAGGGTGGAGGCAGAGGGTAGAAGACTTTAAAACAGAGGAGCTACCTAAGATCGTGGAAGACCATGTGGCAGCGGCCAGAAGGGCCCTATCCGCCGGTTTTGATTTCATTGAGTTACATATGGCCCACGCCTATGTCCTATCATCTTTTTTGTCCCTTGTGAACAAAAGGACCGATGGTTATGGAGGGGGGAGGCTGGAGAACAGGATGAGGCTTCCCATAGAGGTCTATAAGGCCGTAAGAGGGCTTGTAGGGGAAAATTACCCCCTGGGGGTCAGGATAAACGGAGAGGATTTTTGTATCCCCGGCAACACCTTGCTCCAGAGTAGCCGCATAGCCCGAAAATTCGCCGAACTCGGCGCTGATTACATAAGTGTCTCCGCAGGGAGCAGATTTGAGGATGCAAAGACCCCTGCTGAGGGTAACCCCCCGGATCCCATGTCCGGTTATAGTGGCCACAGGATGAGCCCTTGGTACTGGTGGCCTGATGGTTGCCATGTATTCCTCGCAGAAGGGATAAGAAAGGCCGTAAGATCCGCAGGTTTTGAGACCCCGATTATAACAGCAGGAAAGATAAGGGATCCAAAACATGCGGAAGAGATACTCGCCGAGGGGAAGGCGGATATGATAGGGCTTTGCAGGGCCATACTGTGCGACCCCGACTGGCCGATCAAGGCGAAAAACGGCAGGGAAAAGGAGATCGTAAAATGTGCGGCCTGCAACTGGTGTCTTGAGGCGGACTCAAGGTATGAACAGGTGAAGTGCATAAGATACCCTGAAGGTTATCTAAGTGCCCCGGAGCCGTTTTTACCGAGCATGGCAAGGCCGGCGGCCATAAAAGAGATCGAGGATTAGGGCATCTTCTAATTAAAAAATAACATGAAAAAGGGGTATGGCCATGATGGATTTTCCAAAACACAACAAAAAAGATGCGTTTAAGTATAGCAAATACAGGTGGTGGCTCGGTATTCCTCTCGGGGACCTAATAGACAGGGCTGCCTCTGTCTTTCCTGAGAAAGAGGCCCTTGTGGATGACAGAAACAGGGTTACATACCGTGAACTTCAGGATCGTGTGAATAGACTCGCCGTAGGCCTTATGGGGCTCGGTATAAAGTCAGGAGATACGGTCCTTCTCCAGATTCCAAACTGGGCAGAGTATGTATACTCCTATTTTGCCCTACAGAAGATAGGGGCAATCCCCGTTGTGCTTATCTCGGGATATAAACAGCTTGAGGTGGGACACTTAGGGAGACTCACAGAGGCAAAGGCATGGATCGTCCCGGGCACATATAGAAAGATGGACTATACCTCCTTTATAGAAGAGGTTAGGGCGATGAACCCTCAGCTCGAACATGTGATCTCCGTAAGGGCCGAGAAGGAGAGCAAGGCCTATACAGATTCCGTTGAAAACCTGATGGACAGGAGGTTGAAGGAGAGGGATTTAAAGAGACTCCAATCGAGGAGACCTAAACCTACGGCCGTAGCCCATATCATCCCCTCAGGGGGGACTACAGGACTGCCAAAGGGTATCCCGAGGACGCACAACGATTACCTCTGCAATGTGGAGTACAAACATAAGGGTTGGGAGATGAACACGTCGGATGTTTGCCTGATAGCGGTCCCTGTTGGCCATAATCTCGCGGTGTTACAGATCGTGGGAGGGATATTCTTCGCCTTCAAACTCGTCCTTCTCGATTCAACAAGGCCGGAAGATATAATGGGCGCAATCGAGAGGGAAAAGGTCACATACATGCCCACCGTGCCGTCCCTTGTGCGAAGGATGATCCAGTCCCCGGAGTTTTCGAAGTATAATCTCTCCTCATTGAAGAAGATATCCGCCGGAGGGGAGCCGAGTACCCCGGAGTTGATCAGAGAGGTATACGAAAAGCTGAACTGCATATATATAAATGAGTTCGGTATGACCGAGGGACTCATATGCAGGACAAGCCTCACCGATAGCGTGGAGACGATATGTAACACTGTGGGAAAACCTACATGCCCCTATAATGAGGTGAAGATACTCGATCCTTACGGCAACGAGGTGCCCTACGATACGGACGGGGAACTCTCAGCCAAAGGACCCACCATATTCGCAGGCTATCTGAAAAACCCTGAAGAGAACAGGAAGTGTTTTACAAAGGACGGTTTTTTCAGAACCGGGGATCAGGCGAGGATGTATCCTACAGGGTATATCAAAATCACAGGAAGGATAAAGGATCTGATCATAAGGGGAGGGGAGAATATAAGCCCCGTGCAGGTGGAGGAGCTTTTATGTGCCCATCCTGATATCGCCGATGCGGCGGTGATCGGTATGCCCGATAGGGAACTGGGGGAGAGGGTCTGTGCATATATAAAGATCATTGAAGGAAAGAGGGTTGAGGTAAAAGACATCGTTGAATTTATGGAGAGAAAGGGGGCGTCAAAACTCCTGATCCCAGAGAGATTTGAGTTTGTTGAAAACCTGCCCTTAACCGAGGCGGGAAAGCATGACAAGAAGGCCTTGAGAAAGGATATAGCGAGGAAACTTGGTCTTGAATAGCATATCGTGATGATGGGATAATAAAGAAAAAGATTGTGAGAGCAAGGAGGGAAGCCATATATGAACGATGTAAAAAAGGTGATCACGGATTGTACCCTCTGTTACCATAGTTGCGGTACCATAGTTACGGTAGAGAACGGAAGGGCCATAAAGGTAGAGGGTTTGCCATCACACCCCCTCAATAAGGGCAAGCTCTGCGAAAAAGGGGAGGCGATGCTCGATAACATATATGACCCGAACAGACTCAAGTACCCTATGAAGAGGACAGAAAAGGGATGGGAGAGGGTAAGCTGGGACCAGGCCCTCGATGAGATCGCCTCAAAGTTACTCTCCCTGAAAGAACGATACGGACCTTCTGTTCTTGGTGTCTTCAGCGGGTCCATAGGTGTTGAAAACCTTGAGATGGCAGGTCTCACCCAGAGGTTTAAAGCGGCCTTTGGCTCTCCCAACTTTTTTTCCGTTGAGAGCATATGTTATAGGATGAGGATCAGGACAAGGCAGTTGACCTTTGGAAAATACCCCACAGAGGAACTCGATTCGAATCTTTACATCCTCTGGGGTCATAACCCGGAGCAGTCAGACTTTCCCTTGAAACTGGCGATCGAGGAAAACCTGAAAAAAGGGGCAAAGATCGTGGTCATAGACCCCAAAAGAATACCCATTGCAGATAAGGCGGTCATGTATCTCAGGATTAGACCCGGTACCGATGGCGCCCTTGCCCTTGCCATGATCCACGTTATCATAAAGGAAGGTCTCTATGACAGGGATTTTATAGAAAATTATACGGTTGGCTTCGATAAGCTTGTAACCCACATAGAGCCCTATACCCCTGAATGGGCGGAGAAGATCACCTGGGTTTGTGCGGATGATATAAGGAAACTCGCTCGACTCTTTGCCACCACAAAAGGGGCAAGTATTTATCAGGGGACGTGTACCCAGGACCAGACCGCAAATGGGACACAGAACAGTCGTGCCTTCTCCATCCTCCAGATCATAACAGGGAATATCAATAACCCGGGGGGATGGGTGATAAGTCCGAGACTACCCCTCGGAAACGTGGGTATGGGGGTTGAGGGAGAGCCCCTCGGAGCGGATAAATACCCCCTGTTTTACGAGATCTGGGGGAGAAAGAGTCCTTATGGCGTGGTCACCTGTGTGCCCGAGAGCGTACCGGAAAAACTGAAGGCCTTTTTTGTCATAGGGGGTAACCCAATCCTTTCTATGGCAGACTCCAATGCCTTCAAAGAGGCCTTCAGAAAGCTGGAACTCCTCGTTGTCCATGATATGTTCATGACGGAGACCGGGGAGTATGCCCACTATGTCCTGCCTGCATGCTCCCATCTCGAAAAGTGGGGTGTTGCATATACGTATAACGTATGCCACTGCCTGCCCTATCTCATGCTGAGAAAAAAGGCGATCGAGCCCCTGTATGAGAGCTGGTCTGAATGGAAGTTCTTTACAGAACTTGCCAAGCGGCTCGGGATAGGGGATAAATTCCCGTGGAAGACAGAGGAGGAACTCGTTGCATATGAACTCGAACCAACAGGACTTACCTTTGATGAACTCCTTCATGTAAAGCCGGAGGGTGCCTTTTATCAGGAGAAGAAATATGGCATGGAGGGTGTGAGATTTGCAACCCCTTCGAGAAAGATAGAGATTTTTAGCCAGGCCTTGCTGGATATAGGTTTTGACCCCCTTCCCACATACCTCGAACCCCACAGGAGTCCATTGAGCACCCCGGAGTTACTTGAAAAATACCCCCTTATACTCTCAACGGGGAGCAGAAATCTCTATTACACCCACGGTCAGTTCAGGAATGTGAAGAGCTTGAAGGAGAAAAATCCGGAGCCAAAGGCGGAGATTGGGCCGGAGACGGCAGAGAAATACGGCATTAAAGACGGGGACGAGATTATAATAGAGACGAACAGGGGCCAGGTGAAGATGAAGGCCTCAGTTGATGGCCGTATGGCAGAAGGGGTCGTGATAGTACCCCATGGATGGCCGGGGGATGCGAATGCAAACCTCTTGACGGATACAGAGTGCAGGGAACCGATAATGGGTTACCCTGAGATAAAGTCCCTTTTATGTGCCATTAGAAAGGCGTAGTAATTTATATAAGATGAAAAGGAGGGTACCATGGAGATCAAGAAACTTGGCATAATCGGGTTTGGTCAGATGGGAGCAGGTATTGCCCAGGTCTTTGCCCAGTCAGGTTATGAAGTGGTGGGGGTGGATATAAACGAGGCCTTGATGACAAAAGGTTTAAAAGGTATTGAGAAGCGCCTCGCCGGTCGGGTGGAGAAGGGTAAGATGACCCCGGAAGAAAAAGAGGCGGTCATGGCCCGGATAAAGACGAGTACGAATATTGAGGACCTCAAGGATTGCGACCTCATAGAGGAGGCGGTACCGGAGGATCTGGAGTTGAAGAAAAAGATCTTCTCTGAACTGGACAGGATATGTAAGCCGGAGACGATCTTCGGAAGTAACACATCGGGCCTTTCCATTACCGATATGGCCGTGGCAACGAAGAGGCAGGATAAGGTAATGGGGATGCACTTCCATAACCCCGCCCCGGTGATGCAGCTCCTCGAGCTTGTAAAGACGATCATGACAGGGGAAGAGACGATAGAGACGGTAAAAAAATGGGGGGCCACCCTCGGTAAGACCGTTGTTGTTGCCCCTGATGTGGGGGGATTTATTGTGACGAGGCTATTCACACCCTTTTTGCTCGGGGCCATAAGGATGCTCGAGGCAGGTATTGCCACAAGGGATGAGATAGATGTATCGATGAAGCTCGCCGTAAACCACCCCATGGGGCCCCTCGAGGTCGTGGACTTCATAGGTCTCGATACGGAACTTTCCATAGCGGAGAGCCTATACGAAGAGACGAAGGACCCGAAATACGCACCGCCCCTTTTGCTTAAAAAGATGGTTACCGCAGGGTGGCTCGGCAGAAAGACAGGCAAGGGATTCTACGAATACAAATAAAGGGTCCCATAACTAACCCCATTTTCCATATAAAAAATCCCTAAACCCAGGGAGAGGGGTTAGTTATGCCATATTTATGACTTTTCAGGAAAATATGGTATAATCCTCCCATGAAAAAGGTTATCTCCTTTGATCTTGACGGTACCCTTGTATCTTCAGTATACGGGGACATGGTATGGAACCATGGTATCCCCATGGCATACGGAGAGAAATACGGTATCCCCTTCGAGGAGGCAAAAAAACAGGTGATAGAAGAATATAAGACGGTCGGGGATAGTAATATAGTATGGTATGAGATGGATTACTGGATTAGGCGCTTTGGACTTACCGTTACCACTTTGGAGCTTATAGACCGCTATACCCCTTACATAAGGCCTATAGATGGGGCAGATACGCTTTTGAGATACCTTAAGGGCCGATATACCCTTGTGATCTCGTCGAATGCGGCCCGTATATTTGTTGAAAAGGAGCTTGAGGTCTCCGGTCTTGGTGCTTATTTTGACCATGTGATCTCTGCCACATCGGATTACGAGATGGTAAAGAAAGAGCTGGGTTTCTATAGAAAGCTATGTGAAAGGTTTGGGGTTAAACCTGAGGAGGTGGTACACATAGGGGATAACAGGGAGTTTGACTTTGAAGTCCCATCCCTTTTGGGTATCGAGGCCTACCATTACATGGATGGTGGATCCGCCCCCTTACCCGGAGAAGAGGGGGTAAACAAAGAAAGGGTGATTAAAAGTCTCTATGAACTGATGGATAGGCTATGAGGCCTTCCTCGTATATATGATTCTGTAACGGGCCCTGTCCAAATCGTAACAAGCCGTACATGTCTCATCGCAACAGATAGACCCTTCCAATTCCCCTTCAGAGGGAAGGGGTTCAAGGTGGACCTCGAAGCCTATCTCCCTGTATAGCTCCACCATCTCCGATAGGCGGGGTTCGCATGCGATAAACCTCTTCTCCCATCCCGCTTCTATCAATGCCTTTTCTTTTTCGGTCATAAAAGGGTTACCTCTATTCACCATCTAAGGTCATCTCTTCTTTTGCCTTTTTAAAATATGCGATGGTCTTCTCAAGGCCCTCTTCTAATGGTACCGAAGGTCTCCAGTTCAGATAGGTCTCAGCCTTTGTTATATCCGGTCGCCTCCTCTTCGGGTCGTCTTCGGGTAAGGTTTCATAGATGATCTCCGAACGGGATGCGGATTTTTCTATGATCTTCTGGGCTATGGATAGTATCGTTGTCTCCTCTGGATTGCCGAGATTGATAGGACCTGGAAAACCGGAGAGGTGTGGTTTTGTGTAATCCCTTTCCCTTTTCATCTCCCCTGTCTCGTAGTCCATCATCCTGATCATGCCCTCTACCATGTCGTCTATGTAGCAGAAGGAACGGGTCTGGGACCCGTCCCCGTATATGGTGATGGGTCTATCGTGTAAGGCCTGGATGATAAAGTTGCTTATCACCCTCCCGTCGTCGTGTCTCATTTTGGGCCCATAGGTGTTGAATATCCTCACCACCTTTATATCGACCTTATTCTGCCTGAGATAATCGAAGAACAGGGTCTCCGCTACCCTTTTGCCCTCATCGTAGCAGCTTCTTTTGCCTATGGGGTTCACGTTCCCCCAGTATTCTTCATGCTGGGGATGTATATCGGGGTCACCGTATATTTCACTTGTTGAGGCCTGCATAACCCTTGCCCTTACCCTCTTTGCAAGACCCAGCACATTTAACGCCCCGAGAACATTCACCTTTATCGTTTTCACAGGATTATACTGATAATGGACAGGACTTGCAGGGCAGGCAAGGTTGAAGATCCAGTCCACCTCAAGGAGGATAGGCTGGGTGATGTCATGCCTTAAGAGTTCGAACCTCGGATGCCCCATAAGATGGGCGATGTTCGTCTTTTTCCCGGTGAAGTAGTTGTCAAGGCATATCACCTCATGGCCATCGTTTATGAGCCTCTCACAGAGATGGGAACCTATAAAGCCCGCTCCCCCTGTGACAAGGATTCTTTTAGGGATCCTGTATGTATGATATGTGTACTCTTTCAAGGGTCACCTCACTTAAGCACAGGGGGTCTCCCTATGCAGATATATGTGAACCCCATCTTTGCCATGGTCCTGAGATTATACTGGTTTCTTCCATCGAATATCACAGGGGCCTTCATGAGGGTTTTCATCCTTTCATAGTCAGGTTCCCTGAAGGATAACCATTCGGTGACGAGGACCATAGCATCCACATCTTTTAAGGCATCATACTGGTTTTTTGCAAAAGCGATGGAGCTATTACCCTTAAAAATACCTCTCGCAACACCCATGGCCTTTGGGTCAAAGAGATTACAGAACGCCCCTTCCTTTGTCAGTGCGTTTACTATATATATAGAAGGGGCCTCCCTCATGTCATCTGTATTTGGTTTGAAGGCAAGGCCCCATATGGCAAATCTCCTCCCTTTTAGATCACCCTTATAGAAACCCTTGATCTTATCGACGAAGGTCTTTTTTTGTTCATCGTTCACCTCCATCACCATCTCCAGTATGGAAGGTCTGTAATTATTGGTCATGGAAGTCTTGATGAGGGCCCTTACATCCTTGGGGAAACAGGAGCCGCCAAAACCCACCCCTGGGAAAAGGAATTTAGGCCCTATCCTTGAATCACTGCCGATCCCCCTCATCACCATCATCACATCGGCACCTACCTTTTCGCAGATGTTTGCCATCTGGTTCATAAAGGAGATCCTCGTTGCGAGCATGGAATTGGCTGCGTATTTCGTCATCTCGCTGGATCTAACATCCATTACGATAAATGGGGCCCCTGTTCTCGTATATGGTGCGTATAGCTCCCTCAATATCTCCTCCACCCTCTCGTGCTCCACGCCGATGACCACCCTCTCCGGTTTCATGCAATCGTCGACGGCCACCCCTTCTTTTAGGAACTCGGGGTTTGAAGCTATATCGAAGGTGACCTCGGCCCCCCTTTTTTTAAGCTCCCCTTCTATGGTCTCCTTTACCTTTTCGCATGTGCCTACCGGTACCGTAGATTTTACCACCACAATTCGGTATTTATCCATGTTTTTTCCTATGTTTTCAGCCACTTCCATCACGTATTTTAAATCGGCAGAGCCATCCTCATCCTGAGGGGTATTCACACATATGAAAATGATGAGCCCGTGGTCCACCGCCTTTTTTATCTCCGTTGTGAAGGAGAGCCTTCCCTCCTTGATGTTGTTTTTTACGATCTCCTCGAGATGGGGTTCATATATGGGGATGACCCCCTTTTTCAATTTCTCTATCTTGTCTCTGTCTATGTCCATACATATCACATCGTTGCCTGTCTCCGCAAAACAGGCACCTGTTACAAGGCCAACGTAGCCGACGCCGATTACAGAAATACGCATGTAACCTCCATGTTTTTTATTGTTTTTTTAAACATTTACCCTGTTAATGGCCGTAAAGTCAAGGCTAAAGATGAAATGGTGCCTTTTTATGAGGGAAAAGGGATGATCAAGGGGCGGTTTACCTAAAAAGAAGAATTTTTGATTTGCTTTAAAAGAAATATTATGTTAAAAATATACGATTAAGTGGGTTCGTCCCGCTTTTTTATTTTAGGAAATATGTTGCCAAAAAAAGAAGAGATTTTAGGAAAGATAGAGGCGATTTTAACACCTATACTCGTTGAGGAGCGTCTCGAACTTGTAGACATAGAGTTTAAGCCCTCAGGGAAAAGATGGCTTCTAAGGATTTATATAGACAAAGAGGGTGGGGTTACCATCTCTGATTGCGAAATCGTCAATAGGGAGCTCGGCAGGATTCTGGATATAGAGGATGTAATCGAGCATGCCTATGTCCTTGAGGTGTCATCCCCGGGGTTGACGAGACCCCTTAAGTCTCTGTCTGACTTCGATAAGTTTATCGGAAGGGATTGTAAGGTGATAACAAATAAACCTTATGGGGGGAACGTGGAGGTTACAGGTACTATCATAGGCACAACGGAGAATGAGGTTAAGATAAAGGTGAAGGATAGACTCTTTTTGATCCCAGTGTGTGATATTAAAAAGGCACATCTGGATTTTTGTTTTTAAGGAGCAGATATGTATTTTGATCTGAATTATGTGATCGAGCAGGTGGGGAAGGAGAAGGGCATACCGAAAGAGATTATCATCGAGACCCTTGAGGAGGCCATGCTCTCCGCCTCAAAGAAGAAATTCGGCAACCATCTCGATCTCGAGGCGAGATATAACGAGGAACTGGGAGAGATAGAGGTCTTTCAGTTCAAAAGGGTTGTTGAGGAAGTAAAAGACAGGGACTCGGAGATAAGTTATGAAGAGGCGAAGGCCCATGACCCCGATTGCATGATAGGGGACAGCATAGGAATAAAGAGAGACACCTCCTCTCTTGGAAGGATAGCGGCACAGACGGCCAAACAGGTGATACTCCAGAAGGTGAGGAATGCGGAGAGTGATGTTGTCTATAACGAATATAAGAACAAAAAGGGGGAGATAGTAACCGGGGTAATTCAGAGGGTAGAGAAGAACCACTACATAGTAAATCTTGGCAAAGGGGAGGCCGTTCTTCCCTTCAAAGAGGTGATTCCCGGGGAGGTCTTCAAACAGAGAGACAGGGTTAGGGGGTATATCCTCGATGTGGAGAAGAATCAGAAGGGATGCGTTATAACGATATCCAGGACCCATCCAAATTTCCTGATTAAGCTCTTCGAACTTGAGGTGCCCGAGATACAGGAGGGTATAGTAAAGATATTGGGGGCCGCCCGGGAACCGGGGGAGAGGGCAAAGATATCGGTGTACAGCGAAGATCCCGATGTGGATCCTATCGGGGCCTGTGTCGGTGTAAAGGGGTCAAGGGTGCAGGCCGTGGTGCAGGAACTCAAAGGGGAGAAGATAGACATTATCCCCTGGAACAGAGACCCTGCAAAATTTATATGCAATACCCTTGCTCCTGCGAGGGTCTCAAAGGTGTATATAAACGAAGATGAGCACTCCATGGAGATCATAGTAAATGATGACCAGCTTTCCCTTGCAATCGGCAAGAAAGGGCAGAATGTGAGGCTTGCCTCGAAACTGACAGGATGGAAGATAGATATCAGCAGTGAGTCTGAGGTAGAGAAGAATTCCCAGATGGTCATTGAGGAGTTGATGGAAAATCTCGGGATAAGCGAGATACTCGCCAGGGTTTTAAATGATGAGTACCTCCGAGACTTGAAAGACATAGCGAAACTTACCCCGGAAGAATTGAACAAAATTACAAGTATATCCGTGGAAGATTGCACACAGATCATTGAGAGGGCGAAGGAAGCTATAGGCAAAAAGGGGTTAAAGACGAAAGAGAAGACCCCACAAAAATAGAATTTTGCTGGTAACTAAGGATTAAAGGTATGGCGAAGATAAAACTTACAACACTTACAGAAAAGATGGGGGATGAAGAGGTCCTTGCAAGGTTGAAGAGCCTCGGCGTAAAGGTGAAAGACAGAAAAAAAGAGGTTGAGGCGGAACCGAAGAAGGAAGAGAAACCCCCTGCCCCTGAAAACACCGTTATCGAGAAGAGGATAGGATCAGGTATTATAAGGAGAAGGGTCCAGCAGCCTGTATCCCAGCCTCAGGGTAAGGTCCTCCCGGAAGAAAAGCCTAAGGCACCGGTAGGGAAAAAAGAGGAGATAAGACCGGATATACTTCATGGGGAAAAAGAGAAGACCCCGACAAGAAGTGAAAAGGAAGAGGAGGTCACCTCTCCTGTCAAGGTAGTTTTAACACCTCAGAAACCTACGGAAAAGATAGACGAATTGGTTAAGATGGTTGTGGAACCGGAAACAACACCCCATGTCCCACCTGAAAAGCCAAAGGTAGAGATTAAGCCTGTTGTGGTAGAAGAGATAAAGAAAGAGCCCCCTCCTCAAGAAGAACCTCCTTCTTTAATCGAGCCGAAGGAAGAGGATAAACTTAAAGGGGATTTAGAACCGATAGCAGAAGAAGAGAAGATAGAGATTACCAAAGTCCTTGAGGAGGCATACAAACATGAACTCGAAAAGGATGTCACCTTAGGTGACGAAGAGAGCTTTGAGGATGAGAGAAAGAAAAAGAAGGTTGAAAAACTTTTAAAGAGGCTGGAAGAGCAGGAGGCAGAGGAATACAAGCAGAAGAAGAAATCCCCCCTCAAGAGGAAGGTGGTAATAAAAGAGGAGGAGTTGTACGGGGGGAAGAGGATGAAGGCCAAGGCCACCCCCCATAAGAGAGATAAGAAAGAGCGACAGGAAGTTGTTAAAGAAGAGGAAAAAAAGGCCGAAACAAAACCCCAGAAGAAGATAAAGATAGGGGATACAATACAGGTAGATGCCCTTGCAAAAAGGCTCGGCATTAAGGCCCAGGAGATCATCTCCCGACTCTTTTCCCTCGGCATAATAGCAACGATCAACCAGAGCATAGATTACGATGCCGCCTTTCTCGTTGCAAATGAGCTGGGTTTTGAGGTGGAAAAGGCCCTCTCCATAGAAGACGAGTTCCTCGCTATGGAGGAGGAGAAGAAAGAAAAGCCAGAGGATTTAAAGCCGAGACCCCCTGTTGTTACCATAATGGGTCATGTGGACCACGGAAAGACCCTTCTTTTGGACACCATAAGAAATACGAAAGTTGCCGAGAGGGAGGCAGGGGGGATAACGCAGCATATAGGGGCATATGTCGCCAATGTAAACGGGAAGGAGATCATCTTTGTCGATACCCCGGGCCATGAGGCCTTCACCGCAATGAGGGCAAGGGGGGCAAAAGTAACGGACATTGTCGTTCTCGTTGTTGCCGCAGACGACGGGGTGATGCCCCAGACTATCGAGGCCATAAACCATGCGAAGGCGGCGAATGTACCGATCATAGTGGCGATAAATAAGATAGATAAAGCCAATGCAAACCCCGATCGGGTAGTAAAAGACCTTGCCGAACTGGGTCTAATCCCGGAAGAATGGGGGGGTACAACCCTTTACGCCAAAATATCGGCAAAAAGAAAGATTGGGATTGAAGATCTGCTCGAACTGATACTTCTCCAGGCGGAGATGCTCGAACTTAAGGCAAACCCCGATAAGAGCGCACGGGGTATCATCATAGAATCGGAACTCGACAAAGGCCACGGACCTGTCGGTACCGTCATCATACAGGATGGCACTCTAAAGATCCAGGATCCCTTTATTGCAGGTACCACCTTTGGAAGGGTAAGGGCGATGATTGACGATAAAGGAAAAAGGGTGCAGAAGGCCACACCCTCCATGCCCATACTGGTTGTGGGTTTCCAGGATGTACCCCAGGCAGGGGACAAATTTATCGTTACTACAGAAGAGAGTTATGCAAAGGAACTCGCAAAATTCAGATCAGAGAGGATGAAGGAACAGGTCGCCGTAAAAAGTGCAAGGACGACCTTAGAGGAACTCTATTCTAAGATAGGGGAAAACGAAAAGACCATACTCAATGTGATCGTAAAAGGGGATATGAGGGGTACGATCGATGCGATAAATGAGACCTTAAAGAAGATGTCCAACGACCTTGTAGAGATACAGATCATCCATAGCGGGGTAGGGGCGATCACCGAGACGGATGTGAACCTCGCCACAACAACAGGGGCGATCATTGTGGGGTTCAATACAAAACCCATCGGCAAGGCCCTATCCCTTGCAGAACAGGAGAGGGTGGAGATACGTACCTATTCTGTGATCTATGACCTGATAGACGATATAAAGAAGGCAATGGAGGGTATGCTCGCACCAAAGGTTGTTGAGACAACGATAGGCAAAGCCGAGGTGAGGAAGGTCTTTACCATATCAAAGACAGGGACTATAGCAGGTTCTTATATGCTTGAAGGGAAGGCAACGAGAAACGCTATGGTGAGGGTTATAAGGAGGGATAACCTCGTCCACACAGGCAAAATCGCATCCCTTAAAAGATTCAAGGATGATGTGAGGGAGGTCCTCTCCGGCTACGAGTTCGGTGTCTCCATAGAGGGATTGGATGATATCAAGGAAGGGGATATCCTTGAGTTCTATATAGAGGAGAAGGAAAAACAGACCTTAAACGGATGAGAGAGATGGTGGTAGGTATTTCGAGTTTGGAGCTTTTTTTGCCCGAAAACCATTCTTTGAAAGAGAAGAGGCATGCGGTAAAGAAGGTGGTGGAGAAGACAAGGGCAAAGTTTAACATCTCTATTATGGAAATCGACCCTTCCGATCTCTGGCAGAGGGCAAAGATAGGTTTTTCCGTTGTGGGTTTAAACAGGGACCATGTGAATACCACCATAGAGAATATTCGGGATTACATAGAATCCCTCTATATAGGAACGGTGATCGATACAAGGACAGAGATAATAGTGATGGGCAATGAGATATAGACGTTTGAAACTCCAGGATCTTCTGAGGGAAGAGGTCTCCGCGATCATAATGAGGGAGTTAAAAGACCCTGGTTTTGGGTTTATAACCATACTGGATGTGGAGATGACGGAGGATCTGAAGAATGCTAAGATCTATTACTCCATATACGGGGATGAGAAGGAGAGGGAGAGAACCGGGGATGCCTTGAAAAGGGCAAAAGGTTATATAAAGTTCTTGTTGGGAGAGAGGTTGAAGGTGAAGTATATACCGGAGATAACGTTTATTCTGGATGACCCCTTTGAGAGGGTTGCCCGCATAGAAGAACTGTTGAAGAGGAGTAAGGCTTGATAGAAGAAGTGTCGGATAGACTAAGGGGTTTAATAGAGAGCAAAAAGAGGTTTCTCATTACAACCCATATAGACCCGGATGGTGATGCCCTGGGCTCTGTCTTTTCCCTGTCTATAGCTTTTGAGAATTCAGGGAAAGAAGTGGTTGTATATCTCAAGGACAGGGTCCCGTATCGTTACCAATTTTTGCCAAAACCATCCCTCGTTGTGCATGGCCTTCCCGATGGTACATTCGATGCCATCTTCGTACTCGATGCAGGAAACCTTTTCAGGGTTGGTGATGGTTATGAAAGATTAAGAGAGATGGGCACTATCGTAAATATAGACCACCATAAGACGAACGAAATGTTTGGTCTTATAAATATAGTCGACGAAAAGGCATCTTCCACAGCGGAGTTGATTTATAAAATCTTCCGCAACCTCTCCATACCCATAAATAGAGAGATGGCAATCAACATCTATACAGGGGTCATGACGGATACCGGTTCATTCCGGTATGAGAATACGAACTCAGAGGCGTTTCTTATCTGTGAGGAGATGGTGAGACTCGGTGTGAATCCCTCCTATGTCGGTAGAATGGTATACGAAAATCACCCTGTGGAAAGGCTTCGCCTTATGGCGATGGTCTTTTCTACCCTCGAGAATATAATAAACGGTAAGATAGCGATGGTGCATGTCACAGAGGAGATGCTAAAAAAGGCAAACTCCTCTAAGGAGTATACCGACGGTTTTGTGGAACAGCTGAAAGAAACGGGAAGTCTCGATGTGGCGGTCCTCTTAAGGGAGATAAGCAAGAATAAGTATAAGGTAAGCATGAGGTCAAAGGGAAATGTCGATGTGGCGGACATCTGCAGTGTTTTCGGTGGAGGGGGGCATAAGAATGCCGCAGGGTGTGTAATTGAAGGTACCCTCGAAGAGGTAAGACAAAAATTGAAAAAGGAGTTTTTAAAAATACGGTAATGAACGGTTTTTTGATAGTGGATAAGAATTCTGGCATGTCTTCCTATGATGTGATAAGGAGGCTTAAGAAGATAAGCCATTTTAAGAAGATCGGTTATATAGGCACCCTTGACAGGAATGCAACAGGTATACTCCCCGTTGCCATAAACGAAGGGGTTAAGGTAATCCAGTTCTTTGAGAATCAACAGAAGACATACAGGGCCGATATACTTCTCGGTACCACAACGGATACATACGATATTATGGGTAAGGTCCTCTCCTCTGTAACCCCAGAGGTCTTTCCTGTTGAAGAGATAACGAATATTCTCGATGGATATAAGGGAAGGATTCTTCAGGAAGTGCCTTTATTTTCATCGAAGAAGATAAACAGGAAGCCCATGTACCGCCTTGCAAGACAGGGTATCCCCTTAGAACCTCCAAAAAAGGAGGTGGAGATATTCAGTATCGGTCTTTTGGGTTATGAACACCCCCATATAAAGATAGAGGTATCGTGTTCGAAGGGCACATATATCAGGTCCCTTGCCCATGACCTCGGTACGACCCTCGGTTGTGGAGCTACCCTATTCTCATTGAAGAGAACCCGACACGGCGATTTCACAGAGGATATGGCGGTAAATATAGACCGTATAAATGAACTCAAAGACATAGAGGATCACCTGATACCTGTGGAAGATGTACTCAAATCTTTCAGGCACCTTGTTGTGGAGGAGCCGCTTCTACGTTTTATCAAGCACGGATTACCCATCCCTCTTGCGGGGAGTACAAGGGAATGGACGCAGGGTGAACTGGTGAGGCTTGTAAGCAGAAAGGGTATGTTAATCGGTATTGGTATGGCCGATACATTTACGAAGGCGGTTAAGATAAAAAGATTGATAAATATTTAATGAAGGAGGTAAAAATGGCACTCAGAACCGACCAAAAAAAGGCAATCATAGATGGATTCAAAGTCCACGAGAAAGATACGGGTTCTCCAGAGGTACAGATTGCACTGCTTACAGAGAGGATTAAGCTGTTAACGGAGCATTTTAAAAAGTTTCCAAAAGATCACAATTCGAGACGGGGACTTTTGATGCTCGTTGGAAGCAGGAGAAGGCTCCTCAATTACCTGAAGGAGAAAAACGTGGACAGATACAAGAGCCTTATAGAGAAGTTAGGCCTAAGAAAATAAGAGAAAAGAGGAAGTAATACATGGAAGAAAAAATAACGATCGATTATGCAGGCAGACCGTTGACCATAAGCACTGATCTGCTTGCAAAACAGGCAGATGGAAGCGTGCTGGCCCAATACGGTGATACCGTTGTCCTTGTCACAGCCGTAGGGGATAAAAAGGAGACGGAGAGGGATTTTCTCCCCCTTACGGTAAACTACCAGGAGATGTCATACGCAGCCGGTAGATTTCCCGGAGGTTTTATAAAAAGGGAAGGGAGACCTTCGGACAGGGAGACGCTTACATCCCGACTTATAGACAGAAGTTTAAGACCTATGTTTCCAAAGGGTTTTAACCGTGAAATACAGGTGATCGCAACGGTCTTGTCCGCGGATCAGGAGAATGACCCCGGTATCCTCAGTATCATCGGGGCATCCTGTGCCCTTATGTTATCGTGGATACCTTTCCATGGCCCAATAGGAGGGGTTAAGGTCGGGAGAAAGGACGGGAGATTCATCATAAATCCAACGATTGCAGAGCTTGAAGAGAGTGATATGGATATCGTGGTCTCCGGGACAAAAGATGGTATTGTAATGGTCGAGGGGGCTGCGAAATTTGCATCAGGGGAGGACTTAATAGAGGCCATCCACTTTGCCCATAGCCATCTCGAACCCCTGATAGAGTGCCAGGAGATACTCTGTAAGAAAAAAGGAAAGGAAAAGATGGTATTTGTCCCCAAAGAACCTCCCCAGGGTCTAAAGGAGGAGATAAAGGGGGAGATAGAAAAAGAACTCATAGAGAGTTTTTCCATTCAAGGCAAGCTCGCAAGGGCAGAGAGGTTAAACGAGATATACACAAGGCTTGTAGGAAGTAGAGAAGGCATAGAAGAGCAAACAATAAAGGATATTTATGAAGAGATCACGAGGGAGATCTTAAGGGGTCAACTTCTGTCAACGGGCAAGAGGATCGACGGGAGGTCCCCGGAAGATATAAGAAATATCAGTTGTGCCGTGGGCATACTCCCCAGAACCCATGGTTCGGCCCTTTTTACAAGGGGAGAGACCCAGGCCCTTGCGGTGACAACATTCGGCACCTCAGAGGATGAGCAGAAGGTCGAGTCTTTACAGACAGGGGAGTCTTTCAAGACCTTCCTTGTCCATTATAATTTCCCTCCCTTTTCCGTAGGGGAGATAGCTCCCTTGAGGGCCCCTTCGAGAAGGGAAATCGGGCATGGTAATCTTGCGGAGAGGGCCCTATCCCCTATACTCCCCGATAAGAAGGATTTTCCCTACACGATCAGGATAGTCTCTGAGATACTCGAGTCCAACGGCTCTTCCTCGATGGCTACGGTTTGTGGTGGTTGCCTTTCCCTTATGGATGCAGGGGTCCCCATAAAGGAGCCTGTGGCAGGTATTGCCATGGGTCTTGTGAAGGACGAAGACAGGGAGATCATCCTCTCCGATATCATAGGCGATGAAGACCATCTCGGGGACATGGATTTCAAGGTTGCAGGATCGAGAAACGGAATTACCGCCATACAGATGGATATAAAGGTAAAGGGCATAACAAAAGAGATCATGTCTAAGGCCGTAATGCAGGGGCAAAGGGGCATAAACACCATCCTTGACATAATGGCACAGACACTGAGCAAACCGAGGGAATCCCTCTCGCCTTATGCTCCGAGAATGTTCACGATGCAGATAAATCCGGAAAAGATAAGGGATGTGATAGGCCCAGGAGGTAAGGTGATAAGGGGAATAATAGAG
This sequence comes from Syntrophorhabdaceae bacterium, assembly GCA_026415675.1. GTDB lineage: Bacteria > Desulfobacterota > Syntrophorhabdia > Syntrophorhabdales > Syntrophorhabdaceae > JAOAGQ01. The sequence goes on from JAOAGQ010000056.1 coordinate 44,443, forward strand.
CAGACAGGGGTTAAGATAGATATAGAAGATTCAGGCATGGTTACCATAGCCTCCCCCGATGAGGAATCTGCAGCAAAGGCCATTGAGATCATAAAGAAACTCACAAAAGAAGTAGAAGTGGGTGAGACCTATCTCGGTAAGGTAAAAAAGGTGATAGATGCCGGTGTTGTTGTGGATATTTTACCCGGGGTGGATGGGTTTGTCCATATCAGCCAGCTTTCCGACGGTTATATTAAGAAGACATCCGATGTGGTAAAGGAAGGGGATGAGATCCTTGTCAAGGTGGTCGAGGTAGAGCCGAACGGGAGGATCAGGCTTTCAAGAAAAGCAGTCCTTAAGGAGCAGCAGAAGAAAACCGGGGAACATAGGAACCAGTAGCCTATGTACAGAAAGAGTGTTTTACCTAATGGAATCAATGTGGTAACAGAATCCATACCCTATTTCCCCACGGTCTCCATAGGACTGTGGATAAAAACAGGGGGGAGGTTTGAGGATGAGAAGAGTAACGGCATATCCCACTTCATCGAGCACATGCTCTTCAAGGGTACTAAAAGACGTACCGCCTTTGATATAGCCAAAGAGATCGATGCTGTTGGAGGGATACTGAATGCGTTTACGGGGAAAGAGTATACCTGTTTTTACACAAGAACCATGAGAAAAGACATGGATTTAGCCCTTGATCTCCTCTCGGATATGTATAAAAACTCCCTTTTCAAAGAAGAGGATATCCAGAACGAGAAGTCTGTAGTGATACAGGAAATAAAGATGGCGGAAGACAACCCCGAAGAGTACATATACGATATGTTCAATGCATCTTATTTCCGGGGCCACCCCCTCGGTATGCCCATCCTCGGAAAGGCAGAAAACATACAGGATTTTGACAGAGAGACCATCCTTACCTATTTTGAGAGACATTATAACCCGAGGAACCTTATTATAACGGCAACGGGGAGGATAAAGCACGAACACTTCCTCGAGAAGGTGGAGAGGTTGTTCGGGGATGTGGAGCAGAAAGGATGGGAAGATATGGTGATCTCAAAACCCGAACCTTACAAAAGTCTTGAGGTCTATGAGAGGGACTTAGAGCACATCTATCTATGCATAGGAACGAACGGTGCGAGCCAGGTGGAGAGGAAGAGATACCCCTTATATGTCTTAAATGCCATAATGGGGGGGAGTATGAGTTCCCATCTCTTTCAGGAGATCAGGGAGAAAAAGGGGCTTGTTTACAATATATACTCTTACGTGAACTGTTATCATGATACAGGCACCTTCGGCATCTCCACTTCTACCTCGTCAGAGACGATTAAAGAGGTGTTGATGCTTGTGAGGGAGGAGATTGAAAGGATAAGGGATAAGGGTATCACAGAAGAAGAACTCTCCCTGTCAAAGGGACACATAAAGGGTAACCTCTTCATGTCGATGGAGAGTTCGGAGGCGAGAATGGGAAGGCTTGCGAAGAACGAGATCTATTTTGGCCATTACATACCTATGAAGGAGACGATAAGGGAGATAGATACCATCGATAAAGAAGAGGTGGATGCCATAGGAAGGGAGATATTCAAAGGGATGAACGATATAGCCCTTACCCTTTTAGGCAGGATAGATAGGGGATACCTCGAAGAGATATGGAGAGACTGAAGGTACTTGTCACCTTAAGAGATGGTGCGATGCTCCCCGAGTATGCCACGACCTTTGCCTCGGGGATGGATCTCTTCGCTTTTATCGAGGAACCTGTAACCATAAGACCCATGGAAAGGGTGTTAATACCTACAGGAATCAGGATAGGTATTCCGGAAGGATACGAGGCAGAGATAAGACCGAGGAGTGGCCTTGCGTATAGATACGGTATAACCGTATTGAATACCCCGGGCACAATCGATAGTGACTACCGGGGAGAAGTTAAGGTGCTCCTTATAAATCTCGGAGAAGAGCCATACACAGTGAAGAAAGGGGACAGGATCGCCCAGATCATTTTTAAACAGACCCTTTCCGTAGAGTGGTCTATCACGGAAAATCTGCCCGATACCATAAGGGGGGAGGGTGGTTTCGGCTCAACAGGTGTAGAAGGCAAGAGAGAGGTTTGAAGGTTTTTTGAAAGCAAAGGAACTTTACGGATTACTCGACAGATATGTAAACCACCTCGCCTCGGAAAGGGGTGCATCCCCCCACACAATAGACGCATATAGCAGGGACATCTTGGAATTTATAAAGTACATAGAGGACGGGAGCCCCCATTTCCTGAAAAGGGAAAATGTGGAATCTTACATGGGATACCTACGGGATAAAGGAAAGAAGGTAAGATCCATCGTCAGGGGGCTGTCCGCCTTAAGGGGCTTTTTCAATTTCCTGTTGGGAGAGGGGATAATAAAGGAGAACCCCATGGAGGATCTGGAAGTACCGAGATTCAAATTGCCCATACCTGAAGTGTTAAGCGAAGAAGAGATGCTATCCTTGCTTGAAACCCAGGAGGACAGAAAGACATCGATCAGGGACAAAACCATCCTCGAGCTACTCTATGCAACAGGGTTGAGGGTCTCTGAATTGATACAGCTGAAAAAAAGCGATATAAACCTCGAAGGGGGTTTCCTCATAGCATCGGGGAAAAGGTCTAAGGAGAGGGTTGTCCCCTTAGGGGAATATTCGAGAAAAGCGGTCAAGGAGTACCTGGAGCAGGAGAAACCCATAGGTCCCTATCTATTCCCGAACAGGCAGGGGGGGAAACTCACAAGGCAGACGGTCTGGAAGATCATAAGAAAGTACGGTGCAAAGATAGAGAGGGGGCATATCTCACCCCATACGATACGCCACACCTTTGCAACACACCTTCTCGAAGGGGGGGCGGATCTTAGATCCGTACAACTACTTCTCGGCCATGAAGATATCTCAACTACTCAGATATACACCCACATCGACAGGAAACGTTTAAAGGAAGTGCACAAAAAGTATCACCCCAGGGGCTGATGCCATGAATAAGACTTTTTGTTAGGCCTATTTTCATGAAAGTGATCACCACCCACAACAATGCGGATTTCGATTCCCTATCCTCTATGGTGGCGGCAAAAAAGCTCTTTCCAGAAGCAACCCTCGTCTTCCCCGGTTCACAGGAAAAGACCTTACGGGAGTTTCTCATCCGTTCCACCCTCTATATGTTCGATTTTGTAAAGGCAAAGGAACTCGATTACGGCTCCATAGATACCCTTATCCTTGTAGATACGAGACAGAAGAGCAGGATAGGAGAATTTTCAAAGGTTGTGGATTCAAAGAAGGCAAAGGTCTATATCTTTGACCACCACCCTGCCAGTGACGACGATATAAAAGGGGATGTGGAGTATATAAGAACCATAGGGGCCACCGTCTCTATGATGGTACTTATGTTAAAAGAGGGTAACATCCCCATTACCCCTGAGGAAGCAACGGTTATGATGCTCGGTATCTATGAGGAGACCGGGAGTTTTCAGTTTGCCTCGACGACCACCTATGATTTTGAGGCAGCGGCCTATCTCCTATCGAAGGGCGCAAATGTCAACATCGTGTCGGATATGCTCGTCAAGGAGCTTACATCGGAGCAGGTATTTCTACTCCATGATCTTATGAACAATGCGTCCATATACAATATCAACGGCATAGAGGTTGTGGTTACCGAGGGTAGTTCAGAGGGGTATGTGGGGGACCTCGCCGTTATAGTCCACAAATTCCGGGATATGGAAAATTTGAATGCCCTCTTCGCCCTGTTCAGGATGGAGGACAGGGTATACATCATCGGGAGAAGCAGATTGCCCGAGGTAAATGTGGGGTATATCCTCTCCTTATTCGGAGGGGGAGGCCACAAAGAGGCCGCTTCCGCCACTGTAAAGGATATGACGATCATCGAGGTAAAGGAAAGGCTCTTAAAAATCTTAAGGGATAATGTTAAACCCCTCTGGAAGGCGAAAGATATCATGTTCTTTCCTGTGAAATCCGTCGATGCCACATCATCCATCAGGGAGGCGAAGGATACCCTTGTGAAGTACAATATAAATGCCCTGCCGGTATTATCGGAGGGAAAGGTAATCGGGGTGATCACGAGGCAGATAGCGGAGAAAGCGGCCTTTCATAAACTCGAGGATCTATCCGTTAAAGAGTATATGTCCACCGAATCTTCCACCGTAGAACCTGAGGATTCCATAGAAAGGGTGAAGGAGATCATCATCGGGAACAACCAGAGGTTTTTACCTGTGGTGAAAGAGGGAAAACTCGTCGGGGCGATAACAAGGACAGACCTTTTGAGGGTCCTCGAGGATGAGATTGGAAAGACCGTAACGGGTAAGGTCGAGTACCACGATATGTATGAAAAGAGGAAGAATATAAAGAAATTGATGGAGGAAAGACTCGACAGTGAGACCATAAAAAGGTTGATGGATATCGGGGCCCTTGCGGAAAGGATGGGGTACCACTCATATCTTGTCGGGGGTTTCGTGAGGGATCTCCTTTTGAGGAATGAGAATTACGATATCGACATAGTGATAGAGGGTGATGGTATCCGTTTTGCGGAAGAGATGGCAAAGGAGTTTAAGGTTAAGGTAAAGCAGCATAGAGAGTTTGCAACGGCAAAGATCATATATCCCGATGGTTTCAAAGTGGACATTGCAACGGCAAGGCTCGAATATTACAATGCCCCTGCCGCACTGCCGACGGTTGAACACAGTTCATTGAAACTCGACCTCCACCGGAGGGATTTCACGATAAATACAATGGCTATTTCCCTGAACCAGAACAGCTTTGGCCAGCTTTTCGATTTTTTTGGGGCCCAGAAGGATATTAAGGAAAAGACGATAAGGGTATTGCATAGTTTGAGCTTTGTTGAGGACCCTACAAGGGTATTCAGGGCGATAAGATTCGAACACAGGTTCGGTTTCCACATAGGGAAGCATACGATGAACCTTATTAAAAATGCGGTAAAGATGAGCTTTCTGTCAAAGATCAGGGGTAGGAGGATTTGGGCAGAACTCTCCCTGATACTCCTTGAGGAAAACCCCGAAAAGGTACTGAAAAGACTCCAGGAATTAGACCTTATGAGGTTCATATACCCTAATCTCCTGTTCGGAAAGGAGAAGGAAAAACTTTTCATCCAGATGCACGGGGTCTACAGGTGGTATGAACTTTTATACAAGGGAAAGAGGTGTGATAAACTTGAGTACTATCTTTTGGGGCTTCTCGATAATATGAGAGAGGAGGATGTGGTGGAGTTCTGCAGGATGATGGAGATGGCGGAACCGATAAAAAGGAGGCTCCTCAATAATGTCAGCAGGGTGAAGGAGACGGTACTCAAGTTTGCCTTCGAACTCTATACGATGAAGAAGAGCCTTATCCACAGGCATCTCGAGGGATTATCCCAGGAGGCGTTACTCTTCATCATGGCAAGGACGAGGTCCGACGAGATAAAGAAGGTGATCTCCAACTACATCACCTATGCGGAGAATTATAAGCCCCTCCTCACAGGTAAGGATTTAAAAAATATGGGTATTCCTGCAGGACCCATTTACAGGGATATCCTCGAGAAGTTAAAAGATGCTAAAATCGACATGGGTTTAAAGACAAAAGAGGAGGAGTTTAATTTTGTCAAAGAGGCCTTAAAGGGAGGAGAATAGACTAAGAAATGGCAGAACTCATGGTACCCACCCTCGAGGTGAGGCTTGAATGTTATGAGGGACCCCTATCTGTCCTTATAAGTCTCATAAAGAAGAACAGGGTGAGCATCTGGGATATACCTCTCTCGACCATTACAGAGAGATTTCTCATGTATGTGGAACTCGTAAAAGAGATGAATCTCAGGATTGCGGAAGATTTTATAGAGATGGCCTCTTTTCTGATCTATATAAAGTCAAAGATGCTTCTCCCCTCAGAGGATACAGACGGTCAGGGGGAAGAGGACCCGAGGGATAGACTGATCGAGAGGATAATGGAATATGAAAAGATAAAGGCTATGGTGGAGGGGATAAATTCCCTTCCCATGCTCGGGAGGGACTATTTTGTAAGGGAGGTAAGGTCTATCGATAAGGAAGAGGATTACGACCTGCTGGAACTCTCCTCCATCTTTTTTGACCTGATAAAGAGTCGGGAAGAGAGATATATCGTGATAAGGGAGATCAAACCCACCCTTGAGGAGAAGATAAAGACCTTAAGGGAAATACTCGATAACTCAGGGGTTTATGTCTGGTCCATGGAGGAGGTTGATGACCACGGAGAAAAGGTCGCCACCATACTCGGTATGCTCGAGCTGACAAAGGTAAGAATGGCAACGATATACCAGAGGAGACCCTTTGGAAAGATAGTGTTGAAGAGAAGATAAAGGGATTTAAGATTCTTATATAGAAGGAGATGGAAGATATGCCAAGTAAAAAAGCGAGGATGATACTTTTATCCGTTCTCATTCTTATTGCCCTTTTGTTTTTTGGTTCTATCCTTTTGGAGGATGGTCTGTTCAGGGAGAAGATAGGGGTGGTGGAGATAAGCGGGGTGATTACGGAGTCGAAGGATATTGTGGAGGATATCGTAAGATTCAAGGAAGACGAGAGTATAAGGGGGGTGATTTTACGGATAAACTCCCCTGGTGGTTCCGTAGGTCCAAGTCAGGAGATATTTAGCGAGGTGAAGAAGTTAAGGGAGAAGAAAAAGGTTTACGTTTCGATGGGTTCTGTATGTGCCTCGGGGGGTTACTATATAGCGACGGCAGGGGAGAAGATCTTTGCAATGCCTGCCACGATCACCGGAAGTATCGGTGTGATTATGGAACACATGGTCGTTGAAGACCTCTTTAAAAAGCTCGGTGTGCAGTCTAATGCCCTTAAATCGGGCCAGTTCAAGGATGCAGGTTCACCCTTCAGAAAGATGAGGGAAGAGGAGAGGGTATACTTCCAGCAGATCCTCGATTCCATCCACGGCCAGTTCGTGAAGACCGTTTCGGTAGAGAGACGGTTACCCTTAGAGACGGTGAGAACCCTTGCCGATGGAAAGGTCTTCACCGGGGTTAAGGCAAAGGAGTTGAAACTTATAGATAGAATAGGTACCTTCTATGATGTGGTCGATGAGATGAAGTTGGCGATGAAC
>JAOAGQ010000074.1 GCA_026415675.1 Syntrophorhabdaceae bacterium
ATGGAGGACACAATTATAATAATTTTATCCGCCCTTATCCGATGTTATCTGTGGCCAAAATTTATAAGGTCGCCCTCGTTAAAATATTTTCATCGTTCGTGGGTGTTGGAAAAATATGTCAAAACCTGACCCCATTTAGAATGGTCTCGGACTATACCTGCCTTTTGACTTTGCTTGGAAAAGACAGTAAAATAACTCCTGTTGAGAAAGAAAGAATTCCATAAAAACAGAGGCTTTACACTCCTTGAGGTCATAATATCCATCGCCATATCCTCTCTTCTCCTTCTAACCCTGTATTTCACCTTTTTCAGCATTAACCGTTCGATCGATAGTGCAACAGAGGGACAGGAGGCACTGGAGACTGGAAGGGTGCTTATGGAACTCATAAAGCAGGATTTAAGGGGTATATCCCCGAACCCAAAACACAGATTTATAGGGAAAATCCCCAATAAGGAGGAGAAGGAGCCCGATTCGAGGATAGATTTCGTCACCACATCCTATATGGGTTCCAACCCCTTTGGTATGAGTGAGGTGGGGTATTTTATATATGTGACGGATGACAACAAGAAGATATTAGTAAGGAGGGAATCGAAGGAGGTAAAAGACAATCCCGATGAGGGGGGACAGAATTTTGAACTCTCAAGGATAGTAAAATCCTTTAAGGTGAGTTTTTACAACGGTACCGAATGGCTGGAGGAGTGGGATTCGAGGACCCAGGGGAGACTACCAAATCAGGTGAGAATCACGATAATCGTGATGGACGAAAAAGGAAAAACAAAAGAGTTTACAACCGATGAAACGATACCGGGAACACTTTAAATCGAAGGCCTCTTCCTCTGATGACGGTTTTATCCTCGTGATAGTCCTTATTGTAATCGCCGTCCTCTTCCCTGCGATACTCGTCTTTAATTCTAAGACCCAGATTAATGTGCTCCAGGCAATAAACTTCAAGGACAACGTCCAGGCTATACGTCTCGCAAGGTCAGGCGTGGAGGGTGCTATGGGCCTATTGAGGGCGGATGATCCTGCCTATGATTCAAAAAAGGATATATGGGCGATGGATTTCCCCCAGCTCGCCGTGGGAGAGGGGATGCTATACGTAAAGATTGTGGATGAGGATTCAAAGATAAATATAAACCAGCTTATAAGACCGAACGGTGTGGATGTTGACCCTTACGTAGAGGGACGGTTAAGACTCCTTATTACCCGTCTCGGGGGCAAGCCGGAGGTTGTTGATGCGCTTATTGACTGGATGGATGCGGATAGTGAGGTTAAGGGGAGTGCCGGGGCGGAAAATGAATACTATAAGGCCTTTGGTATGACCCCTAAGAATGGCCCCGTCGATACTATCGATGAGCTATTCATGATAAAAGGGTTTGATAAAGATTTGCTTGTAGATAAAGGCCTAAAATATTATATTACCGTTGTGCCTACGGATGGAAAGATCAATATTAACACGGCCCCGAAAGAGGTGCTCTTCGATATATCGGACAGGTTGAGGGACGGTCTTGTTGAGGAGATAATAAGGTACAGGGAAGATAGGGAATACAAGACGGTGGATGATGTTGTGAACACCCTAGGTATAGATGCAGCAACGGCAGGAGTATTAAAACAGTACATAAAGGTTAACTCCACCTACTTCACCGTCCATAGTAGATACAAGGTCGGGAAGATAGTGAAGAACGTTGAGGCAGTAATAAGGAGGCAGGGAAAGGCGGTCTCTGTCTTCTCATGGAGGGAGTTTTGAGTAAAGAAATATGTTCTACGATCAACTATAAGAACAAATGGTATGTAGCGTACTTTTCTATAAGGGGCCATCGTATATCTATGGTCCAACTGGATGAAAAAATTGGGTTCGATGAGGTAAAGGAGGTACTCAAAAAAAACACCTCCGGGGTTGTCCTTAACTCGTCATCAGGCTTTCTCGTCCATCTTAAGTTCCCCTTCGGCGGGAGGAGAAAGATAAGGATGGTTCTGAATAACGAACTCTCCTCTTTACTCCCCTTTGAGATAGAGGATACAGTTAACGATTTTCAGGAGATAGGCAAGGGGAGCGTCCTGTCCCTTTCTGTAAACAGAGAGACCTTAACCCCCTTTACGGATATAAAGAATCTCAAAAGCATAACGGTAAATGCCCTTGCTTCCCTATATGCCCTCCGATGGTTTAAAATCCTTCCCCAGACAGACTTTATTTTCTTAAACATAGACGGTAACGTGGCCACGATCATCTCTTTTAAGGCATCTGTTCTTCATGGTGTAAGGCAGTTCTATTTCCTCCCCGGTTCAAATACCATTGCCGAAACGGTAGAAGAGATCTTAAAGAATGAGGGGCTTACAAATCCATTAATATATATGACCTTCAGTGAAGAGGAAGGGCTTTTCCAGAAAAAAGGGATTGAGGAGAGGTTAAACATAAGGATCAACGTCCCATCCCCGGAGAGGTACATAAAAAGCCCTGCTTATCCTCCATTCATCTGGCCTCTTCTGGGCTCTGCCCTGCTCTCTTTAAATCCAGGAGGGGAGATAAACCTTTCCCCTTCGAAGAAAATGGAACTATCCTTCTCCTCACGATTGGTATTCACGTACAGCGCCATCTTTGCCGCCATTTCCCTTTTATGTTTTATCCTGTCCAGTATAAACGTATACTCAAAAACCAGGGTGCTCAACTACCTAAACAATGAGCAGAGTAAAATATTTAAAACCCTCTTTCCAAAGGCTCCGCCCATAAAAGACATAAACAGATATATAGAAGAGAGGATAAAATCGTTAGATAAGGATGTAAGTGGTGTTGGGGTAAATATCGCCACACCCCCCCTTCAGATGCTTGCAGAGATTAGCGCAAAGATAGACAAACAGATAGATGTAAAGATCCAGGAGTTTATATGTGATGATAAAGAATTTTCCTTTTCAGGGACCACCGTCTCTTTTGCCTCGGTCGAGAAGATGCGCTCTGCGATAGAGGAGATAAAAGATGTAAAAGACGTTGAGATACAGAGTGTCGATATTGCCGCTGGAAAACAGGTTAAATTCAGAATAAGAGGGAGGTTATGAAGTATTTCAAGTTCTTAAATAAGGTACCGGAGAAGACATACATCCTGATTTTTGTCGCTATCATTATACTCTCATCCTTTTACACGTATTTCAGAATAGAGGAGGCAGCCGACATCGAAAAAAAGATAGAGGCAAAACAGAGGGATTTAAATAGAACGATTCTACTCAAAAACATGTACCTCTCTAAAAAAAGGGTGATGGAACAGAGTGTGGCCAAACCCGGGGAGGAGAAACCCCTACCCCTCTCTTTTCTTGAAGAGGCCTCAGCAAAGGCATTTGTCGCTGGTAGACTCGCCGTTTTAAAACCATCCGCTGTAAAAGAGGAAAAGGTAAAAGGCCAGTCGGTGTTTGAGATCAAGGTCAACGGAGCCGCCCTTGGAGAGGTGATAAAGTTCGTGACAGATGTGGAAAAAGAGCGGATGTTCGTAAAGAAGCTCCAGTTGAATATGCCTGCGGGGGGTCAGAACTTTGTCGATATGTTTGCGATTATAACAGCGGGGTAATAGATGGATAGATACAGGAAGTTTCTCCTCATTTTCTCTATGGTAATTTGGTTTTTTGTTATCTCTGCCCTTATCATTTATAACTTTTTTCCCTATCAGAAATTTGTAAGGGTCACCTTTCAGGGTCTTCTCTGCGGCAGTAAAATGGCCGTCTCCATTGACGGGGTGAAGTGGGGATTTCCAGGGGCGAGTGTGTCAAGGATCATATTTGGCCATGAGGCGCTTCAGGGGAAACCCTTATTCGAACTGAAGGGGGTTAGTGTATCCCTTGCCCCCCTTTCCCTTTTTAAAGGTGTGGTAGACCTAAAATCAGAGGCTTTGGCCTACGGAGGAAACGTAAAAATCCATATAGAGAATATCCCCTTTATCAGGAATTCAACCCCTACCATCTACACGGAGATCAAAAAGGCAGACCTGTCCCAGTACCCCGAGGGGCGCCTACCGTGGTTTAAGGCCATAAGCGGTACCCTTGAGGGGTCTTTTAAGAATAAGATACCCCCCCTCTTTACCGAGAAACAGTCAGGAAATTTCTCCCTGAGACTTAAAAATGGAGAGATCAAGGAGATTGCAACAAAAAACGGCCCACGAATCACCATACCTTTCAAAGATATTGTGGTGGAAGGCGTGATAGAGGGAAACATCATAAAGATCCAGAAGATCTCAGTAGAGAGCATGGGCAATGTAATAAAAGGGTCGGGCATGATAGAGTCCAACGACTTAGAACAGAAGGTGGATTTAAAGCTCTTTTATGAGGCGATACAGAAGAATGCCCCTCTCCCCGGCAAAGGCACGATCACCATATCGGGAAACCAGTGGGCAACCGATATCGAAATCGCCCGGGAGATCAAGGTGACCCCTGGAGGAACCAAAAAGCAATGAAGAGAAGCCCTTCAGATTCACAGGAACACGTATCTGTCACCGGATTACAATTAAAGGAAAAAAAAGGTGTTTTTGAGATAACGGCGGATGTGAAGTCCCTAGGTAGGGATGTCATCGTGATGGTGTATGGTGGTATAGCCCATATAGGGGCTATAGGTATCGCCCAGCCAAGGCAGAGCTTAAAGGATTCAAAAAAGGTATCCGCCACAAGCTCGGTTTATACGTTTATAAGCCATAAGGAGGATATCATCGTAAAGGCCATGTCTGAGAAGCTTGCGTCAAGGCTCAACAGGAAGGTGGTGGTCATCGCAGGCATTCACTGGGATGATTTAAAACCCGAAGATATTTCAACTATAGAGGAAATCTGTGGCCTCATCACAGAAAAGGTCGTACATGGATTAAAGAAGAAAAAGGGGTAGCGGGATGTTTGAAGGGGACTATTATTTGAATTACGAGGGTAATAGGATTAATTTTTCCATCCCCGACTCCTGGAGGGTAATATCGAATAGGGATATACCATCCCCTCCTGGGGTTAAAAACCCTAAAGGTGAGATAGAGAAGGCCCTTGACGATCCCATAGGTTCTCCGCCTATAGAGAGGATGGCCCGTCCCGGTATGGAGGTGGTTATTCTCTTTGATGATATGCAAAGACCAACCCCGGCCCACCTTGCCGTTCCCTCTATCTTAAACAGATTGAATAAGGCAGGTATACCCGATGAGAAGATAAAGGCTGTATGTGCCTTAGGAACCCATCCCATCCATACCATCGAGCAGATGGAAAAGAAAATAGGTGAAGAGGCCACAAGACGTCTCAAAGGTAGGATCTTCTCCCATGACCCCCATTCAGATGAAAACATAATCATAGGTAGAACCCACTGGGGTACTTTGGTTGAGATCAATCCCCATGTGGTATCTTCTGATCTCGTTATAGGGGTCGGGGAGTGCATGCCCCATCCGAGCGCAGGGTTTGGTGGGGGCTGCAAGATCATCATGCCCGGGGTCTCCTCTTACCGTTCAGTTGCCAGCCACCATTTTACTTGGATCAGGCATAAAGACACAAGGGTTAATGTCCTGGAGGGTAATCACTTCTATGAAGATATAGTTGATGCTGCCAGACTCGCCCGACTCGCCTTTAAACTCGATTTTGTTATGAATGAGAAAAGGGAGGTGGTTGGGGCCTTTGCGGGAAGTCCCGTTTATGCCCACAGGGAAGCCTCACGATACGCATCACGGCTCTATCTGGTAAAACTCCCGAGACTGGCGGATATCACCATTACATCGGCCTCCCCCCTTGAGATAGGGGTTCAGGTCACAAAAGCCCTGATCATGGCGAGTTACTCAACCCGTTTCAAGGGGACGATCATCTGGGTCGCCTCTCAAAAACAGGCAGGCCCCATACTCCCATTGATAGAGGAGATGGCAAAGAAGGAGACCTCAAATGAGGTCCACAAGAGGCTCTTCGGTGGCCATATACCGGAACACTTAAAATCTTTCGGGATCTCCTATATAATGCAGATAGTGCTTTTTAAGAGACTTGGGGAAAGGTTTGATGTAATCCACGTAACAGAAGGGTTGAGCAAGAAACAGGTGGAGATGATGGGTTTTACCTATGCCCCTAACATAGAGGTCGCAATCGAGATGGCCTATGCAAAAATGAAAACAGCGGATGTGGCCATATTCCCATCGGGGGGTAATACGATCCCTGAGGTTGTGTGATAAATTATCGGTAAAAGGAGGATAAGAGATGAAGGATTTAAGGGCGTTCATATCTGAGGTAGAGGAGAAACTACCGAGGGAGTTTGTAAGAGTCACAAAGGAGGTGGACCCGAAGTACGAGATCTCTGCCATCATTAAGAAACTGGATTTGATGGGAAAAAGTCCTCTTGTCTTCTTCGAGAATGTAAAAGGTTACCCCTTTCCCGTTGTCTGTAACACGGAGACAACGGCAACAAAATTCGGCCTTGCCTTGAACTGCCCTCCGGAAAAGATAGAGGATTTCTATGCGGAGAGGGAGGAGGAGGCGATAAGGTTAAATAGATTCCCCGCAAAAGAGATAGATAGGAAGGATGCATCCTGCAAAGAGGTAATAAAGACGGGAAAAAAGGCAAATATGTTTGACTTCCCCTTCCTCACCCACCACACAGGAGAGGCCCCTTACCTTACCCGTGCGATAGGTGTGGTGATGGACAAAAACATAGGGAAACCCCACTGCGCACACTACAGGTTTATGGTAAAGGAACCCCGACTCGGTGTAACCCATATAACCCCGGGTAGACATTTCTGGAACATATACAACCATGCGATGGAGGAGAACAAACCCCTTGAAATCGCCTTTGTTTTAGGTCTACACCCCGCATGGGCCCTTGCATCCCAGAGCAGGGTCTCCCACCCTCCTTCAGAATTCGATATAGCGGGGAGCTTAATCGGTGAACCCCTTGAACTCGTACGGTGTGAGACGATAGATGTTCTCGTCCCTGCCCATGCGGAGATTGTGATCGAAGGGGAGATACCACCCCACACAAGGGAGCTTGAAGGACCCTGGTGCGATTTTACGAGATACCATCAGGTTGCTGAGCGCCATCCTGTTCGTATAAAGGCTATCACATATAGAAAAAAAGCCATAGTCCACGATATGGGGGCATGGCCTACAAGGGGTGGGATGCTCCTCGGTCGTATACCCCAGCACGCATTCATGAATAGAAAGATAAAGGAACTCGTCCCTGATGTAAAAAAATTCCGCTTTATAGCTGCCACCGGCTGGTTTTATGGTTTTATCCAGCTCGACAAAAAACATGTGGCCCAGCCAAAACAGGCGATCCTCGCCGCCTTTGCCAACGATATTTACCTTAAATACGTCGTCTGTTTCGATACGGATATCGACATAGAGGACGGTAGACAAATGGCGTGGGCATTGGCGACAAGGGTACAGGCCGATAGAGATATCATGATACTCCCCGGGGTACTCGGTACGGACCTTGACCTCTCCGCACCTGCCGAAGGGGTTGTAACAAAGGTGGGAATCGATGCCACGGCAAAGCCCTTCAGGAAAGACATGCCCCCTGTGGTAAGCGTACCCGAGGATGTCATGGCCTCCATAGACCTGAAAAAGTATATAAAAAATTTGAATCGCCTGATATAGAAGAACCCTTTTTTCACAGAAAATCCATCGATTAAGGGAGACAAGGGCATATCCCCTGTCTCCTTAAGTCCTGCAAAAAAGACTTGACAAAAAATATATTTGGTTGTATATAACAACTAATTAGTTGTTAAAATCAACTTGTTTGGTATTATCATGTTGTTTTTATTAGCTTTTCAAAACCTATTTCAAAAGACTTGAGGAGGGAGAGATGTTTGAAATAATGATAGACACAGGGGGGACTTTTACGGATGGGGTGTTAAAGGATGGCAAACAAAACATAGAGGTGGCAAAAGCGGAGACCATTCCGGCAGATCCGGCAAAAAGCATCATAAACTGCATCGAACTTCTCGCAAGGGAAAAAGGCATGTCCCTTTCCGAATTGCTCAATGAGACATCGACGGTCACAATAGGGACGACCCTCCCTACAAACTGCATCCTCGAAGGCAAAGGGGCAAAATGCTGTCTCATCCACACAAAAGGTTTCAGGGATGTCTTTGAACTGGGTCGTACAATTCCAAAAACGGATATATACAACCTGAAAGTCAATCCTCCGAGGGTATTGATACCCCGTTATCTCCGCTTCGGTGTGGAAGAGCGTATCTTATACGATGGAACTGTTCTCACCCCGTTAAATGAGGCAGATGTAAGAAATGCGGTGAAAAAGGCGAAAGAACAGGGAGTTGAGGTTCCCGTTATATGTTTTCTCCACTCATATGTGAATCCAATACACGAGGAGCAGGCTGCGGAGATAGTAAAAGAGGAGTATCCCAATGTGGTCGTCTCATCGAGGATCCTCCGTCGCTGGATAGAGTACGACAGAACGAGTACCGCTACATACGCCGCATACGTTAAACCATTGTTAACCCGTTTCGTTGAAAATCTGAAATCCCTTTTAAGCGAAGGTGGTTTTAGGGGGACCCTTCTTTTCAGCACAGGTCTCGGGGATGTAACAACGGCAGACCTTGCCCTTGAGAATCCAGGAACTGTTATAGGGTCTGGCCTTGCCACAGGGGCACTCCTCGGAAAATTCCTTGCTGAACTGTGTGATTTTGATCATGTTGTTACATACGACATGGGCGGTACAAGCCTCGATATCGGTGTCTTACAGAACCGTACCATAGCTACAACGAGCGAGATGGTAATAGGGGATCAGAAAAACGCCATTGAGAGTATGGATATTGTAAGTATAGGCGCTGGAGGGGGCTCTATAGGTTGGATAGATAGAACCGGTGTGCTTCGGGTAGGACCCCAGAGCGCAGGGGCTGACCCCGGTCCTGCATGTTATGGAAAAGGGGGTGAGGAACCGGCCGTTACAGATGCCGATGTAGTTTTGGGTTATATCCCCACCGACTATTTCTTAGGAGGAACAATCACCCTAAATAAAGAATTGGCAGAGAAGGCCATCTATGAAAAGATCGCAAAACCATCAGGAATGGATATAATTCAGGCCGCATACACCATAGCCTCTCTCGAGGAGGCTGTGATGGGGGAGAAGGTATTCGTCAGCATAGTTGAAAAGGGTTACGACCCCCGGGATTTTGTTCTCGTTGTCGGGGGAGGGGCAGGTCCTGTCCATGCGGTGGCTGTAGCAAAAAGAATAGGCATGAAGAAGGTGTATATACCTAAACATTCTGCGGTATTTTCTGCCCTCGGGGGTTTCGTTGCCGACTACGGTTATGTTCTAAACCGTTTCCTCGGAAAGAGGGATGACGAAGCAAAAGTAGAAGCGGTAAAGGCCCTCTACGATGAGATGGAGAGGGAGGCGGTAGGTATCTTTGCGAGACAGGGTATAAAAGAAGAGGATATGGTCATGGTGAGGGGGGCTGAGATGAGGTATTACGGACAGCTAAGGGATATAAATGTATTCCTCCCGGAAACACCCCTCAGAGCACCCTTTACGGTAGATACATTAAAGGAACTCGTTACCGCATTCCATGAAAGACACAAGGAATTGTACGGCCATGCGGATAAAAGACTCCCTGTCACCATTGCTTTATTAAAGTTAAGGGTAATAGGCAGAAGGCCTCCTTTTACGCTACCAAAAAAACCCCATAACGGGAGTGACCCTTCAGACGCCATAAAAAGGACAAGGCAGGTCTACTGGAAAGAAAAGGGTGGTTTTTTCGATACCCCCTGCTATGACGGGGATAGGCTGAAATACGGCAATGTGATAAAGGGGCCTGCGATTATAGAGGAGAAGAAGACTACTGTCGTTATCCCTCCTGGATGCGAAGCAACTGTAGATGCGTACGAGAACTATTTGGTAACACTTTAAAATTAAGGAGGCATACAATGACACCAGAACGTAAGACCATAGACCCCTTAACATTGGCAATAGTTGAGGCGAGGATAAATGCACTTAATCTCGAACTCGGGGCCCGTATGTTCAGACAGGCCTTTTCCGTCCCCACAGCCCATATCCGAGATCTTGGAACTGTCCTATTCGATAAAGCGGAAAGGGTGCTTGCGATCGGAAATTTCATGCCCGTTCATACAGGAGGAAGCGAGGTTTCTCTAAAAGGTATGCTCGACTGGATTGGAAGGGAGAATATATACGAGGATGATTTCATCATCGGCAATGATACCTTCATAGTTAGGTTCGGTCACCTCGCCGATTGGTCCTTTTTAAGACCCATCTTTTATAAAGGAGAGCTCGTATTTTACCATTTCGCCCGAACACACCAGTATGATAGCGGTGGGGCCTATCCTGGGTGTTATTTTCCAAGAAGTTACGACTGTCATGGCGAAGGCCTCATGTTGCCCCCTGTGAAGATTATAGAAAAAGGTAAGGTGAACGAGAGTACATATTCGGTGATCCTCAGAAACTTAAGGGGTTCGAACATGGTGAGGGCGGACAACATGCTCGTCTATGGCTCTATGAAGCAGATAGAGAAGAGGATTACAAGCCTTCTCGATGAATACGGCAAGGATACGGTTATGGCCGCCCTTGATGAGCTGATCGACAGGGCAAGGGATGCGGTAAAACAGGTGATTTCAAAATGGCCTGAAGGGACGTACTATGCGGAAAGGGCGGCGGACTGGGATGGAACAACGGACAGACCTGTCTGGGTGAGGCTTGCCATGACGGTGAAACCAAAAGAGGGGAAGGTGATATTCGACTTTTCAGAGAGTGACCCCCAGGCGGATTTTATAAATGTCCCCTTAGGTCAGGTGTGGTCTTCTGTCACAAGCGGTTTTCTCTGGTGCCTACCCCCGGGCTTACCGAGAAACAAGGGGTTTTTCGACTGTATGGAGGTAATAACAAAGGAAGGGACGTGCTTAAGTCCTGTCTATCCCGCCACCGCCGCCTCCCAGGCGGTCACCCTCGGCCTTGAGATTACCGAATGTGTTATGATCGCGATGGCCCAGGTCGACCCAAAAGAGGCGCCTGCCACATGGGGCAGACATGTAAACCCCCTATACTGCGGAAAAAGAAGGGATAAGATAGACCCGAGGACAGGTTCCATCATGGAGTATACCGCCCACTGTTTCCATGCTGTCCCCTCAAGCGGTGCTGCCTGGGGATTCGATGCCGTGGATGGTAATGGCTCCAGTCCCCTCGGAGGGGCCATGATTAGGGCACCGATCGAGGTTGAAGAATGGATGATCCCTTACGTGTGGTCAAAATACGAATTCTTAACGGATTCCTGCGGTCACGGGAGATGGAGAGGTGGTCTCGGCACCCATGTGGAGGCAAAAAACGTCTACAATAGAGACGTATGGCAACCCCTCGACTGTCTCATCATGTCCGGAAATGCGGACGGGGAGAGGTTCAACTCAGTGGGACTCCTCGGTGGCACAGGGGGAACAAAGACGAGACTCGAAATAGAGCATAACGGGGTAAGAAGGCGTTTCAGGACATTCGACCTCACCTATATCGAACCGGGGGATATCCTTATTACGTATTCCGGAGGTGGTGGCGGCGTTGGAGACCCTCTGGAGAGAGAGGTAGACAAGGTGAGGATGGACGCTATGAACGAATATATCTCCCTCGAAACCGCTCGAAATGTCTATGGTGTTGTCCTTGACCCGGTAACATTCGAGGTAGACATGGAAGCTACAGATACTTTAAGGGCAAGTCTTAAGAAGGAAAAGGAGGAGAAAAAATAAAATCCCCTGTTTGAAGTGTGGTAAAATAGGGCTCGCAGTTAAAAAATTAAGAGCGAGGTGCTTATGGGAGATATTCATTACTTATATAAAGGGCATGGAAACTATGAAAAATTCGAACTTCCCGAAGGCTGGAAGACTCTTATAACCGTGAAGACAGAAGAAAGGGCCCTCCCTCAATCTGTAAGCGAAATGGCATTTTTCTCCTTTTTAAACCCCGTTGGCACCCCACCTCTGAAAGAGATGGTCTCAAAGGCAAAAAAGATTGCCATTGTTGTCGACGATGGTACAAGACCAACCCCGGTAAAGGAGATACTAAAACCTCTTCTCTCCATAATCGAGGAGGAGAGATTCCCAAAGGATGAGGTCGTGATCGTTGTCGCCCTCGGCACACACGAGCCCATGAAGAAGGAGGCCCTCGAAGGAAAGCTGGGTGACGGTATCATGGAGTCATACAGGGTAATTCAACATAATGCCTGGCAGGATGATCTTGTACCCTTTTCAATACCCGATGATTTGAGGATTGTTAAGGTAAACCCCCATGTGGCAATGGCGGATCTAAAAATAGGTATCAGTTCTATTCTACCCCACCCTATGGCAGGATACGGCGGGGGGCCAAAGATCATCATGCCTGGAGTCTGTGACTTCGATTTTATAAGAGACCACCACATGAAACATGTAACCCACCCTAGATCAAAGCTCGGAGTCATAAAGGGAAACCCATTCCACGAAGATTTAATGAAGACGGTAAAGTCCATCGGTCTTAACTTCTCTGTAAATTGTCTTTATGACCAGAAGGGGGTGCCTATAAAAATCATAAGTGGCAGTATGGAGGAGGCTTTTCACAAATCGGTCTTGGCCTGCGTTGAGATACTCGGGTGTAAATTCGAAGAAAAAGTCGACATCACAATCACATCAACATACCCCCATACCCACGGCCATCAGTTGTTCAAAGGCTTAAGCGCCCCGGATATGATTACTTATGATTCTGGGGCCATCCTCCTTTATGCCCCTCTGGTAGGACCTATGTCAAAGGAGTTTATCGATTCCTTTAACTACGTGAAGGAAAAATCGGGAAATATGGCGGATGTCTACGTAAAAGAGAAACTCTCCGAAGGAAGCGCCTTTCTCCCCGACAAATCTATAGATTTTAATATGGCCATGTCCACAGTGTTTTTACGCCCTAAAATAAGAACGATCATCGTATCTGATTTTATTAGGGAAGAGGAGGCAAAGACCATGGGCCTCGAATACGCCTCCTCTATAGAAGAAGGCATCGAGAGGTTAAAAAAGGTATACCCCGAGGCCAATCTCGCCGTTTTCCCCGTAGGGGGCCTCATCGTGCCTGTAACAGAATGGGATAGTTAAGAAGGGTATAAGGAGGGTTCATGAAGCTTTTGAAGGATAGAGTGGCCATTGTGACAGGAGGTGGAAGGGGTATAGGCAGGGCAATAGCCTTTGCCCTCTCCAGGGAGGGGGCAAAGGTGGCACTTGCAGGGAGAACAGTCTCATCCCTTGAGGAGACATGGGAAGAGATAGGGAAGAAAAAGGGGAAGGCTATCTATGTCAAGACGGATGTCACCGATGAAAACCAGGTAATAGACATGGTGGCCCATGTGGCGGAGAAGTTCGGTAAGATAGACATCCTTGTAAATAATAGTGGTATCACAGGACCAACCTTAAAGGTTATGGATATGGCCCTCGATAAGTGGAATGAAACGATAGCAGTTGATCTCACAGGGGCCATGTTGTGCGCCCGGGAGGTACTTAAATACATGGTTCCCAAAAGAAGGGGTGTGATAATCAACATCGTCTCTGAAGGGGGGAGATCAGGGGACGGCAGATCCGGTTTCCCCATGAGAAGCGCCTATTGTGCTTCGAAGATGGGGTTGATAGGCCTCACAGAGACGCTATCCATTGAAGTCGGTGAATATAACATAAGGGTGAATGGGGTAAGCCCAGGTCCTGTAAATGGAGGTCATCTCTTCGATGCCATGAGGGCAAAGGCAAAGGCCACAGGGAAACCCTTCGAGGAGATTATGGAGGCCCTTGCCGCAAGTTGTTCTTTAAAAAGACTTCCCGAGGAATGGGAGGTTGCAGAGGCGGTAGTCTTTCTTGCATCGGATCTTTCATCGGGCATTACAGGTCAGATTCTTCCTGTTAGCTGTGGACAGCATATAAGGCTTTGAATTAACAAAAAAAGGATAGGAGAAGAATATGGGGGTACCTATTTTTTCCCTTTCGGGGGAGATAGCTATCGTAACAGGGGGCAGGAGGGGTATTGGAAGGGCCATTGCAATAGCCTTTGCAGAGGCAGGGGCCGATGTTATAGTAGCCGACAAAATAACCGAAGATGGGGAACTCGCCAATGTTTCAAATGAAATTATAAAACTTGGCCGTCAATCAATGGCCATTAGGGTGGATACGAGTGTTAAGGCGGATGTGGAAAATATGGTAAGGGAGGTAATGGAGAGGTTCGGTCGTATCGATATACTCCTCAACAATGCAGGTATATTGATCAGATCAACCCTTCTCGACATGCCTGAGGATGTCTGGGATACGCTCATGGATGTAGACTTAAAAGGCTACTTCCTGTGCGCGCAGGCAGTAGGAAGAGAAATGGTGAAAAAAGGGGGTGGTTCGATAATAAATATAGCAACCCAGTTTGCATTCAAGGTCACTCAAGGTATGGGAGGATATTCTATCGCCAAGGCAGGGGTTGTAATGCTTACAAGGGCCCTCGCCCAGGAGCTGGGGAGATATAATATAAGGGTAAATGCGATTGCCCCTGGCCTCATAAGGACAGATTTCAGTAAACCCTCATGGACTGACAGGGACTTTTTGAGACAGTACGAGGCCTCGGTTCCCCTTGGCAGGATAGGAGAACCATCTGACCTGATAGGCGCTGCCCTGTACCTTGCAACGAACAATCTATCCTCTTATGTGACAGGTCAAACTCTCGTTGTAGATGGCGGAGCCCTTGCTTGAATAAGAAAAAAATGCTTGACATAGCGAAACATAACCTGTATAAGACAACTGATTAGTTGTATATTGCAACTTATATGGTTCTTTGACAGAGTTTTTTTGACAAAAAATAAGGGGGTTTTATTATGAAAAGGATAGTCTTTTATCTTTTTTTGTCCGTAACCGTTCTATCGCTTTTTATGCCGTTAGATGTTAGATGCGCGGAGAAAGAGATCAGAATCGGATTTATGACGGATCTCACCGGGATGTTGAGTATAAACGGTATACCTATGAAACAGGCAGCCATTCTCGCCATGGAGGAAATCGATTATAAAATCGCAGGGATACCGGTAAAGTTGATCATAGAGGATGAGGCAAGTGACCCTGCCATTGCCCTCGATAGGGCACGAAAGCTCGTGGAGAAGGACAAGGTCTGTTTGGTGGTGGGGACGATACATGCCGGTTCATCTGCGGCAACCGCCGATTATTATGCAAGAACCCGGACCCCTCAGGTTGGGCCTTGGTACAATATGCCCAACGAGGCCCAGGCCAAAGCCACCTGGACCTGGATGCCTTTCGGTACAAACGAAGCCCCATCCTATGCAGCAGGGGTATACGCCGCATCCCTTGGATATAAAACGGCAACGACAATGGCCATCGATTACGTGGCAGGCCATACGTTCACCGGAGGATTCGTCACCGCCTTTACCGAAAGGGGCGGTAAGGTGATACAGCAGCAGTGGATACCGATGGGAACAAAGGACATAGCCCCTTATATCACGGCCCTGAAAGAGGCGGATGTGCTCGTTCCCTGGTTTGCAGGGGTTACTGCAACGGTAGGGGTCAAACAGATAAAGGAATTCAAGGTGAAGATGCCCGTTATATTCCCCCAGTGTCAGTTTCCTGCCCACCCAAAACAGATTGCCGAGATTGGTGATGCAGGAATAGGTATGATTGCCCCCGATGCCTATGTCTGGACCATTGACACACCGAAGAACAGAAGGTTTGTGGAGGCATACCAGAAAAGATGGGGGGAATTACCGGCGGGGAATGCCGGAGGGGTCTATATTGCAATGCAGGTGGTCATTGAGGCCTTGAAAAAGACGAAGGGCAACACAAGAAATACAGAACTTGCAAAAGCCCTTGATGCAACGGATGTGGAAGGGTTTATGGGACCCATCCGTTTTGGTGATAACAGGGTCGGGATCAACACATATCTGATACACAAGGTCATAAAAGCGGACAACATGTATAAGACCGAGGTGATCGGTAAATACACGATAAAGACGAGCAAGGTGGGTAACAAACTCGTTCAAAGCTTAGTGAAATAGCAGGTTGAGTCCCGGGAGAGACCTTTATGGGCATGCCTCCTTGAAGGGTTTGAGATGGCCATATTCATCGCCACTATTCTAAATGGTATCACCTATGGTATGGTCCTTTTTCTCGTTGCGTCGGGCCTCTCCCTCACCTTGGGTCTCATGGGAATAGTCAACCTTTCCCACGGCGTGATCTTTATCCTGGGTGGCTTTGCCGGCCTTGCCGTTGCAAAGGTTACAGACAGTTTTGTCCTTGCTATACTCGCAGGGGCCTTTGCAAGCGGTGTAGTCGGATTGATGATAGAACGGGGTTTTTTACAATTTCTGTACAAGCAGGAGCTCCCGCAGGTTCTTGTTACCTTCGGTTTTGTCTACATCATAACGAATCTTATGCTATGGATCTGTGGCCCCCATCCAAGGGCAGCGTTTGTACCTTCCTATTTCACCGGTTCTATAAATATTGCAGGGACCTCCTTCCCCTTCCATCGTTTCGCTATTTTGGGTATCGGCGCATGTACAGGCGCTGTCCTGTGGTGGCTTCAGGAGAAGACAAAAATAGGGGCTATCATAAGGGCGGGGATGGATAATGCGGAGATGGTCGGAGGGCTCGGGATAAACCTTGCCCCCATCAATATAGGTGCTTTTTTCTTTGGCTCTGCCTTAGCCGGGGCAAGCTGCGTAATCGGGGTACAACTCTTCGGAAGTGTAAATTTCAGTGACGGAATGGATATGCTTCTCGTCGCTATAGCGGTTGTTATAGTCGGTGGGGTTGGCTCTGTCCAGGGGTCTCTTGTCGGGGCGCTGTTGATAGGTATAATCGATACTTTCAGCAGGGTTTATATCCCTGCCATCTCCCAGTACACCATGTACCTCGTTCTGATATGCGTACTTTTGGTGAGGCCCTCGGGCCTTCTGGGTAGAAAGATATAATACCGCTTTGTGCAGGAAAAAATGAAGGTTTTTGAATCAGGGGTTATATGGAAGATCAAGACGGAAAAATTAAGTTTTTTCTGAAATACCTTCCTTTCCTTATAGTAGGGGCCATCATCATTCCTTTGCCCCTCTATGCAGACCTTTCTCTGGTGAGCCTTTTAACAAAGATTTTGATCTTCGGTCTCCTTGTTATGAGCCTTGACCTCCTTGTGGGATTTACGGGACTTCCGGCCTTTGGCCATGCCGCTTTTTTCGGGCTTGCCGCCTATACCGTTGCTGTTCTATACAAGCACTTTAACATAACCAATTTCTGGGTAAATGCCACAGCAGGCGTCTTGATGTCCACCCTTACTTCTGCGTTTTTCGGCCTTGTGGCCCTGAGGGTTTCGGGGGTCTACTTTCTACTAATCACCCTTGCAATGGGACAGCTTGTCTATGGCGTGGTCCATACGAGTATAGGTCCCCTAGGGAAATTAACCGGTGGGAGCGACGGGCTGGCAGGGGTATCCTTCCCTGAGATTTTAGGTTATACCTTTGAAGCGGAAAGCTACTGCTACCTCACCATGGTCGTTGTATGCATTGCGTCCTTTGTTCTCAATAGATTTTTAAAATCACCCTTCGGATATGCCCTTCAGGGTATAAGGGAGAACGAGATAAGGGCAAGGTCTCTGGGATATAATACATGGTTTTATCAGTATGTGGCCTTTGTGACAGGGGGCTTTTTTGCAGGCATCGCAGGTGTACTCTATATATACTCTGTCTCTTATACACATCT
>JAOAGQ010000051.1 GCA_026415675.1 Syntrophorhabdaceae bacterium
GGGTCTTTAAACTGAACGGTGATTTCAACTATATTGTCCTTCTGAATAAAATTTATCTTCGTTATCTTCTCGAGCCTCCTAATCCCCTTCCACATGAGCTTATTTTCGTCCTTATCCTCTGGGGATGGCTTTTCTATCAGAATTGGCAAAAGGTTATATTTTTTTATGATCTTCTCCTTTAAGGTATTACTTTTTAAGGTATTTACTATCTCGGCAGAGAGATGAGTTGTAGGGGGTGCTATCCCGAACTGTGAGGCAAATAAACTCGCAGCGCCGGTATCTTTTGATACAACCCCCGAGGGGATGATTACCGCCTTTGCCTCGTATATGGGGGTCATGATCAGGGAGACGATGGCGGTGGCCACAACAGCGATCACCACGATCCATATGATAAACCACCGATGTCTCCAGATTACCTTTACAAGGTCGAGTAGATTTATCTCATCCGCATCTTCCACACACTGTCTTGCCCCTTCTTCCATAAGGTATCCCCCAAAATGTATTGTCCTTCTTAAGAATCAATTTGCGTAAAAGGTACAAACGAATAACCCTTTAATTATTCTCTGCCCGGCCCCAAAAGTCAAGAGATTAATAAGACGATGGTCCTTTGATACAGGTACTCCACTTTATATCAATCGCCTTACATCTTGATAATTTGCGAGGTTATGTTTATAATAAGGCAACTGAATACGGAGGAACTTGATGAAGGTAGAAGTGACGGAGATCGACAGGATAAGAAAAAAAGTGGATGTCCTCTTTTCCGATGATGAGATTGCAAAAGAGAGAAGCCATGTGTACGATGAATTGAACAGGAGGGTAAGGCTAAAGGGCTTTAGGCCAGGGAAGATACCGAGGGATATTCTCAATCTATATTACAGGGATTATATAGATGAAGAGTTGAGAAAAAGGCTTATTGAGACCTATATGGGAGATGCCTTATCTGAGGCAAAGATAGAACCCCTCGTAGAACCTTACGTCGATTTCATAGACGATGATAACCGTTTTGGGTATTCCCTCGAATGCGAGGTTATCCCCGATATCTCTCTTCCCGAATATAAGGGTATAGAGGTAGAGACGGAGCAGGTTGTTGTCACCGATGAAGAAGTAGACAACAGGCTTATGTCGTTGAGGCAGATGCATGCGGAGATTATATCGAAAGATTCCCCTGAAGGGGCAAAGAGCGGGGATCTTGTGATTATAAGCTATCAGGGATACGAAGAGGGGAAACCATTAAAGGATGTTTTCCATGACTCATACCCCCTTGAACTCGGTGTGTCGGGGATCATGCCCGAATTTGAGATGTCCATTGTCGGGATGAAGGTCGGGGAGGAGAAGGATATTACCATAGATTTCCCCCAAGATTACCCGGATAAGGCGTATGGGGGCAAATCCATCCTGTTTAAGGTGAGGCTGAAGGATATAAAGGAGAAGAGGCTTCCCGAGGTGGACGATGATTTTGCAAAAGATTTGAACTTTGAAAACGTCGAGCGTTTAATGGAGGGCATAAGGGAGGAGATCAGAAAAGAAAAGGAGAAGGAAAGGGAGAGGGCGATCTCCGAGAAGATTATAAACAAAATACTCTCTAACGCAGAGATCCCTGTCCCTGAAAGGACTTTGAAGCGACGGATAGACAGAATGGTGGAGGATGCCCTATCGAGGTACGATACGGAGCGGTTTACTTCGGAGGAAAGGAAGAAGCTTGAGGATAATTACAGAAAGGATTTTGAAAAAATAGGGGAAGAGAAGCTAAAGGCGGAGATTCTCCTTTCGAAAATCGCACAGACCGAAGGTATAAAGGTGGAAGATGGCGATGTGGAAGAAAGGATAAAGAAGACGGCCATGGAATTTAACAGGTCCTTCGATGAACTGATCGATTTTTATGAAAAGAATAACATGTTGGAATATTTAAAAAATGGTATACTCCAGGAAAAGACGATGGCATTCTTGAAGGAACATGCCATAATTAAGGAGAAGACATGAACCTTGTACCCATAGTCATTGAGAGGGACGGCAGGGGGGAAAGGGCTTACGACATATACTCCAAGCTCCTCAAGGAGAGGATAGTCTTTCTCGGGACAGCGATAGACGATAATGTGGCGAATAGCATCATCGCCCAGCTTCTATTTCTCGAATCGGAGGATCCCACAAAGGAGATATACCTGTACATAAATTCTCCGGGGGGTTATATCACAAGCGGTCTTGCGATCTATGACACGATGCAGTACATTAAACCTCCGGTGATTACTATGTGTATTGGGCAGGCGGCGAGTATGGGGGCGGTTTTACTCGCCGGAGGTGAAAGAGGGAAGAGATATGCCCTCCCCCATTCGAGAATACTCATCCATCAACCCTTAGGGGGTGTTCAGGGTCAGGCCACCGATATAAACATCCAGGCAAAGGAGATATTGAGAATAAGGGATGAGATAAACAAGATCTTCGTGAAACATACCCAGCAGCCCATAGAAAAGATCGCCCAGGATACGGAGAGAGACTTTTTTATGAATGCAGAGCAGGCCAAGGAGTATGGTATCATAGATGAAATCGTGGAGAAGAGGAAATAATCATGATTAAAAGAGGTAACGGAAGGGCGATGAAACTTTACTGCTCTTTTTGCGGAAAGAGCCAGGATGAGGTGAAGAAACTGATAGCAGGGCCAATGGTATATATATGCGATGAATGCATAGGCCTCTGTAACGAGATTATCCAGGAAGAGGTAAAAAAGGAAAGGTTTGACTACATCAAGACATCGATACCCAAACCAAATGAAATTAAAAAACTCCTCGATGAATACGTGATAGGCCAGGAACAGGCAAAAAAGACGCTCTCCGTGGCCGTGTATAACCATTACAAAAGGATAGAGGCAAAGACCACCTTCGATGATGTCGAGATACAGAAGAGCAACATCCTCCTGATAGGCCCTACAGGCTCAGGGAAGACCCTTCTTGCCCAGACCCTTGCGAAAATCCTCCACGTTCCGTTTACTATAGCGGATGCCACAACCCTTACGGAGGCAGGTTATGTAGGGGAGGACGTAGAAAATATCATCCTCTATCTGCTCCAGGCGGCAGACTATAATGTGGAGAAGGCCGAAAAAGGTATAGTCTATATCGATGAGATAGACAAGATCTCGAGGAAGACGGAGAGCCCTTCTATCACAAGGGATGTATCAGGAGAGGGTGTCCAGCAGGCGCTTCTGAAGATCATAGAGGGTACAATAGCGAACATACCTCCCAAGGGAGGGAGAAAACACCCCCAGCAGGAGTACATAAAGGTGGACACCACAAACATCCTCTTCATCTGCGGAGGGGCATTCAACGGTATAGACTCTATAATAGCGAACAGGATAGGGAGAAGAGGGATAGGCTTTGGTGTCGATGTAGAGGGTGGTAGAGACAAGAGATACTCGGAGTTAATAAAGGAGATCCAGCCTGAAGACCTCCTCAAGTACGGGCTTATTCCCGAATTTATAGGGAGACTTCCCATTATCTCAACCCTCGACGAGTTAAGTGAAGAGGCCTTGGTTGAGATATTGAAGAGGCCGAGAAATGCGATAATCAAGCAGTATAGAAAACTCTTTGAACTCGAAAACGTGAAACTCACCTTTACGGAAGGGGCGATAAGGGCTATCGCAAAAGAGGCGATGAAGAAGAAGACAGGGGCGAGGGGTTTAAGATCCATACTGGAGAAGGTAATGCTCGATGTGATGTACGAGGTCCCTTCCATATCAAACGTGAAGGAATGTGTGATAAACGAGGATGTGATTGTAAACAAGGACAGACCCATAATCGTATACGAAGAAGAGGCGGAGAGCGCATAGGTCTTACTCGATATAAGTCTTGTAATATATTTTCCTGCCATCGGTACAGATGCTTATAAAACCATCCTTGTCGGTCCTTAAGACGGGGATAGAGAGTACCCTGTATCTTTCTATAACCTCCCGGGAAGGAAGACCTGTTATTCCTTTTCCTGTGCTCAATACCGCAAGGTCCGGTCTTACGTTTAATAGAAAGGGGAGGCTACTTGAGCTTCTGCTGCCGTGATGGGGGATTTTGAGGATATTTGCCTTAAGCGGTGTCTTTGAATCGATGAGCATCTCTTCCACCTCTTTTTCAATATCCCCGGGGAGGAGAAATGACACCCCTTTATAGGTGAGTTTCATGACAACGGAGGCATTATTCAGGTTGCTATAGAACATGCCTCTTACAGGATTTAGTACCTCGATTGTGGTATTACCCTCGAGGTATATTTTATCCCCTCTATTTAAAAGGAGAAACCTCCCCCCTCTTTCCTCGACATCCCTTATAATCCCCATGAATCGTTGATCTTCTGTATATATCCCCCCGGCGGCGAATCTCTTTACGTTAAAGTATCTCGCAATATAGGGGAGCCCCCCTATGTGGTCTATATGGGGATGGGTATTTATGAGATAGTCGATGGTCAGGATCTTTTTAGATAAGAGAATAGGGGTTAAGACAGACTTCCCGATATCATAGTCGAGGTTATAGAAGCCTCCCCCGTCTATCAAGAGCCTTACCCCCGATGGTGCCTCAACAAGCATTGCCTCTCCGGGGCCTACATCGATGAAGTGGAAGCAGAGGTTATCGTTGTATCTATCTTTATAGACCGTATAGGAGTGAAAAATTGAAAGGGGTATGATTAACCCAAAAAGGAGGATGGCAACGGGGCGCCTCCTTATATAGACGATGGAGAAGAGAAAAGCGAAATAGAGGAGGATCTCCGTAAGGTTAGGTCTTATCACTGGGTATATGTATCCAAAGTTCAGGTGTTTAAGTAGCCAAAGGGATATATCGATGACCTCCCCTGCAATCTTCAAAACATAAGTGCCATAGGGGGCTACTATTCCTATTAAGGCCAAGGGGAGGGCGATGATGCAGATAAGAGGGATGGCAAAGAGATTGTGGATGATCGAGAAGGGGTTTATGCCATAGAAGTGATATATTACTATGGGCATTGTGCCGAGAAAGGCGAAAAGTGTTATGGCAGCGGTCGTAATCACCCATTTTACCAACAGGTTTTTTATCTTGAAGAAGGGGGACAACCTTTCGGCAAATATGGTGATAGAGATGACACTTACAAAGGTAAGCTGGAATTTAGCGGTAAAAAGGGAGTGGGGGAATAGAAGGAGTATAACAAGTCCGCTCAAGGCGATCGTATTGAGTAGGCTTTTGCCCCTTTCAAAAAAGATGGAAAGCATAAATATGACGACCATGATCGTGGCCCTGACAACAGGGGTATCGGCCCCTGCCGTCAACATGAAGAGGAAGGCGAAGAGTATGGTGGTGAGAGAGGCGTATCTTTTATCGTTGCCATTTAAGCGGAAGATATAATACCTTCCCCACAGCCATTTTGAGAGAAAAAAGAAAAAGGCCGTTATAATCCCTATATGGGAGCCCGATATGGAGAGTATATGGGATGTCCCTGTGGTTAAAAAGAGGTTTCTCGTCTCTTCCTTGAGGCCTGTTGTATCCCCGATCGTAATGGCCGATATGATCTCAGGCGATTTTGCCCCTGACCCCTCTATCCTTTTTTTCAAAAAATTACGCCACATATGGGCATAGTTTTTCCCTTTGTATAGGGCAACCACATCCCCTTTTAATTCATAGAACACCCCTTCAGTTCTTTTCATCCATTTCCATGAGGGGGTATAGGGGTTTTTGAACGTCTCACCGATTGGGGAGAGGGACCCTGTAATCTCTATCGTATCGTTGATTTTATAGTCTTTCTCCGACCTGTAGAGTACCCTTAACCTTTTATATGGCGTGGGACTTACAATCTCGACTATCTTTGTTTTCGGGGAGGACTGAACAACGATACATCTATATACACCTTTTGAACCATCTATCTGTATATCGTTGCCTTTCATTGTGATACCCATCCTTACCATACCGGTGCAGAAAAATAGACAGAGGAGGGAGATCCCACATAAAGGGAAAAGGCCCTCCCTTTTCATCATGAAATAAAGGGCAGGTATGAGGATCACCAAAGATAAAAAAGGAAATAAAAGGGGTGGGGCAAATACTGCCTCGATGTATATACCAAGCAGAAAGGCGAGTATGGAGGCAAAGAGCAAGTCTTTTTATCCCCTTCAGAGGTCTTTTATCAGAGACATGCTTAAGAGTCAACGAACTTTAACTCTTTTACAACACAAAAGTTTTGTGTTAACCTATTCACCGCCATGGTGATCTCCATAGCAAACCAAAAAGGTGGGGTCGGGAAGACCACAACCACGGTGAACCTTGCTGCCTCTGTCGCTGTTTCCGAGCGGAAGACCCTCATCGTGGACATGGACTCCCAGAGCAATGCCACAACGAGCTTCGGCATATCTTACAGTGGCCTATACGGCCACCTCTATCACGTGTTGATCGGGAAGAAATCTCCCCGGGAGGTGATAAGAAAGACAGAAGTCCCCTACCTCGAGATACTCCCTTCCCACCCGGACCTCATAGGTGCAGAGGTGGAGCTCCTCGATATAGATGAAAGGGAGTATGTGTTGCATAAAGCCCTTGCCACGATCAAGGACACATACAGATATATGTTTATCGATTGCCCCCCCTCTTTGGGTCTCCTCACCATAAACGCCCTTGTTGCTTCAGATTTTGTTATCATACCACTCCAGTGTGAGTATTTTGCTTTAGAGGGCCTTGCCCTCCTTTTAAGGACGATAACGATTATCAAGAAGAGGCTCAACCCGAAATTGGAGATACTGGGCGTACTTCTCACCATGTTTGACAGGAGAAATAATCTTTCCTACAGGGTCCTCGATGAGGTAAAGAGCTATTTCAACGAGAGTGTCTTCAAGACCGTAATCCCCCGGAATGTAAAACTGAGTGAGGCCCCAAGTTATGGAAAACCCGTGTTGCTCTATGATATATGTTCTAAGGGCGCGGAGAGCTATCTCGAACTCGCCTCTGAAATACTTGAAAAGGGTGTGTGATGACAAAAAAGGACCCACTGGGAAAAGGATTATCTGCCATACTTAAGGATGTTGAGGAGAAGGGCACCACAAGACTTATACCTGTTGTTGATATAAGCCCCGGGGAGATGCAGCCAAGGTTGGATATGAAGGAAGAGACCCTCCTTGAGCTTGCCTCCTCGATCAGAGAGAAAGGGGTACTCCAGCCTATAATACTAAGGAGAAAGGGTGGGGGCTACGAGATCATCGCAGGGGAGAGGCGTTACAGGGCTGCCGTTATGGCAGGATTGAATGAGGTACCTGCAATAATAAAGGATGTGGATGACAAAGAGGCCCTTGAACTCGCCATGATAGAAAATCTCCAGCGAGAGGACCTAAACCCCATCGAAGTGGCAAGGATGTATGAAAGGTTTGCCGATGAATTCGGTTATACCCACGAAGAGATAGGGAAAAGACTGGGTATTAACAGGAGTTCTGTTACAAATTTTATAAGACTTTTGAAACTTCCAGAATGGATACAGGGTCTCATCAAAGAGGGGAAACTCACCTATGGCCATGGGAGGGTTCTTATAAATCTAAAAAACGAGGACGAGCAGAGGAGATTCGTAAAGAGGGTGGTCCAGGATGGGATTTCCGTCAGGGAGCTTGAGAGGGCGGTAAAAAAGAAGGAAGAGAAGAAGACGGACTTCCCTAACCTCGAAAGGATAATGGGGGATGCCCTCGGGACAAAGGTGACGATAAAGTATACAAAAAATAGGGGCACCATAGTGATCAATTTTTATTCAAAAGAGGACTTAGAAAGGATAGCAGCATTGATTTCAAAGGATTTATAAAAAATAGTGCAATACTTCACAAATAAAAATTGAAAATTTTGTATATTTATGATACTAAAATTCATAGTCTCTTTGCAGTTGAAATTTAATAATCATTGATACCCGTTACGAGGTAGAAACGCATGATAGAATTCAACTATACGATCCTGGTACAATTCTTAAATTTTTTGATCCTCATGATTCTTCTGAACCAATTCCTCTTCAAGCCATTGTCAAAGGCCATCTCAAAAAGAGGGAAGAAGATAGACTCTTTCTTCGAAACATCGAAGGCGTATAGAGAAGAGGCGGAAGGTCTTTTGAAGACCTATGAAGAGACGATGAGGGATAAAAAGAGACCTGTCGTTGAAATGAAGGACTCTCTCGTCTCCGATGGGAGAAGAAGGTCTATGGAGCTTATAGATCAGGCAAAATCGGAGATGGCAGAAGAATTATCGAGACTGAGGGAAACAATAGAGATCGAGAAGAAAAAGACCTATGAAGCCTTACAGGCAGATCTCGATAGACTTTCAGCGGATGCTGCAAAGAAGATATTGAAAAGGAGTCTCACATGACAGGAGGTTCTGAATCGTGGCTCTCCATTGGTTTTAAGTTCTTTAACTTTGCAATCCTCGTCGGTATCCTCGTTAAATTCATCAGAAAACCCCTTAAAAATTACCTTGAATCGAGACAAAAGGAGATAAAGGAGAGACTTGAAGAAGGGGAGAGAAAGTTAAAGGAAGCTATGGAACTCAAGGCGGAATACGAACAGAAGCTTGCCAATCTCGAGAGAGAACTGGAACTCTTCAAGAAGGCAACGATGGAGGAGGCGGAGAGGGAGAGGGATAAGATCATAGCCGAGGCAAAGGAATTTGCATCAAAAATAAAGGAGCAGGCCCGTTTTACATATGAGCAGGAGGTAAGGGAGGTCAGGGTTAAGCTGAAAGAGGAGATGGCAAAACTCATAACGGAAAGGGCCGAGAAGCTTATAACTGAGAGCATGACCCGGGAAGACCACAGAAGGATGGTGGAAGACTTTATAGATAAGGTGAGGAGTCTCAATTGATAAGCCAATCTATTGCCAAACGTTACGCAAACGCACTTTTTGCCGTCGGGGTGAAGGATGGCAAATA
The DNA here is from genome assembly GCA_026415675.1 of Syntrophorhabdaceae bacterium. Classification (GTDB taxonomy): domain Bacteria; phylum Desulfobacterota; class Syntrophorhabdia; order Syntrophorhabdales; family Syntrophorhabdaceae; genus JAOAGQ01. The sequence goes on from JAOAGQ010000051.1 coordinate 8,877, forward strand.
TATGGAGTACCTCGATGAACTGGAAGGGATATTAAAACTCTTTCTCGAAGAGCAGAGGATAGGAAAGGCGTTGATGCTCCCTATAATAGAGATGGAGAAGAGAAGGGAGATACTTACGGAACTCATGAGGTCGTTGAAGACCTCTTCCGCCGTGGCAAACCTATTCACTATGCTCCTTGAAAAAAACAGGATGTCCTATCTCAACATGATAAAGGATATTTACAGAGAACTGGTCGATGAGAAGGAGGGGAAGGTCAGGGGAGTTCTATACACCCCATACCCCGTTGAGGATGAACTTAAGGGCCGTATCGAGGAGGAGCTCACGAAGAAGTTCCAGAAGGACGTGATACTGAATCAGGTGGAGGATAGGGGTTTAATAGGGGGCATAAAGGTGATGATCAAAGGTACTATAATAGATGGAAGTGTAAAAAGGCAACTCGAAATATTGAAGGAAAACATTTTGAAGGAGTGATATTTATGGAGATAAGGGCAGACGAGATAAGTAGGATAATAGAGCAGAAGATCATGGGTTTTGAAAGGGAGGTCAACCTCCAGGAGACAGGCGTGATCATCTCCATAGGTGACGGTATTGCAAGGATATACGGACTTGAAAAGGCAATGGCAGGGGAACTCCTCGAATTTCCCCACGGTATCGCAGGGATGGTTTTGAACCTTGAGGAGGATAACATAGGGGCCGTTGTTTTTGGTGAAGATTACAAGATCAAAGAAGGTGATCTGGTAAAAAGGACAGGGAAGATCGCCCAGGTCCCTGTGGGGGAAGCACTCATAGGAAGGGTTGTAGATGCCCTTGGAAACCCCATAGACGGTATGGGGCCTATAGAGGCTAAAGAATTCAGACCTGTGGAGCAGATGGCCCCTGGGGTGGTTGTTAGGCAGCCCGTTAAAGAACCTCTCCAGACAGGTATCAAGGCGATAGATGCCATGATACCCATAGGAAAGGGACAGAGGGAGTTGATCATCGGGGACAGAGGTACGGGTAAGACGGCCATTGCCCTTGATACTATCATAAACCAGAAGGGAGGGGATGTATTCTGCATATATGTAGCGATAGGGCAGAAGAGGTCCTCTGTAGCAAGAACCGTAGATATACTTAGGACATACGGTGCCATGGAGTATACAACCGTTGTCGCAGCAACGGCGAGCGACCCGGCCCCCCTTCAGTATATAGCCCCCTTTGCCGGCTGCTCAATGGGGGAGTATTTCAGGGATACAGGACGACATGCCCTAATCGTGTACGATGACCTTTCAAAACATGCGGTGGCGTACAGGCAGATATCCCTTCTTTTGAGACGTCCCCCTGCGAGGGAGGCCTACCCTGGAGACATCTTCTATCTCCACTCAAGGCTCCTTGAGCGTGCCTCAAAATGGGACGACGCCCACGGGGGCGGTTCTTTAACGGCCCTCCCCATCATTGAAACCCAGGCTGGAGACGTCTCCGCATACATACCTACGAATGTGATCTCCATAACCGATGGCCAGATATACCTTGAACCTGAACTTTTTTATGCAGGTATAAGACCTGCCATCAACGTAGGTATCTCCGTTTCAAGGGTCGGGGGAAATGCCCAGACAAAGGCCATGAAGCAGGTCGCCGGCCGTTTAAGATTGGAGCTTGCCCAGTACAGGGAGATGGCCGCATTCGCCAAGTTCGGCAGTGACCTCGATAAGGCAACCCAGGCACTCCTTGCGAGAGGTTCGAGACTGACGGAACTCTTGAAACAGGGTCAGTATGTGCCCATGCCTGTTGAAAAGCAGGTGGTTCTCCTCTATGCCGGGGCCAACGGTTTCATAGATACATACCCTGAGGGTGTCCTGAAGAGATACGAGCAGGAGATGTTATCGTTTATCGAGGAGAAACATCCTGATATACTATCGGATATCAAGGAGAAAAAACAGATAGATACCGGGATAGATGAAAAATTGAACAAGGCCTTAAGCGAGTTCAGGGAAATCTTTAAATATTAAGGAAGAGTTATGGCAACACTTAGAGACATCAAGAGAAAAATAGGGAGTATCCAGAGTACCCAGACGATCACAAGGACGATGAAGATGGTCTCTGCCTCCAAGCTGAGGAGGGCCCAGGAAGAGCTGGAGAAGATCACTTCTTATGCAACGAAGCTTGAAGAGATGACCGACAGGATCATCGCCTGGTTGCCAAAGGAGAGCCACCCTCTGCTTTCTGAAAGGGAAGAGATAAAAAGGGTATTGGTTGTAGCCATCGCATCGGATAGAGGTCTCTGCGGTGGTTTTAATATGAACGTGAGTTTGAGTGTTGAAAATTTTATCGCCCGGAACAAAAGCCAGTATGAGAGAATAGGTGTATATGTCTTTGGGAGAAAGATAAGGGAGTATCTCCAGAGGAGAAAGCTCGATATAGTGAGGGAATGGACGGATGTCAAAAAGGTCGATGATGAGGTTGTCCTTACAATAACGGATGAAATCACAAGGCTATACCAGGAGGGGGAGTTCGACAGAGTCTACCTCGCCTACAACCATTTTGTGACACCTGTAAAACAGACCCTCATCTTCGACGAGTTTATTCCGATTAAGAGTTCTTCTCAACAGGAAGGACTCGACTATCTCTATGAACCGAACAGGGAGAGCATTATAAACTTACTGATCCCCAAGTACATAAAGACGAGGCTATACTATGCGATCCTTGATTCGCAGACCGCAGAACATGCGGCAAGGATGGCAGCCATGGAGAATGCGACGAACAACTGCGGTGAGATGGTAAGTACCTTAACCCTCGCTTATAACAAAAGGAGACAGGAGAGCATCACCAGGGAGATGATGGATATCGTGGGAGGGGCAGAGGCCCTAAGGGGTGAATGACGAAGATTTATTGATAAATATATATCAAAGGTCGATGAAATTTCCATAAGGAGGAGCAATAGATGGGCGTGGAAGTTAAAGGAAAGATAGTACAGGTTATCGGGACTGTTGTTGATATTAGATTTCCATCGGACAGTCTTCCACCGATTTATGGTGCCATATATATTACGAACCCCTCGATCAGTAGTGATAAAGACAACCTAATCCTCGAAGTTGCCCAGCATATCGGGGACAGCACGGTCCGTTGCATCGCGATGAATACAACGGATGGTCTTTTGAGGGGCCAGGAGGCGATATACAGGGGAACCCAGATCACCATCCCTGTAGGTAAGGAGATCTTGGGGAGGGTCTTGAATGTGGTTGGCGAGCCCGTTGATGGTTTGGGCCCGATCGAGACGGCGATGAGATACCCCATCCACAGGTCTGCCCCCCCATTAACGATGCAGAACACAAAGGTAGAGCTCTTAGAGACAGGGGTTAAGGTGATCGACCTCTTAGAGCCCTATTCCAAGGGCGGAAAGGTGGGTCTCTTCGGTGGTGCCGGGGTCGGTAAAACCGTTATCATCATGGAGATGATACATAATATAGCGATGCATCACGGTGGTATATCCGTATTTGGCGGTGTTGGGGAAAGGACAAGGGAAGGAAACGACCTTTGGCTTGAGATGAAGCAGTCAGGGGTTATAGATAAGTGTGCCCTTGTCTACGGACAGATGACAGAAGTACCCGGGGCCAGGGCGAGGATAGGTCTTACCGCTTTGACCGCGGCAGAATATTTCAGGGATGAAGAGGGTCAGGACGTCCTTCTCTTTATAGATAACATATTCAGGTTTACCCAGGCGAATTCAGAAGTCTCTGCCCTTCTGGGGAGGATGCCCTCCGCTGTGGGATACCAGCCCACGCTCGCCACCGACTTAGGGGAGCTGGAAGAAAGGATCACATCCACATTGAAGGGGTCCATCACCTCTGTCCAGGCCATATACGTTCCTGCAGACGATTTGACAGACCCAGCCCCTGCCACAACCTTTGCCCACCTCGATGCAACAACGGTTCTCTCGAGACAGATCGCAGAGCTTGGTATTTACCCCGCCGTTGACCCCCTTGACTCCACAAGCAGGATACTCGACCCCAAGGTGGTCGGTGAAGAACACTACTATGTGGCAAGGGAGGTTCAGAGGATACTCCAGAAGTATAAGGAATTACAGGATATTATAGCAATCCTGGGTATGGATGAACTCTCCGAAGATGATAAGGTAATTGTGGCCAGGGCAAGAAAGATCCAGAGATTCCTCTCCCAGCCGTTTTTCGTCGCAGAGGCCTTTACAGGACAATCGGGAAGGTATGTGGCGCTCAAGGATACCATAAGGGGATTTAAGGAGATCGTGGAAGGGAAACACGACGAGCTTCCCGAACAGGCGTTCTACATGGTGGGCACCATAGAGGAAGCGGTGGAGAAGGCAAAGCAGCTTATGGGAGATTAATCATGGCAACGCTCAGTCTTGAGATCATAACCCCTGAGAGGGTTATGGTAAAAGAGGAAGTAGATATGGTTGAGGCAAAGGGGGAGTTGGGGGAGTTCGGTATACTACCCGGTCATATAAAATTCTTAACAACCCTTGACATAGGAGAGGTAAGGTATATAAAAGGGGATAAAATAAGGCGTATAGCGACGAGTGGTGGTATAGGGGAGGTTGTAGACGACAGGGTGATCTTTCTCCTTGAGACCGCTGAATTTTCAGAGGAAATAGACATAGAAAGGGCAAAGAGGGCAAAGGAGAGGGCCGAATCCGCCTTGAAAGAGATCCCTATGGATACAGAAGAGTATAGAATCTACGAACTGGCCTTGCTCAGGGCCATATCGAGGATCAGTGTAGCGTCCAAGGGAGCTTAATGCGTTTTTCCGTTGACAATAGGCTCTTCGGAATCTTTCCTGGTCTTAAAATAGGTGTACTCGTCGCAAAAATAGAAAACAGAAGTTACGGGGACGACAGGTTAGAACGTACAATAGAAGAATTTCGAAAAAGCTTCCGATATGAAAGACCCCAGGAACACCCCCATATAAAGGCCTGGCGGGATGCCTTCAGTAAGGTAGGTATCTCTCCCTCAAAATATTACAGTTCCATCGAATCCCTCGTAAGGAGAATTCTAAAGGGAGGGCCTTTCCCGAGGATAAACCCTGTTGTGGACCTCTATAACGCAATTTCCCTTAAATATCTTGTACCTATGGGTTGTCACGCCCTCGATAACATAGAGGGAGATATAAGACTCTGCTTTGCCAAAGGGGGGGAACCTTTTATCCCTATTGAGGGAGGGGAGACCGAATTTGCGGAAAGTGATGAGGTTGTTTACAAAGATAACAGAGAGATCCTAACGAGACGATGGGTATGGAGGCAGAGTCACAAAGGAAAGATAGAGGCAGATACAAGGGATGTCTTTATGCCTATCGATGTGCTGGAAGGTCTTCCAGAAGGTATATGCGAGAATATAATGGCAGAACTGGAACAGGGTTTACATGAAAATGGCTACGGTATTATAATCCACAAGGACATCCTCACAGAGAAGAAAAAAGAAACGGTATTCACCTTATAGCCCCGATGAGGGCTTATCCTCTTTCCTACTCAAAATGTCTTTTGTAGGCCGCTTCAAGGGCAGCCTTCACCTCTTCCCTGAACTTCTCGTATCGTTCAAGAAAGGATTTTCCCTGAGGGGTGATCACGGACCCACCCCCTGAAGTCCCCCCTATCCTCTTTTCGAGAAAGGAAAAACCAAGCCTCTTTTCTGCCTTATTAATTACGGCCCAGGCCTTTCTGTAGGATATGTTTAAGTCGGAGGCGGCCTGGTGGAGGGAGCCCGATTTCTCTATCTGCTTCAATATCCGGTATGGACCTTCTCCGAAGGCCTTACCATTGTTTTCAAGCCAGACCTTATAGGCGATATTCACCAGGTTACCCCTTTCTTTTTGAAAGTAGACCCAATGCCATCACCCCTAAGACAAAGACCGTGACAGGCCACACAGGATGGAGCACCTTATGTAGACCTGTAAGAAAAAAGAAAAAAAGGAGAAAGGAGGAACCGATAAGGGATACCGTTGGGTATATCCCCTCTATCTTTTTTACCCACCCAAAGAAGACGATATAGACCGTTGCACTCAAGAGAACACCAATCCACGTAACCTCTCTCAAAATCTCCTTTACGAAAAAACCGAGGAGAAGGGATATTAGACCCAGCATAAATGTAGTCATCTTGGATAGGTAGAGGAGCCTTCTATCCCCCCCTGATTTGATGAGAGGGGCTATGAAGCCCTTCACAACAAGGGCTGTGGCCCCCATAAGAAAAGGGGAACCGCAACTTAAAAGGGGTGCCCACATACTGATGAGAAAGAAGACGCCGATATAAGGGGGCACGAGGGATAAGAGGGAAGGGAGGGCGGAGAGGGACGGTATCTGGGGAAATAATGCCTTTGCCATAATACCGCAGAGGGCTGCGAGCATGACAACAGGGATCGATATAAAATTTCCCGCAAGGATACCAATTTTACCGTCTCTGATGCTCCTCGCAGAAGATGCCGTTGTTATCACAGGCTGGGCAAGGATCCCGAGGGTAAAATTGATAAAGCACCAACTCAATGCCTGTAGCGCACCTAAATCACCGAAGGGGGTAAAATAATGGTCGTATGGCGGGAGGTTTCCGAGGATACGGGAGTTGAAAAAGACGTATAAACCTCCTGAGAAGAGTCCTATGATAATCGCTGCCACATGGATTAGGTTTGTGTATGCCGTTGCAACAAAGCCCCCTATGGTGTTGTATAAGACGAATACGAGGGCTGTTAATGCCATTGCCTGGTTGAAGGTAATCTGTTCTCGAAACACATAGGATAAAACAGCCCCTCCCCCTGCAATCTGCATGGTAACACACCATACGAGAAAGATAAGCTGCATGACCCCCGCTATCCGGGCAGTTCTTCTGTCGTAAAGCCCTGCCACAACATCGAGGATGGAGAATGTTTCACCGTTTCTCAGGATCTTTTCAAGGAGGAGGCTACTTGCAATCATGGCAAGCCATATGCCGATCTGAAACCAGAGGGCACTTATCCCGTGGAGATAGGCCCCCTGGGCCATACCTACGATTGCAACGCCTCCCATCCAGGTACCGGCAATGAGTACCGATACAAGGGGGATGGGTAAGTTTCGGGAGGCGACGAGGTAAGCCTCCGAGGATCTCGCCCTTTTAGCTATAGAATAACTGGTCAACCAGAGTAGAAAGATGTAGCCTACAAGGGAGAGGAGAAAGAGAAGCTTCATGGTGCCATTTCTACTTCTTTTTCAGGAACTGTACGATCCTCTCCTTGAAAAGGGGTTTAGATGCCATCTGGGCCACATAGAACCTTTCCTTATCGAGCATTATATCGAGATCAGGAAATAGGGAGGCATTCACTAGATCCTTAAAGTATTTGATCGTCTCCAGAGGGAGGGATAAGAGTTCTTTAATCGTCCCCTCGAGGGTCTTATCTATCTCTTCTGCCTCGCACACGATATTTACAAGGCCCATCTCAAGGGCCTTTGCCATATCTATATTCTTTGAGAAGAGATAGAGTTCATTGTATCTTTTGAGGCCTATTATCCTCGGAAGGAAGATACTGCCCCCTCCGTCGGGAGTTAACCCTATTCTCCTGTAGCCCATGTTCATGATGGTATTCTTTGTGGCGATGGAGATGTCACATGCAAGGGCAAGCCCCATCCCTGCACCAACAGCAACCCCTTCAACAACGGCTATCACTATCGAAGGTGATTTCCTTATGATCTTTATACTATCGTTCAGGACGGCCGCCTCTTTGTCAATCAGGGATTCGGCATCATCGGCATCCCTGAATGCAATGATATCACCCCCCGAACAGAAGGCACCCCCTGCCCCTCTGATCACGATCACCTGGGGGTTATCTTCCTCGGCTTTCTTTAACGCCTCGTTTAAACCCTTAAGTAGCTCATAATCCATGGCATTTTTCTTTTCCGGCCTGTTTAGTGTGATTGTCGATACCCCACCATCATGGGAATAAAGGACAACTTCCATCAGAACCTCCAGTTTTTTTTATTTTTTCCCTCCCCCGATTCCATTAGGGGAAGGGGGTTTTATATCATCATCTTCCGGTATACCGGGAAAACCAGGGGGTAGCGGAACCGAGATCTTTTCAAATTTATCAGGTATTTCAAAGAGAGAGTCGGGGACTTTTTTCTGTAAATTTTTGTATTCTACACTCCAGAATCCCTTCGGGTGTCCTGTCTTTATGGCTATATCCATGTCCTTTAACACCCACTGGAATATGACCTCGTTTTTATCCTTCCCCTTGATAACAACCTCGTATTTATAAGTATCGTAACCGTTTACCTTTTCTTCACCGATGGCCTTCCTTGATACCTCATCCTTTATCTTCGGACTTAAATCTATCTTTTCGATTGCCCCTTGTCCCACAGGAAACTCTAAGTATGATCTCTCCTCAGGGAAGAGGATATATGCGATTTTTTTAACCCCGATGATAATTGTGACCGGTTCCCCCTCAACCTCAATCCTCTGATTTTCCCCTTTAATATATACCTTCCCCTGCTTCGTCGTATTTGAAACCTTAATGAGGGAGTCGGCGGAGAACTCAATGGAAAAAGAGGGGGAGATAAGAAGAGAAGACATAAAAAAAAGAAAAGAAAATAATGCCAATACAAATGGTTTCACAGGGCAACCCCTTTTTTAGAATTTATTCACATTATCTTTCTATTTTCACAAACTGTCAATACTAAAGCTAAAGGGATATTTTAGCTGGGATAACCTATCCGTTATCTGTTTTGCCGTCTCTTTGATCTGGTCGATGATAAAAGGGATCTTTCCATCGTGCATAGAGGTTGAGAAACCTACCACACAGACAGCCCCTGCCGGTATACCCTCTGAATAGATAAGGGCGGCAACAGCCCTGATTCCTTTTAGGTATTCTTCGAAGTCTATACTGTAACCGTTTTCCCTTGTCTTCTGTATCTCCTTCAAAAAAGTTTCGATGTCGGTGATGCTGTTCTCCGTATACTTTGGCAGCCCTTTTTCCTTAAGGAACGCCTTTATCTCGTCATCCGTTAAAGGAGACAAGAAGGCTTTACAGGTTGCAGAGGCGGTGATGGGAAAGGTGACCCCAACGGGAAAGGATATTTTAAAGGGCTTTTTCTTTTCTACCGTATCGAGAACCCTCACCATGTCCCCCTCTTTAACACATAGAAAGGCCGTTTCATCTACTGTTGCCACGAGTTTTTCAAGGAAGAATCTGACGGTGGCTATTAATTCCCCGGCCTTGAACACTTTTTTTGAGAGTTCAAAAAGGCTTGGGCCTATAACATACTTTTTCGTCTTTCTATCCTTTATTATTAAACCTTCTTCTGTTAAGGCCTTCAAAATCCCATAGACGGTACTTTTGCTTATCGCAAGCCTACTCGATATCTCGGTAACCCCTAAGGGACCTGGGTTATTTACGATAAAATGGAGTATCTGGAATGTCTTTTTAAGTATAGGCGCATTGTACATAATTTACTATAGTGAACTTTATATGACACAAGAGACAATTTGTCAATAAATAAAATAAATGGGCCTGTTTATTATTATGAATAATAAGGCCTTGCTAACCTATGGGATCTTCACATACCCCGTGCTTCCTGTCCTGAAGTCGATCACAAGGAGTGTTAACTGTTGCTGACCGAATGTGGCCATTAAATCGTTGAAACCCTTCACTCCCTCCACGGCCCTGCCGTTTATCTCAAGGATGATATCCCCCGGTTCAAGCCCTATTCTGGCAGCAGGGGAGTTTGCATATACCTTAGCTATCGCCACCCCTTGCTCCTTTTCGAGCCCGAATCGGGCAGCCTCTTTGTCTCTTACCTTTCTCACCTCGATGCCGAGGCGTTCCTTTGTGGATAAGGCGGATACCTTGGCCATCTCCTGGGGATTACCTATTTTTAGGCTGACATCTATCTTTTTCCCTTCCCTCAATACCGTGACCGTTACGTTACTCCCTATGGGGTATAACGAAACCTCATTCCTGAAAGATGTGGAATTTACCACCTCTTTACCCTGGAAGTGGGTAATGACATCCCCCTTTTTTATGCCTGCCTTATCCGCCGGCCCTCCTTTTATGGTATCCTCGATATATGCCCCCTTTGGGGCCTCGAGTTTTAATGCCTTTGCCTGCTCCGGTGTCAGATCCCTTACGGTAACCCCTATCCATCCTCTCTCTACCTTGCCGTGGGCGATAATCCTTTCAGCCACATGGGTCGCAATCTTGCTCGGTATCGCAAAACCTATGCCTTCGTAACCTCCAGAGCCTGATATGATCGCAGTATTTACCCCTATCACCTCTCCCTGAAGATTGAGTAGAGGACCTCCGCTATTACCGGGGTTTATCGCAGCGTCCGTCTGGAGGAAGTCCTCATACCCCGTGGGGTCTGTGATACCCTGTCTGTGTTTGGCGCTTATGATACCCTGGGTTACCGTCTGGCTTAACCCTCGGGGATGACCTATGGCGACCACCCACTCCCCCACCTCTACCCTATCGGAGTTACCGAACGTTACATAGGAGAGTTTTTCCTTCGCGGATATCTTTATGACGGCGAGATCCGTTTTCGGGTCAGTCCCTACGAGTTTTGCCGTGTATTTGTTTCCATTTGAGAGTTGCACCTCAATCTTTGTTGCACCCCCGACCACATGGTAGTTTGTGAGTATATGCCCCTGCGGGTCTATGATCATGCCCGTTCCCATGCCCCTCAACTCCCTTTTATATTTTCTCGGAGCCCTGGGGGTACCGAAAAAGAAGTTGAAGAAAGGGTCGTTTTCAAAAGGAAAAGAAGGTACAACCACCTCCTGCTGTCCTGTAACCTCGATATTTACTACGGCGGGGATATTCTTCTTTGCGACCTGGATAATGGCCGTTGTTAAATCGACCGTATTTTTTGTCTTTTCCGCGGCAGGGGCGGAAAGGATCGATGCCATAAGCAGTATAACCGATACACATAGGATCGAAAGACTCTTATATGATCCCCTATCGAATATGCAGGCCATGGTTTCCTCCTTGCGCTTTAAATCAAACGATGTTTTAATATAAAACCTTACACACCATCAATCAACTGTTAATTGAAAAAATTTATACAGGGCAAATAATTTACAGCAAATGAGTAGACATTTTTGTTGAAAACGATTGGGGAAAAGTTGTAATTATAAATAGGATAAGCAAGTAATGAACAGGTTCAAAGTAAAGTTTCTTCCCTTAGACCGGATTTACACTACCGATGGAGATGAAACCATCCTCGATGTTGCCATGAAATTCGGGGTCCATATAAACGCCTCCTGCGGTGGGAACGCCTCCTGCGGTAAATGTAAAATAAAGGTCGTAGAAGGTAATATATCTTCTCCCCTCCACCCGAGGATACCGAAATGGGAATACGATGCGGGGTTCAGGCTTGCCTGTATGACAAGGCCCAAATCCGATGTGGTTATAGAGATACCCTTTGAATCCCAGATAGATAGATATGCCTTGAAGCAAAAGGAGAGGGCCTCCCTCATACTATCCCCCTCAGACCTGGGGGAACTCGTCAAGGGGTGGGAGGTGGATCCTGCGGTCTTTAAAAGGTATCTCGAACTTCCGCCCCCCTCTGGGGAGGATAACGTATCTGATCTCGATAGGCTGACAAGGGAGTTGAGGCAGACATTCAATGGTATCTCTGTTGATTTCAGGGTTATCACAAAGATGAGTAGAATTTTAAGGGAGGCCAACTGGAAGGTCACGGTCACCCTTGTCTTAACGAGAAAGGGTTACAAACTTATTAATATTGAGCCGGGGAATACGGCGGATAAAAACTACTCGATAGTGATAGATATAGGGACAACAACGGTATGCGGCCAGCTCCTCGACCTTGCAAACTGTAGTGTCTTCAGCCTTAAAGAGACAACGGGCAACGGAAGGGATGTATGTACCCTTGCGGAATCCTCCGACTATAACGCCCAGATCAGTTACGGCGAGGATGTGATCTCGAGGATCATGTACTCCCAGAAGAAGGGGGGGTTGAAAAAGCTGCAGGAGTCGGTGGTGAATACGATAAACGGGGTGATAAAGGAACTCCTCGATATAAGCGGGGTGGACGTGGGGTATATATCCCACCTTGTATTTGCAGGAAATACGACGATGACCCATCTTGCGCTCGGGCTCGACCCCAAATATATCATGCTCTCCCCTTATACACCCACCGCAACATTCATACCCCCTGTAAGGGCTATCCATCTCGGGATAAACGTGAAAGACCACGTCCATATATACATCTTTCCCTGTGTTGCATCTTATGTGGGAGGGGATATCGTTGCCGGGGTTTTAGGCTCAGGGATCTTCCAGAGGGACAAGACCACCCTTTTCATGGATATTGGAACGAACGGAGAGATAGTCCTTGGAAACAGAGACTGGCTTTTATGTACATCGTGTTCCGCAGGGCCGGCCTTCGAGGGGGGTGGAATAAAATTCGGAATGAGGGCCGGAAGGGGCGCTATAGAGCAGGTAAGGATAAACCCGAGCACGTATGAACCCATGATACTGACCATAGGGAGGAGTAAGCCCATGGGTATCTGTGGTTCGGGATTGATAGATATCGTCTCTGAACTTACCGAGACAGGCCTTATAGACCAGAGGGGGAAATTTATAAGGGATAAAGGTATAAAAAGGATAAGGGAGGGGGAAAGTGGGTATGAGTATGTGCTCTGTTATGCCCCCGAGACCCAGATAAACAGGGACATTGTCCTGACAGAGGCCGATATAGACAATCTTATAAGGGCAAAGGCAGCGATATACGGAGGGTGCAAGATACTCCTTGAGAGTGCTGGGCTTACCTTTCAAGACCTCGATATGGTGATAATTGCCGGTGGTTTTGGCCATTATATCAGTCTTGAAAAGGCGATTATGATAGGTCTTCTTCCGGAATTGGCGGAGGATAAGTTCCTCTTTGTGGGGAATGGCTCCCTTTTGGGCGCGAGGCTACTCTCCTTCTCCCAGGGTTTTTTGGGAGAGACGGAAAGGATAGCGAGGACGATGACCAATGTTGAGCTTTCAAATAATACAAGGTTCATGGATGAATATATCGCTGCCATGTTTATCCCCCATACAGACCAAGGGGCGTTTCCGAAGGTAATGGAGCGTTTGAGGGCAAATAGGGAAAAGGAGATATAGAAAAGGGGTTGAGATGCAGAAGGTGATAGCGGTAGCTGGAAAAGGGGGGGTTGGAAAGACGACGATGGCCGGTCTTATGGTGAGGTATCTCGTAGAGGAGTTAGGGTCGAGGTCTGTCCTCGCCGTCGATGCAGACCCCAATTCAAACCTCAACGAGGTCCTCGGTATGGAGGTGAGGGTTACCATCGGTGATGCGAGAGAGGTGATGAAGAAGGAAGTACCCATTGGTATGACGAAGGATGTATGGTTTGAGTATAAGGTCCATGAGGCGGTGATCGAAGGAAATGGTTTCGACCTCCTTGTGATGGGACGGCCTGAGGGTCCAGGCTGTTACTGTGCCGCAAATACCCTTGCGAAAAAATATATAGACACTTTGAGGGAAAACTATGCCTATGTTGTTGTGGACAACGAGGCAGGTATGGAGCATATAAGCAGGCTTGTAACCCAAGACATAGATACCCTCTATATCTTTTCAGATGCCACAAAAAGGGGGATAATAACCGCAAAGAGGATAGAGGAACTGATCCTGAACCTAAACCTTAATATAAGAGAACACTACGTAGTTGTGAACAGGATAAAAGCTAAGGAGGAAGGGGAATTAGAGGCCTATGCTCGACAGATCGGGATAAAGATAGAAGGGTTTATAAGAAATGACGATGTGTTGGCGGAGAACGATATATCAGGAAGGACTGTTTTTGAGTTGAGCAAAGATTCACAAGCCCTTTCAGATGCTTATAGAATCTTCGAAGCGACAATAAAAAAACAAAAAGAAGAAAATTAGTGATGAAAATTTAAATTTTTTTATGTTAAATTAGAGAGTTTAAGAATTATTATGTTGAAAATTGAAACAGAAGAAGGAGGGGTGTTATTATGAGTGCAAAAATCATAAGCGGCACCGAGATTGCGTCTCAGATTAGAGAGGAGATCAAATCGGAGACGGAGAGGTTAAACAGGGATTACGGTATATCCCCCGGACTTCTCACCATCATTGTAGGGAATAACCCCGCATCGGTCAGTTATGTAACGGCAAAACAGAAGACCGCCAAAGAACTGGGTTTCTATTCTGTACAGGAGGATTTACCGGAGGATACATCGGAGGAGACACTTCTTAGTGTAATAGACAGATACAACAGAGATCCAAAGATACACGGGATACTTGTCCAACTCCCCCTGCCTAAACAGATAAACGAAAACAAGGTGCTCTATGCGATCGACCCCGATAAGGATGTGGATGGATTCCACCCTGTGAACGTGGGCAGACTCATGATAGGGGAGGGCCGTTATTATCCGTGCACACCCTACGGTATCCAACAGATGCTGATAAGGAGTGGCGTAGAGATCGATGGGGCAGAGGTGGTTGTGGTGGGTAGGAGTAACATAGTTGGAAAACCCATCTCAATGATGCTCGTCCAGAAGGCAAAAGGGGCAAATGCCACGGTGACCATGTGCCATACGGGCACAAAAAATCTATCTTCCCACACAAAAAGGGCAGACATACTCATTGTTGCAGCAGGCAGACCGAAGGCGATCACAGCGGATATGGTAAAAGAAGGGGCCGTCGTGATAGATGTAGGGGTAAACAGGATAGGGATGACCCCGGAAGGAAAGGCAAAACTATGCGGTGATGTAGATTTTGATGCTGTAAAAGAGAAGGCTTCTGCCATAACCCCTGTACCTGGAGGTGTAGGTCCCATGACCATTACCATGCTCATGTTGAATACACTGAAGGCTGCAAAGTTTGCCCACAACATCACATAGAGAAGTCTATTTACCGTTACTCCAAGATAAAGATCAGGAGGTCTTTATGAACAACTATCAATACGAGGAGAAAGAGAGTTTCGATGGGAGAAAGGTTAAAGTCTTGGGTCCCACCTATGAGGAGGGAAAACCCCAGGGTATGCAGGACTGGAAGGTAAAGCTCGGGGGCAGGGAGGAGATACTTGGCTACCTTAAAACGGCGTTGAGATATTGGTATAGCAAGGACTGGTTCGGTAGCGAGAGGAGAAAGCAAGAGGCGTAAATAAAGAGAAATAAAGGGAGGCATACATGGCTTTTGAGATACCAAAGATAAAATATACAGGAAAGATAAGGGAAGTGACCATAGGGATACCCCCAAATGAGGTCACAATCGGGGGAGAGAGTTGTTATCCCTTCTATCTTTTTGAAGGGGATATGCCCTATAAGCCGAGGGTTGCCTTTGAGGTATGGGACCATGAACCTCAGGAATGGCAGAGCTGGGCGGTGGAACCCTTTGCGGATGTGATACATAGCCCTTCTGCATGGGCAAAAAAATGTGTGGAATCATACGGTGCGGAAATCATAGCCCTCCAGCTTAAAAGTGCAGACCCAAACGGTATGAATAGGGATGTGGAAGAGGTTGTCTCTGTAGTAAAGGATGTGATAAATAGCGTCAATGTTCCTGTTATTGTATGGGGTACTGCAAACGACGAGAAGGATACCGCCCTTTTAAGGAGGGTGGCAGAGGTCTGTGAGGGTAAAAATGTTGCCATAGGGCCTGTCACAGAGAAGAACTACAAGCAGATAGGGGCCATGGCAATAGGGTATAACCAGGTTGTCCTTGCCTCCACCCCGATAGATGTCAACCTCGCAAAGCAGCTTAACATACTCCTCGGTAATCTTGGCGTAAAAGACGATAAACTCGCGGTGGACCCAACAACAGGGGGTCTCGGCTACGGCCTTGAATACACCTATTCTGTGATAGAGAGAGACAGGATGGCGGCCTTGACCCAGGAGGATGTGAAACTACAGTATCCCATAGTCTGCAACCTCGCCAATGAGGTATGGAAGACAAAGGAGACAAAGGTAACGAAAGAGGAAGACCCTAAAATGGGGGATGAGAAAAAGAGGGCCATCCTGATGGAGGGGGTTACGGCGATGACTCTTTTGATCGCAGGGGCCGATATCGTGATCATGAGACATCCCGATAGTGTGGCCCTGGTTAAAGAAATGATAAAAGAATTGACAGCTTAAGGAGGAGGTATGTCTGAGGAAAAAGTGAGAAGCGTTGATAAGGCGACTCTTGAGCTCATCGAGAAGGCGCAGAGTGATAAGATAAGCACTGTGTTCTCAAGGGCAGATGAGATAAAACCATGTCCGATAGGGGTTGAAGAGAGCTGCTGTAAGATCTGTGCGATGGGGCCATGCAGGCTTCCAAGGTCCAAAAAGGAAGAGCAGAAGGAGCGCCGGGGGGTATGCGGGGCAACGATAGAGACGGTCGTTGCAAGGAACTTTGCGAGAAAGGTGGCTGCAGGAGCGGCCTCCCATAGTGACCACTCGAGGGAAGTTGTGGAGACGTTCATAAAGGCGGCAAAAGGGGAGGCACAGGGTTTTGAGATAAAGGATGAGGTGAAACTCCTCGAGGTTGCCCTTGATTTCGGCATAGAGATAGAGAACAGGGATCCGAAGGAGATAGCCCTTGAACTCGGAGAAAAGGCCTTACAAGAATTCGGAAAACAGCACGGAGAGCTCACCTATATAAAGAAGGCACCTTTAAGAAGGCAGGAGATATGGAGAAAATACGGCGTTGTCCCGAGGGGTATAGATAGGGAAGTCGTTGAGATTATGCACAGGACCCATATGGGGGTGGATCAGGATTACAAACATCTCCTCCTCCAGGCTACGAGATGTGCCCTTGCCGATGGTTGGGGTGGTTCCATGATCTCAACAGACCTCCAAGATATCATGTTTGGAACCCCCGTTCCTGTTCTCGGTAATATAAACCTCGGTGTTTTAAAGGAAGACCATGTGAATGTTGTGGTCCACGGGCACGAGCCCCTTCTGCCGGAACTCCTGGTTGTTGCAAGTAAAGACCCTGAGATAAAGGCGATGGCGGAGAAGGTGGGGGCAAAGGGTATTAACCTTGCCGGCATGTGCTGTTCTGCCAACGAGGTGTTGATGAGACACGGGATACCCTGTGCAGGTAATTTCCTCCAACAGGAACTTGCCCTTATAACCGGGGCCGTTGAGGTGATGACCGTCGATGTCCAGTGCGAGATGCAGGGGTTAAAGGATGTGGCGGAATGTTTCCACACGAGACTTATAACCACTTCAAACAGGGCAAAGATAGAGGGGGCAGACCATATAGAGTTTCACCCCGAAACAGGTCTTGATACGGCAAAGAGGATACTGAAAATCGCAATAGAAAATTTCCCCAACAGGAAACATACCGTCCATATACCTGCCTACAGCCAGGATACCGTTGTGGGGTTTAGCCATGAAACGATCAACTATCTCTTAGGGGGTTTATTCAGGGCGAGTTACAGACCCCTAAACGACAACATTATAAACGGTAGGATTAGGGGTGTGGCAGGGGTAGTGGGTTGTAACAACGTCCGTACCACCCATGATTCCGCCCATTTGACCATGATTAAAGAGCTTATAAAGAACGATGTGATCGTCCTGACCACCGGTTGTGCTGCCATGGCATGCGGCAAGGCAGGTTTACTTACCCCTGAGGCGGCGGCACAGTACGCCGGTTCAGGCCTTGCCGAGGTCTGTGAGGCGGTGGGGATCCCTCCTGTGCTCCATATGGGGGCCTGTGTGGACAACTCGAGGATTCTGATTGCGGCAACCGCTATGGTAAAGGAAGGGGGCTTAGGAGATGATATAAGTGACCTCCCCGCTGCGGGGGCGGCCCCGGAGTGGATGAGCGAGAAGGCCTTGGCAATAGGCCAGTACTTCGTTGCATCAGGGGTTTTCACGGTTTTCGGTACAACGTGGCCTACCCTCGGAAGTGAACGGGTAACCCGCCACCTCTTTGAAGAACTCGAAGATATGTATAAAGGCAAATGGGCCTTTGAACCCGACCCTGAAAAGGCGGCGAAATTGATGTTAGAGCATATCGACAAGAAGAGGAAGGCCTTAGGTATTGACAAGGCAAGGGAAAGGGTACTCTTCGACATGGCCATGAGAAGGGCACTCGCATAAGGAGGTAATGGATATGTCAAAGATAATCGCATCCGCAGCAATAAGAGGAGCACACAAGATATACAACAGGGCGGAGGAGATGTATAAGATGGCCCTGGAAAAATATGGACCGGATCAAGAGGTGGGCTTTCCTAATACCGCTTACTATCTCCCTATCATATATGCCATCACAGGCATAGGGGTATCGAAAATAGGAGAGATGGGGAAGATCCTCGAGATATGCAGAAAACTGATACCCCCACCTGTAAAAGAAAGGACCCACCTGCCCTATCTCGCCCCTGCCCTTGACGCAGGGATGGCGACGTTTTTTGCCGAGGAGATCATAGAGTCTATAAGGTATCTCGAAGAACCTAATCTCTATCTTGCAAACAGCGAGGATGTAACTGAAACCAACATATGGCTCGGGGCGGCGAATGACCTGATATTCAGGAAAAGGGGTGTTGAATTCGTAGATGGTACGGCCCCGGGTTTTGCCGCAATAGTAGGGGCCGCCCCTGACCCCCAGACAGCGGCCAAGATCGCCCTTGAGCTTCAGGAGAAGAATCTATACGTCTTTATGTGCGCGGAGCATGAGGGGAAGAGGTTTGCAGAACAGCTTATAGAGTCAGGGACGCAGATCGGATGGCCCACAAGGCTTGTATCCTTTGGCCCTGATATCTCTGCCGCTGTCTTTGCGATAGGTTTTGCATGCAGGGTCGCCATGGCCTTCGGGGGTGTGAAACCAGGGGATTTCAGAAAAAACCTCATTTACAACAAGGACAGGACATATGCCTTTGTTCTTGCCATGGGTACGGTGACGGATGAGTGGTATGCGAATGCCGCAGGGGCGATAAACTGGGGCTTCCCCACAATAGCGGATACACCTATCCCCCAGGTATTGCCTACCGGCATATGCACGTACGAACACGTTGTCTCCAATGTGCCCCATGACCATATCACACAGAAGGCCGTTGAGGTGAGGGGCCTAAAGGTGCAGGTCTCAAAGGTTCCCGTCCCCGTTGCGTATGGTCCTGCCTTCGAAGGGGAGCGGGTGAGGGGAGAGGATATATACGTTGAGATGGGGGGAGGAAAGACCATCGCCGTAGAATGGACCACGTCGAAAAGGATGGAAGAGGTTGAGGATGGTAGGGTAGAGGTGATAGGTAAGGATGTGACGGATGTACCTCCAGGTTCAAGGTTACACTTTGCCATGGTGGCGGAGGTGGCAGGAAGGAATTTTCAGGAGGACTTTGAGCCAATTTTGGAGAGGCAGAACCACCATTTGATAAACCAGGCGCAAGGGGTGATGCACATCGGACAGAGGGATATCGCATGGATCAGGATTTCAAAACAGGCGGTGGAGAAGGGGTTCAAGCTTGAGCACATAGGGAAGATTATCCACGCAAAATACCACCAGGATTTCGGTGCGATTTTCGATAAGGTACAGGTGAAGATTTATACCGATGAAGAGAAGGTGAGGGAGATCCTTGAGAAGGCAAGGGCATCCTACGAACACAGGGACAACAGGATAGAGGGCATGACAGACGAAGGGGTGGATGTATTTTACTCCTGCGTGCTCTGCCAGTCCTTTGCCCCTAACCACGTATGTATTGTGAGTCCGGAGAGGACAGGGCTATGTGGGGCATACAACTGGCTTGATTGTAAGGCCTCATACGAGATAAACCCCGAAGGGCCAAACCAGCCCGTTCAGAAAGGGGAGTGTATAGATGAGAAGTACGGCCAGTTTAAGGGGTGTAATGACTTTGTCTTTAAGGCGTCAAGGCAGAAGATATCGAGTGTGAGTTTTTATAGCCTCATGGTTGACCCCATGACCACATGCGGTTGCTGCGAGTGTATCGCTGCCGTTCTCCCCATGTGCAACGGGATTATGACCGTGGACAGGGACTATCTCGATATCACCCCCTGCGGTATGAAATTCACAACCCTCGCAGGCTCTGTGGGTGGTGGTGCCCAGACCCCTGGTTTTGTAGGTCACAGTAAATACAATATAACCCAGAGGAAATACCTAAAGGGTGACGGTGGTCTTTTAAGGATGGTGTGGATGCCGAAAAGACTGAAAGAGGAACTCGCAGACAGGCTAAAAAAGAGGGCGGAAGAACTGGGTATTCCAGACCTCATAGACAAGATAGCGGATGAGACCGTTGCAAAGACAGAAGAAGAGGTGCTGGCATATATAACAGAGAAGGGCCATCCGTGTCTCACCATGGAGCCGATTATATGAGACTCGTTGAGAATAAATAATATCAAGAAAGGAGAATATCATGGCACTTTCGGGGATTCAGATATTCAAACTCCTCCCAAAGACGAACTGCGGAGAGTGTAAATTTCCCACTTGCCTTGCCTTTGCCATGGCCCTTGCGGCAGCCAAGGCAGAGCTCGATGCCTGCCCATATATTTCAGACGAGGCGAGGGAGCAACTTTCCGATGCCAGTGCCCCTCCCATAAGACAGCTATCCATAGGTTCGGGGGATTATGAGGTAAAAATTGGTGGCGAGACCGTCATGTTCAGACACGAGAAGACGTTTTTCAATAAACCGGGTCTTGCGATTTTGATTACAGATACGATGGATACGGTGGAGGTGGAGAACCGCTTTTTAAAGCTTAAGTTATTCCAGTATGAGCGGGTGGGTCTGACCTTAAAGGCCGAGATGGTCGCCTTAAAATACACGGGGAACAAGGAGAATTTTATCAACCTTGTGAAAAAAGGCTGTGGTGAACCCTATAGTCTCATACTCATGGCGGAGGATGCCTCTGTTATGAGAGAGGCCCTTGAGGTAGCGAAGGGGAAGAAACCCCTCATATATGCGGCAACAACGGAAAACTGTGATGCCTATGGTGCCCTTGCAAAGGAATACTCATGTCCCCTTGCTGTAAAAGGCCAGGGACTGGAAGGGGTATCTGTTTTGACGGAAAAACTATCCGCTATGGGTCTAAAAGACCTTGTGATCGATACCTCCACAAGGACATTGAAAGAGGCATTTCAGGAGCAGATCATCATCAGAAGGGCGGCCCTTGTAAATAAATATAAGCCCTTTGGCTATCCCACGATAGTGTTCCCATCGGACATGGCGGATGACCTGATGAAGGAGACGATGATCGCCTCCTGTTTTATCCCCAAATATGCAGGTATCGTTGTGATGAGCAATTTTGAAGGGGAGAGCCTCTTTCCATTACTCCTCCAGAGGCTAAATATCTACACGGACCCCCAGAGACCCATGACAACCCAGCAGGGTATCTATCCGATAAACAACCCCGATGAGAACTCCCCTGTCCTTGTGACCTGCAATTTTTCTCTCACCTATTTTATCGTGAGCGGTGAGATTGAAAACTCAAGGGTTCCGAGCTGGCTTCTTGTGATGGACACCGAAGGACTCTCCGTCATGACCGCATGGGCTGCCGGTAAGTTCGTAGGGGATGTGGTCGGCCCTTTTATTAAAAAGAGCGGTATTACCGATAAGATAAAACACAGGAAGGTGATCATCCCGGGCTATGCCGCGGCCATCCTCGGGGATCTGGAAGAGGAGTTGCCCGGATGGGAGATACTCATTGGACCGAGGGAGGCTGCCCATATTCCGTCGTTTTTGAGGGGGCTGGTCTGAGAGGTTTTTTTAATATGTCCACACTTATAACAGGAGGCGAATATGTTACTCATCGGTGAGAACCTAAACGTAATCTCCAAGAAGATCGGGG
Organism: Syntrophorhabdaceae bacterium; assembly: GCA_026415675.1. Taxonomy (GTDB): domain Bacteria; phylum Desulfobacterota; class Syntrophorhabdia; order Syntrophorhabdales; family Syntrophorhabdaceae; genus JAOAGQ01. Next base: position 30,598 of record JAOAGQ010000051.1, read on the forward strand.
AGGCCTTAAAGCAGAGGGACCCTGAACCGATAAGGGAGATGGCGATAAAAGAGGCTAAGGCAGGGATGGATCTTATAGATATCAACCTCGGACCTGCGAGAAAAGAGGGCCCTGATCTGATGGAATGGGTGGTAAATATAGTCCAGGAGGTGGTAGATATACCCCTCTGTCTCGATACGACAAACATAGAGGCCATGGAGGCTGGCCTTAAGGCATATAAAGGAAAGGCGCTTATAAATTCCATCTCTGCAAGGCCGGAGAGGATTGAGGCGTTGATGCCCATGGCAAAGAAGTATAACGCCTCCTTCATCGCCTTAACCTTGGGGGTTGAAGGTATACCAAGGGATGCCAACGAGAGGGGACTCCTTGCGGCCCAACTCATAGCAGAGGCTGCAAACTACGGTCTTTCTGAAGAGGATATGTGGATAGACCCCATAGTATTGCCGATTAACACCCAACAGATACAGGTTCAGGGCTGTACTGAGTTTGTGATGATGCTCCCGGAGATCGCGCCAAACTCAAAATCAACCTGCGGTTTATCCAACATCTCGAACGGGGCACCGGGTCATCTAAGGGGTATACTAAACAGGACATACCTGATTATGCTCAAGAGATACGGTATGTATTCCGCTATAGTCGATGCCTTCGACGAGGAGTTATATGCGATAGCAAAGGGTAAGATGCCCGAGATTGAAAACCTTGTCTATAAGGTGATGGACGGGGAGGATATAAGCTATGAAGGTCTCTCCAAAAAAGAGATAGACTATGTAAAGACCGCAAAGGTCCTACTGGGTCAGACCCTCTATTCTGACTCATGGCTTGAACTATAAACAGTTCTCTCTTTAATACGGCAGGTTCTGTCGGAGGGGCCTGCCGTATCTTATATTTTTTTCATTCTTCTTGCATGGATAGCCTCTTTGTGTTAATTTCTTAACCATAAGTTTTAATGCTCTTTAAGAAACAACGATCAGAAGGACGATATATGGAATACAAGGACACCCTGAATTTACCGAAGACACCCTTTCCCATGAAGGGGAATCTCCCGGTAAAAGAAAAAGAGATTTTGAAATTCTGGGAAGAGGCAAGAATATACGAGAGGCTCTTATCGGAGAATAGGGACAGACCCTCCTTTATTCTCCACGATGGCCCTCCCTATGCGAATGGAAACATCCATCTCGGAACTGCCCTTAATAAGATATTGAAGGATATCATCATAAAATCGAAATTCTTAGCAGGCTACAGGGCCGATTATGTCCCTGGCTGGGATTGCCATGGTCTGCCCATCGAGCATCAGGTGGAAAAGGAGACAAAAGAGAAGGGTTTATCTCTGTCAAAAATAGAGATAAGGAGTAGATGCAGGGCCTATGCGAACCATTTCATAAACGTACAGAGGGAAGAATTCAAGAGATTAGGAGGCATAGGAGACTGGGACCACCCTTATATCACAATGGATTTTGAGTATCAGGCCACAATAATAGAGGAGATATCGAAATTTTTTGAAAGGGGAGAGGTTTACAGAAAAAAGAAGCCTGTCCTGTGGTGTATA
>JAOAGQ010000048.1 GCA_026415675.1 Syntrophorhabdaceae bacterium
CAATCCGATATACCGTCTCTGCTCCTTGCGATGGTTAAATGGGATATCCCCCTTAAATCCTCAACCCGGCACATTAGTATCGTCTCATCCCCTACAAGGGCAGCCCCTGGATTGAAAACTGTATTAGCCTTGTAAGGCCACAAAGAAGCATCAAGTATAGGGTTTGCAGGGTTTCTGATGAATAGGGGATTTTTTCGTTGCATCACTTTCTTTCATCTCCTTCTAAAAAGTGCTAAAATTCAAGGGGTAATTCCACCTTTTTTCCCGATCTTTTTGCCTCTCTCGCAAGACTATAGGCCTCATCATACTGGCATACCACCTTCTCCCACGCCACGACTTCCTCGAGATACCTCTTTAGATTCTCCCCGAGTTTAAATCTGAGACCCTCATCACAGGCAAGGCGTATAACCTTTTTCTTCAACATCTCCTTCGTTGTAAAGAGCATGCCCCCTTCGCTTTCTAATGTCTGGGCCGTTAGTCCTTCCATAGGGGCGGTGGTAATAAAGGGTTTGTTAAGGGCAATCACCCTCGCCAGTGTCCCCGATTGTGTCTCATCCGTAGAGGGTATCACTATAAAATCACATACCGCCATGACCTTATAATACATATCCCCCCTGGGTAAAAATTCGTAATAATGGGCAAGTCCTTTATCAGCGAGAAACTCTACCTGTGCCCTGTATCTCTCATACTCCTTCTTATCGTTCGGATCCCTCATCATTCCGGCGGCAAGTAAATCCCAGTCCTCACCGGTCTTCTCCTTGATGGTGTAAGCAATCTCTTCCCACATGGAGGTGAGTATATCCCATCTCTTGTTGGACTGTATCCACCCCACAAGACCCACCAGATGGTCACCAATATGGGGGAGTTTCGTAAGTCCTATCTCCTCCTTGAGGGCCGGTATCGCATAAGGGGGCCATCTCCTGTCCGTCCTCGCCCCGTGGGGGACAACCATGATATTTAAAGGGGTTTTCCATCCCCTTGCCGAAAAAGACCAGTCGAGCCTCCATTTCTGATAGTGACACTTAAACAAAACCACATCGCTCAACTGACACATCCTGTAGACAAAATCTGCCTCAGCATCCCTCATGCGACCATGTATCGTATGGGGTTCAACCACAATGGGAAAATCTCCTATGGCCTCCAGAAGCCTCAGAAACCCCTCGTTTCCATCGCCGACACCCCTTTCATCCCGGTATTCATAGAGGCCATATTCATGTTCTATGTGGATCACATAGGGTTTCATGGATTTTATCTTCTCCGCCACAACCTTCCACCAGTTGTGGCGGGTAATATCTATGATGGGAAAGACCCCTTCCCCTGCACCATCGGTGTGGCTTATGACAAAGACATCCCTTTCAGGATGTTTCTTCTCTATGAATTCCCTTGCCTCCTCACAAAAGGTCCCTATACCACATAGCCTCGGGGGATAGCTTGATACCATCACGATGGGGGGATAATCTCTCTTCATCATCTAATAACCGACAGATCCCTCGGGGTGTTGCCTTCTAACCCTTTATTATTGTTGAACAATGATTTCAATACCTGCTGCTGGGACATGGTGAGGTTTGCCAGAAGGAACGCGATAGTAGATTCGGCACCCTGATTCAGATTCGGCCCAAAAGGGGTAAGGCCGTCATAGCAGGCCCCTGTCGTAAAGTCGTATAGGGAGACACCGAGGCGATTCTTTCCAAGGAACCAATCAAAGGCAGCCTGGGCAAGTTCAAGATACCACACATTCCCTGTAGTCTCATAGGCGAGGACATAGGCTTCAACGGCATATCCTGCCTCTATGGGTTGCTGGTCGTAGACTGCTTTGCCGTTCTTTTTTTCCAACCAGTGGTCGTTTCCCACAAAATCAAAATATTCACCGTTGAATGTTGCCTCTGTAAGAAAATTTAGACTCTCAAGACCGATCTTTTTATACTCCTCGTCCCCCGAAATCCTGTATGCAAAAAGTAATGCCTGGGGGATTTTTGCGTTTCCGTAAGTCACAGAGTCGCTAAACCACGGCCATCCCCTCTTTTTATATTCCAAATATGCACCAATCAAGGTATCCGCAAGGTTGTGGATGTGCCTTTTTGCGGTCGTAGCACCACCGTATCTCTTAAGAAAATAATAAAGCCCGATTATCGTATAGGCTTTAGACATGGGATGGACAAGGCTTATATCATGCATTGCCCTTTCAAGTAACTCCTTTGCAAGGGTTCTGAACCAATCATAAGGCCCATAGTGAACCGCATAACCGAGTCCCCAGATAGCCCTGCCGAAGGTATCTTCACTCCCCTCATCGTCGATAAAACGTCTCGTGTAGTCCATGAAATTATGAAATTTGCCGTTTTCGAGCTGGGCATGCCTTAAAAAGGCAAGATAGATATTGGCGAGCTTCAAGAGCCCCTCATCTTTCAACTGATGGTATGCCATGAGGACAACCACCAGTGCCCTTGCCACATCATCCGTAGAATAGCCGTATCTCCTGTCAGGGACACAATAGGATGAATGCTGGATGATCCCTGTATCATCGGTAAGCCTGTATATATGGCCCATATTTATCTCAGGGATTGGGTCCTGGGGCACAAACCGCATCTTTATCGCATAAGAATCAGGTCTCCTCTCGTAGGTGCCCATCGCCTCTCTGAACACCTCGAGGTACTCCCTTGCAACCGATTTCCATGTCATCTTTCTACCCAACTCGTAAGCCTTCTTCCTCATCTGATGGCGTTCCTTTTCGTTTTCGATGAGCTCAAGGATAGCGTCCCTTATCCCTTTGGGATCGTTAAAACCTACAAGTCTTCCCCTTCCCTCTGATAGCATCTCCTCCGCGTACCAGTAAGGCGTTGATATGACGGCCTTTCCCATGCCGATTGCGTATGCGAGGGTCCCGCTTGTTATCTGCTCCTTCGATAGATAAGGGGTGATATAAATATCCGAGGCCCCTATAAATTCGCATAGTTCCTCAAGGGTCACAAATCGGTTATGAAAAAAGACATGGTCCTCCAGACCGAGGGCACTCACCTTTCTCTGGAGGGAGAGGCGATAGGATTCACCGTATACCCTTTTTACCTCGGGATGGGTTGCCCCGAGGACTATATAGGCCACATCAGGATGCCTTTTAACAACCTCGGGTAAGGCCTCGATCACGGTCTCTATCCCTTTGTTCGGGTTTATCAGTCCAAAGGTGAGTAAGACAAATTTTCCCTCCACATTGAACCTGTCCTTGTAGAAATTGGGATCTACAAAGGGAACATCAGGCACTCCATGATGGATAAAACGTATCTTGTCCCCGGGGATACCATAGACTTCTGTTAGGATCCCCTCTGCCTGATGGCTCATCACAACGAGTTTCTGCGAAAGTTTCGCTATCTCCTGAAGGACTTTTTTATAGCCTTCTTCAGGCTCTTTCAAGACTGTATGGAGGGTGGTAACAACAGGTTTTTTAAGATTTGCGAGTAGATGGGTGATATATACCCCCTTTTCACCACCGAATATCCCGAATTCATGCTGGAGGGAGACGACCGCAGCATTTGAGAAATTTATGTACTCTGCAGCCAAACGGTAGTCATGGATCTGGTTCTGAGAAATCTCAAAGCATACCTCTTCGGGATAATCGTAACCATCAGGTCTATTGTTCATGGCTACGATACGGCAGTTCTGCTCTCCTATTTCGTTGTCCGTAGCCCGAGCCAGATCACTGGTGAAGGTCGCTATTCCACAGTTACGGGGTGGATAGGTGGATATAAAATATATATCACCCCGGGGCATAAGCCCCTGAATGGTATGTCTTCCCCTCGCCATAAGACTACCTCCTCTGAACTAAAAAAGGTCACCGTAAAAAGACCCTAAAAAGTTCTAAAGACGCAGAAAAATGGCATTTTTAAGTTTAAAATAATATAGGAATCGAAAAAACCATTGTCAAGGCGATAGGCATAACATTCCCATATTGCCCTTTTAAAAAAAGGGTTATACTATAATGGCGGTATGTAGGAAATGCTGTCCTTATATCCATGGGGAATAGGGGCATAACACAATAAAAACAGATTAACGACATTTTAAGAAATCAGGAGGTATTCGATGAGAGGTGTGCTCCCCGTATATAAAGAATCCTTTTTTTGTGGTTTCGACCGGAAGGATGGCTTACAGCTCGAGATGAAGTACGAAAAAGGGCTCGTTTACTGCGATGTGAATCTCGACAACAGGTTTGAGGGATATACCGATGTCCTCCACGGAGGTATCATCTTCGGCATCCTCGATGTGATCATCTGGTATGCCATATTCATGGAGACAAAGAAGGTATCCATGACGAGAAAGACGGAGATGGAGTTCTTTAAGCCTGTCTTATGCGGAAATCCATATATCGCAAAGGGACAATTTTTAAGGATCGAGGGGAAAAATATCTACGCTACCGCATGGATAGAGGATAAAAACGGAGAGGTATACGCCAGTGTAAATGCCCTATTCAAGGAGGCAAGGGATATATCCTACAGACATTTCATCGATAGATTCGATTTTTCGAGGACATCGCCCACCATAAAGAAACATTTTATGTCCATCCTCGGAGATAAGGATCATTAAAGGGCCCTCTCACATAAGGCGATAAGTTCCTCCATGCTCGATTGTTTTGGGTTAGAAAGATACATCGGCGCTTGCATCGCATCGGCTACCACTTCCCTGAAGAACCTATCGGTAACCCCTATCTCTGAAAGCCTCTTCGGTATCCCTATATCGTGGAGCAAGTTTTTTACCTCATCGATCACCTTTAGGCCTGCCTCTATTGACGTCAATCCTTCTGTGTCAAGGCCTATGACGGTTGCGATTTCCACAAACCTCTCCCCGCAGACCGTTAGGTTCTCTTCCATCACATAGGGTAGTAGAATGGCGACCGTTACTGCGTGGGGCACCAAATAGAAGATGCCAAGGGCCTGGGCAAGGCTATGGACATTTCCAAGGCCTGTGTTAAGGAATGCAGCCCCGGAAAGGGTACTCGCAAGCATCATATCCTCAGCGGCCAAGAGGTCTCCTGCATCATTATACAGGTTTTTTATGCTTTTAAATATCCTTCTTATCGATTCCATGGCGAGGATATCGCTTATTGGATTATGGTTTATTGAGTAGTACGATTCAACTGCATGGGCTAACGCATCAATACCGGTCTCGGCGATGATCTTTTTCGGGAGGGTGGATAAAAGACAGGGGTCGAGAATCGCTACCCTGGGGGTTAGATAGGGACTCACTATACCCCCTTTCACCTTTTTTCTGTGGTTTGAGAGTACCGCTACCCTTGTAACCTCGCTTCCAGATCCTGCCGTCGTTGGTACAGCGATCAACGGTAGAGGAGGGTTTTTTACCTTATTTAAGCCCATGTATCCCTCTACAGGCCCTTCGTTTGTGGCGGTAAGGGCGAGTATCTTTGCAAAATCTATCGAGCTACCACCCCCTATACCAAGTACACCATCACAACCGGCTCCCCTGACGAACGATGCCCCTTCTTCCGCGATCTCCGTGTCCGGTTCATATTTAAGTCTATTAAAAATTTCGACGGCGACCCCGGCCTTTGAAATCTTATCCACCATATCTTTAAATGTAGGGAGGCAGGAGAAGTTCTCATCGGTCACGATGAGGATCTTAGAAATCCCCATATTTTTGATCTCATCGGATACCCCTTCGAGGGCGTTACATCCAAAGACTATCCGGGTAGAAAGGGAAAATCTAAAACCTTTTTTCATTTTTGACCTCTCTATTCGTTAAAGGTGTAATAATCTTCTTGCGTTTCCTTCGTATATCTTATATTTTCCTTCCTCTGTGATAGCTGCCTTCTCTATGGCATCTATCGTCTTTCTTATGGAATAGACACCGTTTTCCACATCAAAGGGCATATCGGTCCCGAAAAGCACATGCTCCTCGCCGAAGAAGTCTATCCCGCACATCAAAGCGGAGGGGCCTCCATTCAAGGCGGTATCCGCATAGAACATCCTGAAATACTCTATCGGGTGCTTTGTGAGCCCCGGAAAGTTCTTCTCCCCTAAACGCTCAAGTCCGTTGTTATAGTGGACCACGATTCTATCTGCAAAATATGGAACCATACCCCCGCAGTGGTGGGTTATAAACTTTATTCCGGGAAATTTTTCGAATATCCCGGAAAAGATAAGCCTCGTCATGGCAACGGTCGTATCAAAGGGCCATCCGAATATGGAGAATATCTGGTTGTAGGATACCTTCTCCGATGGATAATCGGGCTGGTTATAGCTCCTCATGGGGTGTATCCAGATGGGCAGGTCAAACCTCCACATGAGTTCAAAGAGGGGCATCATCTCCTCCGTGGACGGAGGCTTGTCTATCACCCTCGTATAGATCTGTATGCCTTTGAAACCGAGGGTCTTTATCGCCCTTTCCGCCTCCTTTATCGCCCCTTCCATATTGTTTAGAGGGAGGTTTGCAATCGCTGTTATGAACTTGTCGGGATATTTTGAGATTAGATCCGCCATCTCATCGTTCGATATCCTCGCAAGGTCGTATGCCTCTTGAGGACCTACCACCTCCTCTACAGGGGGCATCGCAACGGATAATACCTGGGTTAGCCCCTCGAAACTATCGAGGATCTTAAGCCTTCTCTCCAGGTCTACAAGGACAGGGCGCTTATCCTGTACCGCCTTCTCCGCAGGGAACCTGTCGGAATACCTGTAGAGTGCCTCTTTATACCTCTTTGGCATGATATGGGCAAAAATGTCTATCTTCATATATGACCTCCTCTTTTTTTCATTTCATTGATGACGGCAAAAGTAGGACTATCTCGGGGAATATGGTCAGAATCGCCATACCCAGTAAAAGGATGACGACAAAGGGTAATGAACCCTTTATAACATCCCTCATCCCTATGTTACCCACCCCTTTAAGGACAAATAGATTAAGGCCAACAGGGGGTGTAATCATCGCCACCTCGACATTTATCGTAATAATCACTCCGAGCCACACAGGGTCGAACCCTTGAGCCATCAGGGTAGGAAAGAGAAAGGGTATGGTTATTACCACCATACCCAGGGGGTCGAGGAGGCAACCGAGAATGAGAAGGAGGATATTTACGGAAATAAGGGTAACCCACCTGTTGGGGCTTAAACTCACGATAAACTTCGAGATCTCCTGGGGTAGACCGAGGCTTGTAATCACAAATACAAAGGATAAACCCCCGAACATGATGAACATGATCATGCAACTCGTCCTTGTTGTTCTGAGAAAAATATCCATACATCTTTTCATACCGAGTCTCCCCTGAAGGAAGCCGATAATGATCGCACCCACCGCGCCGAGCCCCCCTACCTCTGTGGGGGTGGCCCACCCGAAGTAAAGGCATAGGAGTATCAATGCGATTAAAAGTAGTATGGGGAGGGCGACAAAGAGATCCTTTGAAAAGGGTACTTCTTTTGCCCTTTCACCCTCCACCTCCAAGGAGGTGTCCCCTTTTGTCACGATTAGATCACCCTTTATCGCGGTCCATAAGAGGATAAAGAGGATGAACATTATACTCAACATGATGCCCGGGAGAAGCCCTGCCATAAACAGTTTGGCGATTGAAGTCTCTGTTATTATGCCGTATATCGCAAAGGAGATGGAAGGGGGTATGAGGATCCCGAGGGTACCCCCTGCGGCCTGTATCCCTGCCGCAAAAGAGGGTTTATACCCTTTCTTCAGCATGGCAGGGATGCTTATCGTTCCAATGGTTGCGGCCGTTGCAGGGGATGAACCGCAGAGTGCCGAAAATATAGTACTTGCAAGGATCGAGCTTATACCGAGGTTTGTCTTTATTTTTTTTAGGCGTCTATTTATTATCTCGAATATGTCTATCCCGATCCCCGTACAGGCAAAGACCTCTGCCATGAAGATAAAAAGGGGGATCATAAGGACCGTTGAACTCGTACTCTGGGTGAAGACGATGTTCACGAGCTGGGAAAGTTGGTTGGGCTGTAAAAAAAGGAGGATCCCGAGGACACTTAAAAAACCGAGACCAAAACCTATAGGGGCCCCCATGAAGAGGACGACAAAGAGGAGGAGGATCATCCATAACGTGGCAATGGAATTCACGGACGATCACCCCCTGGTTTGATATCGGTATCCTTCTGTTTGATGAGGTCCGATACCTTGAGGAATAATGTAAGGATCAAAACCCCGAGCCCGAAGATCATAGCGCTATATAAGATCACCGCAGGTATGGGGAATGTGGTGACCACATCCCAGCCAAATCGACCGGAGAGTATGGCCACCTGGACGGCATAATATAAGACGACCGCCACATATATGAAGGAGATCACATAACCGAGAAACAAAAGGACCGTCCTCTTTCTTCTCCCAAGCCTCTCTATTATAAAATCCACGTTTACATGGCCGTCTGTCTGCAGGCAGTAGGCCCCTCCAAAAAAGGCGGCAAGGAGTAACAGGTACTGGGATATAGGAAGGGTCCAAAGGGTCGGATGGTTAAAGACGCTCCTCAATATCACCTCCAGAGTATTCAAAAGGCTCATAAGGAGTATAAAAAGACCGGCGAGAACCCCGAGTATTCTATTGAACGTCCTCATTAATTTAACACCCCTTCTTTTCGTCCCCTACTTTATCTTTTCGAGGATACCCATCAGTTCTTTTCCATATTCCCCTGAATAGGTCCCAAGCTCCGCATATAACGGTTTTAAGGCCGTTTCGAAGCTCGCCTTTTCCTTTGCGGTGAGGTTATATATCTCTCCCCCTCTCTGCTTTATCATCCCTTTGAACTTATCCCTCGTTTCATTCAGTAGTTTTATGTTGAGCTTCATCGCCTCAACACCCACCTCATCCATGATCCTCTGCTGTTCAGGGGTGAGCTTTCTCCAAGCATCCCCTGTAATCGCTATAAACGCCCACATATTCTGATAGCCGACCCATGTGATATACGGGGCCTGCTCGAAGAGTTTGAAGGCCATTACAAAGGGCCAGCCCGTGTATCCTCCATCCACAGTACCCCTCTCAAAGGCAACACTCACATCGGCTGGGGGGATAAACGCAGGGGTTCCACCCCAGGCGGATATGGCCTTACCTACCCAGTAGCCGTGGGCCCTTATCCTTTGACCCTTCAAGTCTGATGGAGAATGGATGATCTTATTCTTCCTCATATAGAACGTCGTATCCCCTTCATGGGAGGCAAAGATGTATCGGATATCGTATTTGTTGAAGATCTTCTGCATGACAGGTTTTATCGCTTCATCGACCTTGACAAGCTTATCGGGGTCTATAAAGCCAGGGACATCGAGGGGGGCGACCTCCTTCACCTCTGTGGATATGAAAGTGGATGGAAGATGGGCAAGCTCCACCGATTTCTGAACCATGGCCTTGAAGAATTCAGGGGTCTTAAAGAGGCTTTCGGAAGGGTATACCGTCACCTTAACGGCGCCCTTCGTCCTTTTGTAGACCTCATCGGCCCAGAACTTAAAGGCCCTGCCCCTCATGTCGGCCTCGGGAAGGGCATGGGTTAGACGCATCTCTATGACCTGCTGCTTGCCCGGGGCTGCCTCTTTACCATATGCTCTGCCATCGGTTAAAAAGAATGGGGTTAAAATGACCAGCAAAAACACCGACCATAAAGTTGACCTTTTCATCCTGTACCTCCTTTTATTGGGTTTCAATCAGGCCATGTTCTGGCCCTTCTTTGTCAGGATGGTTCTCACCTCCTTTAAGAGTTCATCGAGGATTAAAACAGATCTATCGTAGTCTTTTTCAACAATCCCTTCGAGGATAGCTTCATGGAGATGAACGATCCTGGCCGATTTCTTCAGGTCTTTCTCGTTTCTCTCACTGTGGAAATGGGAGACAACGGACATCAAGAGTTCTATCACTATCATATAGACGAAATTCTTTGAGGCCCTTGCAAGAATCCTGTGGAATTCTATGTTCTCCTCGAAAGGGGTATCATTCTTTTCAAGTTTAATCTTCGCCTCCTCGACATTCTTCTTCAATGCCTCCACATCCGTCTCCTCAACCCTTTCTATCACATGTTTAAACATGGCTTTTTCTATACCAAAACGGGCCTCTGTGAGCTCATCGAGGGAGAGCCTCTTAAAGTAGAAGATATCGAGAAACATATTTGAAAGACGGCTAAGGACTGTATCGGTGATCATGGGCCCGCCGTTTACCCCCTGCTGGATCGTGATAAAACCGGACTGTTCAAGTATACGGAGGGCCTCCCTTACGGTCTGACGGCTTACACCAAACTGTCTTCCTATCTCTGTCTCCGGAGGGAGCTTATCCCCGGCCTTGAAAACACCTTGAAAGATCAGTTTTTTTATTTCTCCTGATACAGCCTCAAAGGATCTTTCACCTTTGTAGGGTCTGAAATAGGTGGTGTTTTTTGAACTCTCCGAGTTGTCCTTCTTCATCGGTTAAGGCCTTCTTCAAAACTTTTTGATAAAAGCCTTTACAACAACTTGTCCTAAAATGTCTTACAGTTCGTCATTATCTTATAAATGATGGTTTTCTCGTGTCAAGAAAATTTTTGTAATGGTGGGTGTTTAAGGCATCTTTGATTGGGTGTTATTCTATAGGACAAGCTCACTTAATGAGGACATCGCAAAAAGCCCGATTCATACCCTTCCGTATTTATCTTCAAGCCTTACTATATCGTCCTCCCCTGTATACGAACCAAGCTGGACCTCGATGATCTCAAGAGGTGTATCCTCACAGTTCTCAACCCGATGGGGTACAGACATAGGAATGTATACATGGTCGTTCTCGTTCATGTTAATAATCCTGTCCCCTATCGTTACCTTCGCTTTGCCCTTAACTATGGTCCATCTCTCTGCCCTATGCATATGGAGCTGGAGACTCAAAATACCCCCGGGGTTTACAAGGATCCTCTTCACCTTATAGCCATCCCCTTCTATCAGGTTTGTAAAGCTACCCCAGGGTCTGTATGTGGTTATATGCCCCTCGGCCTCCACCCTTCCCTGCCTTGTAATCTCCTCGACCACATCCTTCACATACTGTCCATAGCCCTTTCCCATTAAAAGGAGGGCATCATCCGTATCCACCACAACACAATCCCTGATACCCAGGGCCGCAACAAGGCGTTTATTTGAAATTATGAAAGTATTCTCCGTATTTACTGTTTTATGTTCTTTTCCCTTGAGGATCCTTCTCTTCATCCCTTCTGGGAGCTCATACAGAAAATCCCAGGAACCTACATCGTTCCAGTATAAATCCGCCGTTACCACCGCCACATTATCAGCCTTCTCCATCACCCCGTAATCTATCGATATGTTGGGCAGACTATGAAATCTCTTGAGCATCTCATTAAAATCAGCTTCCATCCCATCCTTTACCGCAGGGAGATATCTCTTAAATCCCTCCATGATCGTTGAAATGGTAAAGACAAACATCCCTGAATTCCAGTAATAACCGCCTTGTTTTATAAACCCTTCCGCCCTTTCCATATCCGGTTTTTCTATAAACCTCTCGACTTTTTTGAGGTTTGGAAGGAGATGTTTTTCCCCATCTGCCTTTATATAACCATAGCCTGTCTCAGGCCTCAGGGGCTTTATTCCAAATGTAACGATTAACCCGTTTTTTGCCCCTTCCTCGGCGTAACCTGCGTATTCTTTAAACCTCTCCTCGGGCTCAATAATATGGTCTGAAGGGGAGACAAAAATCACCTCCTCTTCTTTACAACCCATCCTCTCCAGACAGTACTTTGCCGCTATTGCAATCGCCGGGGCCGTGTTCCTTCCTACGGGCTCTAAAATTATATGCCTTACCCAGGGCAGATCGGAACGGACATAAAATTCATAATCCTTTCCAGTGATGACAATCACGTCCTCGGGCTTTACAATCTTTAGAATCCTCTCCGCGGTTATTTTTAATAGTGAATCCTCCCCGAAAATCTTCAAAAACTGCTTCGGGTAACTCTTTCTGCTTAAAGGCCAGAGTCTCGTCCCCTTTCCCCCTGCAAGTATGAGCGCCTTCATCTTCTACCTCCATCTGTATGGCAATCTAAACCTTTTAATGCTTCGAGAATTGTTTGTAATGAACGTATGACTATCATCGTAAAGCATTGTGGTCAGGGCATCCCCTCCGCAATTAAATATTTTTATCACTCCCACCTTACCATTGCAAGTCTTTTAAAGGGAGGTCCAACTGATTTGTGTTGACACCTATCAATCTTCCTGTTAGCTTTTTAATCAAGGAATGAAACCAATTTAGAGGAGGGTCTATGAGGTCTGAAGGAAGGGTAGCAAGGATCACAGAGGTGGTGGCAGGGTCACCTAAAAGTTTTGACGATGCCATAGCGGTGGGATTCAAAAGGGCACAGAAGACTTTAAGGGGCATTACAGGGCTTAAGGTAAAAGACCATCGCTGCAAAGTTGAAGACGGCAAAATCGTGGAATACAGGGTCACCCTTGAGGTGATATTCATACTCGAGAGTTGAGTTCAGGTTTTAATCTTCTTTAAGCCCCCACCGTCAGGACAGCGTTTCATATGCCATAACAGTAATCTTGCGTGGTATCGGTAGGACCTCCTGATCTTACCCTTAAGCAGCAAAAAGGGTAGAAATGACAGGATGAGAAAGACTAAAAGTGCCTTTAAAAATCTGACGATTACGAAGATCACATAATAAGCACGACTGTGGTGTTTCTCGATGAACTTATAGAGGGAGATGTTATACTCTATTCTACCGGCGAGCCAGTTCTTGCCCACCGTTTTACCCTGGAGATGGATCACTTGAGCCTCAGGAAAAAATACCACCCCCATCCCCATTTCCCTCATCCTCACGCACAGGTCTGTCTCCTCGAGGAAAAAGAAAAACCGCTCATCAAAACCGTGAAGATTTTTAAGGGCCTCCCCCCTTATTAAGATTGCCGCCCCTATTAAGGAGGGGACATCAACAGGTTTTTTAATGGAAGACGATTTGCGGATCTCCCTTGCGGGGTATCTTCGGGGGAAAAGAAACTCGAGGAGAAAGGGGGGGATGACCTCCAGATAGAGGGAGGGTATATACGCTATGGAACGCTGGGGCCTCATATCGGGGTAGACAAGAAGGGGGCCACACATACCTATATCGCCATGTCCTGCCATATAATCGAGCATCTTCACTAAAGACCCGGGGATCAACCGCGTATCCGAATTTAATAGCAGAATAAACGAACCCCCTGCCCTTTTAACACCTATATTTACCGCAGCCGCAAACCCCATGTTTTCAAGATTTTTTATATAGAGCATATCTGGATAGTGAAGCCTTACAAACTCCTCCGTACCGTCCTTTGAACCGTTGTCCACAACGATTATCTCCCTTACCCTCTCAAGGAAATCACCATCTTTATAAATGGACTCAAGGAGACCCTCTATAAGCTCTCTTGTATCTTTTGTTATGATTATGATGGAGAGTTCTCTTTTATCCATGGGTTTTTTTACCACTCGCAGATGTTTTCATGATCTTTTCCAGAAAAAGACAGGCTTTACCCTCCTTTTGCATCGCCATAATCGCCTTATTCACCCTGGGAATACGCCCCTTTTCTCTTATCCTTAAGATAAGGGGAATAGATAAACAATAGTATACCCCATCTAATTTATACGCCATCAAGTCTTTTCCTGTCGAACCCAATTTCACCTATATGATTCTGCCTTTATCTTAAGCCTTTTTGATATCTCTTCTGCCACATCTTTATCAAAGCCCATAAGAAGAATCTTCCTGTTATGAAAATAAAGGGGGCTAATAGGGGGATAGTAAATACGGTGTATACCCGGTCTTTTATCCCTTTTAAGCTAACGTCTTTTTTTATGCCGTAGCCTGAGATAAAAAGGTGGTTAAAATAAGTACTAAAAAAAGCGTCCGTCCCCTCTATCCATAAAAGATGTCCCTTCCTTTGTGAGCCTTTTATGTTATAAATAATATCGACGATAATATCAAACCCGATTTAACAAAAAGGAGAATAGAAATGTGGAACTGGAAACTATTTTATGAGGATAAGGATTTTGTCTTCTACCTCGATATAGACAGCATAAACGACCCTATGGAAGACGGGGATGGCATATACAGTTCCCCTGAATGCTTAAAGACCATACCGAAAAGGGTGGCCCTCTGGGTCTCCGTCTTTATAAAAAATCTCGAATTAGTGAGGCGTTATTTAGACTTGAGGGAGTCTTTATCCCTCCCTGTTCAAGGATACGAACGGTTCAATAATTTTATGTGCGTCGTCGAGATCGATTCCCAGAACAACACCTACAGGGCAACGGCAACAAGCGATTTCGACAGCGAAGGCCATGAAATCGGTATATCAAGGGTATTTGAGGACAAAGGACGGGCCCTGTTCAGAGGAAGGATAAGGGACGATTGGACCCCGATAATTCCAGGGAAAACCCACAGGTCTATCTTAAAGCTATTTCGGTTTATTTACGGATGCGTGACCGATGATGATGTTTCTTACGGTTAAGACCAAGGAGAGGATAAGGCTTATAAAACCACCGACTATTATAAAATACCTCTGGTAGGTTGAGACATTGTGCGAGGCATTGTTTGAGAACATCCCGAAAAGGGGGATTATAAAAATCCCCAAGAACACGGTCACAGAGATGGAGAGGAAAAACTTTTTTGTGAAATCCATCAGGCTTTTTACCGCCTCCTCGAAGAACTCATGCCTCTTCATCTGAGGTTCTAACCTTCTCAATTCTTTATCGATCTCTTCCAGGGTTGACTCAACGGTTTTGATTGTATCAGGACCGATTTTTTCTATAAGGCTTTTGCACCTATTCACCCCTGCCATCAGGGCTTCGAAACCCTTCTTCTGACTATCCACAAAACGTTTATACCGAAAACCCTTTAACATCTCATGCAAAGCCTCGATCCTCTCTTTCCTATCCCCTATCCTCTCCATTAAATCTTTTCTGTATTCCTTTTTCGATATACCGCATTCCTGGATGATCAGCTCCCCGTGGTATATCCCGTCGAGGAAACCATAATAACTATCTGTCTTTATAGCATTTTCCGCCTTTGCCAGGGAAAGCTGGAGATCCGCCATTCTGTCTATCGCCACCATCTTAACCGTTCTCTGGAGAGATACCTCTGCATCGGAAAGTATGGATTTCGCCCTTTTCTCTTTTTCATATAGTATCTTTCTCAAAAGACCATCCACAATCTCCCCATCATCCCCAAGCTCGGGGTCTATCAAAGCATAGACGAAAAACTCCCTGTGCTCATCAATGAGTCTTTTAAGTCTCTGTAGAGCCTCCTCCTTTCTTCCTATTTTAAACATCAAAAGGGAATCGAGGTATAACCCGTCTACAGAATGGGGGTTTAAGAGGAGGGCTTCCCTTATATAACCTTGAGCAGAGACAAAATCACCGTCAACCATGTGGAGTCTCGAGAGGAGGAGGTATCCCAGTAACCTGTAGTTCTTTGAGGGGCTTGAATTTATAGCCTTCTTAAAATAATCCTCTGCGGCATGGAGGCTATCCCTCTCTATGTTTATAAAGCCAAGAAGAAAAAACGCCCTGTGCTCGTCGGGCTTTTCTTTAAGGTGTGAGTAAAGGATCTCCTCTGCCTTATCTATGTCTCCAACCCTTAGCGAATCATAGGCAAGCCATAGGAGGCCCCCGTCACCCTCTCTCTTTTTTTGCCTTATGCCGTTCCAATCTTCGTTTGATTTCTCCAAAGGGGATACCAAAAACCTCGGTTGAAAAACCCTCTTTAACTCATAGAAGCATAATAAGGCAAGGGTATCATCTGAATCCTTAAGCACCCTGTCTTCTCCGTATGATGCATCCCCATAAAAGGATATGTCCCTTATGAGTTTAAAAAAGAATCTATTTATACTGTAAATCGATTGGTACCCGATCTTCGCGGTTACGTTTGTAATCTCCGGGAGTTTTTTAGAGGGGCATGATTTTGGTTCATGCCTTCTACTACCACAGTAAAAGCATGGCAAAAACGCACCTGATACAAGCCCCTTTCTAAAGAGAAAAAGGAAAGGATGGAAACCCTTCTCAAGATTAGCCTTTACCCTGTATAGGTTATCCCCCTCTTCTTCCAGATCTATTTTCGATCCGTTATATTCCATATATTTCTCGAGGGCCTGCTTAGCGTCGGAGGTTACGTATATCTCGCAGGGCATAAGCCCCTCAAAGGGATAACCTTCAGGCCCCCTTATATCCTTATTCACATCTATCAAAAAAGAGACAGGCACATATGGGTCTTTGTTATCTTTAAAAGAGAGGGCCATAAGGCGGTTAAGCATATTAAATGATACCCCATAAGGGGAGATACCTTTTTTTACACATACCCTAACGGCCCCTCCATCATCTTTCTTTTCTATTTCACCTTCCCCTTTATCGAGAACCCCTTTTATCGTTTCGGATAGATCCAGATTTCTATCCAAGAGAGGGAAACGTGTTATAAAGATAACCGCCTCTACCGATGGTTCTATATCAACCCCATCCTCCCATGAGGCTTTATAGACATTGAAGTCCTTTGAAACCCATTTATTCTTCCAGAATTGGACCATCTCAAAATTTACCGATGGCATATCCTTTACCAATTCAAAGACATCTTGGGAAACAAAGATATAACCCCCTTCGGCGATCTCTGTGATCTTTGCGGTGAGGTTTACAACATCCCCGAATATATCCCTATCCTCGACAATTACATCCCCTAAATGTATCCCTATCTTTACCTTAACGGGTGTCTCATTCTCGGCCCCAAGCCCCTTATTTTTGAATATTTCCTGCATCTTTATTGCCGATTTGAATGCCTCAACGGGATCCCCGTAGCATGCCATAACAGAATCGCCTATGGCCTTTATGAAACGGCCACCGTATTCTCTTATGGTTTCTTCGGCGATCTCGTAGTGTTTCTGGAGCATGATCCTTCCTTTTGTATCCCCGAACGTCTTGAAGAACATCGTGGAGCCCACCACATCGGTAAAGAGAACGGCAAGCCTCTGTGTATGCTTGACCTCGTATTGACCCTTTAAGATTGGGGAATCTAAACCCTCTCTTTCTTTTTTTCCGGAATCACCGTATCGTTCCATTATTACATCTTATCGGATAATCTGTAGTTTTTCTTTAGCTGACACAAATAGCGCCTTCATCATCTGGTATCTAAGATAAGAACGGATGAAAAATTTTAAATTTTTTTTATACTGTGGTATACATCATAATGTGCCAAAAGAGGGTTCTGCCTTTTACTCTAAGACAGAGGAAAACGGCAATACGGTAATATCTCTATCCGGTAACATCTCCTTATTTACCATAGAGGAAATTCTTCTTTCCTTAAGGGAAATCTTAAAAGAAGAACAGCCTAAAAAAATAACGATAGATCTATCAAAGGTGGAGTATCTCGACACTTCGGGGGCCCTTTTGCTCGTAAGGGTAGAAGAAGAGGCGAAACACTCAGGTTTTACCCTGGAATACATAAACATGGACCAAAAGATTAAGGCAATGATGGGTCTCATCGATAGAGATGTCCTTATGACCCCTCAGACGGCCACAGAAAAAAGGGGCCCAGGTTTTATTGAGAGGGTCGGGGAGGAGACCGTCTCTCTCATTAAAAATATAAGAGAGGTCGTCTCTTTCGGGGGAGAGCTCATATACGAGACCCTCTATTCCTTCTTTCACATCAAAAAAATAAGGTGGGGGGATGTGATACTCTATATGAAAAAGGTGGGGGTAGACGGCCTCCCCATAATAGGTCTCATAAGTTTTCTCCTGGGGCTTATACTCGCATTCATGTCCTCTCTCCAGCTCAAACAATTCGGGGCAAACATCTACGTTCCCTCTCTCTTGAGCATCGCCATGGTAAGGGAGTTAGGACCCATCATGACCGCAATACTCGTCACAGGGAGATCCGGCTCTGCCTTTGCCGCAGAGATCGGCACCATGAAGGTAAACGAAGAGATAGATGCCCTAATTACGATGGGGTTCAATCCTGTCAGGTTTCTCGCCATACCAAAGGTCTTTGCCACCGTTATCGTGATGCCTTTCCTCACCCTTTTCTCTGACATATCCGCTTTTCTCGGGGGGATGTTGATAGGTGTTGCCATCCTTGACCTGACGATTTATACATATATACAGCAGACGATAAAGGCGATAGATGTCTTTAATATATTGATAAGCCTCTTCAAATCCATGGTTCTCGCCATTCTCATAGCAGGAATCGGCTGTCAGAGGGGCTTTACCGTAACAGGGGGTGCCCAGGGGGTGGGTAATGCAACGACATCGGCGGTTGTGGCAGGGCTATTTCTCATCATTATTGTTGATTCCATCTTCGCTATAGTGCTCAATTATATATAATGGCAAGGGTAATCATAGAGGTTGTGGGTTTAACCGCAGGTTTTGGCGACGATATCATTCTCAGAGACTTAAATTTCAAGGTCTATGAGGGGGAGATTTTCGTAATTGTCGGGGGAAGTGGTTGCGGAAAATCGACCCTTCTGAAACACTTGATCGGCCTTCATGAGGTAAAATCGGGGAGAATCCTCCTTTTCGGAAAGGACATAACAACGGCAAGGGAGGAGGAGTTGATGAGGCTAAAACAGGAGATGGGCGTTCTTTTCCAGACCTCTGCCCTTTTCGGCTCTATGACCCTTTATGAAAACATTGCCCTACCCCTACAGGAGTTCACAACCCTTTCCCAGGATACGATAGATATGCTCGTTAAGATTAAGCTCGCTATGGTTGGCCTTGAGGGTTACGAAAACCATTTCCCCAATGAACTCTCCGGAGGCATGAAGAAAAGGGCCGGTATAGCGAGGGCCATGGCCCTTGATCCTTCTATCCTTTTTCTCGATGAGCCCTCGGCAGGGCTCGACCCTGTTACATCCGCAGAATTAGATGGGCTTATAAAAAAAATCAACAGAGGGACAGGAACAACGATGGTGATAGTAACCCATGAACTGGAATCGATCTTCAGCATCTCCGACAGGATCATCATGCTCGATAAATCGAAAAAAGGTATAATAGCGGAAGGAAGGCCTAAGGAACTAAAAATGTATTCCCCGGATCCGAAGGTACTTAACTTCTTTAACAGAGGGGCAATCAGTGAAGCATCCCGTAAAGGGTATAAGGGGTAAAAATGGCGAGAAGGAAACCTTTCTTTATAGTGGGTCTATTCATAATTCTCGGTACAATTCTTGGCGTCACCCTCATCGTATGGGTCGGAGCCTATAAGTATTTTCAGAAGGGGAACATATACGTCACATACTTCGATGAGTCTGTCCAGGGACTGCAGATAGATTCAAGGGTTAAATACCAGGGGGTCGATGTGGGCTGGGTCACAAAGATAGGCATCGCCCCGGACTATAAGCTCATCGAGGTGGTAATGAAGATCGATTTTCAGGGGGACCTTGTGAACAACACGATCGCCAAACTTGAAGCAGCAGGTATCACAGGGATAGTCTACGTCGGTTTAGAGAGGAGAAAACCTGTCCATCAGGGACTTTCACCAAAAATAGAGTTCCCCGCCCCCTATCCGGTCATACCTTCCGTACCATCGGATATCCAGAAGATCTTCACGGGGATAAATGCCGTCGTAGAGAAGGCAAAACAGATAGACTTTAAGGCCATATCGGATCAGATAAGATCCACCTCAAAATCCATAGAGATTTTCATAAATGACAGGAAGATACAGGAGACCCTTGATATTTTGAAAAGGGTTGCATCAAATATTGAGAATGCCTCGGAGAAGGTAAATGGACTCTTAAACGAAAAGGACAAGGTGGAAAATATCCTTTTAGGTGCCCTTGAAACTATCTCCGATGCGAGAAGGGTTGTAAACAATATAGACAGGGAGATTCAAGAATTGAAATTCAAAGAGAGGCTCGACAGGATAGACTACAAGGTCTATGAGGTTACAAAAAAGACGGATATGATAGCCTCAGAACTCTTTGTCACAACGGAAAATTTGAGGAAGGCTTCGGAGTACCTTGAGGGTCTCCTTGAGAGGTTATACAGGGACCCATCGGATATACTGTTTAGCACACCTCCTGATAAGGATTGAGAAGGAGAGGGGTATGAAAAACATAAGGTCGATTATAATCTTTCTTCTGACTTTACTTTTATCGGGTCTCACCTCAGGGTGTATAAACCTGTCAAAGCCTCCCCAAAGGATTGATAATTACTACTTAGAATACGAACCACCCATTGCTAAAACAGGAATCGCCCTTAATACCTCCCTTAAGTTTGAACGTTTCTCCGCAATGAGAATCTATAATACCCCTGCCATGTTGTACAGGAAGGGTTCGTACAGGTATACCGCCTATAATTACAGTAGATGGAGGGTGGTGCCTTCGGATATGGTATCGGATTTTCTCTTAAGGGACATAAGGGAATCGAGGATCCTAAAGGCCGTATACCCCTACCATAATCCTGAGGGCGCGAGGTTCCACATCCAGGGTAGTATCGATGAATTTCTCGAGATCATAGACAACGAAGACGGATCTTCAATAGCCTCCCTTTCTTTAACGATCACCCTCCTTGATACAGAATCCAGGGAGATAACGACCAGGGTGGTATTGCAGAAGACATACTCCTATAAAGAGAAGATAAAGGCAAACTCCCCTTTTGAGTTCTCAAGAGGTATGAGTCTTAACATGGGGAATATATCGAGGGAGATCATAGTGGATATCTATGGGGCGATAAAAAAGAGGCTTGATGGTTAAAAGGCTACCCTTTTTGTCTATTTGCCTCTTTCATTGAAAGTAAAAAACATGGTATAAGAATAAAAAGGATGGGAACGGGATGATAAGATGAGCAGGAAAGATTCTTTAATCGACCTTTTTATCCATGACCTTACAGGCCCTCTCTCCATCGCCTCCACAAGTCTCCACAACATCATCGAGAAGGAAGATAAATACGGACCTATCTCGGAACAGCAGAGAAAGGCCCTTCACATGGCATTAAGAAACGTGAACAAGGCACAGACCTTTCTAAAAGAGATCATAGAGATGTATAAATCCGAGGAGGGCCTATTCAAAAGGGACCGATGCTCTATACGCCATGTCTTAAAGGAATCGATCATAGAGGCCCTTGAGATCTTAAACCCTCCCCTTGCGGATCAGGTATCTTCCGCCAAACAATTCGATGAGTTTTTAAAAATCCTTGAGGAGAACGGGATCAAGGTGGAGATAAAAGGAAAATACGATTCCTCCTATTTCTACCACGATGAAAAAAAGTTGCAGCAGATATTGAGAAACCTCATAACAAATGCCCTTAAGTACAGAAGAGCAAAGGCAAATATAAGTATCAGCGGAGAGACGGACCTGATCATAAAGGTAGAAGACGACGGTTATGGCATACCCCAGGAAAAACAGAAGGGCATATTCAAAAGGTTCTCCCTTTTAAAGGAAAGGGAATACGAAGAGATCAAGGGTCTGGGGTTCGGTCTTTCCTGCGTCAAAACCATAGTTGAGATGATGAACGGAACCCTTACCCTTTCCTCTGAGGAGGGGGTTGGAACGTGTTTTACGGTAAACATACCGCAACTTAAAGAGATATAAAAATACGTAAAGGAGGTATAGACCATGGGTAACTCTATTCTCGACGGGAAAAGGATCCTCGCAGTTGATGATGAACCGGATGTATTGACCGTCCTCGAAGATGAGATCAAAACGGTATGCCCCAATGCGGTCTTTGAAAAGGCCACCACCTATGAAGAGGCATTAAAAAAACTGGAATCAGGGGTGTACGATGTTGTCGTCCTCGATATCATGGGGGTCAGGGGTTTTGACCTTCTCGAGGTTGCGGTAAAAAAAGGGCTTAAGGTAGCGATGCTCACCGCCCATG
>JAOAGQ010000052.1 GCA_026415675.1 Syntrophorhabdaceae bacterium
AAAGAGTGAAATGGCATCTTCTATCCGGCCTTGACTGCACAGAATAGCGGCTTTCTCGGTAAGACTTATTTTCATTATATCGGATTTTGCAAATTCTCTGTCAATTCGTCCTTTCTCAATGATTTTATCTATATAAATTGATGCCTCATTAAGTTCATTTAACCCCCTTAAAGTCCTTGTAAGAAAAAAAAGTGTATATATTATATTGGCAGGGTGTTCCTCGAGTTCTTTCAAAAGTATGTTTTTATTTCTTTTAAGTTTTTTTATCGTATCTAAGTTGTCATAATACCCATGATGTATGATGGTGGCATCGCTTAAAAACATGGGGACATTCATAGCTCTTAATGCATCGTATATCTGTTCATGGATTCTCCCTGAAAATTTTATATCTCTTCTATTAGGAAAAATCCTTAATTGGATTGAAATATTCTCATCGTTCTGCAAATTGTTTTTAATATGAAGATAAAAGGCACCGTATTTTTTTTCTGATAGGTCTTTTTTAATTTTTATATGTTCCGATTTTGGCACCTCATCATCCCCATCGAGCCACAAGATGTAGTCGCATGTGGCGTGGCGCAGGGACTCATTTCTTGCTGCGGAGAAGTCATCACACCACTCAAAGAAGTAGACCTTTGCCCCAAAGGATTTGGCAACTTCCACTGTTCTATCCGTTGAGCCTGTGTCAACTACTATTATCTCATCTGCCAAGCCCTGAATAGACCCTAAGACCCTGGGCAGGTTTTCCTCTTCATTTTTTACGATCATACAGACGGATAGGGTTGGTTGATTAAAAGTAGGTTTATTATGCCGTTTTTTTGAACATTTTTTCTTACTCTTCATTCTGTAATGCCGTTTTTTTTATGGCAAAGGGGACCGAGACTCCATACCCTTCGTTTTCGAGGATAACCTGCACAAACCTTCCCTTTTTTACATTTATCACGATCGGTGAACGGAGATTGACATATAGGGTTTCTTCGGTAGGTCTTACAACACACAGAACTGCAATACTACTCTCCGGATTGGAGTTATCAAAAAGTTCCATCACTGTCTTATCGTCTATATCGAATGTATAATCATCTATGATATGATAGGGGTTTACCAATATGAAAGACAAACCCTGGTTGTGGCATGTGAGTAGACGAAAAGGGGAATCCTCCCCGAAAGGGGCATCAATAAAATAATCCTCATAATCCTCAAATCCTATGATTTTACCCTTTAACATTATCTCACTCACCTTTATCCCCTATAATCCCTTTTATCCTTTCCAGATTATCTACAAGGGATAACCTGTTTGCATCCTTTATCTCAGACAATATCTCCTCTCTTAAAATCGTATACCCCTTTGGGGCGTCTATCCCCAACCTTATTTTTCCTCTATCTACATCTATGAGAATAATCCTTATATCCCCATCCTTACCCCTTATCAATATCCCTTCGTTTCTTTTCCTGGAAAGGACGAGCATCGGGGCCCCTATTTTAGATAGTTGAGAACATTCATTTCCTGTATTTTCGCCATACTATACAACATAGCCTGGTATGCGGTCGACAGGGAATTAAACTCCGTAACCGCCTGGGTGATGTCCACATCGACCAAATCGGATAACACACCCTCTATATTAACACTCCTTATATCTTTATCGTCGATTAAAGCGTTTATCCTCGATGAAAATGTGCCGGCCTTTGCAAGACTTTCTTCTGCCTTTCCAAGAGAAGTCTCTATATTATCCAAGGCATCCCTTATTGAATCCACATCGTTTGTCTCAAGGGCGTATGCAAAATCCTTTAGAACCTTAAAGACATCGATATCCCCTGTAAATACATCACCCCCTGATATGGAGGCCTCCATCTTTGTTCCCCTGTCTACATATACATAGGGGACATCATCTGTTCCTTGAAATGTGACATTATAATCCTCATCGATCGTAAACGGAACGGTACTTACCTTTTTTCCTGCAAATATATAGGTATTACCCACCTTTGTATTGGCCACAGCCACAAGCTGTTCAATAATACCTTTTATCTCTACACTTACCGCCTTTCTTGTATCTGCGTTCATCGTATCGGAAGATTGGGTTACCGCTATCTCCTTTGCCCTTGTTAGGAGATCATGGACCTGGTTTATCGCTGAATCGTAGAAGCTTCCCAGGGTCTGTAAAGATTTTAAACTCCTCGTATACTGCTCGTTCTGCAGTTTCTCTGAATCAAACTGAACGGCTTTCGATGAAGCAACGGGGTCATCGGATGGGGTGAGTATCCTTTTTCCTGATGCTATCTTATTCTGTGTCGTATCTATATTTTCTTTTATAAAACCGAGATTCGTCTTAAATATCTCGTATTTCATTCTGTCGCCGATTCTCATCTAACCGCCTCCAAAATACTCCTGAAGAGTTCATCCGCCACGGTAAAAAGTCGGGCTGAAGCCTGAAAGGCATACTGGAACTTTATCAGATTTGCCATCTCCTCATCTATCGAGACACCGGACACGCTGTCCCTTTGCTTCTCCATGATCTCCATCGTATCTTCGCTGTACTGGGCAAAATCTTTTGCACCGAGGGTAAGCTGGCCTATCTTATTTGTCATCGACGAGGTATAATTGATGATTGTTGCCGTATTATCTTCAAACATGTAACTGTCGATAAGAGACCCTATATTAACGGCAATCCCGTTTCCCATGGGTTTTCCTGTGTCATCCACCTCGGAGGCAGAGGCTATATTCTTTATATCCTTCTTGACGATATCCGATACCGCCATATCCTTTGCAAAGTTTCCTGTTAGCTCTTTAAAGAAGGGTACACCATCGGGTTCTTCGGGGGTTTTCTTTACATGGTTTAAGGAGTACCCCTCTTTATGTATCTTATTCACCTCTGTCGTGATCCCTTTGGCGATGGTATCTATCTGCCCTATAAAGTCAACAGCATATTGATCTCTAATCGTAAAATAACCCCTTAAGGAGCCAGATTTAATGCCCTCTGTAATATCCGTCGAGTTACCCTGAAGGTCTTTCCACGCTATGTCAAAAAAACCTGTCTTATCGTTATTCAACACGCCCAAATTCCACGAATTCCCCCCTTCCACAAGGACCTTTCCGTTAGAGGTCAATACGGTTATTCTACCATAACTGTCTTCGAACGATACGATATCCATCTTTCCGGCGAGTTTTTTCAAAAGAACCTGCCTCTGATCCATATAATCGTTGGCCTCCGAGGTACCGGAACTCCCCTCAAAGATCTTAGTATTAAGCGCTGCAAGGGAACTCGTTATCCTGTTGATCTCATCTACCTCTTTCCTTACATTCTCGTTGAGTTCAATCTGGATATCCTTTAAGCTACTATAAATGTAATTTATGGATCGGGTGAGTATCTGGGCCTTCTGCATTATCCCTTCTCTTATCGCTGTACTCTGGGGGTCTGTTGATAGTTCCTGCCAGCTATTGAAAAAATCTGTGATATTCTTTGTTAGCTTAGTACTATCCTCGTTCAGGACCCCCTCAAGCCTTTCAAAGTATTTCTTTAACACCCTCTGTTCTTCGAGTTCGGTGTTTTTCCTCTCTATCTGTTTTTCCAGGTATTTATCGTAATAGCGTATTACACCGCTTATCTTAACCCCATTTCCAAGCAAGGCATTACCTATCAGGGAAGGTGTTTCCTCTACAAACTGCGCCTCCTGTCTTGAGTAACCTTCGGTATTCACATTTGAAATATTATGGGATGTGACCTGTACGGACATCTGGTTGGCAGTCATGGCATTTTTAGCGATGTTGAGTATTGAAGATATACTCATCTATATTTTCCTTGGAGCAAAAATTGAGAGGTTTCTTTTTTCTCTCCCATAGGTAGCCTTATTAATAAAACCAACGATATTTTCGATGGAAGACCTTACATGATCCATGGAGAAGGATAGGAGTTTTATGTTTTTATTCATGGCATCATTTATCCCTTCCATCGTGTGCCTTATCTCTTTTACGAGAAACATCCATCTATCGGTCTTGAAGAAAGGGTCATCCTCGGGGATGTTACTTAAAAGGTTGGCTTTTTCTTTCTCTATATACTCCAGCTTTTTTAGTATCTGTTCTTTTTTGTTGTTTTCCCTCACTATGCCCTCGAGGGAGAAGGAGATGATAGAATCCCTCTCGTTCTTTAACGTCTTGAGGAACTCTTTTAACTCGTGGAGCTCTCTCTCAAGGATCTCGTTTATGACTCTATAGCGGTCCATACTTATAATATCTCATCCAATAGATTGCTCTGAATGATACTCTTTGCTATGAGCTTCCCATTTACGTTGTATGTTTCGCTCTTAATCGCCTCTTTAATTTTGTCAACTTTATCCTGTCTTACCGCAGGATAGACCTTTACCTTTTCCTTTATCCTATCTACTTCTTCTTTTCTTTTCGATAGTTCCACTTTATCGGGAATATCCCCCAAGGCCTTACCTGCCACATCATCTTTCTTATTTGTTGTTTTCTGGGAGGCAGACTTTATTACCGCATCGAGCACGTTGATACTTTTGTCGTTTGTTATCTTCATATGATACCTCCTTATTTACTCGATGATATTATCGCCTTTTTCCCCAGAAACTTTAGCTTTTTTTTCTTCTAGGTGTTTAATCAGCATCTCTTTTAACCCTATCCCTTTCCTTGAGAGGAAGTCTCCTAATTTTTCATAGACTATCGTCATGTACGTATCCTCTACACACCCTTTCTTCGTCAGAGAAACGGTCTTGCCGAGTTCTTTCATCAAATTGAATATCATAAATGACTCAAACTCTTGTGCAACCTTCTTTGGATCCCCCTCCTTACCCCTTGTGATGTTTTCTAAGAGTCTTTTGTTTGCGGCATTGATGGTACTCACCTTTATTCCTGCGGACATATCGAATTTTACACCATCATCCATACTAACTCCTCTGTTCATTATAGTATTTCCAGTTCGGCATGGAGTGCCCCGGCAGCCTTTATCGTCTGGAGTATCACTATCATGTCCCTTGTGGATACCCCAATGGCATTCAACGCATTTACAAGCTCCTTTATCGTCACGCCCCCATCCACAACAACAAATTTCCCCTTCTCCTCCTCTACCCTCATCTTTGTTTCGGGGGTGACCATAGTCTGGCCTCCAGGGGCAAAGGGCATGGGCTGCGATACCCTTGGCTCCTCTTTAATCTGTATACTTATGTTGCCGTGGGAGATTGCAACGGTTGATATACGCACATTCTCCCCTATCACTACAGTGCCGGTCTTCTCATCGACCACTATCTTTGCCTGCGTGTCGGGCTGTATCTCAATATTCTCAACAATGGAGAGGAATTTTACAGGGTTTAGTTTCATATTATCAGGTACATTTACAAGGATAGTACCGCCATCCTTTGCATAGGAAGCGTTCTTAAATACGTTGTTGATGCCTTCCTCAATCTTTCTCGCATTTGTAAAGTCCGGGGTCTTCAAGGCAATCATAACCGACTCTGTCTTTACAAATTCGTAACCTATTTCCCTCTCGATGGTAACCCCATTCGGTACCCTTCCCACGGTCGGGTGGTTCTTCTGGACACTCGCTGCCTGCCCCCCTGCAGAAAAACCCCCTACCACAAGGGGACCCTGGGCTATAGCGTATACCTCCCCGTCCGCCCCTTTTAAGGGTGTGGCAAGGAGCACCCCTCCCTCGAGGCTTTTCGCATCCCCGATAGACGAGACGGTAGCATCTATTTTGCTCCCGATCCTCGCGAAGGGGGGTAAATCGGCAATCACCATAACTGCCGCCACATTATTCACTTTTGTAGCCGTTGGATCAATCCTTATCCCCATTTTTTCGAGCATGTTGGCAAGGGATTGGGTTGTAAATACCGTTGCGGCTTTATCCCCTGTCCTGTTCAATCCTACAACAAGTCCGTATCCTATGAGTTGATTCGTCCTTACCCCGCTTATATAGGCGATATCTTTAATCCTTGCAGCGCCTGAATCGTAAGGGGTAAGAATAACGGTCAAACAAATTAAAATCAAAACCCATAAAATCGAATACGCTTTTCTCACGGCATACCTTTCCATAACAAATCCATTAAAAAGGCCATACAAGATCAAGGATTCTCGCAAGCCACCCCGGACTCTGCTTCTCCCCTATCACTCCAACACCGGTTAAGATGATCTTCGCATCGGCAATCTGCGTTGATGCGACCGAATTGTCAAACGCTATGTCCTTCTGCCTGATAACACCCTGTAACAGTATCTCTTTTCTCTCATTGTTCAACGTAATTTCCCTTTTGCCTTCGATGGCGAGATTACCGTTTGGCATTACCTCCACCACCTTCGCAGAGATAATCGCCTGGACACTGCCATCCCTCGTTGTCTCCCCTTCTCCTTTAAAATCATTTTTAACATTTGATGTAATAAGACTTCCAGGGGTTATACTGGAGGGATATTTGTTCGTCTCAAGGCCAAAGAAATTCGAAAGTCCAATGCTCACATTTGCTCCTGTTCTCTTTATATCCGTTGTGGCCTTCTCGTTAGATTTTGTAGCCTCAATGATTTTTACTGTAATTATATCGCCGACCCTTGATGCCCTCTGGTCTGAAAATAATATATTGCCACTTCTCTCCCCAGGCCAGATAGTCCCTGTTGTGTTTATGCTGAGCGTTTGTTTGACAGGAACCTGTCTAAAGGTGTTGTCAACATGAAAAGGTTCGTTTCTTATCCTCGATGTATATTCCGTTGTGGCACAGCCCGATAGAGAGAGAATACATACTATTAAAGATATTTGGGTGAAAAATCGATATCTCATACATCCTCCTATGCAAAAAGTAGGCCACTATAGGTCAACCTTGATGACCCCATTTCCTGCTACTCTTCCAGTAATTTCTCTATCAGAAGTCAGATTTTTGACCCTTATGGTGTCACCAATTTTACCCCTATCCAAACTTTTACCCTTTGTCTGGACAGAAAGCCTATTATTCTCTGCCACAATATGGACAATCTGCCCCCGCTGTATAATATAATTGTTTTCGAGGACACCGGTTGTCAAAACAGACCCGCCGTTCATATCCCTTTTCAATGTCTTGTTGAGGACATCCTCGATCTTTTCGGGATATATGTTGGAGTTATCCCACAGGAGCACTTCCTTGACCGTAATGTCCTTCTCGTTTATCACATCCCCTCTCTTTAGAGCCTCCTTCAACACGAAGATCTGTTTCTTTTTCATTACCGTAAAGGATATATAAATGTTTCTTATTCTGCCGTATTTTTCTTCAACCTCCAGTGTGCATGTACCGTTACCGTTTGCATCGGGCATTTTGGCAAAATCTATCCGTCTCACCTTCATCCTTTCCTTTAAAAGATGGGAACCGTTGTTGAAACGGATCTGTATATCTTCCTTTTCTCCGTAAAATTTACGGATAAAAGATACTATCTTCGATTCCGTATCGTTTGTCTGTGTAATCGCATAGGAAGTAAAGGGGGCAAAAAGAAAGAGGAAGTGGAAAAAAAAGATGAAAAAAAATAGGAAAAGAAAGCAGTCGTTACGGCTCGTTAAATAGCATCTCATATCTTAGCCTCCCCTACCTTCTTACGTTGTTTGCCATCTGTAACATTTCTGCTATTACTGGGGCTTGCGTCGCCCCCTCCACGGGCAGAAGCCCGTTGAGCCTCCCCCTCTCACGACAGAAGTCGTTACGGCTCGTTAAATAGCATCTCATATCTTAGCCTCCCCTACCTTCTTACGTTGTTTGCCATCTGTAACATTTCGTCTGCGGCCTGAATAGCCTTTGAGTTGACTTCGTATGCTCTCTGGCCAACGATCAGGTTTATCATCTCCTGCATTACATTCACGTTTGACATCTCAAGAAAACCCTGAAGTATAGTCCCGAGACCGTTCTCCCCCGGTTTACCCTGGATTGGGGCACCGCTCGCATCGGTCTCCATGTAAAGGCTTTTCCCTGTTGCCCTAAGACCTGATGGGTTAGGGAAGTTCACAAGTTCAATCTTTCCTATCTGCTGTGGTTCAGACTGATTTGAGATTTTTGCAGATACGGTTCCATCGGGTTTTATGGAAACGGAAATGGCGTTATTCGGGATTGTGATCGCCGGGTCTATGGGGTATCCATCAGAGGTGACGATCTTCCCATCCGAATCCCTCTTAAACGAACCAGCCCTTGTATAGGCCCTATCCCCTGTTGGGAGTATAACAGGGATAAAACCTGTCCCCTCAATCGCTACATCCAGTTCGTTCTGTGTCTCCTGAAAATCTCCCTGGATAAAAACCTTCTGAACCGCAGCAAGCATGGCCCCATGCCCTATCTGTATCCCCGTAGGCACCTGGTTTCCCCCTTCACCCTTCACCCCTTGCAATCTTATAGTTTGATACATAAGGTCCTGGAAGTCTGCCCTGCTCCTTTTAAAGCCGTTCGTATTCACGTTAGCAATGTTGTTGGCAATGACATCGAGGTTTATCTGCTGAACATTCATACCTGTGCCTGCAGTCCACAATGCCCTGATCATATATACCTCCTCTTAAATCCTTCCCAGGTTTATAAGTTTTGTAAGGATGTCGTTGAAAAACTGATCAACCCTTGTGTATGACTCATACGCCCTTAAGGCAGAAACCATATCGACCATCTCCTTTATCACATCCACATTTGACGCCTCATAACAGCCCTGTTTGACGGAAAATTTTTCCGGCGGCGTCTCCTGTGCATTCGGATCAACCTTTACAAACCTCGACGACCCGAAATGTTTCAGGACCCTCTTATCCTTGAAGTCCACTATTTTCAGCTTATCTACGAGCACCTTATCCACATATATCGAACCGTCATTTTCTATCTTGATATCGCCCCCCATCCTGCCATCGATCGTTATTATACCCCTCTCTCCAAGGACAGGCATTCCGTCAAGGGTTGTAAGCTTTTTATCTTTGTCAAGGGTAAACTGTCCGTTTCTTGTATACATATCCCCTTCCTTTGTGGAGACCACAAAGAAACCATTTCCATCGATGGCCAGGTCAAGGGCATTTTTTGTCTCGACAAGAGGGGCCTCAGAAAAATCTATATACGATTCGAGGATGCTTATAAAAGTTTCATCCTTTGTTACTGTTTGACCCTGATCACCTTCAGCCTTTATGATATTTATAGCAGGCCTTGAGGACTTATAACCTGCGGTCAAGGCATTGGAGATATTGTTCGCGATCTTCTCCATCCTCTTTTCTGTTACGAACTTACCGGACATCGTGCTGTATATACCCTTTAACATAAAGACCTCAACTTTTAATTATGCAAACACCATGCCAGTTTATTATCGGTCTTTTCAATGTAGGCTAACCTGTGCTGATAAAGAGAAAGGGGCTTCTTTATCTCAAAGCCCCTTTAGGTTTTTCATCTGTATGTAGGAAAAAATTTCCTCGATAGGTAAAAAATTCATACGGTGATGTTTAGATGGTGTTCGCCATCTCTCTCACCCTGTTCGCGATCCTCTTCCCTTTTCTTCTCTACCCCTATACCCTTAATCTGTTTCGGGGGATTATTCTTCCTCTCCTTTGAATATTCTCCCTCTACCTTCTTTCTCTTCAGTCCTTGCTGCTCCTTTGATATGGCAAACTTTCTATCAAGTCCTGTAATCTGGGATAGAAGGTTTATATCAAAAAGCTCTCTCATATGGATAATTCCCAGCAATTAAGATGCCAAAGACCATCCTCAGTTGAGGCTTGCCTTCTCCAGCTCATTTCTCTCATTGCCCACGAAGACCTTCTTCAGCTCAAGGAGTATCAAAAGCCTGTCGTCGAGCTTACCAACCCCTTCGATATAGTCCGATTCTATTCCCCCAACAAGGGAAGGAGGGGGTTCGATCGTGTCCCTCGGTATCCTCAAAACCTCTGACACCGAATCTACAACAAAACCGAGGACGAGGCCGTCAAGTTCTATCACGATGATCCTTGTTGCCTTATCGTACTCTTTACTCTGAAAACCCAGTTTTTTCCTGAGATCAACAATGGGGATGATCTTTCCCCTCAAGTTTATAACACCCTCAACGAAAAACGGGGCATTCGGTATCTTTGTGATATTCATCATTTTGTTGATCTCCTGGACTTTCAGTATATCCACACCGAACTCCTCGTTATCGAGTTTAAAGGTGACAAGTTGTAAAATTTTATTCTCGTTCATAGATACCTCCTCTTTTTTTAATATAATCGGATTAACCGTAAAAAACTTAAGTTTCTGATTAATAATTTTTTTAAATTTTAATGGTTGATTTTTCGGTTTATATTAAGTTTATTTTAATCATGCCGATATAATAGTAGTAAATCTTAAATTTCTTTTTATAGAATAGAAAAGGGGGCTCAGTGAGCCAAATATTTATAGGCAGGCAGCCTATCCTAGGTAAAAGGGAGGAGATATTTGGCTATGAACTCCTCTTCAGAACATCACCGACAAAGGGTGCAGAAGTCATAGACGATACACAGGCAACGGCTTCTGTTTTGATAAATACCCTCAATGAGATAGGTTTAAACAACCTCATAGGTAACAAAAAGGGTTTTATAAACGTCAACAAAGAGGTTCTCTCCGAAGGTTTTATAGAGCTTTTACCGAAGAGCAACATCGTCCTTGAAATATTGGAAAGGGTAGAGATAGATGATGAACTTATAAAACTCGTGGGGGATCTTAAAAAAAAGGGGGTTTCCTTTGCCCTCGATGATGTTATTTGCGAGGGGAGCATAGATCGGTTCTTATCCATACTCGATATGATCGACTACGTGAAGATAGATATCCTCGGTAGCGATAGGAATAAGATCCATGAGACGGTAAAAAACTTGAAGATGCATAAAGTAAAACTTCTCGCGGAGAAGATAGAAACAAAGGAAGTATTTACATTTTGCCTCGAACTCGGTTTTGAGTTTTTTCAGGGATACTTCTTTGCAAAACCGGCTGTAATAGAGAAGAAGGCAACTTCTCCCTCTCAGTTTGTTTTGATCGAATTGTTCAACAACCTGTCGAAGGGAAAGGACGTCTCTACAATAGAAAGGATATTCAAAAAGAGCCCCGAACTCGATGTTAAACTCTTGAAATTTATAAATTCGGCGTCCTTCTACCTTGCCCAGAAGATCAGCTCCATCAGTCAGGCGATAATAACCCTTGGATACAGAAACTTACAGAAATGGACTTCCCTTATGCTCTTCGCAAAGACAGGGGTGGCGATGAAGTCCAACCCTCTGTTCGAAAGGGCAGCCATAAGGGGTTTCTTTATGGAGCTTTTGAGTTACAGGATCACAAAAAACAAGGATCTCGGCGATGCCGCATTCATAACGGGTATCCTTTCCCTCGTCGATACCTTAATGGGGGCCCCTTTAAAAGAAATTATAAAGGATATGAATCTTTCGGAGGAGATACAGGATGCCTTGCTCGATAAAAAGGGTGTTCTCGGTGAATTGCTGCAGATTGTCTGTGCCCTGGAGGAAAACGATTTCGATATCGTAAAGAATATCATGGAGAGATACAATATAATTTCCGAGGACCTATACGCCTCTGAGACGGAGGCCATTCTAAATTTTGAGCGTATGGATTTGCAGGACTGAAAAATCGACTTATACTTGCAAAATATCTGTTGTCATGAAATAATTACTCAAAAATCGAGAGAGGAGGCTGTTAAATGCCGATTATCCAGGTTCATTTGATAGAGGGGAGAACCGTTGAGCAAAAAAGGAGACTTGTTGCTGAACTAACCGATGCCGTTGTTAAAAGTCTCGGGGTAACTCCTGATACAGTAAGGATTATACTCGAGGACATGGCCAAACACGACTATGCGGTAGCAGGGAAACTCGTTATAGACCAGGAGAAAATCCCTTAGAGATCAGGAAGAGGCCTGAATTTATTTAACAAAAGATGCTTATTTTTTAAGCTGGTTTGCAACAGACTGGGTTGCCCTCTGAACCTCTTCGGGGTCCCCAAGATAATAGCTCTTTATAGGCCTCAAATCGTCGTCCACCTCATAGACAAGGGGGATGCCGGTCGGTATGTTAAGTTCTGTAATCTCGTTATCAGGGATATTGTCGAGATACTTTACAAGGGCCCTCAGGCTATTACCATGGGCACATATAAGTACCCTTCTGCCTCCTTTTATATCAGGGGCTATAACATCATGCCAGTACGGCAGAAAACGTTCCACCGTATCTTTGAGACACTCCGTTAGAGGTATCTCCTCCTTTTTTAAGGAACTATACCTTGGATCATGGCCATTATATCGGGGGTCATCCTCTGTTAACGCAGGAGGTCTTATATCATAACTACGCCTCCAGAGATGAACCTGTTCCATACCGTGTTTTTCTGCGGTCTCTGCCTTGTTTAAGCCCTGCAGAGCCCCATAATGTCTCTCATTTAAGCGCCAGTTATTGACGATGGGTATCCACATGAGATCCATCTCCTCGAGAATAATCCAGAGGGTCTTTATCGCCCTCTTCAAAACAGAGGTATATGCCACATCGAAGGTATACCCTTCCTTTGCAAGAATACGGCCGGCATTTTTTGCCTCCTCTATCCCCTTCTCGGATAGCCCCACATCGGTCCAGCCCGTAAAACGATTCTCCTTATTCCAGATGCTCTCGCCGTGCCTTACAAGGACAAACTTTTTCACCCTTTTCCTCCTCCTTTTTCTTATAACCATACCACATTTTTTTAGGAATTTCCTCCCCTGTCAACGGATAGAAGTACCGTATAGACCCCTCTCCACCTCATCGATCCATCTTTTAATGTTTGAAATCGCCTCCCCTATCACCCTCTCCTTCTCTCTCTTTCTGTACCCCTCTATGAGACCAAAATTAATATTCATCGGCTGGTATTTTTCTGTCGGGGTCAATATGTGTTTCATTAAGGCCCCCATGCATGTAACCTCCGGAAGAGGGGGTAATTCCTTTCCCCGTAAGAAAAAAAGCATGGATATAGCGGCGACAAACCCTATGGAGGCCGACTCCATGTATCCTTCCACACCGGTTATCTGGCCTGCAAAAAAGATATGCTCGTTGCCCAAAAGGGAGAGGTTTCTATTTAACAGTTCAGGACTTTTTATATAGGTATTCCTATGGATACTCCCATATCGCAGAAATGTTGCATTTTTTAGGGCCGGGATAATTCTAAAGACCCTATCCTGTTCCCCATAGGTTAGCTTTGTCTGGAAGCCTACCATATTGTACATAGTACCGGCACTGTTCTCCTTTCTTAACTGGACAACCGCATAGGGCCTCTTCCCTGTCTTTCCGTCTATCAGCCCCACAGGTTTCAACGGGCCAAAAAGAAGGGTCTTCCTCCCCCTCTCCGCCATCACCTCGATCGGGAGACACCCCTCGAAATAAGGGGTGTTCTCAAAATCTTTGAATTCTACCTTTTTTGCCTTTATAAGCTCGTTATAGAAGAGGTCGTATTCCTCTTCTGTCAAAGGGCAGTTAAGATAATCCTTATCCCCCTTGCCGTACCTCGATGCAAAGAAGGCATACCCCATATCTATCGTATCACCCTCTACAATTGGGGAAATCGCATCAAAAAAATAGAGCCTATTCTGCCCTATCATTCTTCCTATCTCCTCTGCGAGTTTATCGGAAGTAAGGGGTCCTGTCGCTATGATACAGGGGCCATCGGGGATACGTTCTACCTCCTCCCTTACGACCTCGATCAAGGGATGTTTCTCTATCACAGCGGTAATATGTCTTGAGAACGCCTCCCTGTCTACAACGAGGGCTTTTCCTCCAGGGATGGACGTACAATCGGCAGCCTCCATAACGAGAGAGCCCACTATCCTCATCTCTTCCTTTAAAAGGCCATGGGCATTTGTCAGTTCTTTCGATTTGAGGGAATTACTGCATACAAGCTCCGATAATAAAGGGGTCTTATGTGCCGGAGTCCAAACGTTGGGCCTCATCTCGTACAGGGTGACCCTCTGGTTTCTCTTTGCGAGCTGATACGCTGCCTCGGAGCCTGCGAGACCGCCACCTATGATTTTGACTTCCATCCACAATCCTTACGGAGGCAGAAGGTGCTTCTCCTTGCTTTAAAAAGGGTCGGGGCCGAACAGGTAGGGCATGGCCCCTCTGTAGGTTCATAATTGGTGGCGAAGGTACAAACAGGGTATTGGGAACAACTTATAAACTTTTTCTTCTTTTTTGAGACCTTTTCCACAAGCTTACCCTGACATCCCTCAACGGGGCAGAGAAAACCGAGGTTATAGGATTCGGTATATTTACAATCGGGGTAGTTTGAACAGGCGAGAAAACGGCCGAATCTGCCCATCTTTTCGATCAACTCCCCTCCGCATTGAGGGCACACCCCCCTTACTTCCCCCTTTATTATCTCTATTTTACCCGTTTGGTCGTCTACCTTTACGTTCTTCTTATTTTTGCAGGCAGGTCTACCGCTACATACGAGATACTCGCCGTTCTTCCCCCATCTCAGTACCATCGTCTTACCACATCTGTCACAGATGATATCCGTCTCCTGCTCTTCTTTTTTTAAACTCTTCATCCCCGATTTTGCAGCGGTAAGCTCCTTTTCAAAGGCCTGATAAAACCTTTCGAGGGACTTGACCCAGTTTTTCTTTCCCCCTTCGATAAGGTCGAGCCTCTCTTCCATTTTTGCGGTGAAATCAACGTTTACAATCAGGGGGAAGAATTCCTTCAAAAGCCTGTTTACCGTTCTTCCAAGGGGTAATGGCACAAGCCTTCCCTTCTCCTTTTTCACATACTTACGGTCCTCTATGGTGCTTATAATCGTGGCGTATGTGGAGGGTCTGCCGATGCCCTTTGCCTCAAGCATCTTAATAAGGGTTGCCTCGGAGTAACGGGGAGGTGGCTGTGTAAACCTCTGGTCCATATTTATATCCACAAGAACGACCCTTTCCCCCTGCTTTAACGGCGGCAGCCGTTCTATGGTCTCCTCCTTTTCCTCCTGCTCCTCATAAATCTTTGTAAAACCGTCAAAGATCACCTCATGACCCTTTGCAACAAAGGTATATCCCTCAGGGGAGGAGACCTCCACCACCCTCTGCTTTATCTTCTCCTGGGCCATCTGGGATGCGATAAACCTCTTCCAGATGAGCTCATAGAGAAGAAATAGGTCTTTTTCCAGATAGGGCTTGACCTTCTCCGGGGTCAAAAAAACATCCGTTGGCCTTATCGCCTCATGGGCGTCCTGGGCAGATTTTTTGTTTTTGAATATATTGGGAGACTTAGGGAGGTACTCCTTTCCGAAACTCTCTTCTATATACCTCCTCGCCCCTGAAATCGCTTCCTCCGAGACCCTAACAGAGTCCGTTCTCATGTATGTTATAAGCCCCGTTGTACCCCCCTCCCCGACATCTACGCCTTCATACAGCCTCTGGGCAATAAGCATGGTCTTTTTTGGGGAAAATTTGAACCTCCTTGATGCCTCCTGTTGGAGCCTGCTTGTGATAAAGGCAGGCTGAGGGGATAGGAGTCTATCTTTTGTTTCGACCTTTGAAATCGTATATGTTCTACCATCGATGAGAGACTTTATCCTTTTTGCCTCTTCCTCTGAGGGGATCTTTATCTTCTCCTCCCCTTTTCTTTCAAGGATAGCCCTGAAACGTTCCTTTGAGGGAAGCTCAAACTCACCGCTTATTACCCAGTATTCCTCCTTTATAAAACCCTCTATCTCCTCTTCCCTGTCGCAGATAAGGCGTAAAGCCACCGATTGGACCCTTCCTGCAGACAATCCGTAGCTTACCTTCTCCCACAGAAGGGGGCTTATCATGTAACCCACGATCCTGTCCAGTATGCGTCTTGCCTTTTGGGCATTATATTTATCCTCATCGAGTTCTGTAGGGGAGTTAATCGCCTCGATCACACCCTTTTTTGTGATCTCATGGAAGAGGACCCTTTTTATCTCTTTTTTCTGACCTATAACTTCCGCAATATGGAAAGCTATCGCCTCTCCCTCCCTGTCGGGGTCTGAGCCTATAAAGACCCTTTCCGACTCCTTTCCTGCCTTTTTCAGTTCTTCCACTATCTTTGACTTTTCTTTCAATACAAGAAAATGGGGGGTAAAACCGTTCTCTATGTCCACCCCGATTTTACTCTTTGGGAGATCCTTTATATGGCCATAGGTTGCCTTTATATTGAAATCAGACCCTAAAAATTTTGAAAGGGTCTTCATCTTTGTCGGCGATTCAACGACGAGAAGTGATTTAGCCATCTCTAACACCTCTTTAAACAAAATATAATATCATCTCTTAACATAAAAGCCCCCGGGAAAACCATGTATCAGGTCTTTCATTTCAAGCCTGGTGAGGACAGCGAGAACCCCTTTTGCCCCCATCCCTGTCTTCTCTATCACCTCGTCAACATGTGTCCTCTCGTAACCGACAGAATCATAGACCATTTTTTCTTCCCCGTCCATCTCCCTATCCTTCTTTTCCGGAAGTTTAAGATAGGGAAAGGTGTACGCTACGATATCCTCTATACCCTCTACGAGCTTTGCCCCTTCTTTTATGAGCCTGTTTGTGCCCTTATACTGTTCGTTGAACAGATCCCCGGGAATCGCCATTACCTCCCGCCCGTATTCGAGGGCAAGTCTTGCTGTAATCAAAGAGCCACTCTTGTTTGATGCCTCAACAACGAGAACCCCCTTTGAGAGACCTGCTATAATTCTATTCCTCTCGGGGAAGTGGTATTTCATCGGCCTCTCCCCTGGAGGGTATTCTGTTATAAGTAGGCCTTCGTTACCTATCCTTTCAAAAAGGTACCTGTTTTCCGCAGGATAACAGACATCTATTCCACAGCCAAGAACGCCTATAGTCTTACCCTCCCCCTTTAACCCACCTTTATGGGCATATGCGTCAATACCCCTCGCAAGGCCACTGACGATGGTGATACCGATTAGGGAAAGGGTCTCCCCTATCTTCTCCGCCATATTGAGACCTGTGAAGGTGGCCTTTCTCGAACCAACGATGGCGATCCCCTCATTTTCGGTGTTTAAAGGGCCTTTCATGTAGAGAAGAATAGGGGCATCGGGGATCGTTTTAAGAAGGGGTGGATACCCCGTATCCTTAATCGTGATTATCCTTCCCTTCAAATCTTCAACCCTCTTTATGGTTCTATCAACAGAATCCCATCCTCGAAATGTGGATATGCTATGCCTTACCGCCTCATCCTTTATCCGTGATGCCCCTTTGAAAAGGGAAGGGATATCCTCCACCCCATCGAGAAGGGTCCTTTTCTGATGACGACTTACACCTTTAACCATTGAAAGGGCGATGATAGCCTCTATCTCTTCCAAAGCTTAAGCCTCTCCATGGTCTCTTTTTTAACCTGCCCCTTCTCGTCCCATCCCCTCAACTCGCAGTACCGGAGGAGCATCTCTTCAACCTTTTTCCTGTCGAGAGGAGGGTGTGTTTTTCCTGAGTATTCTATGCCCTCGCTATAGAATCTTTCGGGATAACGGTATTCCCCTAAGGTGAGGCCCCGTTTCAGGTTAAAAAGATGGGCCATATTGACAATCCTCTCCGAGATGGTGAGAAGGTCTTCATCGTCTAACCCATAGCCGAAGAGGGTATTGAAGGCCTCGGCAAGTATAGAGGGGCCTATGGTCCTTAGAACAGGGGGGCGTATACACATGCCGCACGCATTAAGAAGGGTAAGATAATCCTCTCCGTATTTTGTCATGGCCACTATATCTATCCTGGATGGAGGTGTCCCCATAATCGCCTCTTTTATCTTCTCAGGGATGTCAAGGAGTTCAACGGCCTCCTGTTTCAAAGAGAGGGGCTCGTATTTATAATCGTTCACGAAGGGTTTTAAATCGTCAACGGGCGTCCTTATCCGCAGATGGTCTCCCCCTCTGACATTTATAAAGAGACCGAGCATCCAAGGGTCAAACCTCCCCCTCGGGTCTCTAACGGGCATCTCAACCCCCTTTATCTCGCAGGCAAAGGAATCGGAGCCTTTGAATTCCTCTTTCATCGCCCTTATACCTTTACCGAGGATATTTCCAATACCCTCATTCCTCCCTATCATCAGGATCAGTTTGTAGATACTATCAAAGTCGCCGAATGCTATTTTAAAGCCTATATCTTTTTCTTTTAGAAACCCCTTTTCAAAAAGCTCGATGGCATATGCGATCACAGAGCTTGTTGAAATCACATCCATACCGAATCTGTTGCAGAGTTCAACACACTGGAATATCTGGGGTATATCCTGAATATCGAGTTTACCCCCAAATTCAAGGGCAAAGGTTACCTCAAGACCCTTTGTCTCATATCCATCGTATATACCATCTCTTACCTTTGACCAGTGCATGCACCCTATAGGGCATGAGACACAGGCGAGATCCCGTATCTTATATCTCTCTTCAAAGACCCTCCTCCCCCTTGTCTCCTCCCAGTTTTCATATGAACCCTTTCTGTAGTTGTGTCCTGGGAGTATACCGAGCCTGTTATAAACATCGGAGACCACCATGGAACCGTATCTTCTCGTGTATCCAAAGGTATCGGAAGAGATCAGTCGATTCCTTATCTTTTCCGTTAGTTCTTTAAGCTGCCTTTTGTCCCTTATCTTGATGCCTTTCTGCCCCTTAAGGCAGATGGCCTTTAACATTTTACCACCCATAATCGCACCGAGCCCTGTCCTTCCAAAGGCATGGTAGAATTCACCGTGTATCGATGCGAAATGGACACCCCTCTCCCCCGCCTGCCCTATGCATACCACACACGTATCCCCTCCTTCTCTCTCTTTCAGGATCGATGTGGTCTCGAATGTGTCTTTGCCCCAGAGAAGGTCGCCGTCTTTGAAAAAAACACCCCCTTCATCGATTACGAGGTATACCGGGGATTCCGATTTTCCTCTTATCCATATCGTGTCTATGCCGCACTGTCTTATCGCAAGGCCAACCCGACCCCCTGTATTCGATGTACCGAAATAACCTGTAGGTGAAATGGCAGAAACCTCACACCTTGAGGCAGTGGGCACCCCTGTTCCCACAAAAGCACCAGGTGAGAAGAAAAGGTCGTTCCCCCTATCAAAAGGGGTAACCCCTTCCTCTGTGAACCTGTACATCAGATAAGTATTGACCCCTACCCCCCCTATAAAGGAATGCCTTAAAGACTCATCCATTATATATTCAAACGTTTTACTTTCAAGATCAACTACGAGGAGCCTCATCTTCCCACCGCAATGCATTGTAGTAACAGGCCTTTATACATTCACCGCATAGTTTGCATCTCTCTTCATCTATCGAGATATGAAACCTCTCCTTTCTTTCATCTATCTTCAACTTTATGTATGATTTTGATGGGTTCGCCTCATCGAAATTGAAAACGGAACATGCGATCGCACACGAGAGGCATCCCGAGCACCTCTCATCTTCTCTGTGGATCCTCTTTTTCCCCATACTTGAACCTTTCTAACCCGTAAGATGCCATATATGTTACTTCCTTGAAAAGCATCTCCCTTGAAACTGCCTCCTTCCACCATCTATCCCTTTTGAAGTAGGAAACATGGACAGGCTTAATAAGATAGACTGTCCGACCGTTGTCGGAACCAAACCACATGTGGAATCTTCTTGAAGCATACTCAGGGACGACGACGATCACCTTTTTTATGCCCGCCTTGGAAAAGGCCTCTTTAATCTTTTTTACCCTTGAAGTCCCTTCCCCATTCACCTCTAACCTTTTTATGACACCCTCCTTTATTCCTCGGGCCGATGCGTTTTTCATAATAATCTCGGAGAGGCTTACCCCCAGCACCCTGTCCTCTTCGACCCAGATTAGATTTCCATTCCCTGCCCAGTACTCTCTGAAGGCATCAATATACACCTCTCCGTTTTTATCTTCAAAAAAACGGGGAACAAAGATAGCATCGGCAGGATATATTTTATCCTCATAGATCAGTTGACCACTTATGATCTTCAGGGTAAAGGGATGAAATAATACGGCGACAACAACCATAGAG
Source organism: Syntrophorhabdaceae bacterium (assembly GCA_026415675.1). Taxonomy (GTDB): domain Bacteria; phylum Desulfobacterota; class Syntrophorhabdia; order Syntrophorhabdales; family Syntrophorhabdaceae; genus JAOAGQ01. Next base: position 19,914 of record JAOAGQ010000052.1, read on the forward strand.
GCGACCAGGATGAATATCAGACAGCCGCAACCTGCCTTTCCTCTATTGTCCATCTACTCACCTTTTTATGGATTCATGGAGGATTATGGAGAGTACTATTAAGGGTGTGGTTTCTGTTCTGAATATACTATCCCCGAGTGTGACCGTTGTAAAACCGTTTTCTTTAAGCCAATCTACCTCAGGCTCTTCTATACCCCCTTCAGGACCGATCACAACGCAGACCTCACCGTTTTTCTGCTTTGTAACCACATCTTTCATATAGGTCTCCCTTTCCTTCTCGTAAAGGACCCATCGGTTTGGTATGTTCTCTGCATAGGGACGGATCCCCCTTAAGGGTATGGGTTCTGTAATCTCAGGGATCGAAAACCTCCCCGATTGTCTCGACGCCTCGATGCAGATCCTCCTCCATCTCTCAAAACGTTCTTTCTCCTTTTCGTCAAATTTTATAAGCGTCCTCTTGAAAAGGGTGGGCACTATCCTATCAACACATAGTTCCGTTGCCTTTTCTATGAGCCAGTCCATCCTCGGGCCTTTGATGGGGCTCACGCATATCGTTACCTTAGGCCTCTTCTCTTCGGGACAATGGACCATATCGGCTACCTGGAGATATAGTTCCTTTCCCTTTATGCTGTTTATCGTACACCGATAAAGATAACCCTTACCGTCGATAAGGTCTATCCTCTCCCCCACCGCCTTCCTGAGCACATTTGTTATATATTTCTGAACAGGACCGGCAACGAGAACCATGCCGTTTTTAATCTTAAGTTTATCGACAAATACCCTTCTTATTTCCATGTTTCACCTTTCCGGTATCTTATAAAACCTCGTTTCGTAAACCCTGTGGTATTCTGTCCATTTTTCATCCACCATATTCTCTTTCATATACTCTTTCGCACCCATAACCCTCGCATCGAGATTGTCCAGATAATGCACTACAAGGGCCTCTATAGACATCGGTCTTTTCGGCGAACCCCATTCTTCTATACCATGATGGCTTACAATGATATGAGAAAGCATATCCGCCATGCTGGGGGGAAAGTCCTCTATACCCCTTATCAACTCTTCCAGAATAATTATACCAAGGGTTATATGGCCCATGAGTCTTCCTCTATCGGAATGTTTGAAGCCACCTTTCACCTCTATCTCTTCCACCTTTCCTATATCGTGGAGGAGAGCCCCTGCAACTATAATATCCCTATCGGCACCTATTATCTTTGACACAGCGCTACCCATCTTCGCAACAGAGACCGTGTGTTCGAGAAGTCCCCCTATATATACATGGTGTACATTGATTGAAGCAGGAAGAAAGAAGAATCTCTCAAGGAGGTCATCTCTTTCGGCAAGGGAGGAAAAAAGGGATCCGAGATATTGATCCTCTATGTCTTCTACTAGTTGAAAATATTCGTTTTTCAAGCTCTCTATGCCATCTCCACCTTCCGGGAAGAACGCCCTTAAAACATCGAAGGAGATACCCTCTTCAACCCTTCTTATTTCGTTTATATTAAGCTGGGGTTTATCGAGGTATATCTTCATCCTTCCCTTAACGGAGACTACGTCGTTTTTATCGAAGAGGGGGGTTATCTCGTCTGCCCTGTCCCAGATCTTGCCTTCTATAGTGCCTGTTCTATCTCTCAACTCAACGGAGATATACTTTGTATTGTTTTTAGTTGAGAGCATCACCTTTTTTGTCACGATAAAAAGGTCGTCAACCTCCATATTTTCATTTACAATATCCTGCACAAATATACGCTTGTTCATAGACATTCTATCCTCACCTTTTTATATCATGTTTTCACAATTCAATCCATAGGGTGTCATAAACGGGTAGCCTAAAAAGAGACCATCCACATCGGGTATTTTTCTTAAGACAACCTGTAATATCTCCTCGGATCGAATAGATCCCGTAAGCCCTCCCCCAGAAGGTTATATCCTATCACCGTAAGAAAGATGGCCAACCCAGGGTAAAGACTCAGCCACCATGCCACTTCAATATTGTCTTTCGCCTGGGTCAAAATATTTCCCCAGCTCGGCGTAGGAGGCTGGATCCCTATACCAAGGAAACTTAAGGCAGATTCCGTCAAAATCGCCCCTCCTATCCCAAGGGTAGCCACAACATAGACAGGAGACATCGCATTGGGTAAAACATGTTTTATCAGAATCCTAAGTTCTGAAAGACCGAGGGCCCTTGCAGCCATCACGAACTCTTTGTTTTTTATACCTAAAATTTCCGCCCTGACAAGCCTTGCAATACCCATCCAGTTTGTTGCTCCTATCACAACCATAATATTCCAGATACTGGGCTCCAAAAGGGCAATCACCGTGAGGATAAGGAAAAATGTGGGGAAACACATCATAAGGTCAACAAACCTCATGATAATCTCATCTACAATACCGCCGAAATAACCGGATACCGCCCCTATGGCGATCCCAATCAATATCGCGATCCCAACGGACACGAAACCAACGAGAAGGGATATCCTGCTACCGTATACAACCCTTGCAAAGACATCCCTCCCGAGCATATCGGTCCCAAAGGGGTGAGACAAGGAGGGGGGCATCAATATCTCTTTGAGGTTTGGTTCAACAGGGTTATGCTTTGTTATAAAGGGGGCGAATATGGCGCAAAAAAACATGGGTACGAGTATGATAAGACCTGTTAAGGCAAGCTGGTTCTTAAATAGCCTCTTATATAGCATGATCGTTATTTATATCATTATTTCGATTTTACCTCAATCCGACTTTTAAAATCCTTTATCTTTTGTAAACTATAGTCTTTTTTTGGTTGACAGAAAAAGGGTTTTCTGTTTTTAAATAACATCTTTATTTCAGGAGTCAAAAGGTATGGATCTATTTTCAAAGCTATCATCATTAAAGGAAAAGTCGTTAAGGGTCGGAGGAATCAGTTTTGAAGACGCCCTTCAACTCTATGAGATTGGAAAAATAAAACCTTACCTCCTTATGGTTCAAGCCCGGGAGATCACAGAACACTTTAAGGGAAACAAGATCTCCCTCTGCTCCATAGTGAATGCGAAATCGGGCCTATGCCCTGAGAACTGTAAATTCTGTGCCCAATCGGTACACAATAGGACCAATGTGGACGTCTATCCCCTTATTTCGAGGGGTGAGATGGTGAAGAAGGCGGAAGAGGCAAGAGAATCGGGGAGTCATTTCTTCGGTATCGTTACAAGCGGAACCGAGATCGATACTGAAGAAGAATGGAGAGAGATAGAGACCGCCGTGGCAGAAATAGGAAAAAGAGGCATAAAACCTTGCTGCTCCTTAGGTCTTCTAAACGAAGAGAAGGCGGTAAGACTAAAAAATGCCGGCCTTTACCGTTATCACCATAACCTTGAGACCGCGAGGAGTTTTTTCAGTAACATATGTACAACCCATGATTATGAAGAGGACATAAAGACCATAATGTGTGCAAAAAAGGCAGGTCTTTCCACATGCTGTGGGGGTATCATAGGCCTCGGTGAGACTATGGAGCAGAGGCTCGAGCTTGCCTTCACCATAAAAGGGCTCGATGTGGATTCGGTACCTATAAATATCCTAAACCCCATAGAGGGTACACCCCTTGCATCCATGCAACCATTACACCCCATTGAGATTTTAATCACCATCTCCCTCTTCAGGTTTATCCTCCCCGATAAGGATATAAAGCTCTGTGGTGGAAAGGAGCGTAATCTGAGACAGCTCTTGCCCTTTGGTATCCTCGCAGGTTGCAACTCATTGATGACCGGTAACTATCTCACGACCACAGGGAGGGATACAGCCCTCGATATGGAGATGATAAGGGATATGGGGATGGAGCCTTATTGCCTTTAAAGAAACTCTTTTCTTGATGTTTTTCCATATTAACCGTTATAATAGAGAGAAGGGTTTTTATGGACTACACGATCAAGATAGGTGGCGAGGCCGGTCAGGGTATCCAGACTATAGGGGATACCATTTCCAAGGTATTTTCGAGAATGGGTTACCATGTCTTTACCCATCAGGATTATGAATCCAGGGTAAGGGGTGGGCACAATTTTTACCAGGTTCGATTATCGGAAACAATGGTTACATCCTCGAGGACACAGGTCGATATCCTCGTTGCCCTCGACAAGGAGAGTATAAAACGGCATGAAAGGGAGTTGGGTCCCGAAGGCATTATCGTATATGACGCCTCATCCTTGAAGGAAAGGCACGATAAGCCCCATTTTCTTGATGTCCCCTTCAATGAACTGTCCTTAAAGGCCGGGGGGAGCCCTATCATGGCAAATATGGTGGCGATAGGGGCCATCCTCGGGATGATAGGGATAAACGGTGATGTCTTACACAGTATAATCAAGGAGACAATGGGCAATAAGGGGGAGGCAATCCTCAAGCAGAATATCGATGCGTTTATAGCCGGAAGAGATTATGCCAAGGCGAACTGTTTACGTTGTTCTTTCTTTTCTGCCCCTTCTTCTAAGCCTAAAATGCTGATTGATGTGAACGAGGCGATAGGTCTCGGGGCCATTGCATCGGGATGCAAGTTCTACACGGCCTATCCCATGACCCCTTCCACAGGGATTTTAAACTTTTTTTCCAGTAAGGCAGAGGAGTACGGGATTGTTGTAGAACAGGCCGAAGATGAGATAAGCGCTATAAATATGGCTTTGGGGGCCTCTTATGCGGGGGTGAGGTCCATGACAGGTACATCCGGAGGGGGTTTTTGCCTGATGGTGGAGGGTATATCCCTTGCGGGGATGACGGAGATCCCCATTGTAGTTGCCCTTGCCCAGAGGCCGGCCCCTGCAACGGGGTTACCGACAAGAACAGAACAGGCAGACCTTTTCCTCGCCTTACATGCAGGTCATGGGGAGTTTCCCAGGGTGATCTTTGCCCCCGGAGATCCCGAGCAGGCCTTCTATCTCACAAACAAGGCCTTCGACCTATCAAATAAATACCAGATCCCTGTCTTTATACTTACCGACCAGTATCTATCGGATTCCCGATGGACGTATCTCGGGTTTGACCTCGATGCCCTAACATACAGAGCATACAGGCTTAAAGGGGATGAGAGGGTACCGGAGACGTATAAGAGGTTTGCCTATACTGAGGACGGGGTATCCCCCCTTGCCATCCCCGGTAAAGGGAAGTACATCGTTGTGGTTGACAGCGATGAGCATGACGAAGAAGGCCACATTATAGAGGACGGGGAGACGAGAAGGCTTATGGTTGAGAAAAGGCTCTTTAAAAAACTCCCTTTTATAAAAAAGGAGATGGAATCCCCCCGTTTATATGGAAGTGAAAGGCCTGACATAGTCGTGATAGGGTGGGGTTCCACGTACGGGATTATAAAAGAGGCGGTAGATGAACTTGCGAAAAGACACAGCATAGCCATGCTCCATTTCAGTGAGGTCTACCCCTTTCCCTATTACACAGAAGGTTTTATGGAGGCCCTTAAAAGGGCAAAGTTAACGATATGCGTTGAGCAGAATGGTACAAATCAGTTTGCCCGGCTATTAAAAGCGGAGACGGGTTTCGATATCCCTGTTAAGATAAACAGGTACGACGGAAGGCCCTTTCTTCTCGAAGAACTGATCGAGGTATTGAATGGTCACATTGGAAGACTATAAAGGGCAGACCCCTGCCTGGTGTCCTGGCTGTGGAAACCACAGTATTTTAAAGGTGTTCAAAGAGGCCCTTGTGGAGCTTGCCATTGAACCCGGCACGTTTGTTATCGTATCGGGTATTGGACAGGCAGGAAAGTTTCCCCACTACCTAAGATGTAACGCCTTCAACGGTCTTCATGGGAGGACCCTCCCCGTGGCAACGGGGATTAAGCTCTCAAGCCATGATATGCTTGTAATTGCTGTGGCCGGAGATGGGGACTGTTACGGGGAAGGGGGTAACCACCTGATCCATGCCATAAGGAGGAATATAGGGGTAAAACTCTTTGTCCATGACAACCAGATTTACGGATTGACAAAAGGACAGGCATCGCCGACAAGCATAGAAGGGATGAAGACAAAAACGCAGCCTTTCGGGGTTTTATCGGAACCTTTGAATCCCCTATCCCTCGCGGTAGCCCTTGACTGCTCCTTTGTTGCGAGGGCCTATGCCGGAGATCAGGAGCATTTGAAGTTCATTATAAAAGAGGCGATCCGCCACAGGGGTTTCTCTCTCGTCGATATCCTCCAGCCTTGCGTAACCTTCAACAAGGTTAATACGTATGGGTGGTACCAGAAAAGGGTATACCATATCGAAGAGGGCTATAACGAAAGGGATAGATTTGTCGCATTTGAAAAATCCCTCGAATGGGGGGAAAAAATACCATTGGGCATCATATATAGAAACGAAAGACCCACCTTTGAAGAAAGGATGCCTGTTATCAAAGATAGGCCCCTTATCGAACAAGAATTCGATTTTGAAGAGGTAAAGAAGAGGATAGACTCAACCCTCGGTGAATTCTATTGAGCCTACCTATGGATCGGGGGATCGCATTATGAAGGAAAAGACGGATCTTATCAAGGAGCTGGTAACCGCTAAAAATTTACCGGAAAGCACGGATAGATTCTCCAGAATGGAAAAACACGAGAAACTAGCCCTTATCAAGGCCATGAAGGACATCAATGATGAGGGGTTGGGGGCTTTCCTAAACTCAGTCCATGAAATGGAGACGGAGAAGGAGGTAAAAAAGGAGATAAGGAGGCTCTTATTTATCCTTAAGACAAAAGGGATAAAAATAGAAGAGCCGAGACCGACAGAACCCCCTCTTGTGAGAAAGAAGGAAGATGGGGGCATACATCGGGCATTTCTTTCAAACTATGACTACAGACTAAACCGAATTGTTCAATGTGTATACCGTCTCAACAAGGATTCCTATCTGTATATAAACGGATTGACCCATTTCTCAGATGGTCTGGAAGAGCTATTTACAGGACTGTTGAAAAAAGGGGACGTGGAATCCACCTTAGAGGAAAATAAAAATAGTATACCCCAAGGTCTGGAACTAACGGAGATTTCCCCTGCCTATGGTCTTTATGTACTACAGGAGGCCTCTTCTATTTCAGGGAGAAAAAAGGGGGACATCGAGGCCATAAAGAGAAGGCTGGGCAACATCCCTTCAGGAGTGAGAAGACCGGAAGATATCTATCACCTCGAAATACCCGACTCTATCTATCCCTATCCATTAAGAAAAATCTTAGAACAGGATATATTCGCCCCATTTTTCCTGAAATGGAGCCATCTCGAGGAAGACGAGAAGGAATACAATGGTACAGGCGCTTCCACCCTTCTCCTCCCCCCTTATATGGTAGAAGAGAAAAGGGAGGGAATCGTAAAAAGGGTCATGGGTTATGGGGAGATTCAATCCAGGAGTTCCTTTTTTAAAAGGATGCTTGAGGATTACGCCTATCTATTCTATATGAGACGTGACCTTTCTCTTTATAAAGGCTTAATAGACACCCTTTCAAAAGAAGGGGGCATAGAGGAGGGGATAGAATTTTTTATACGAAAATCCCTTTCGAAGACGGGGGGAGAAAAACAGGGGATCATTGTAAGTCCTTATGGGTAGATTCGTTGTAAAGGATGCATACTTTAAAAGGGCAAAATCGGATGGCTTCAGGGCAAGGAGTGCTTATAAGCTTAAGGAGATAGTAGAGAAATACCCTATAATAAAAAAAGGCGATAAAGTCCTCGATATTGGGTGTGCCCCGGGGAGTTTTATACAGGTCATCTCCTCTATAGTGGGAGAGAGGGGCCTCGTGGTCGGTATCGATATCCTCCCTGTTAAGCCTTTTCCATCGTGTAATGTAAAGTTGATTACCCATGATATAAGGGATATAGATATAAAGGTACTTCTGCTGGAGCATTCAATCGAATATTTCGACGTGATCACCTCTGATATATCCCCCAATCTAAGCGGTATAAGGGAAGTGGATAACAGGAACTTCTATGACCTTTTCCTCTCCGTGGTTAATATCATCAAAGATGGCCTAAAAGAAGGGGGTTTTGCCCTTATAAAGGCATTCTATTCTGAATCATTGAAGGACATGGAGAATGAGCTAAAATCTCTCTTCAAGGGGGTTAGGCTATTTAAGCCCTCTGCCTCAAGGAGTGTCAGTTCAGAGATATATTTTGTATGTATGTATAAAAAATAGTCTTTTCTCCCTTCACCCTTTTTTGTCTTTACATACCCAATCCTCGTATGCTTATAATTGATTAAAAATCGAAAAGAGGAGGGTTTTACAATGAGACGCTTCTATCTCTCGCCACTTGTCTTTTTTTTGGTCTTATCGATCCTTGCTCCGGGAATTATCTATGCCCAGGCCAAAGATAGGGATGATAAATCCCAGATACAATCCACAGCAGGAGGGGTCTTGAGAAACGAAGCAATAAGACAAAAGCTGGAACAGGCCCACAGAATCATATACATGATGGGTCTTGCGGAGGATTCGACAAGGGGGCATATCACCGTCAAAAGTGAAGACGGCTTATACTATATAAAACCATGGGGTACGGCCTTTGAGAAGGTTACCGCAAAAGAGATGCAGGGGCTCGATATAGATGGAAATCTCATAGACGGGAAAGGAAGGATGCACTCGGAAAAATATCTCCATCTTGAGATATACAGGGCAAGAAAGGATGTGGGCTCGGTAATCCATGTCCACCCTTACTATTCCATCCTCCTTTCAACGGTCTTCGACGGAAAACTGAGCATGATCGCCCAGCAGTCAGTACCCTTTATGGGGAAGATACCGATGTTCATCTCCCCCGAGCTTATACAGACAAAACAACTGGGGGAGGCAGTCGCAAAGGCATTGGGCGATGCCCCTGTTTTACTCATGAAAAACCACGGCATTACCGTTGTGGGTAGAACCCTCGAGGAAGCGGTAGTCCTTGCGGTTCATTTTGAACAGGCTGCAAAATATCATATACAGGCCCATCAACTGGGTAAACCGAGCGGTATGGACCCTGGGGATGCCCAGAAACTGTACAAAAACAACTACAGGCCCGACCAGATAAAGATGGTATGGGATTACTGGCTTGAAAAGTATAACGAAAGTAAGGGCAAATAACATTTACTAAAGGGGATCCATCGCATAAGGGAGAAGGGTGGGACAGGTTTGTCCCACCCGAATGAAAGGCTATCTTCTTAGGATAAAGAACCTATTCAGTGGGGAGAGCTATTTTTCCTCTTCTTCTCATCGTACATGGCGGAAGAGGAGATAGTTATTCCTTATGAGGTCTTTTGTATTCCATGCTACGATAAATAGCCCCCATGCTATAACAATCGAAAAAAATTCTGCGAGACTATGAAAGAGGAGAAAACTGTAAAGACTCAAGAGATATAGACCGA
>JAOAGQ010000070.1 GCA_026415675.1 Syntrophorhabdaceae bacterium
ACAATTAAGGAATTGATTTTTTAGTTGAAAGATGTTTATAATAATTAAATGTTTCTTTATTATCTCATATCAAAACATATCAAAGACGACAATAACTTTTTATTTGCTTTCTATAACAACACCCGAAAGCGTAAGAATCACTTCAAAAAATAAGCTGTTGGCACTCGATTCTATAAAACCCACAATAACAACTATATAGAATAAAGAGAGGTTATATGGAAAGGACGATTAAAAAGGTTCTTATAGCAAATAGAGGGGTTCCTGCAGTAAGGATCATGCACACATGCAGAGATAGAAAGATTGCAACTACTGCAGTCTACAGCACCCCTGACAGGCTTGCCCACCATGTCTATATGGCAGATACAGCAGTCCATATCGGTGATGCCCCGCCTGCAAAGTCATATCTCAATATTGAAAAGATGATAGATGCTGCCCACAGGAGTAAGGTGGATGCAATACATCCTGGCTGGGGATTTCTATCTGAAAATCCTGACTTTGCCCAGACAGTAATCGATAACGGTTTTATCTGGGTTGGCCCGCCACCTGAAGCCATAAGGTTGTTAGGAGATAAGATTCAGGCAAAAAAGATGGCACAGAGGGCAAGTGTGCCAGTTATTCCTGGCATCTCTCCTGTTGAAAATGTAGAAGGCATTAAAAAATGGATGAAGGCAGAAAATGTGTCATATCCCATAATTATAAAGGCTGTAGCCGGTGGGGGCGGCAAAGGTATGTTAAGGGTGGACGCAGAGGCTGAACTTGTGAATGCCTTTAATCAGACCCAGTCAGAGGCCATTAAATCTTTCGGTGATAATAGGGTTATGGCAAAAAAATATATATCCCATGGCCGCCATATCGAGGTCCAGATTGTTGCTGATGAGGCTGGAAATGTGGTGCATCTCTATGAGAGGGAGTGCACACTCCAGAGAAGACACCAAAAGATTATAGAAGAGGCCCCATCCCCTTCCATTGATGATGATCTAAGGCAGGAGATATGTTTTGCTGCGGTTCGCCTTATGAGAGAAGTCAGATATGTATCCGCCGGGACAGTAGAGTTTATACTGGATGCACCAAACAGAAAGTTCTATTTCCTCGAGGTGAATACCAGGCTCCAGGTTGAACACGGCATAACTGAATTGATTACAGGACTTGATATTGTAGGTATGATGTTTGATATTGCCATGGGAAAGCGATTGCATATCAAGCAATCTGATATAAAGCCAAATAGATGGGCCCTTGAGGTTCGATTAAATGCTGAAAATCCAAGGAATTTCAGTCCGTCTTTTGGAAGAATAACACGGCTTCTTATTCCACAGGGACCTGGGGTGAGGATTGCCTCAGGCGTATATGAAGGTGCTGATGTACCACCTTACTATGATTCTTTGATTATGCTTGTTATCACTGCCGGTGTGGACAGGGATGATGCCATAAGGGTCATGGACCGAGCCTTGGGGAGAAACCTAAGGGTCGAGGGTGTTCAAACCCTCGCACCACTTCTTTTAGCCATCATAAGACACCCTGCCTTCAAGGCCGGTGAGTTTTCAACACATTTTATAGAAAACCATATGGAGGAGCTTATTGCATCATTTAGGGATAGAAACAGTGAGGATGAGGTTCTTAAGATCGGTCACTATGTGGCACAGGTATCTGCCCTTGGGCCACCACCATGGATGTGAGGTGAAGCGATGAAAGACTTTATTTTTGTTACACCAGATATGGATTCAAAGGAGATTTTAAAAAAGGTAAGGGATTCAAAAGAGGTATTTTTTACCTCCACTGCCATGCGTGATGCAGGGCAGTCAGATTATAAAAACAGGATCCGTATCCATGACCTTTTGACCCTTGCCCCACTGTATAATGAGATGGGTCTTTTCAGTGCAGAGTGTCACGGAGGTGCACGCTGGCATGTGGGTATAATGAATAGAAAAGAAGACCCTTTTGAGGAGATAGGACTTTTAAGGACTGCTATGCCCAATGTCCTTTTACAAACCCTCGTGAGAGAGACAAGTCTATGGGGTTACAGGCCATATCCAAGAAACATCGTCGAGTATGCCATCTCCCGTGTAGATATTGATGTATGGCGTTGTTTTTCATTTCTAAACGACATAAGAAACATGAAAACAGTGGCAGAAGTAGTTATGGGCAGGGGCAAGCTATTTGAACCTACCATCTCATTTACCGATGCAGATTGGGCAACAGATGAATACTATCTTGGTGTGGTGGAGGAGATCATCTCACTGTGTGGTGGCACAAAAGATATTATACTTGCCATCAAGGATATGGCAGGTGTAGGAACCACAAAAAGGGTAGGAAGACTTATCGATGCCATAAAACAGAGATATCCTGACCTCATTATCCAGTATCACCGCCATATGACAGATGGCCTTGCTCTGCCTGCATACCTTGCAGCAGCTATGGCAGGTGCAAAGATTTTCGATGTGGAAGAAGATTCCCTTGTGAGATTTTACGGACAACCACCTATACTGGCTGTAGAGGCATATTTCAGAGAGGCGGGGATTGATGTGCATCTAAACAGGGCCATTGCAGAGGAGGCAGTACTTAAGGTAAGGGAGTGGATAAACAACTATGAATGGGCAGAATCACCTTTCAGGGGTTTTGACCATACTGTTACCTATCACAGGATGCCAGGAGGGGCATTCCCCAGTTCATTTGAACAGGCAAGTAAAGGCAATTTTCTTGACCTTATGCCAGCTATCCTGAGGGTTATGTCTCTCTATAACCAGATTGTCCACTATTTTGATGTAACCCCAGGGTCACAGATTACATGGGTAACCTGCAGTGGTATAGTGAATAGGTATGCGAAAGAGCAGGGTAGTTCTGGTATAAAAAATTTAATCAGGCTTCTCGAAAAATTTATCTATGAGAAAAACCAAGACTTTGATTCAATGGATGAGGAAGAACAGGATGAACTTTTAAACCTCTTCAGAAACGCACCAGAAGACTTTAAAAACCTGATTCTCGGTCAATATGGAAGGCTTCCAGATGGCTGGCCAGCAGACTGGGTTTATAAGAGCGCATTTGGAGGCGAGTGGAAGGAAAAGATAAAATCAAGAAACGAGAGATCCCCGGATGAGATGTTAAAAAATGAAGACCTCGAACGTCTGCGGTGGAATCTCAAAAATGCCTTAGGGAGGAACCCTACTGATGAGGAATTTGTTCTCTATCTTATGCACCCTAAGGATACCATTGAATACTTAGAATGGAGGGATAAATTCGGAGAGGCACCCCTTGTGCTTCCCACCCATGTTTGGAGGAATGGGCTTAAAAGACCTGGAGATAAGGTGGAATTTGACCTATGGGGAAAACCATATTGCATAGAGCTTGTATCCATTGGGGCTGAACACGACGGAGTCATCCATGTAGTTGTCCTGGTAAACAACAAGACAAAGGTATACGAAGTCTATACATCTAAGGCAAAAAAGGTCGAGAAGAGGATGGCAAAGGGTCCAAATGAGATTGCATCTCCAGTAAATGGGACAGTGTGGCGTATAGGTAACCCTGAGAGAGGGGCAGTAAATGTTGGCGATATCGTTCATAAGGGTGAAGAGATTGCCAATGTTGAGGCCATGAAGATGGAAAATGTTATTACAGCACCCTTTGACGGTGAGATTGTAGAGATATGTGTCAAGCTCAATGAACTCGTTGAGGAGGGTCAACTCCTCTTTGTTATAGACAAAAAGGTCAAAGAGGATGCAAGGACAGAAATTCCTCCTGACTCATAAGAGATCTTGAAACCCAAGAAGGCCCTTATCCTTGACGGAGTGATACTTACCAGGAAGACAGGAGGAGGGTCAATTAAAAGACCTGTCCTTGTACGTCATGACGGGAAGAAAGAGGTCACCGACTTTAGGTGTCCATAATAAAGATAATACAGACGAGTGGGAGGTATTTCTATGAGGTGCTTAAGGAGAACAAGGCGATGGGTTCTTTGAGAACAGAGCAAGTATTGAACGGATACTCTATGCTTTATTCCCATATGAGAACATACCCTATGGGGTGCACTATGTTTTTGGGTGCTGGCACAAAATATTTGACATTACCAGACCCTCCTCCTGGTTGCATTTATGTAGGCATCAATGTATAATTTAAGCCGTTTTTTTTGGCAATATATTCTATAAAGGCTGGATACGATATATGGGAAAGGTATACCTTGTAGGGGCAGGTCCTGGGGACGTAAAGCTCATCACCGTGAGGGGTCTAGATCTCATTAAAAAGGCGGATGTGATCATATACGACCACCTTGCAAGCAGAGAGCTTCTAAACTTTGCCAACGGTAAGGCAGAAGTGATATATGTGGGAAAGCAGGCATCTAAACATGAATTGCCCCAGGATGAGATAAACTCTCTCCTCGTCAGAAAGGCCTTGGAGAAGGATATTGTTGTGAGGCTTAAAGGAGGGGATCCCTTTATTTTTGGAAGGGGGGGCGAGGAGGTCGAGGTTTTATACGAAAGAGGCATCGACTTTGAGATTGTCCCTGGGGTTACCTCTGCTATATCCGTTCCTGCCTATGCGGGTATTCCTTTGACCCACAGGGATTATGCCTCATCCGTTGCATTTATCACAGGCCATGAAGATGCATCAAAAACGGAGTCTACGATTAGATGGGAACCCCTCGCAAAAGGTCCTGACACCCTCGTTTTTCTGATGGGTATAGGCAACTTAAAGTATATAAAAGAGAAACTGATAGAAGGGGGAAGAAACCCCGATACCCCTTCGTCTATTATCCAGTGGGGAACCACCCCGGAGCAAAGGACAATAACGGGAGCGTTAAAGGATATAGACATAAAGGCAAAGGAGGCAGGGGTTAAGCCTCCTGGGATCTTTGTGGTGGGGGACGTGGTAAAATTGAGGGATAAACTCAAATGGTTTGAAAAAAAACCCCTCTTCGGAAAAAAGATCGCGGTTACAAGGCCAAAAGATCAGTCTTTTAGGCTCGCCGAGCTTTTAACGGATAAAGGGGGTAAAGTGATATACATCCCCACGATCGAAATAGAGCCTATCACCCCAAACAAAAGGCTCCTTGACGCCATTGAAGGTTTACATAAGTACTACTCCATCATTTTTACCAGTGTGAACGGCGTCTCTATATTTCTCGAAAACCTATACAACTCCGAAAGGGATCTCCGCTCTTTAAGCGGGATAAAGATAATACCCATAGGGGAGGCAACCGCTACCCTATTGAAATCAAGGGGTATTCTCCCCGATATCATACCGGAAAGGTTTATCTCGGAAGGTATAATAGACGCCATAAAAGATCTCGATATAAAGGGTAAAAGGTTTCTCCTTCCAAGGGCAGAAGAAGCGAGAGATGTGATCGTCGATTTTATAGAAAAAAAGGGTGGCATATGTGATGTGATACCTATCTACAGGACAAAGGTGCCCGAATCTACCCAACGATTAGAAGAGGCTCCGGATCTCATTACCTTCACCAGTTCATCGACCGTTACAAATTTTTTACAGATATACGGGAAGGATAGGATTTCCGGTTCGTATGTTGCATCCATCGGGCCTATAACAAGTGAGACCCTGAAAAAAAACGGTATCCATGTCGATATCGAGGCAAAGAGATACGATATCGTAGGTTTGGTAGATGCCATCGAGGCTTTTTTTACGGAGAAAGGCAGAACCATTCATTAATGGTTATTTTACCATTAATATCAATTAGTTATAATTAAACTTTTATACAGGATATTAAAGAATATGTACACCACAAGAATATATTACCAGGATACAGATGCAGGGGGGGTTGTCTATTACGCAAACTACTTTAAGTTCTTTGAAAAATCGTGGTTTGAGTACCTTCTTTCCATCGGCATAAACATACCGGAATGGCAGGAGAAGGATACGTATATCATCATCAGGATGGCTAAGGTTGAGCTTCTGGAGAAGGTAAGGTACGGGGAGATAATAAGTGTCTCTTCTTCGATCGTTGAGGTCCATAATGCCTTTTTTCTCATGGAGCATACGGTAATAAGGGATGGGAAGGTAGTGGCAAAGGGACAGACAAAGATCGTCTGCATAAATAGAGAAGGCAGGCCCAAGAGGATACCCTTTGAGTTTAAAGAGAGACTCCTTTTAAATATAGCCCCCTCTTATCGATCGAACGAAAACCCTTGACGAAAAATATCTCTCCGTATTAAATACTCTCTCAGTGAACGGGATAATAGCAGGTACTTCTCTACTTTACTCAGAAATATTCAACAGTTGGATGGATGGGAGTATCAAGACCCCATTCGGGGATATCCATTTTAAGCAAAAAGGCGAATTCGTGTATCTCCAGAGACATGGCAACCCCCCTGTGCTTCCCCACAGGATAAACCACCACGGAAATATATGGGCCTTGAAAAAACTCGGGGTAGAAAACATTATAGGGATCAATTCTGTGGGAAGCTTAAAACCCCAGCTTAAACCAGGGATGTTTGTAATACCCGATGACTTTATATCCCTCTGGCATATACCGACATTCTATGAAGAGGAGATGAAGTTTACAATCCCTGTGATGGATACAAAAATCGCCTCTTACCTCTTCGGTCTATGCAAAGAATCTGGTATGGATGTGTCGCTCGGAGGCACATACATACAGACAAGGGGACCCCGTTTCGAGACAAAGGCAGAGATCAATCTCCTTAAACGTTTTGGCCATGTGGTGGGCATGACGATGGCCTCTGAGGTAACCCTCTGTATCGAATATGATATAAAATATGGGAGTGTATGCTCCATAGACAATTACTGCCACGGCATATCAAAAAAGCCCCTCACCCTCGAGGAGGTGAAAACCTGCAGGGACAATAATATAAGGTACATAGAGACCCTTTTGGACCTCATCATCAAAAGGGGGTTTGCGTGAAAATCCTCATAAAGGATGTGCTCCTTGAGAATAAGACACGGGACATATTTTTAAACAACGGCAGAATTGAAGTAATATCCGATAGATGTACATTAGCCGCCGATAAAATAATAGACGGTAGCGGAAAGGCCGCCTTCCCCTCCTTTATCAACGGGCACACCCATGCCGCGATGACCCTGATGAGGGGGTATGGCGATGATATGCCCCTTAAAGAATGGCTCGAGGAGAAGATATGGCCCCTCGAGGCGAAACTCACCGAAGAAGATGTGTATTGGGGTTCAAAGCTCGCCTGTTTAGAGATGATAAAAAACGGTATCACCGTCTTCAACGATATGTACTGGCACTGGGAAGGGACGGCAAGGGCGGTTATGGACATGGGGATAAGGGGTTTTATAAGTGCCGTCTTTATCGATATGTTCGACAGAAAAAGGGCAGAAAGGCAGAGGGAGGAGAATATAAGACTCTTCGAAATCTCTAAAAAATATAGGCCATATGTACACTTTACCTTAGGTCCCCATGCGATATATACGGTTTCAGAGGAGAGCTTAAGATGGGCCGGGGAGTTTTCTGAAAAAAATGACATCCTCATCCATATGCACCTGTCAGAGACAAAGGAAGAGACGGATTTTTCCATAAACAGGTATCGCATGACCCCTACCCGGTTTCTAAATGAGATAGGTCTCCTCTCGGAGAGGTTCATAGGGTGCCATGGCTGTATGTTAAACGAGGGGGATTGTGATATCATGCGAAAGACAAAAGCAAAACTCGTCCATGTACCTGTTTCAAATCTAAAATTATCCGTGGGTAGGGCTTTTCCCATTGTGCATGTAGCGGGCATACCTTTTTGTTTCGGAACGGACGGTTGCGCATCAAACAACCACCTCGATATCATCGAAACCATGAAATTCGCCTCCCTCCTCGCAAAGTTTTTTACCAAGATACCCACATTTATGCCCGCCAGGGTCACCTTTGAAAAGGCCACAGAGGAGGCGGCAAGGATATTCAGGCTCGGGGAATGGAAGATAGAGGAGGGGCTAAGCCCTGATATCATCCTTATTGATTTGAATAGGGCTGAAATGGTACCAAATTTTGACATATATTCTGACATAGTGTACGCCTCAAACGGTTCTATCGTCGATACGGTGATTTCCATGGGCAGGGTGGTTATGGAAAAGAGATACGTGCCAGGAGAAGAGGAGATTATAGAAAAAGCAAGACTCATCGCCCATGATCTTGTAAGAAGATGATTTTCGTATGCGACATCATGCTCGGTAGGCTTGCCCGATATTTAAGGATCCTTGGATTCAATACGATCCACATAAGATCCAAAGGGGAATTAGAGGGATTCGTCTCAAACGAACCCCATCTGTTCTTCACAAAGAGAAGACAAGGCCCTTCTCTCTATAAGAACGCTGTCTATATCAAGTCTGATAAAGGGGTAGAACAGTTAAAAGAAATCACCCCCATAATCAAACCCTTTTTTAACCCTGACCTTGTTATGAGCCGGTGCATCCTCTGTAATAGGCCATTGACGGACGTCGAAAAGGAAGAGATAGAGAACTTGGTACCTGAATTTATATACCACAGATACGATACATTCAAGGCCTGCCCCGAATGTAAAAGGGTTTACTGGGGAGGGACACATACCGAACGTATGCATACCCTGATTAAAGAGATAGGCTTTTAGAGGGCGTTTTGGCTTCAAAGAGATTTCCTATAGGAGAACTGATAAAGACATTGAAAAAGACTTTTGAAGAGAAACCCCCTTTCATCACAAGATTGTCGAGAAAGAGAAAACGGGATCCTTTCATCATACTGATGGGTACCCTCTTGAGCCTGAGGACCAAAGATGAACTCACAGAAAAGGTGATCGATAGGCTCGTAAGTTATGCTAAGACCCCTGAAGAGATACTTTCAATGCCCGAGGAAAAATTAAAAGAACTTATTTATCCTGTAGGTTTTTATAAAAACAAGGCCGCCACCCTGAAACACGTATCAAAAGAGATTCTCGAAAGATATCAAGGCAAGGTGCCGGAATCTTTGGATGAACTCCTTGCCATTAAAGGCATAGGGAGAAAGACGGCCAACCTCGTAATCACAGAGGCATTCAAAAAACCGGGTATCTGCGTAGATACCCACGTACACCGTATATCGAATAGAATGGGCCTTGTAAGTACAAAACATCCCGACAAAACAGAAGAAAAATTAAGGGAAATCCTCCCAAAAAAATACTGGACCATATACAATACCCTCCTCGTCACATTTGGAAAAACCATATGCAAACCCATATCCCCGTTATGTTCAGAGTGTCCTGTCTCCTATCTGTGCAAAAAAGTAGGGGTGACTAAAACCAGGTAAAACTCATTTTGCCTTTACAATCACGGTTTTTTCTGTTAATTTTCCTATCTGTTATGGCAAAAATTTGGAATACTTCCGTTCTTATATTCATCCTTTTTATCCTTCCTTTCTCTGTCTTTGGACAGGAAGGTGACAGGATTATAAAGATTGGCGTCACAGGAAACGAAAAGATAGATACAGGTTTTATATTGAACAACATAAAGACAAAGGAACAGGAGCCGTACGATTTAGACAAGTTGAGGGATGACCTTAAGAATATATACAGAACAGGTTTTTTCAGCGATGTACAAATCGATGTGAAGACCGATGAGAAAGGGAAGATAGTCACCTTTATAGTGATTGAGAGACCAACGGTAAGAGGTGTTTATATCACTGGGAATAAAAAGATAAAGACCGCGGATTTAAGTGGCAAAATCAAGATCAAGGCCGGCTCTGTTTTAAATACAGAAAAGATCAAGGAAAGCCTGGATGAGATAAAGAAGCACTATGCGAATCAAGGTTATTATGCCGCAAAGGTAAGCTATGACATCGATTATCAGGAAGGTTATGAGGCAAATGTCCGGATATATATAGAAGAGCCGGAGAAGGCTTATGTGAGAAGGATCACCTTTACAGGGAATAAGGTTTTCAAAGAGAATAAACTCAAGGATTACATGAAGACAAAAGAAAAAGGGATATTCTCCTGGTTTACAGGTTCAGGCATCCTCGACGAAGATAGCTTAGAAGACGACAGAAAGAATATCGAAGCGTTCTATTCGGATAACGGTTATATAAAGGCAAAGGTCGGTGTTCCTGAGATAAAGCTATCGGAGGATCAGAAATCATTGACCCTCACCATCCCCGTTGATGAGGGAAATCTCTACCGGATAGGCAAGATAGATTTTACCGGGGACGTCCTTTTCTCAAAAGAGGAATTTTTTAAAAACATCAAGAGTAGAACGGGAAATATTTTTAGAAGCTCCATATACCACGGCGACATGCTTTCGATTAACGATATGTATCAAGACAAGGGTTATGCCTTCTGCGAAGTGTCCCCGTTGACCACAATAGAGGAAGAGGACTTAAAGGTCAATATCACGTACAATATATCAAAGGGACAGGAGATATTCATAAACAGGATAAACCTGCTGGGGAATACAAAGACAAAGGACAAGGTTATAAGGCGGGAATTGACATTTGCAGAAGGGGACCGATTCTCTGCAAAAAATATAAAAGATAGCAAGAAATGGTTGACAAACACCACATACTTCAAGGATACGGATTTCAAGATAATAAAAACGGAAGAACCCGATAAGGTAAACATCGATTTGACGGTGGAAGAAAGACCTACGGGAAGTATAAGCCTCGGGGTGGGGTACAGTACGTTGGAGAAGATGATCCTATCAGGGGTAATCTCCCAGGATAACTTCTTAGGGACAGGCAGAAGGGTCTCCCTTTCCGCAGCGTTCAGTTCCATATCCCAGCAGTTTCAGTTCTCCTTTTATGAACCCTATATTTTTGACAAAAGAATGGGGGCAGGCTTTTCGTTATTCAATTATACGAGGATATTCGATACGTACGATTATAAAAAGAAAGGGGGTGGCCTCTCCCTTTCAAAGCCACTCACAGAAGATAGGGAGATAAGGGGAAGTGTGAGATACAGACTCGAGGCAACGGATGTAACCAATATAGACGATACTGCAAGTACATACATAAAAGAACAGGAAGGAACAAGGACGACGAGCAGCATGACCTTTGCCCTTTCAAAGATGAGCATCGACAACATTATGAATCCCTCAAAGGGTGAGAATGCCGAGGTTGCCCTGGAAATAGCAGGGGGGCCCTTCAGCGGGGATAACTATTTTGTAAGGGCCACAGCCTTCTATGGGAGGTATATCCCGGCAGGGTTCTGGGATAGTACCTTCTTTGTGAAAGGGACAATAGGGACTATAAGACCCTATGGGGGAAAAAAGGTACCTATTTACGAAAACTTTTTCGTCGGTGGTCTTTACACAATAAGGGGTTTCAAGTACGGGGAGGCAGGCCCCAAAGATTCAACAGGGGTAGTCGTAGGAGGAAAACATGCCCTCTATTTCAATACGGAATGGATATTTCCCATATACAAACCGGCAGGTATTAAAGGCGTACTTTTCTATGATGCCGGTGGTGCATTTGACGATTCTGATGGTTTCATGATAAAAAAGGGTTATATGAAGGCCACCGCAGGTTTCGGCATCAGGTGGTTCTCTCCCATGGGCCCTTTACGTATCGAAGTTGGGTTCAACTTATTCCCGAAAGGGGATGAGAGGAGAAATGTGTTCGATTTTTCAATTGGTACACAGTATTAAAAGGAGGTTTTATGAAAAAAAACATTCTATTCATGGGGATCATCCTGGCTCTATTGGCGATACCCTCAATCCTTCCTGCCCAATCCCTGAATATCGCCTATGTGGACCTTCAGAGGGTTATGCTCGAATCTGAGAGGGGGAAAGAGGCGAAACAGACGTTGACCACAGAGGCGGAAAAACTGAAAAAGACTCTCGATTCAAAACAGGAAGAGCTGCAGAAAATGAAGGACGCCATAGACAGGCAGAGCGCCACAATAACCCCTGATGCAAGGGCGGAAAAGGAAAAACAGTACCAGAGCAAATTAAAGGACTATCAGAGACTATACAGTGACTACCAGGCCGAACTCCAGCAGAAGGATACGGAACTGACTCAAAAAATATTAAAAGACCTCGAAGAGGTTATCAAGTCCATAGGGGAAAAAGAAAAATATACTTTCATCTTCGAAAGAAGCCAGGCCGGTATTCTCTTTGCCTCCCCTTCTGTTGACATAACAAATAAGGTGATAACCACATACAACGAGTCGATCAAGAAAAAACCTGTTAAAAAATGATCACCCTCGGTAAAATAGCGGATACCATTCAAGGTGAACTGATAGGCGACGGTTCTTTGAACATAAAGGGGGTATCGGGTATAGAGGATGCAGAAGAAGGGGACATCACCTTTCTCATAAATAAAGGCTACTTAAGATACCTGAAGGATTCAAAGGCCTCTGCTTTTATAATAGGGAATGAGATTGGCCCGGGAGATATTCCTGGAAAGGCCCTGGTCATCTCTAAAAATCCTTCCATCGATTTTATAAAGGTCGTTCAACTCTTTGAGGAAAAAATAGACCATGAAAGGGGGATAAACCCCCTCGCATATGTCTCGAAGGGGGCCTACGTATCCCCTTATGCATCCATCCTTCCCTTCGCCTATGTAGGTGACGGGGCCCATATAGAAAAAGGGGTTATAATCCATCCCTATGCCTTTATCGGGAATCGTGTAAAAATAGGGGAAGATTCTACCATCTATCCCCATGTTACCATATACGACGGGGTCTCGATAGGGAAGAAGGTGACCATCCACAGCGGAAGCGTCATCGGGAGCGATGGATTCGGGTATGTCTGGGATGGAAAAAAGCATAGGAAGATACCCCAGATAGGTACGGTCATTATCGAAGATGATGTGGAGATAGGAGCGAACGTTACCATAGACAGGGCCACCCTCGGAAAGACGACCATAAGAAAGGGTACAAAGATAGATAACCTCGTCCAGATCGCCCATAACGTGACCGTGGGGGAGAATAGCATCATCGTTTCTCAAACAGGTATCGCCGGCAGTGTACGTATCGGAAAGGGCGTAATACTCGCAGGCCAGGTCGGGGTCAGGGATCACGTAACCATAGGGGACAACGTAAAGGCCGCGGGAGGGACAGGTATAACGAAGGATGTCCCTGCCAACTCCTCCATCTCGGGGACACCCCATATGGACCACAGGGAATGGTTGAGACTCCAGACATACATAAAGAGACTGCCTAAACTCTACGATACGGTGAAGAGGATCGAGATGAAACTGAAGATGGAGGACAAAAACAATGGTTGATATATACGAGATAATAGAGCTTCTACCCCATAACTACCCTTTCCTCCTTGTCGACAGGGTGCTTGAGTTTGAGCCTGCAAAGAGGATAGTTGCGATAAAAAATGTGACTTTCAACGAACCTTTCTTTCCAGGCCATTTTCCCAAAAAACCTATAATGCCAGGGGTTTTGATAGTTGAGGCCTTGGCCCAGGCAGGTGGGGTTCTTGCCTTTAAGACCTTTCCAGAAAAAAAAGGCTCTGTCTTTTTTACCGGTATCGATGAGGCACGTTTTAGAAAACCCGTGGTTCCCGGAGATCAGTTGAAGCTCGTCGTTGAGGTGATAAAGCACAGGAGAGAAATCTGGCTTTTCAAAGGCATGGCATATGTTGGTGATGAAATGGTTGCCGAAGCAAAGATCATGGCAATGTTGAAAGAAGAATAATTAAGGAGATAGCGTTTTGATACACCCTACAGCGATTATAGATAGTAAGGCAGAGATAGAAGAAGGGGTTTCGATCGGCCCCTATTGCATTATAGAAGGTCCTGTGCGGATCAGAAAAGGGACGAGGCTTATAGCCCATGTGGTAGTCCAGGGGAACACAGAGGTGGGGGAAAACTGTACCGTAAGCCCCTTTGCATCCATAGGGGGTCCCCCCCAGGACATCACATACAGGGGAGAAGATACGAGACTCGTGATAGGAAAAAACAACATAATAAAAGAATACGTTACCATAAACAGGGGTACCCCCCATGGCGGCTGGTTGACAAAGGTAGGGGATAACAACTTTCTCATGGCCTATGTCCATATAGCCCATGACTGTTCTGTGGGAAACAACATCATCATGGCAAACTGTGCAACCCTTGCAGGCCATGTTGAAGTCCACGACTATGCGATCTTCGGCGGTCTCTGCGCTGTCCACCAGTTTTGTCGAATTGGAAAATTCGCATTCATAAGCGGACTGACCGGGGTCCCAAAGGATATACCGCCCTTTATCATTGCAGCAGGAAACAGGGCGGAACCGTTCGGTCTTAATGTGGTAGGTTTAGAACGCCATAACTTTTCGAAAGAGGAGATTTTAACCTTAAAAAAGGCCTACCGTATTCTTTTCAGATCCTCCCTCCCGTTGAGCACGGCCCTGAAAATCATACAGGAAGAACTCGAGGGTCCCCACATAAAGGATCTGATCGATTTCATCAAATCCTCTAAGAGGGGTATATGTCGTTGAGGGTTGGTCTCATCGGGGCAGGTCACATGGGGAGGATACACCTTAAAAAACTCTCCTGTATGGAGGGTGTTGAGATATCAGGTATCCTCGACATCGATAAGGCAACGGCTGAAGAGTTATCTTCGGCATTTAATTGTCCTCTCTGTAGTGAACTAGGGGAGATCATTAATAACTCGGACGGTGTCATCATCGCCACCCCAACGGAGACCCATTTTGAGTTCGCAAGGTTATGCCTTGAGAATGGTATTAATACCTTTATTGAAAAGCCTATCGCATCCACCGTAGATGAGGCGAGGGAGCTTGTTAAGCTCTCGGAACAAAAAGGGCTTATACTGCAGATAGGCCATTTAGAGAGGTTTAACCCTGCCTTTCGGTATGTTAAACCATACATAGAAGAACCTGTTCTAATTGAGGCAAGAAGGACAAGCAACTTTACCGGAAGGTCTGTTGACATCGATGTGGTACTCGACCTTATGGTCCACGATATCGACCTCCTCCTGTCGATAAAGAAGACGGATATAGTGGACATACAGGGGAAAGGTGTGGGTTTTGTCGGGGATAAACTCGATGTGGCCTCTGTCTTTTTAAAATTCAAAGATGGTACCTCGGCATCGCTTTTTTCGAGTAGAATATCCGATAAAAAGGAGAGGGTCCTCAATATATTTGAAAGGGACAGGTTCTTATATGTGGATCTCCTCTCCGGTCATGCCCTTTGCAACATCAAAAAAGATAGAGGTGAAATAGAAGAGATAAATTATAGGGCAGGGATTATCGATTCCGTGAAAGAAGAGCTCACAGAATTCATAAACTCCATATGTGGTATGGGTCCTGTATCTGTAAAGGGCGAGGATGGACTTAATGCGTTAATGCTTGCCAACAGGATAAAGGATTCGATTGGATAGCCTTCATAACAAAAAAAGAGAGGATAAAGAGATCCTCATATCCACAGGGGAACTCTCCGGGGAAATCCACGGTTCTTATCTCATAAAGGCAATAAAGGAGAGGCTCCCCGTTAATGTTTATGCCATGGGAAGCGATAGATTGAAAGAGGCAGGGGCACAGACCATATACGACTACAGAAAGATCTCTCTCACAGGGTTAAGCGAGATATTCTCAAAACTCCCCCATATATGGGATGCGTATATGGGGATAAAGAGATATTTTTTGTCTAATAAACCTGCCCTTGCGATCCTTGTGGATTTCCCGGGTTTTAACTTAAGGGTTGCAAGGCTGGCGAAGAGATTGGGTATCCCCGTTGTCTATTTCATCCCCCCTCAAATATGGGCATGGAGGACGAAAAGGATAGAGAAGATAAAAAGATACGTGGACCATGTGATATGTATCCTCCCATTTGAGAAGAGACTCTACGACGAGCATCACATAGACGCAACCTATGTGGGTCATCCCTTTGTAAACACCGTCAAGCCCTCGATGAACAGGGAGGAATTTATCGAAAGGGTAGGGATAGATACATCTGGAACTATAATTACCGTCATGCCGGGGAGCAGGGAAAACGAGATAGAAAAACATATACCGGTCCTTATAAACATCCTAAAAATATTGAAAAACAGGCTTGATAGGCCAAGTTTTATACTCCCCCTTGCAGAAAGCATAGAAAGGGGCATGATAGAAAGATATAACCCTGAGGGCTTTCCGTTTATATTTGTGAGAGGCCTGACGTATGATGCCCTTTCATACTCTGACCTTGCGATTGTGGCATCGGGGAGTGCAACCCTTGAGGCAGCCCTTCTTTTAACCCCAACAATTGTCATATATAGATTATCAAGGCTCTCTTATGAGCTGGCAAAACGTCTCGTAAAGGTAAAACATATAAGTCTGCCCAATATCATAGGGGGCAAAGAGATATACCCTGAATTTATAAATCTCTTAGACCCCGAAACGATTGCAGAAAAGGCCATCCATATGTTAAATATTGGGAGAAAGGGATATGAGGAGGATTTGTCTTCTATTAGAAAGAGCCTCGAAGGTGACGATTCATACGGAAAAGCGGCAGAGGTGGTGCTGAGATTCTTAAGGAATTGATATCCTCGAGAGAAAATTATGGCGATCTATTTTAGACTTCTTAAGTATTTAAAACCTTACTGGACAAAACTGCTTTTGGCCATGATATTCATGTCCCTTGTGGCGGCAACAAACGGTGTCACCGCTTTTATCGTAAAGCCTGTTCTTGACAACATCTTTTTTGAAAAGAATGCCGCCATGTTGTATATCATTCCTGTTGGTATCATCCTTTTATACCTTCTAAAGGGTGTGTTCGACTATCTCCAGGCATACCTCATGGGTTTTGTAGGACAGAGGGTGATCACAGACATAAGGGGAGAGGTATTCTCCGCCCTTCTCAAGCAACCCCTCTCTTACTATGACAAAAACCCCACGGGGACCATCATTTCAAGGCTCATAAACGATGTGGCCTTAATCCAGAGTGCTGTCTCCGATGCCTTTACCGCTATCTTGAAAGACATATTCACCATTATAGGTCTTATCTTTGTTGTCTTTTACAGGGACTGGAGACTCGCAATCATCGCATTCCTCGTACTACCCTTTGCCACATATCCGATAGTGAGTTTTGGCAGAAGATTGAGGAAGGTGAGCACCAAGACCCAGAAAGAGATGGCGAGACTCACCAATTTCCTGCACGAGACCATTACAGGTCAGAGGATCGTAAAGGCCTTTACAATGGAGGAATACGAAAATAGAAGATTCAACGAGGAGAACGAGAACCTCTTTAACATAATCCTTAAAAGATACAAGATAAGGGCCCTATCATCCCCTATTATGGAGACATTGGGGGGCATAGCGATAGGCATCATAATCTGGTATGGGGGCCAGGAGGTGATTTCGGGGAGGTCAACCCCTGGAAGTTTTTTCTCTTTCACAGCGGCCCTCCTTATGCTATACGAACCTATAAAGAGACTCAACAAAGAGAATCACAATATCCAGCAGGGTCTCGCCGCAAGCCAGAGGGTCTTTGAGGTAATCGACCACAAACCAGAAATAGAGGATAGGGAAGGTGCTATAGAGATCGAGAAGGTTCAGGGAATCATCGAATTCAAAAACGTATACTTTAAATACGATGATAAGATGGTATTGAAAAACATAAACCTTAAAATCAACAAAAACGAGGTCCTTGCCATCGTCGGGGAAAGCGGTGTGGGAAAGACCACCCTCGTCAACCTTATACCGCGGTTCTATGATGTCACATCAGGTTCCATAGAGATAGACGGCATCGATATAAGGGATATCACTTTAAAATCTTTAAGGAATAACATTGCCCTTGTCACTCAGGATGTGATTCTCTTCAACGATTCGATCATGAACAACATAAGCCACGGTACGATCCCCGATGAAAAAAGGATTGAAGAGGCGGCAGAGATGGCCTATGCCCATAATTTTATCAAAAAGATACCGAAACAGTACTATGCCTCTGTAGGTGAGAAAGGTACAAGACTCTCCGGGGGAGAAAAGCAGAGGATAGCCATAGCAAGGGCACTATACAAGAATGCCCCTATACTTATTCTCGACGAAGCGACGAGTTCCCTCGATACCGTCTCCGAGGCAGAGGTACAAAAAGCAATGGAAAACCTGATAAAAGGGAGGACAACGATCATCATCGCCCACAGGCTTTCAACGGTTATGAATGCCGACAGGATCATCGTATTAAAAAACGGCACCATAGCGCAGAGCGGTACGCACCATGAGCTTATAAGCGAGGAAGGGCCCTACAAGAGGCTATATGAACTCCAGTTCAGAGACACACTCTCAGATAAGGTGATAAAGATAGGGAAAAAGGCAAAAAATGTTTAAAGAGGCAAAATACTTCTTAATGCTTAATATTTTCCCTCCCCTTATATACCTCATCATATCTTTCATCAGAAAAACCTCCAAAATCATCCATATAAATTTGGACCCTGTGATACGTAAGTGGGAGAACGGGGAAAACTTCATTGTTTGCTTCTGGCATGGAAGGCTCCTCATGATGCCGTACGCAAATTTGATGGGCAAAGGAAGGGTGCTTATAAGCAGACACAGAGACGGTGAGTTCATAGCGAGGGTGATACGGTTCTTTGGATTAAAAGCCATAAGGGGCTCCTATAAAAAAGGGGGGATCTCCTCTACAAGGGAAATCATCACCGGATTAAAGGAAGGCTATGACATTGCCATAACCCCCGATGGCCCAAAGGGGCCGAGATACGAGGTGAAAAAAGGTATCATAGAGATCGCAAGGCTTACAGGAAAAGGCATCATCCCCGTTACATACGGGGCAAGTAAAAAAAAACTTTTTCTTCCTGGGATAGATTCATCATCCCCTATCCTTTTTCAAAAATTATCTTTCTCTGGGGGGACCCCATTTATGTAGAGAGGGACCTAAATCCCCGGGAATCAGAGGAAAGACGTGTTAAGCTCGAGAATATATTGAAAAGCATGACTGAAGAGGTCGATAGAATGGTATGTGGAGAATAGCGTATAATATTCTACTTTCGATCCTGTTTCCCCTATTTCTCCTCTTCTCCCTTACGAAGAGAAAGATTCGGAAGAACCTTCTGGAGCGTCTTTTTTTTAGTACAAAGGATTATCGGATTAGAGATGCGATCTGGATTCATGCCGCATCCGTTGGGGAAGCAGCCATAGGGGAGACATTGATAGAGTATATGAAATCCATAAAGGACATCTCCAATTTTATAGTAACCACGAACACATTTTATACAAAAGATATGCTGAAAAATAGATTCAAGGGTCAGATAGCGGTCTTTTCCCTCCCCTTCGATTTCCTGTGGTCGGTAAGACATTTTATAAATGGCTCTACCTTCTCGGCCCTTATTCTTATCGAGACAGAGATATGGCCAAACATAATATGGGAGGCGAAGAGAAAGGGGATTCCCGTACTTATAGTAAACGGGAGGATATCCGATTCCACAATCAAGACATACACCCGACTCTCCTTCTTCATCCGCCATGTACTCTCCTTTGTAGATTTTGCCATCTGCCAATCTGAAGAACATAAGAGGAGGTTCATCTCAATAGGTATGAATCCTGCTAAAACGGTGACCACAGGAAACCTGAAATACTATAGGGGGATAAAGGAGACGGACAGGGAGGCCAAAAAAGAGAGGGTAATCACCTTCGGCAGCATCAAAGAGAAGGAGCTCGATACCATCTATTCCGTTGTAAGAAGGTTAAAGGAGAATTTTCCTGAGTACAGGGTCTACATAGCCCCGAGGGATCTTTTTCTTGTGAGCAACCTCGAAAAGGAGCTATCCCCCCAATTCAAAACGGTAAAATATTCCACCTTAAAAGAGGAAAGGGATGCCCCTCTCGATATAGTGATTGTGGATACTGTGGGAAACCTCCTCGAAATCTACAAAAAAAGTGAGGTCGCTTTTGTCGGGGGGAGTCTTGCTCCATACGGTGGTCAGAATATGCTTGAAC
>JAOAGQ010000023.1 GCA_026415675.1 Syntrophorhabdaceae bacterium
TGGAGCGGGCAACGGGGATCGAACCCGCGGCATCAAGCTTGGGAAGCTTGCACTCTACCTACTGAGCTATGCCCGCATGATGGATTATTTTAAAGAATTTATTTTTGTAAATCAACAAATTTTAACTCCTCCTGTAGCCAAACCTCTCCTCGAAGACCGGGGCGATTAAATTATCCACAGGGGCATAGTCATCCGTTATGATGATGGAGTATCTCTTGTTGAGGAGTTCGTCCATGAGTTCATCGGGGACTACCGCTGAGGTGGCGTTCTCTTTAAGGTGCTCCCTTATATGTTCTGTAAAATCCTTAATGTCTATACCGCCGTTTCCTGCAAGGACGATGAACGTACTTATCTTTGTATTCTCAAAATCGGGGCTCACCGATATGAGATACACGTTTTTTTCCCCGAAGACCTCCCGTAAGGTCCTTATATAGGATGACAAAAAGGGGCTTCTCTGGAAATTGTCTATTATATTGGACATGAGTATCCCATCGGGGGTCATGATCCTTTTCAGTTGCATCATAAACTCTTTTGTGGTCAGATGGTATGGGATTGAGAGGTCGTTATACGCATCTGTGAAGATCACGTCGTATTTCTCCTTACAGTTCATCACATACCATCGCCCATCCTCGTTGAAGGTTCTAATCCTTGTGTTTTTCGGTAACCCGAGATGGGAATAGACTATCCTTGTCACCTCGGGGTCTATCTCAACCACATCTATCTTTGAGTTTGGATAATAGACCTCCATATACCTCGGAAAGGTATAACCCCCACCCCCTATCGTCAAACTCTTGAAGGCATCATCTTTTTTTAGTTTCCATTTTAAGACATCCGCATATATCCTTTCGTACTCATACTCTATATGATATGGATTCTCGAGACAGACATAGGAGTGTATCAGGTTATCAAGGACCATTGCGATAAGGGGTGTCTTCTCATCGTAGCTTACCGTCTTCGTCAGTTTGATCGTATAATAATCGCTCTCTTTGTATAAAAACACCCCTTCTTTTAGAGGCACCTTATAGAAAAAATGTTGAATTCCAAAGATAGAAGGGAAGGCCAAAATCAAAAAAATCGCCGATACCTTTTTGGTTCTGAACAGGGAACCGGATAAGACCGCCGCAACGATAAGAATAACACCCATCGTAAGGATGATGCTCCTGGTACCCATCCAAGATATAAGAAAGAATCCGGTCACAAATGTACCGATGATTGCCCCGAGGGTAGAAAATGCGTATATCTTTCCGATAACATTTCCGGCATTGTCGAGGTTTTTAAGGGTCAACCTAACAACAACGGGGGATATGGTTCCAAGGATACACCCCGGGACAAAAAAGATTATGCTCGTAACAAGAAAAATACGCATCATAAGGGATAGTGGAAACCTGTATCCTGCAACGAGATTCGTCAACGGTATGATCGTTAAAGCCGATATCCCGGAGAGGAGTAAAAGCCAGCCCAGGGTCTTTCTGTAGGGGAAACGGTCAACGAGTTTGCCCCCTATGTATGCCCCTATGCTTATCCCTGCAAGGATAACGCCTATAATGCTCGTCCATGTATATATAGAAACACCGACAAAGGGGGCGAGTATCCTCCCTGCAACCATCTCTATCACAAGTGTGCAAAAGCTCGCTATGAACGTGATGATGTAAGCTTCGATTAGACTCATGCTCTAAATACCTCCGTTATACTGAATTTGTTTACCTCATAGGGCTGCACTATAGCAGGTGTTCTCTTCTATAGGGAGATGTGCGATTTAGTGCGTGCCATCATCATATCTGCCCTTATAGGATATTTAAACCCCGGGCAGTAAACACATCAAGCACTTATAAATATAGTATTGTACTGTAATTGTCAATGCCTTTGAAAAGTTACAAAAATTAAGGCGACGATGGGAAAAAAATAACTAAATATTTCTCGACAGATTCATCACCCTTGAGGGGCTGAAATGGTTTGCCCCGAAAAATTTCATCAGGTCCCCATCGTTCCAGTCTACAAGGGTGTTTATCCTTTTTATCCCGAGCCTCTTTAAATGGTCGATGAACTCCTCGAGAAGCCTTCTCCCTATACCCTGGTTCTGGTAAGAAGGATCAACCCCTATTGTGTCAAGGGTCGCCTTATCATCGGAGATGCCATATTCACCTATATAGAGCTCCCCCATAACAAAACCTACAACCTTACCATCTTCCGTCTCCGCAACGAGGGAGGTGGGAACGTAATCCTTAGAATGGATGAGTTTTTCAAATTTCGCCTTATAGTAT
This sequence comes from Syntrophorhabdaceae bacterium, assembly GCA_026415675.1. Lineage (GTDB taxonomy): Bacteria > Desulfobacterota > Syntrophorhabdia > Syntrophorhabdales > Syntrophorhabdaceae > JAOAGQ01. The sequence continues at coordinate 2,262 of JAOAGQ010000023.1, forward strand.
TCCGGTCGTGAAACCTTAAGGACCCTCTCATCGATCTTTACGATGGCATCAAAATCTTTCGCCTTCATAAGCCTTATTTTAATATTGCTCCTCTCCATAGCCACCTCCTTTTTTATATAATTCTATTATGTTTTAAAAAAATAGAAAAGCCCCTTTTATCCTAATTTTCTCTATTTCCCCTTTAGTTCTCTCAGTCTCTCTATCAAAGGGGGTAATACCTCCTTCCAATCACCGACAAAACCGAGATGGGCCACGTTGAATATGTTCGCCTCACTATCTTTGTTTATCGCCACTATGTATTTAGAACCAAGACAGCCAGATATATGGGCCATTGCCCCTGATAGGCCTATTGCAATATATATCTTCGGGCTTACAACTTTACCGCTCTGACCGATCTGCAGATGCGCAGGCACCCATCCTTCATCGCAGGCGACCCTCGTGGCACCGATGGCGCCACCGAGTAAATCGGCGAGTTCCTTGAGCAAAGTAAAATTCTTTTTGTCTTCTATCCCCCTGCCCCCTGAGACAACAACCTCTGCTTCTTCCAGTTTTACGCCCTCCACCTCTTCCTTGATATAATTAACAACCCTCGCTTTAATTAAAGAAGGGTCTATCTTCTCCTCGAGGGGGATTACATCTCCCTGTCTTGAAAGGTTCTTCTCCAATGGTTGAAAGGTCTTAGGCCTTATCGTTGCCATCTGGGGTACTCTATTAGATATAACGGTCGCAATAGCATTACCCCCAAAGACAGGTCTTCTCATGATGAGATGCTTCTTCTCTTTGTCTATTGAGAGGTCCATACAATCGATAGAAAGACCTCCTCCTATGCGACCGTTTAACCTCGGCGCAAGATCACAGCCAATATCTGTGTGGCCGAAGAGTATCACAGAGGGCAATACCCTTCTGCAAAAACTATCCGCAACATGGGTATAGAGATCCGAATTATACTGGTTCAGGAGTTTTTCCTCAGAAAAATATACCTGATCCGCCCCGAATGTAATTGCCTCCTCTCCTAATCTCCCCGTACCCTCCCCCAATAACATTAGATACAACTCTTCTCCGAGGTCATCGGCGAGTCTTCTCCCTATGGCGAGGAGTTCAAGGGTAATGGGGACTATCTTTCCCATCAAAACTTCTCCAAAGACAAGGACATTTCTATGGTTATTCTCCATCATCCACCTCCCTCTATAACATGCTCACAAGTCTTTCGGCAATCTCATAAGCCGCCTCCTTGGGGGTTCCCTTTATGATCTCGCACTCGGACTTTCTTTCAGGTACCACAAGGCCTATGATCTCCGTATGTTCATGCCCCTTTTCAAGGAGACTATGTTCAATATTTATATCCGTTGCCTTCCATACAGGTATCGGTTTTTTTCTCGCAAGCATGATGCGCATCCCCGATGGAAGACGGGGGAGTCCTACTTCACTGCTTACCGTTATAAGACAGGGCATGGGTACCTCCAATATCTCATAACCGTCAGAGACCACCCTTTTTACCCTCAATCCCGTGTCAACCACATCTATATCACACGCAAAGGAGACAACAGGGACTGTGAGCATCTCCCCGAGGATAGAGCCTACCTGGCCCGCCCCCCAGTCTGCAGCCTGGCGACCACAGAGGACGAGGTCAAAGGCCCCTATCTTTTCTATTGCCTTTGAGAGGATGTATGCCGTTTTAAAACTGTCTTTTGACTCAAAGGCAGGGTCGCACAAAAGATAACCGTCGTCGGCGCCCATGGAAATCGCATGCCTTATCACTTCAGATGCCTTATCGGTACCGATAGTTATAGCCACGATTTTGGCCTTATATTTATCCTTTAGTCTACATGCCGCCTCCAACGCCCTCTCATCATATACACTGATTACCGGCGGTACCCCGGCAGGAGGGATCACCTGTTTTGTTTCCGGGTCAATCTTGAATTTAGAAGGGGGTATCTCTGGGTCTTGCACCTGTTTAACGCAGACAATTATATTCACCTTGACCTCCTTTCGTTCTTATGTTTTTTCCATAGCCGCCAAAAGTACTTCCGAAAGCTCTTTTGCCTCTAAAACACCCTTCAGACCTTTACTCTCTATACCTTCCTCGAGCATCTGTAGGCAATAGGGGCAGGAAGTGATAACGGCATTTGCCCCTGTCTTTGTAACCTCTTCTATGCGGAGATGGTTTATCCTCGTTGTGCCCCTCTTCTCTTCAATCCACATATGGGCTCCCCCACCACCGCAACAGAACGTCTCTTTACAGGAACGCTCCATCTCTTTATACCGTACATCCGGTATCCTACCTATGACCGTTCTCGGTTCCTGATAAATCCCGTTATAACGGCTTAGATAGCAGGGGTCGTGGTATGTGAGGAGGGAACCTGTCGTCTTTGAAAAGCTCAATTTATCTCTTTTAACCAAATCGCATAGGAGTTCCGTATAATGGATGATTTTCAAATCTAAGCCGTATAGGGGGTATTCATTTTTAAGGGTATTGTAGCAGTGGGGACAGGAGGTTATAATTTCCTTTATATTGTAGCTTCTTAGGATCTCCCTATTCTCCTCGGCGAGAATCTGAAACTGAAAATCATACCCCGCCCTCCTTGCAGGGTCTCCGCAACATGGCTCCCCTTCCCCCAAAACACCGAATTTTATACCTGCCCTCTTAAGGAGTTCGGCAAGGGAGATCGTGGCCTTCACATTACGGTCGATGAGGGATCCTGTACACCCAACCCAGAGAAGGGTGGATATCCCATCGCCCTCTTTCAGGGGTTCCATGCCTGCCTCGTTTATCCAGTCCCCTTTCAACCTCAACGATTGGGCCCCTGCCCAGGGATTGCCCCTCATCTGCATATTCCTCAACATGTTCTGTATGCCCTCGGGCATCGTATTCTTCTCGAGGACGAGGTTCTGTCTCAATCCTATAAGTTTTCTTACGTGTTCTATCTCAACGGGGCATACCTCCTGACAGAGGCCACAGGTCGTACATGCCCATATCTCCTCCTCTTTTACCTTGCCATCGATGAAGGTTTTTCCCCTCTCTTCCTTCTGTTTATCACCGTTTTGACCCAACAGGAGCGGGGCTACCTCAAGGGTATGCTCTTTTATGCCCTTTATAAATTCCCTCGGCGACAGTATCTTACCGCTCAACTGGGCAGGACAGTTTATATGGCATCGGCCACACTTTGCACAGGCAAAAACATCGAGTATGTCTTTCCATTTTAAATCTTGAATCCCTGATATGCCCAGACCTTTTACCATTTCTTCTTCGGACATATCCGAGGAGACAGGCTCTATCAGGACCTTTCTATCCATCGGTTTGAACATGAGGTTAAAAGGGGAGACGAGGATATGGAGGTGCTTGGAATAAGGGATGTAGACCATAAAGACAAGGATAAATATATAGTGGAGCCACCAGGACCACACAAAAACACCCCATAACGTAGCCTGCCCTACATTTTTCTCTAATAGATATGTGGCGATCGCCATGCTTATGGGGGGCCATCTTGAACTCTCCCCCATCAGGGCAAACCTGCACGATTCTATCGCATAATAGAGGACCATGAGGCTTAAAACCATAGACATTATAAAACCTGCCTCAAAACTCATCTCAAGCCTGTCGGGTTTAATGAGGTAACGCCTAACCGCAGCCCAGAGTATACAGAAGATCACGAATAACCCTGCTATATCGAGGACTGTAAAGACCGCCCTTTCAAAGGTACCCCCCCTTAAAAACTGCATGCCGAAACCTTCGGCAAAACCGATGAGGATTATGTAGCTTATAAAGAAACAGCTGAAACCCCAGAACAACAGTGCATGGCCTATCCCTGCCAAATCCCCTTTTTTTATACTCTTTAGTGTGCACCTCTGGGAAAACATCGTGGATAGCGTATATTTTATTCTCTCCCCTATCCTGTCGAAACGGTCTTCCCCCTTCCCCAGCCTTATGACCTTATAGAGGAAGTAAATCCTTCTGGAGAAAAGAAATAGGGCGATAACGAACATCCCCCAGAAGATCACATATCCCGATATACCGAGATAACTTATGTTCAGTAGGGACATCATATCCTCCTATTCCCCTTAACTCTGGATGCTTTTATGGACATCATGAAACCTGCCTTTCTTTTCTCATTATCCTTCTTTGGTTTTCCGGTATAGGGGGAGGAACTTCCGAGGCAGGAACCTTTGTCACCGCCCTTATACGTTCAGGACAGACATCAAAACAGGAACCGCATTTTATACACTTCTCCTGGTCTATCACATGTATTTCACTCTTGGCACTTATAATCGCCTCTACAGGACATCTTCTCGCGCATAGCATACATGCCTGACATTTCTCGGGCATTATATAGTAGGCGACTACATTCATTAGCATCTCTTCAATTTCTTCCTTTGTGAAAAACTCATCGTAATCCTTTGGATCTTTAAGTCTTACCGCGAGTTTATCGTTTTTCATCAGCTTAATGTAAGGAACGAGGTTCATGATATTTTTGAACCTCTCCATGAGTATTTTTATGTCCCCTGCCTCCCCCATCCCTTTCCCGAGAGGTCCTATCCCTTTTATCTTCTTTACAAAATTATTTACAGATTCGACAAATACATTCGCCTCGGCGCTCGACATGAACTGTATCATGAGCCTTTCGGGATTGACCCCTATGTACTCCATAATCCTTTTGAAGAGGAGTACCGTCGTTAACGCATAATAGTTTCCGTTTGTCACATAGTTACACTCATCAAGACGGCAGGCGCCGACAAAAACACCGTCCAGACCGTTTAAAAAGGCCCTTGAAAGTAAAGCAATATCAACCCTTCCGGAACACATGACCCGGACAATCCTTATCTCTGTAGCATATTGCAGTCTGGAGACCCCAGCCAGGTCAGCAGCACCGTATGCTCACCAATTACAGGCAAAGGCTACGATTTTCGGTTTGAATTTAAGTTCAAAGGACATTTTCTCACCCCCTTTTTAGATTTTAGGAGGATGCCTCTTTCTGCCATCCCATCTCCTGCATGTTCCCCATTACATCAAGCTCGCTAAAGAGTTCATCGTCCGTTGAGTGCTTCACAGAGATTGCGCCTGTCGGACATCTCGCCTTGCAGAGGCCATCCCCTTTACAGAGAAAAGGGTTTACATTTACTTTTCTTCCCTGTTTTGTCTCTTCCAGTTCTAATGCACCGTAAGCACAGGCACTCACACAGGCCCCACAGCCCATACATTTTTTCCTGTCAATCGTACATACCGCCCCCGATGCGTAAATCACATCCTGAGAGACAAGGGTCATTACCCGACTTGCAGCACCGTATGCATGATTGATGGCTTCCCCTATGTATTTCGGGTAATGGGCCATGCCGCAGAGAAAAACCCCATCTGTGGCAAATTCAACAGGCCTCAATTTTACATGGGCCTCCTTGAAAAAACCGTCAATGCTCAATGACAGCTTAAATGTAGAGGCTACTTTCTGTGTCTCCGGAGACGGGATTGTAGCAGCGGCAAGGACTACTATATCCGCATCTATTTCGACCTTATGGAGAAGGGTTGGATGGGTCGTTGTTACCTTGAGGACGGGGCGGCCATCCTCAGCCTCTCCTTTCTCCACAACGGGCCTGTCGCTGGGTTCATAACGGATAAACTTTACATCTCTATCCGATGCCTCTCTGTAGTAATCCTCTTTAAACCCATAGGTCCTCATGTCCCGATAGAGGATGTAAATATCCACCCCTGGGTTTATCTCTTTCAGTTTAAGGGCATTTTTTATGGATTCGCCACAGCATATCCTGCTACAGTAATTCCTCTCCTCATTTCGGCATCCCACACACTGTATCATCACCACATTCTGGGCATTTACGACCTTATCATCCTTCCCCTCCAATTTCTCTTCGAGTTCCAGATGGGTCAACACCCTTTCGTCCTCTCCGTACAGATACTCCTTCGGTCTATAGACTTGAGCGCCTATGGCGATTACCGTTGCCCCGTGGTGTATCTCTATCTCCCTGTTCTCTGACCTTACCTTTGTAGTAAAATTACCGACATAACCCTTCGATTCGATGACCTCACCTTTTAGGTATACATGGATTAATGGGTGGCGGAATACCCTTTCTATAAGGGCGTCCATGTAAGATCTAACATCATTGCCGTCAAGGGTGTATTTGATCTTTCTCGCCATACCCCCGAGTTTATCCTCCTTCTCTACGAGATAGACCTCATGCCCCTGATCCGCAATGGAGATGGCACAGTTCATGCCAGCCACCCCTCCCCCTACCACGAGGACCCTTTTGTCCACCTTTAGCTGAAAGTCATCGAGGGGCTCAAGGTTATACGCCCTTGCAACAGACATCCTTATGATATCTTTGGCCTTTTCCGTTGCCTCCTCTTTTTCCTTCGAATGGACCCATGAATCCTGCTCCCTGATATTCGCCATCTCAAAGTAATACTGGTTAAGGCCTGCTTCCCTTAAGGTATCCCTGAATAAGGGCTCGAGTATCCTGGGGGAGCATGCAGCAACAACCACCCTGTTTAGGGACTTTTCCTTTATCATGTCTTTGATCTCTTTGGCACAATTCGTTGCACATGAGAAGAGTTGCTCCTGGGCATAGACCACATTCGGCAGTCTCATGCAGTATTCAACGGTGTTCGGCACATCTACAACCCTTCCTATATTGGCACCGCAATGGCACACAAAGACACCTATCCTCGGCTCTTCCCCTTTGGCGTCCTTCTCCTCTGGGTATACCTTTTCCCTTGTGAGCTTGCCCCTCCTTTTGTTTATGTTTTGGCCGACCTTTGAACTCGCACCGCTTGCACTGAACACCGATTCCGGTATATCCATTGGACCCTGGAAGGCACCACTCACAAATATCCCCTTTCTTGTGGTCTCAACGGGGCTAAATGGATTTATCCTGCAGAATCCATGCTCATCAAGTTCGATGCCGAACTTCCTTGCAAGCTCTTCTGCCTCATGGGGAGGGTTCAGTCCCACAGAGAGGACGACCATATCGAACTCTTCCTCTTTCACACCCTCATCGGGGGTGGAGTACCTTATCACCACGTTCTTTGTCTCGGGGTTCTCCCTCGCTATCGTCACATAGCTTCTTATGAAACGGACTCCGGGT
>JAOAGQ010000024.1 GCA_026415675.1 Syntrophorhabdaceae bacterium
ATCTATTGAAATTGCAAAGAAAAAATGGGAAATGAGAACCTTAAAGGACTCATATTTTATATCGAATGAAGAGGAGATGCAAAAAAGAATAGCCTTTTTTAAAACAAAAAAAGAGTTAAATGAATTAGTTGCAGACTTTGAGAGAATTACACGGGTTGAAGATATAAGAGGGGCTTTTGATATATTATACAAAATAGGAAAAAATTTAGGTGTTAATATCGAAAAACAGTCATTTAGCGTCCAGGGCTTTTTAAACTTGGCAGAGATTATAGGTAAAGTTTTCATAGAAAGGGGGGAGAAGATCTTAGCCCAACAGTTGTTATCATCCGCTATAAATTCTGTTATTTCAAAAGCACATCGTCCCTAAAATTCAAGGATACAATTTGTAAAAAGAGTTTTATACCTCTATGGTAGAATCATCCGCCTTACGATATATCAATTCTGTTGCATTTAATCAACCCCCTTTTCAATAGGGTATGAAGTCTGCTTTTTTCCGTATCCGTGTTTTATCGTCACAGGGTGGATGTATCATTCAGCCTTGATTTTACCTTAACCCATCTTCACCCTTTGCCTCTTCTTTTTTTAAACCTCCAACCCTCGGATGGGGTCTGCCACCGTCTGTGACGGCGATGGCCACGAGTATCTCATCGGATTTCGGGGCATCGGAGACGGAGACCGTCATTGCATCGAAATGGGACCTTACGAAGGCCGCATCCTTATAATGGAGAGGTATATCTATCGGGGTACCCATACCCCCTATCTTTTTCGCAGAGGGGATGATAGCCTTTCCACCCCCTACCGCATCCCTCAGGGGTGTACCCAGTTTTGGATGGAGTATGGCGGCCAGATGCTCGAGTTCGCCCTTCTCTCCGACTACCCCTGCCTTGCCGTAGCTCTCAACAGGTCTCTCTTTACCGAGGGCTGCCACCGCCTTCTCCCCGAGGAGTCTCCCCAAGGCCTCCCCTGCCTCGATGAGTTCGTCGAGGTTCTCTTTATACACACCGGAGAAGGGATTTTTTATGACTGCCACTGCCGCTACCTTTTTTATGGGTCTCTCAGCCTTCTTCTCCCCGTCTATGAAGACCTCCTCAACTATAGTGACTATTTTTCTTATCTCCATCCTGCACCTCCAATTTAATATCGCATTTTCCATCTATGGTTGTAACCATAGAATTATCGAGAATGATGATGGCGTCGTAGATCACACCATAGGTCTTTAATCTTTCTGCCCATGATAAACCATTTCTCAGAGCCTCTTCCTTTTCCTTATCCGTAAGGCTGCCTATTTCAACAGTTACAAAATCATCGGGTATATCTGTTATGGGGTCTATCTCTATAGCCCTTTTCCTTAACACACGGGTCGATCCCACATTTGTCATATTACATATGAAAGTCGCTGCTGCATCCGCTATGGCCCCTGTTTTTGCGATGACGGTTGCCATATCCGCGAGGCCGAGGGTAAAACTTTTCCCCCCGAATCCGCTTGTGGCGATGCCAACATCTTTAAATCCTTCTATTTTGAGGATAAAGGGTGATGGATTCCCCCTTTTAATCTCTATAAGGCCCACCCTTATGGCCTTTTTACTGCCGTTGAATATGGATATGTCTCCCCCGTTATTTATAGCGATAAAATCGATACCATCCTCTTTCAGCCTTTCCTTTAGCCCATCTGCCACTGCCCCTGCAACGGCGGCCATAGGGGTTAATGTTTTCTCATCCACGATTTTTACCGCCTCGACCATTTTGCAGGGGATCTCCGGCAGGCCTTTTGTGTTTATTATCCTATGTGCCCTCTGCTTTAAAACGGGAAGGGATTCGGCTAAGTCCCCTAAAATGGAGTTTAATATCCCTTCAACCCTTTTCCTTTCAAACTCAAAGGGCACACCGTACCTTTTTGCATCAATAGACATACCAACAGGTCCGACCTCGATATACATCTATCCGTCGCCCTTCGATTCTTTCAGTACCTCTTCTAAGGGTCTTATCGCATCTATATGACCCCCTATTGCTTTGAATGTCTCGTACGTCATCGTGTACTCAACGGGGAGTACAAAAGAGGGCGTAGGAGAAAGGTATATGCTTCCATATCTGATCTTTGAAACATCGACGAGGAAATTGATACCACCTCCGGGGAAGATAAAAGGTTCTGCCCCGCCTATGGTCACCTTGACCTTTCCCTCATGGACGGCCCGGGTAAGCTTAATGGGATTCTTTGTAACCCCTGCCCTAGCTGAACCTCCAACCCCTGCGGCAAAGATGCCACTTGTCTTTGATGGTTGACAGGAATCCTTAAGGACATTTATAAATTGAGCCGCCTCCTGGGTTAATCTCTCTTCTACAAATTCACCGTTTACCATCCTGAAGAAGGCCACTTTTTGCCCTGTAGTCTCTGTGATAAGAAGGGTCATACCTTCGTATGCCTTATCCCTATCTATCTCTTTTATCACGTCGAGGGGGTTATGGATATTCGTTCCTCCCCATCCATCTCCTTTTTCGAGAAAGTATCTCCCGTCGGTACTCTTCTGCCCCTTTATCTGTATGCAAGACCTCTTCTTTTTTAGGTATTTTCCTGCAGGATGCTCACTGAAGAGGGCCGTTATATGGCCATCGAGCACTATCACCTCATCCGCTGCGTTGAACATGTAGGGGGCAAAAAGGCCGGATGTGGCACTGCCGCATCCCACCCTCATCTTCTCCTCGATAATTCCGTTTATAACAGGGGCCTCACCAAGGGCAAACTCTACTTTTGCTCCGTCCTCTATTTCGATCTCAACCCTTTTCCCCCTCAAGAGTTCATATATCACCCTTGCCGCAAACTGGCCATCCTTAGAGGTGAGGATATTTACCCCCCCTAAGGAGAGCATCTTGGAGCCATACTCCTCTGTACAGAGATGGCCTATGGTCCGTCTCCCTTTTCTTTTTACATACACCCTTTTCCCTTCCGTACCGAGATAAAGATCAGAATCTATCTTCACCTTCAAACCACTGTAACTCAAAGGGGCCTCTGTGACAACGGTCACGATGTCTATTCCTTCCCTTACACCCTTCACTATGAAAGGAGAGGGGATGAAATCGGGGTATGTGGTACCGGAACCTATGCCGGTGATTAGGGGTCTTTCTATAGACGGGTCATGACCCGATTTAACTATCGATTCAACCTCCTCGTATGTATGAAGCCTCTCTTTTCGCACAATCTTCCCATCTTTATTGTAGTATCTCATACAGGCGCCAAAGCCCCCTTCGGGAATCCTACATAGGATGGGGCAAGATGAACATTGGGGTCTCCGATCTATAATACTCAGGATTAAGGCATTCTGGGGACACATTTTCATACAGGTCTTACACTCCACACAGCCGTCTTCTATAAAGGCCTTCTTCTCCTTAAGCCTTATGACCCCTAATGGGCATATCTCCTCGCATATGCCACAACCTTTACATCTATCTAAATCGACCTTCATCTTTACTCCTGAACTATAAGGGCTTTTCTCACCGGAGGGGGTGTGTTCCTACTAACCTGGGTCTTTATCTCTCCATCTATGAGCACCATGGCAATCCCCGGGATATCCCCTACCTCTATGGCGGATTTCGCATCCTTTCCTGCCGAGCCCATAGGGGCATCTATGATCTGTAAGTCTGCCCCCATACCCTCTTTGATCGTACCGTGATTAAGCCCAAAGGTCCTCTGGGTGTTCCCTGTGGCGCAGCATACGGCGACCTCTGCGGGGATACCGCACAAGGAAGAGATGTAGTTCACCATCCTCCAGATACCAAGGGGTATTACCCCTGTTCCCGATGGGGCATCGTTACCGAGGATGAGCCTCGAGAGCATACCCTTGTTCTTCAGGTATCTCCCAATCTCGAAGGCGGAGAGGGGGTTTCCGCAATGGACGAGTTCTATCGCACACGATGTCCTGTCTATTACCCTGTATGCCTCCTCGATAGGGATACTCGTAGGGCCTCCGTTTAAATGGCAGGCAACGGTGGGATCCGCTGTGATTACATCGTCGCATGTGACGGTTGAGCTTCCGGGGATGGATGTTCCCCCTACGTGCATCAGGACCTTCATCCCGTATTTTTTTGCCCATCCCACCATCTGCTTTGCATCCTGGGCGCTCTTTACACTTCCAAGCCCTATCTCTCCTACAAGCCATACCCCATCTTGGGCAAGCTCTCTGAAATCCTCCTCCACGAGACCCTTCTCAAGGATCAGGGCCCCTCCGTAGACTTTCACCCCTGAGGGTCTGAATCTCGCAAAGGATTTATGGGCAAGAACCGCAAGGGCCTTTGTACCCTTTGGGTCTACAGGTCTTCCGGGCAGATGGACCTCCCCGGCGGATATCATCGCCGTTACCCCACCGTGGAGACTGCTATCTATAAAACCAAGCTGATTCTGTCTTGGGGTAAAATCGCCGAATACAGGATGGGCATGGGAGTCTATAAAACCGGGGCATACGGTCATCCCTGCCGCATCGATCCCCTTTCCCTTAACATCTCCCCTTTCAATGGCTTTTATCTTCCCTTCCTCGATGAGAATCGATACAGGGCCTTCGATTAAGGGGTTATCGATATCCCCTGTAAAAATGGAGCCGATATTTCTTATTACCATCGCTTCCACCTCCCTTATATTGCTTCACAAAAGCTTTTTTAGCCTTTCCAGATCACAGGGTAGCTCATAAGGTCTTACACCAACTGCGTCCGTAATTGCATTCGCTATGGCTGCCGCCTGGGGTATCAGGGCGGGCTCCCCCACACCCTTTGCACCGAATGGCCCTGTTGGCTCCTCATCTTCAACGATGAAGGCCTCCATGGCAGGCATATCCATGGATGTGGGTATATAATAATTATCGAGGGATTCGGTCTTGCCGGGGATGAACTCCTCCATCAGGGCAAACCCAATACCCATTGCAATGCCACCGTATACCTGACCTTTTATGTTTTTTATGTTTATGGCCTTACCCACATCGTGGGCTGCATAGACCCTTAATACCTTCACATATCCTGTAATTCTGTCCACCTCCACCTCGGCCATATGGGTTGCATAGGCGTAAGTGGCATAAGGTTTTCCCTTGGCCGTATCCATATCGAGGGCCTCTGTGGGTGGGTCGAAATATCCTTCGAATGGAGGAAAACCCCTATCTCGATAAGACCTGTAAATCTCCGATATACCTCTTCCTCTATAAAACCCCTCTTTCTCGAGATAGGCCCTCAGATTAAGTGCCGCTAACTGCACCGCCTTCCCCGATATATACGTCTGCCTGCTTGCGGAGGTGGAACCTGCATCCCCCGTTAAATCCGTATCTGCCCTGACCAAAAGCACATCCTTTCCATCCACGTCGAGGGTTTCGCAGAGTATCTGTAAAAGAACTGTATCCGAACCCTGGCCTATATCACATGCCCCTGTATGGAGGGCTATCTTCCCCTCTTCTGTAAGGGTGATCCTTGCAGAGGAGGGGTTTGAGATACCTGTATTCCCCATACCGTAGAACATGGAGCCAAGACCGAATCCCCTTGTCCCCGACTTTTTCCTGCCCTTCCAGAAAGGTTCGATCGCCTTTAACGTCTCTATGAAACCCACAGATGTCCCAAGCTCCTGGGAGGTAGCGGTCTTTGAACCTCTTTTAAGGGCGTTTTTTATTCTTATCTCGAGAGGGTCGATATTTAGCTCCTTCGCCATTATATCCATCTGGGACTCATGGGCAAAGGCGATCTGGGGGACACCAAAACCCCTCATGGCGCCGGATACAGGGTTATTTGTGTATAGCATCCTGCTCTCCGCATACACATTGGGCACCTCATAGGGCCCCGTGGCATGGACAGCAACCCTCAGGCATACGGTAGAACCGTATGAGGCATAGGCCCCTGTATCCCCTGTAACATCCACCTTTACGGCCTGGATTGTGCCGTCCTTTTTTGCCCCGGTTTTATAATGTATGAGTAATGGATGTCTTTTTGTGTTTGATAGAAAGCTCTCCTCCCTCGTAAATCTTATAAGGACCGGTCTTTTCGTATGATAGACCGAAAGGGCCACATATCCTTCCACCGTCATATCGAGCTTTCCCCCAAAACCACCCCCTGTTGTCGCCTGGATGATCCTTATACGCTCCTCAGGGATGGCGAGGAGGCGGGATATCTCGTTTCTCTTGTAATGGACGTTCTGGGTGGATGATGTGATGATGAGTCTACCCTTTTCATCCATATAACCTAAGCCTGCCTCGGGCTCAATATATGCATGGTCGAGCCATGTCGTCCTGTATGTTCTCTCAACGATCACATCCGATTCACGAAAACCCCTATCTATGTCACCTTTTATGACCTTCCGGTGGGATAAAAGGTTGCCGTCATCGTGCAGTTTAACCCCTCCGTTCATGGACTGAAGTGGATCGGAAACAACATCCATCTTTTCGTATTCTATCCGTATGAGATGGGATGCCCTCCTTGCGATGGATTCATCCTCCCCGAGGACAATCGCTACAGGTTCACCTATATACCTTACCCTCTCTTTTGCGAGTAAAGGCTGGTCCTTCTTTATGATCCCGTATACATTCTCCCCCGGTATGTCCTTTTGCGTGAGAATTTTAATGACCCCCTTATACGTAAGGGCCTTATCAAAATCGATATTCTTTATCCACCCATGGGGGATTGAACTTCTCACAATTACGCCATAGAGCATACCTTCTATATGTATGTCTCCTGCATATTTAGCCTGTCCCAAGACTTTCTCTATGGCATCGATCCTATCCATGTATCTCTTAATGGGCATATGATCCTCCCAGTATATCCGATAAAAGACCCATAAGGACAGGGAGCTTATACACATAAGAAGGTCTCATCCCGCTTTTATCTACTATACCGTCTATGATGGATTTGATCCCCTGGGCTATAGTAGACTCATCCCTACTTTTGCCCTTTAAGTATCCTTCCCCATCGTAAGCCCTAAACGGCATGGGGGTACATGAGCCTATGGCGAGCCTTACATCCTCTATAATGCCATCCTTCTCCTTTATCGCATAGGCGATCGATAGACGGGCAATGGCAAGGGCTGCCCTTTTTGCCACCTTTATATAACCCTCTCTGTAGCCATTAAGGGGCAGAACCTTTATTGCTGTTAATATCTCCTTTTTTCCCAGCTGGGTCTCATATGGGGCTACAACGAATTCAGATAATGGCACTTCCCTTATCCCCTCTTTCGATTCGAGGATACATACCCCATCGTGGACGAGTAAGGGGGGTATGGAGTCCGCGGCAGGGGAGGCGTTTATGATATTGCCCCCTATGGTGCCCATATTTCTTATCTGGGGACTACCGATAAGGCCACAGGCGATGGACAGGCTTTTTACCTTACCGGTTATAATCGGATCTCTTTGAATCTCTCCGTGCGTTGTCGTTGCCCCTATAATCACCCTTCCATCCTCTTCCCTTATGCCTTTTAGTCCATTAATGGAAGTCACATCAATATAATCGTTGTAAACCCCTTTCTTTCTCGCCTTTACGAGAAGGTCCGTGCCTCCTGCTATGATCCTCCCATCTTCTTTCTCATAGAGCATATCGAGGATCTCTTTTATCCCTTTCCCCTCAGGGGGGCTTCTTCTCTTTTCTACTTTCCGTCCATTACCTTCCCCTCCAAACTTACCGTTCTCTGCCGCATCTTTAATAGCCTCAACAATCTGCTGATAGCCTGTACACCTGCAGAGATTTCCGCTTATGGCCTCTTTTATCCCCTGTATATCGAGTTTTTTGCCCTTAAGGAGAAGACTATACGCTGAGAGTAACATCCCAGGGGTACAAAACCCGCACTGTACGGCCCCTGCCTTTATGAAGGCCTCCTGGAGAGGGTGGAGGTTGCCGTTTAAACTCAAAAACTCTACGGTCTTTACATCGTGACCGGATATTTTGGTCGAGAGGGTAAGACACGAATAGTGGGGTTCGTCATCGATTAAGACCGTGCACGTCCCGCACTCCCCTATCCCGCAACCCTCCTTTACACTCGTGATCCTGAATCGTACCCTCAGGGTATAAAGGAGGACCTCGTCCCCCTCGACCTCACAGGATACGCTTTTACCGTTTAAAATAAAATCTATCCTTTCCATGGTCGGCCTTTTATTTCTTCTTCTCCTCTATCATCTCCCCATCAATCCTGGTAAGAAGAGGGCAAGTTTAGGAAATATGGTGAGAATTACCGCAACGGCGATGATCGCAATGAGAAAGGGCACAGAACCTCGGAATATCTCCGCCATCGGAATGTCTTTTGCGATACCGGCAAGGGTGTAAACGTTTAGACCCACAGGGGGTGTGATAAGGCCTGCCTCCATCATGAGTACCGCCACAACGCCGAACCATATGGGGTTAAAATTAAGGGCAACTACAACGGGGAATATCACAGGGAGGGTGAGGACCATCATCGATACCGCGTCGAGAAAACATCCGAGGAGAAAATAGATCCCTATTATGATGGCGAGTATCAGATACCTCGATATGGCAAGACCGGCAATCCAGTTGGATACGACGGTAGGTATGGTGGACAGGGCAAGGAAATAACTGAAGACCGTTGCCCCCGACACAAGGAACAAGACCATAACGGATATACGGGTCATCTCGATGAGGGCATTGAATAGGCCCTTCAAGGTGAGCCTTCTCTTTATCAGCACAATTATCAGTAAAGCCGTTGCCCCTATAGCCCCTGCCTCTGTAGGGTTTATAAAACCGAGGTATATACCCCCCATGACGATAAAGAATACAAGTAAGGTCTCCCATATGCCTTTTAAGGCGTATAATTTCTCTTTTAACGGGACGCTCCCCGGGGTCTTCGGGGCAAGGGACGGGTCTATCTTGACCTGGATGATCACGATTACAATATAGGCAATGGAGAGTAAAATTCCCGGTATAATCCCCGATATCAATAGCTTTCCTATGGACTGTTCTGTGAGCATTCCGTATACGACAAAGCCGAGGCTCGGAGGTATGAGAAAACTCAACGTCCCCCCGGCTGCAATCACCCCTGTTGCGAGTCTTGGATGGTAGTTGAACTTTCTCATCTCGGGGAGGGCGATATTCCCCATCGCTGCGGCAGCGGCGACAGATGAACCGCTCACAGCGGCAAAACCTGCACAGGCAGCGATCGTTGCCACCCCGAGCCCGCCGGGGAGTCTTCTAAACCACTTATCGAACGTGTTATAGAGTTCCCCTGTTATCCCTGCTGTAGTCGCAAAGCCACCCATCAGTATAAAAAGGGGTATGATCGTGTATGGATAGTTTGAGGCCACCTCATACAATGTCTTCGCCACAACAGGTAATGCGGCATCAAGGGAGGTCAATGTCCATATACCAAAGAATCCGACAAACATCATGAGAAAGGCGATAGGCATACCGAGTATGAGAAGGAGTATCACAAGGCCACAACCGATAATTCCGACAAGGACAGGGCTCATCAATCACTCTCCACTTTTTGTAAAAACGTTTTTAATGTGCGTCATGAGATCCAAAAAAAGTTCAAGCCAAAGCAGTATTCCCCCAACGGTCACAAGTAGACGGAAGGGCCTCTGGGGAACCCTCAGCATATCCGATACGGTTTTCTCCTGGATCCCTTCCATATAACCTTGCCATACTATGATGGCGACTATAAACATCGATGCAAGGGTCGTTATGATACCGATCATATCCCTTTTTCTCTCGGAAAACCTCTTTGTGAGGAAGTCTACCCCCACATGGCCTTTAACCTGCTGGGTGTATGCGGCACCCAAAAGGATCATGATGGAGAGCATATACTCCGAGAGCTCTATGGTACCGGGGAAGGGTTTATCGAATAGACCCCTCCCGATGGCATCTAAGGTGGTGATAAGCATAAGGGGTATGGCAAAAAACATACCCCCGTAGCAGAAACCCCTTGTTATCTTTCTGATGACGTGATGAAAACCTTCCATATCTTATCTACCTTAAATCACACCTTTTTAAACTCAGGGGGACAAGCGACAAGGTCTATCTTCCTCTTTTCACACTCCTCATTCATGATGGCAACGGCCTTTCTCGCAGGGAGACCCTTTGCCTCGAGGTCTTTCACCCATGTCCTTGTCACATCCTGGAATTTCTTATACCACTGCTCAGCCTCAGACTTTGGCAGGTCTATAAATTTTACCCCTGCATCCGCTATCCTCTTCATCAATTCGTTCTTATAGACGTCCCTTGTGAGGCCCCCGGTATATTTAAAGGGGTTTGTGCAGACCTCCTCTATGAGTTTCTTCTGGTCTTCAGGGAGCTTCTCCCAAGATTTCAGATTCATCACCACCCCTTCGGATACGCAGCCGAAGGTAAGTACCGTCCCATACTTGGCCACCTCATAGAGTTTGAAACCCTCGATCAAGGGGGCACAGGTGACAAGGCCGTCAACGGTGCCTGTCTCCATTGCCATATACACATCCCCTAAGGGCATAAAGACAGGCTCAGCCCCTAAGGCCTTTATGTAGTTTGTCTGATGGCCTCCTGGGGAACGGAGTTTCATCCCTTTTAGGTCCGCCATCTTGGAGACAGGTTTTTTTGTCCATATGAAGGACTGGATACAGCCGTTTAGTTCAAGGACCTTTACATTTTTGAACTCATCCTTCAGTATCCTGTTATAGACGGCATTCCCTATGTCCGCGGCGAGTTCTTTACCGTCCACCCAGACGGCAAGGGAGAGCACATCCGTTAAAGGGAACTTTCCCGGTGTCCATGTGGCGGTAAAATACCCCATATCGGAGAGACCCTTTGCCACTATATCGAAATGCTCAGGCCCTTTTCCCAGGGCAGCCCCAGCATACATCGTATAGTTAATCTGTCCTTTGCTTTTTTTCTTCAACTCCTCAAGCATGGGGATCCAGACGGTCTTCACCTCTTTGCCAACAGGGGGATGCCATGTACTGAACTTGATGTTCGTCGACTGGGCGTTGAGAATACGGATACCGCCGTCGAACATACCCATCCCAACGGCAGCCCCGCCGATAAGCATGGTCTTTAAAAAACCTCTCCTCGTAAGTTCGTTACATGCTTCACACATAACCGCTCCTCCTTCCTTTTATTTTTATCAGAGGGCGTTGATGTTTTCTATATCAAGCCCTTCAATGATACGAATGCCCATATCTTTCATCTCTTTTATCGCATTTCGGGTCGTATCTTTTCCTACACCTCTACTTAGCCCCTCAATGAATACGACTCTATAGCCATTCTCCTTTGCATCCTTTGCCGTTGCAAACACACAGTAATCCGTTGCAAGGCCAAAGAGAATCACCCCTTCAATATGGGATGCCCTTAATACCTCATCCATTTCTGTTTTTTTACCCCCATCGTCCTGAAAACCCGAGTAGCTGTCAAAATGGGGGTCCTGTCCTTTTTTTACGATGGCATCAAAGAGTTTATTCTCTATCAATATCTCCGCACCATAAGTTCCCATCACACAGTGGGGAGGCCAGAGTACCTGTTTTCTTCCATTTACATCGATTACATCAAAGGGGTTTTTCCCGGGATGGTTAGTGTAAAAGGATACATGGTCAGGGGGATGCCAGTCCTGGGTGGCATAGACCTTACACCCCTTCTCCTTAAGGGTCCTTGTTGCATGCTCAACACTCTTTATATAGGCCCCGTCGGTACCCTCTACCGCAAGGGCCCCTCTCTTCCATGTAGTAAAATCGCCCTGTATATCCACAACGATAACCCCGGTTTTTTTAATGTCTAAACCCATCTCAACGTCACCGTCTTCTCATCGAGGAAGAGTTTAACCGAATCCATCCTTGACTTTGCAGACCCGAAGAAGGATTCCTTTTTTGAACCAAGACCGAAAAATGAGTACGGCTGGGGTATACCTGCGTTGACACCAACGTTACCCACTTCGCACTCCCTTATGAACTTACGGGCTGCCTTACCGCTCTCCGTTACTATACAGGCAGAATGGCCATAGTTGGAACTATTTATCCATTCTATGGCCTGATCCAGGCTTTCTGCCTTAATCAGATTGCATATAGGGCCAAAGGACTCTTCCTTTGCAATCGTCATACCCACATGGACATCCTCAAAGATCGTCGGGCCCAAGAAATACCCCTTCTCATATCCCTTTATCTTAATCTCCCTTCCATCGAGTATGATTTTTGCCCCTTCCTTGATCCCCCTCTCTATAAAATCTTCCACCTTTTCTTTCCCCGATTTTGTCGTAAGGGGTCCCATCTCCGTTGATTCATCGAGGCCATACCCGATAACCATCTTTTTTGAGGCCTCAAGCAGCCTCTCCTTTATCCTATTATAGACATCCCCAACGATTACCACATTGTCAGAACCGAGACACCTCTGTCCTGTCATCCCGAAGCATCCCCTCATGATATACTGAACGGCGTTTTCGACATTCCCATCGGGCATAACGACGATATGGTTCTTTCCGTTTCCGTTCAATGAGGACCTTTTGCCCAGTCTTCCACAGGCCTCAAAAAGGCCCTTTGCCACTTGCGTTGAACCTATGAAACCGACACCCTTAACCTTCGGGTTTTCAAGGATGTGGGTATTTATGTGGAATTCCTTATTGATATGGATCAGGTTTAATACCCCTGGGGGGAAACCCACCTCTTCAGCTACTTTTGTAACCGCATCGGAGGAAACGGGGCACTGCCAGCTCGGGGAGACGATTACAGTACAGCCACAGGCAAGGGCATAGGGCACAAAGGATGACCAGGCGTGCATCGGTATATTGCCAGGGGTCATGATCAGAAAGACACCAACGGGTTCTCTTATCTGGTAGCAGTCGATCCCATTTGCAAGTTGTTCCACGTGTTCCCCTTTGTAGAGGCTATACATGGAACTCCCTGCGGCCTCTATGTTTTCAACGCAACGGGATATCGTACCCCTTCCATCATCTATGGTGGAGCCGTGGTCCTGGACGAGGATACGGGCGAGTTCTTCGTGATGTCTCATAAAGGCATCCCTTAAGTTGAAGATAAGTTTTGCCCTGTCCCTAAAGGGTACATCCCGCCATCTTTTATAGGCATTCCAGGCAGCCTCAACGGCCATATCGGCGATCTCTTCTGTGGCGACAGGGGCCTCTGCTATCACCTCATCTGTTGCGGGGTTTGTGGTCTCGAAATAAAGGCTATCGTCAGGGACAAACCATCGCCCATCTATATAATGCTTTAATCTTCCGTAGTTTTTCGATATTTCTGTTAGAACCGCCATATATCCTCCATGTTATGTAATAAATTCGTCTATTATGAAAAATGTCGATTGCGTATAGGTCATAAAACATCCAGAACAGGGAAGGGTATCTTTATCGCCGAACAGGGACAGACATCGGCACAGAGGCCACATTCTTCACAGTATTCCTCCTCAAGTTTTACGGTGTCCTTTTCCATAGACAGCGCCTGGGCAGGACAGACATGGGTGCACTGACTACACCCCGTACATCTTTCTATGTCTATCTCAGGTATCATCGCTAAATCTCCATTCCAAGACGATAACCGTCATGTATGGCATTTAATAGCCTTCTCGGTCTTTTCGCATCTCCAATGAGAAACACGTCTATGCCCATGTTTTTTATGCCGCCTACCAGTTCTTCAGAGGACTCCCTCTCTGTCATGATAAGGCTGTCAAAATTTATCTTCTCAACCCTATCTTTGGCTGTGATCTCGATCTCTTTTTCTTCAAAGGAGAGGACATTTGCCATTTTATATATGGGTATGCCCTTTTTTTTCATAAGCTGGAGGTGTCTCCATAGATAAAAAGGGCTTATGTCCCTGCCGAGCACCCCCGTTTTTTCTATGACCACAAGCTGGGATAGGCCCTTTTTTATGAGAAAGATCGCAACGGATAGGCCAACGGACTGACCCCCTATGATTGCTATACGGCCCTGTGGTTCAATACCCCTCATGATAATATCATAGGGGGTATATACCTTATCGTTAGGGATACCTTCGGGGGCTTTAATCTTTGCCCCTGAGGCGATTACAACGGCGGATGTGTCTTCTTTTTCCCACATTTCCATATCCCATTCGATACCGAGCCTCAAATCTACGCCATTTCTTTCACACTCCCCCTTGAGATAAGAGATGGGTCTTAAGAGTTCCTCTGCCCCTTCCTCTATTCTGCTGGCGAGAAGGATGTTACCGCCCGGTTGGTCTTCTTTCTCGTAGAGTATTACCCTGTGCCCCCTCTTTGATGCTACCGAAGAAAACTGCAAGCCCCCAGGGCCTCCCCCGATCACGGTTATCGTCTTTCTCTTTTTAACGATAGAAAAACCGTAATAACCCCACTCTGCCTCAGCCTCATGGCCGAGCGATGGCCTTACCGTACACATGATAGGCTGATGGTGGTAGAGACGGGAGAAACATTCGTTACAGGCTATACAGGGTATGACCTCATCCTCCCTGCCTTCTTTTGCTTTGATGGGTAAGGCAGGGTCGGCAATCATAGGACGACAGACCTCCCAGAAGTCTATCTTGCCCTCGGAAATGGCACGTTCAGGTATCTCCGGGAGAAACTGACGAAATGCCATCATGACAGGTACCTTTACATGCCTTTTCACCATCTCCGCCACATAGAGCCAGTGACCCATGGGTACATCCCTTGTTATGACCGATTGGGAAGATTCATGCCACCCTATGGTGACACTTAAAAAATCTGCCCCTGCCTCTTCGGCGAGTTTAAAACTCTCGATGCTCTCCTCAACGGAGTTCCCCCCTCTATCATCGAGGAGCTCGAGTCCACAGAGTCTTATCCCAACAGGAAAGTCTCCTCCCACCTCTTCCTTTACGGCATGGATAATCTCCATCATGAGGCGGCATCGTGCCTTAATGTCACCGCCGTAATGGTCCTGTCTTTTGTTTGTATAGGAGGAGATGAACGTGGATATGAGATACCCTACGATCCCCGAGAGTTCTATCATATCATAACCTGCGTCAAGGGCCCTTCTCGCAGCCCTCCTGTGGTCGTAGATGGCGGATTTTATTTCCTCATCCGTCATCACCCTCGGTTTTTTAAAATAGGAGAGCCTCTGGGGCACATAAGAGGGCATAAGGCAGTAATCGAGGTCCACCCCGCCTTCCCTTCCGCAGTGGAGTATCTGTATGCAGGAGAGGGCCCCATGTTTTTTGATCGCCTCTGCGATTCTTGCAAGACCGGGGATAAATCTATCATCGGCTATGGACATCATACCCTTGAAACCTTTGCCCTCCCCCTTTGGATCCGGATATGCCCCCTGGGTGGTCACGATGGCGGCTCCCCCTCTTGCCTGGGCCTCCATGTATGCAACCTCTCTATCGGAGACGTACCCATTGCCATAGTTGAAGTTCGTTTCGGTGGCAGCGTATTTGATACGATTTTTTGTCTTGATAGGGCCTATCTGGCCTGGGGAAAATAGGTGGGTATATTTCTCCATGGGCTCTATACCTCGATTATTGTTGTTATCATAGTTAGGAAGGCGATGTCAACAAAACCTTAAAATGTATACAACCTTCAGATGAATAAACCGGTTGACATGAAAGGGGATTTGTACAATACTTTTTTTTGGTGCCCTATGAGAATCATCACAAGGACAGACAAAGGGATGGTCAGATATAACAACGAGGACAGTCTCCTTGTCAATGAAGAGATGGGTATCATCCTTATAGCTGACGGTATGGGAGGCCATCAGGCAGGGGAGGTGGCAAGTGCCCTCGCCGTGAACATTGCCTACCGGTTTCTCGAAGAAGGGCTAAAAAAGGGTATAAAAGAGATAGGGCCTCTCATATATAACGCTATGCTTGAGGCAAACAAAGGGGTATTGGAGGAGGCGGAAGGGAACCCCGGGCTTAAAGGGATGGGGACAACATTGATTATCGGTATTATAGAGGAAACATCCCTTTATCTATGCCATGTTGGGGATAGTAGGGTCTATATCATCGATGGTGGCATAAAACAGGTAACAAAAGACCACACGGTAGGGGTTTATCTCCTGGAACAGAAACTCATGGAAAAACATGAGATCCCTCCCTATAAATGGCATACGCTGACACAGGCGGTAGGGATATCTCAAGATATAGCCCCTGAGATGCATAGAATAGAGTTAAAAATAGGGGAGGTGGTACTTTTCTGTACGGACGGCCTGACGGAGATGCTCGATGACGAAGAGATAAGGGATATCATTGTGAGAACAGGTTTTGACCTCGATGTTTCTGCCTCGGCCCTTGTTGAAAGGGCCAACAACAAAGGGGGATACGATAATATTTCCATTGTGCTTTTAAAAATTTAATGAGAAAGGTGAGGCGATATGAAGGTTCTTATTCTCAACGGAAGCGCAAGGGGTAAGAAAGGGGTTACCGGAAGGGTATTGAGACCCTTTATAGATGGTTTGGTTGAAAATGGGGTGCAGGTAAAGGAGATGGAGGTAAGCAACATGAACATCTCACCCTGTATCTCCTGTTTTTCATGTATGCACAAAACCCCTGGGGTGTGTTCGATAAAAGACGACATGGCCGGTATCTACAAAGAACTAAAGGAATCGGATATCCTCGTTCTGGCAACCCCTGTGTATGCGGATAATATGAGTAGCCAGCTTAAGGCGGTGATAGACAGATGCATCTGCTCCCTCGAACCGTACCTCAGGAAGGATGAGTACGGGAGGGTGAGGCACTCCTATGTATGGAGGATGCCCCCGAAGGTACTCCTCATCGCCGTCTCCGGTTTTCCCGAGATGGAAACATTTGGGCCCATAATAGCCACATTCAGAGCCCAGGGGAGGAATTACGGGGTTGAGACGATCGGTGAGATCTGTATACCAGGCTCAATAGCCCTACAGGTGGAACCGGAGAGGCTTAAAAACCATATTGAACTCCTCCATAGGGCAGGGGAGGAGTTATCAAGGGAGGGAAGAATAGGGAATGAACTCTTAGGTAAATTGAACGTGCCTCCTTTGAGTGTTGAAGAATACCTCTCTATATCCACCCGTTATGAGATGTGGTGTCGAAAGAGGTTAAAGCAGAAGAAATAGCTCGGGAATCCGATTGGATTATCCCTATCAGGAATTACCCATCAACTCCCCTGCATAGGATAGGGCCTCCTCCCGGGTAGAGATCTCCCCTGTTATCTGTTTTTCTTTAATCATGTGGAGTATCCTCCCTATCTCGGGCCCCTCTACTACCCCGAGGTTCAAAATATCATGGCCGTTTACAAGGCGAGGGAGGGGTTTCTTCTTCCACTCCAGATACATCTCCCATATCTCCCCACACCTCTTTTTCACCCGTTCGGTGGAGGGGTTTTCCATCCCCTGGGAACTTCCGTACATATCACAGAGGGTATGGACTATAAGGGAAGGGGTCATATCCTCCAGTTTGAATATGATCCTTCTTAAGGCCCTCTCTGTAGGTTCATCCCCGCTTATGAGGAATATCCTCATGTGGCTCTCTATGATCCTCTTTATGGATCTTATTTCACTCTGACTGAATCGGAGCCTCTCCATGATAATGGTTGCAATATCGTTTGAAATCTTTTCATGGTTGAAGAAATGGACGACCCCTTTATGGCTGTCATAGGAGAAGGTATAGGCCTTACCGAGATCATGGAATAGAAGGGCGTACCCTGTATCCTTTAACGCCTTCTCTTCGAGATGGAAACTCTCTCCATACTTTTTTAAATACTTAAAACCCTCTATTGTATGGCCGAAGGTCTCAAGGGAAAACCCCTTTTCCTTATCCATCTGCTTTAATCCTTGGAGTTCGGGAAATATCACGAAAAGGAGGCCTGTGGATTCTAGAAATGTTAATGCTTCATAGACCCTGTCGGAGATAAGGATACGGTCCATCTCGTACTTTACCCTCTCCGGGGCTGTCTTTATAATATGGCCTTTTAACGTCCCTATTGAGGCCATCAATTCTTTATGGAGGATAAAACCTTCAAGCATTCCGTAGTGTCTTATCGCCTTTAACATCCTTAAGGGGTCTTCTTTTAAATTTTCTATATTAGGACACCTAATGATGCCCCTTCCTATATCCTCCAAGCCTTTTAGTGGATCCACAAGCCTGTCGTTATGGATGTCATAGGCTATTCCGTTCATGGTGAAATCCCTTCTCGCAAGGTCTTCTTCTATGTTGCCGTTTAAGAAGGTGATATCGATCGTGAGGCCTTCTTTGACTATCCTGAACGTCTGGATGGGTTTTTTCCCGAGGACAAAGGCTTCTGTGTTGTATAAGGATTCAAGCCTTTTCAGGTCATCCTTATCCGACAGGACTATATCGTAATCATTAGGTTTTTTATCGAGGTATATCTCCCTTATAGCACCGCCTACGAGATACACCTTACCGTTAAAGGTGGTGTTTCTTAAGTCTTTTACGACCCGTTCCCTTTTGATATGTTCCTTTAATCTATGTAGCGGACCATCCAATGTTACATCTTTGATATGAAATCCATAACCCCCCGGGCCAGACGTTTCATCGAGTCCATGACCTCTATATATAGATAGGAGGCTTTAGGCATACATATACCTGTTATAAGTCTGTTCTGGTGAACGATCTCATAGTCCGTAATCGTGTTTATGAGCTTCTCCCTGTTATCATCGACACTCTTCTTAAGCAACGAATTTTTTGTAATGATATAGTCCCTCCCATCTTTCATTATGGCCTTTATGATCTCATACACATCTTTTGTCTCATCTACGGCCTTTTTACTGAAGAGGACATTCGATTCCACTTTAGACTGGACTCTGTTTATCAGGTTTTCAACGGCAAGTAGAATCTGCTGGAAAGAAAGAAGAAGGGTCACGTACTTTTTTTCTACCTCATCTTTATCTTTCTTCTCTACAAGCCTTTCCGCAAAGGACAACCTTGTTTTTACGCCTTCATAAAATCTCTTCTTTGCCTCTTTTATGTTACTATCTTTGTTGTTTATAAAACCCTTCCAGAGTATATCGAGTATCTCCTCTATATCCCGAAACATCTCTTGAAAATCCTGAACCAGCACTTTCTCTTCCATGGGCCCTCCTCGATGATTTTATCTTTGCCGTGACTAATTATAGCATACAAACCTTATCATGTCAGCGAAGAAACCTTGATACAGTGTGCAAAAAGGGTATTTCAAATTCATCACTTTTCTGTTAAACTTTAAGATTATGGAGAAGAAAAAATCGAGACAGGAAAAAAAGAAACAGAAGAACATCTTTATTGAATTGAAAGAGCAAAACAAGTCTAAAGAGCAGAAGACAAAGAATTTCACCTTCCTCTACTTTATTATCGGTTTTATCCTGGTTGTCGTGATAAATACCTATCTTTTTACAGGAGAGATCAAGAACATACCATACAGTGAATTCAAAGAGATGATAAACAAGGGAAAGGTAAGCGACCTGATCATCGACCAGGAGACGATTCAGGGGGATATGTTAACCGAATCGGGGAAGAAGGTAAAATTCTTAACGAGCAGGGTGGAAGACCCTGATCTTGTGAAGGAACTCCAGCAAAGGAATATCAAGTTTGCCGGGAGATATGAGAACAAGATAGTAAAGGCCCTTGTATCATGGGTTCTGCCCTTTGCCATCATATTTCTCATATGGAATCTGCTTTTGAGAAAGATGGGAGGGGCCCCGTCAAGTGTCCTTAATTTCGGCAAAAGCAGGGGAAAGATATACGGTGAGGATGAGATAAAGATCACCTTTGAGGACGTTGCCGGGGTCGATGAGGCAAAGGAGGAGTTGAAGGAGATCATAGAATACCTGAAGGTACCGGAGAAGTTTCTCAATATAGGGGGTAAGATACCAAAGGGGATACTTCTCGTCGGCCCTCCTGGAACGGGAAAGACTCTCCTCGCAAAGGCGGTGGCAGGAGAGGCTAAAGTACCTTTTTTTAGCATGAGTGGGTCAGATTTCGTTGAAATGTTTGTAGGTGTTGGGGCATCGAGGGTGAGAGACCTCTTCTCCCAGGCCCAGCAGAAGGCGCCTTGTATAATATTCATCGATGAGCTTGATGCCCTTGGAAAGGCAAGGGGTATTAACCCCCTTTCTTCCCACGATGAGAGGGAGCAGACGTTAAACCAGCTTTTGGCCGAGATGGACGGTTTCGACACAAAGACTGGGGTGATCATCATGGGTGCTACCAACAGACCCGAGATACTCGATCCGGCCCTTCTTAGGCCAGGGAGGTTTGACAGACATATTCTCGTTGACAGACCGGATATCAAAGGAAGGGAAGAGATCCTCAAGGTCCACACAAAAGGGGTAAAAATGGGAAAGGATGTGGATCTCAAGGTTGTGGCCGCCCGTACCCCCGGTTTTGTCGGTGCTGACCTTGCAAATCTTGTGAATGAGGCTGCCCTTCTTGCCGCCAGAAAGGGAAAAAAGGCGGTAACAATGGAGGAGTTCGAGGAGGCAACGGATAGGGTGGTAGCAGGTCTTGAAAAGAAGAAAAGGGTTATGAGCAGAAAAGAGAAGGAGATCGTTGCCTACCACGAGACAGGTCATGCCTTGATGGCAGAATTTCTCGAAACCACAGACCCCGTTCACAAGATATCCATCATACCGAGGGGTATTGCCGCCCTTGGGTACACCCTCCAGTTACCTACGGAAGACAGGTACCTAATGACTAAGAGAGAACTCCTCGACAGGATGTGTGTCCTTCTCGGGGGACGGGTCGCGGAGGAAATCGTGTTTGGAGAGATATCGACAGGGGCCCATAACGACCTCTTCAGGGCAACGGATATTGCAAAGTCAATGGTCAAAGAATACGGGATGAGTGAAAAGCTGGGGTATGTTACCTTTGAGCAGAACAGGAAGCCCTTGTTTCTCGATATAAACCCGGGCTATGGCACCAAGGAATACAGTGAAGAGACCGCAAGGGAGATAGATGGAGAGATAAAAAGGATAGTTAATGAGTGTTACGAGAAGACAAAATCTATACTGATGGAAAAAAGGGCGATTCTCGATAAGGTTGCGAATACGCTCCTCGAAAAGGAGTCGATAGACGGGGAAGAATTGAGAAGATTGCTGAAAGAAGAAGACCAGGGAACGGAAGGATGACAAACCTTGAGAAAAGGCAGATAGACCTCATAAAAGAAACGATATGCGTCTATGAGAAATGCCTTGAATGTAAGAGGCTGTTTCAGAATAATTCCCTGTGCTTTGCTAATGTAAGAGAGTTTGTCGATGACAAGGGGGAGAGTTGTCTTTTTCGGTTAAAGGAGATGTGCCATTCATTATATAAAGACACAGATGCTACTGATTACAAGGAGAAATTGTTTGCGATCACGGTGGGTTACATCTTCCACGAAGCGATGATTTTAAGAGAAAACCTCTATCAACTCGAGTTCTATAAGCCCCATTACGAAAGGGTGACCGGGGAATTAACAGGGGTCGAGAAGAAGATCGTGAACGAAATCTGGGCCCTTACGAAGAGGGCGGAGAAGAGACTGGGCGTTGGGATGGAAGAGGTAAAGCGACTCGTAAAAGAACTCGTCGTGCAGTTGAAGGACCTTATCAAAATGTACAAGGAAAACTATCTATTACCCCGTTTTATCTTTGACAACAGAAAATCCTTTATAAGGATTTACGGGAAGAAAGGTTTTGAGAAACTCCTAAACGAAATGTATAGCGATGGGGAGGTAGGATTGACCTTAAGGGCGGCAAAGAGCTACTTGGAAAGCGAATATTATGATATTGCAAAGAAGATTTTAAGGGGTATTACCCACAAGACGAAAGGGAATAGCGAGGCGGTTTTTCTTTATATGTATGCGAGTGCTTTCCATCACTTCTTGAAGAACAGATTTTCCAAGGCCATCATGTATGCGATGAGGGCCTGTGAGGTAAGTACAGACGATAAGGAGCTGGAGAAGGTGAAGGAAGCATTGAAGACACTCATAAAAGAGATTAAAAAGGAATTGAGAAATAAAAAAGGCAAAAAGGAGGTATTGGTGGATGCCAATCTATGAATTTGTATGTAAAGCATGCGGGAATGAGTTTGAGATGATTCTATTTAGAGAGGAAGAGGCGGTATGCCCTGCCTGCGGCGCGAAGGAACCTACAAAGAAGATGTCATCTTTTGGATTCTCTGTAGGCTATAAGTTTAAGGCGGCATCATCGGGCGGTTCAAAATCTTCATGTGCAGGATGCGGCTCCTCCAACTGCTCGAGTTGTTCATAAAAAGGGATGGGCTTTCTCTTCAAGGTAAGAAAGACTATAGAAGAGGAGGCCCTTATACAGAAGAAAGAGAGGGTACTCGTCTGTGTTTCGGGGGGTATAGACTCTACGGCCCTCCTGTTTGCCCTTAATGAAATCTCAAAGATATTAGACTTTACCATCGGTATAGCCCATGTGAACCACGGGTTGAGGGGCTATGAGTCTGACAGGGATGAAAAATTCGTCGAAGAGCTTGCTGTCAGGCTTTCTCTACCTTTTTTTACATCAAAATTCGATGTAAGGGAATATGCAAAGAGGAAGGGCATCTCCCTCCAACATGCAGGAAGGGAGATAAGGTACGATTTTTTCGAAAAGATCGCCCAATCCCACAATTTCGACAGAATAGCCATAGGTCACAACGGGGATGACCAGGTGGAGACCTTCTTCCTCCGTGTTCTAAAAGGTACAGGTATCAAAGGACTATCCGCCATCCCCATCAAAAGGGGTAAGATAATAAGACCCTTTTTGCACATATACAGGTCTGAGATAGAGGCCTATGTGAGGGAGAACAGGATAGATTATGTCCATGACTCGTCGAACGACAAGCTGCATTACGAGAGGAACTATATAAGAAAGGAGATCATACCGAGGATTGAGGCCTTCAACGTCCGGGCAAAGGAGAAGGTATTAAACATCCTCGAAGAGGTGGCGGCGATAAACGAGATGTTTGACAATAAGGCCGATGAATTTATCGCCAGGGAGTTGCGATACAACGGGGATGATATATATTTTTCCCTATCGAGCTTTAAAGGGATAGATGAGGAGGTAAGATTCAGGGTAACCATAAAGACCCTGGAAAGGATGGGGGTTGATCTCATACCCTTACGGGAACATATGAGACAGATCAAAAACGTGATGACAGGGGATAGGCCGAACCTCAGGGTCTCTCTCCCGAAGGGGGTTAGAGTAAAAAGGGTTTATGATCAGATAATCTTTTCAAAAAGAGGAGAGACCGAAAGGATAGAGGGGGTCTTCCCGTTATCGATGGGCGAGAATATGTTATATCCCTTTGGCATAAGGTTATCCATATCCTATATGGATAGGGGTGAGGTAGACCCTTTTACTTACGATACACATATAGCCTTTCTCGACGGGGAAGGGGTTAAAGGGATGTACGTGAGGACGTTTAGGGAAGGGGACAGGTTCTATCCGCTGGGCATGGAGAAGGCGGTGAAGTTGAAGGATTTTTTTATCTCAAAGAGGATTCCGAAGGAGTTAAGGAGAAATATACCTCTCCTTGTTGGAGATATAACAGGTCTTACCGATGATAGGGGGGATGGGGAAGACAAGGGTTCGAAGGAAGAGATCCTATGGGTTATAGGATTAAGGATCGATGAGAGGCATAAGGTGAAGCAGGGCACAAAGAAGGTGATAAAGGTGGAGGTAAATCCTATCCGATGAAGGCACAGAATTTTTCACACCTATATTCCCCTGTGATTTTATGGTAATCCCCCACCCCAATAGCAGAACATGGGTAATTTTTATCCATGGCCTCGGTGTCACGGAAAAAATCTGGTTTGACCCCCTCAAGGAAAAGACGAATTTTATCTCTTTTAAGACCCTTCTCAAGGACGAGAGAGATGTGACCCCCCTTGCGGAGAGATTGAAAGGGGGTTTCAATATTGGGGGCTTTACCCAGAGCCCTTTAAGCGGTATCGATGAGGCTGCCGTTGAACTCAAATCCTTTTTGCTTGACATTTTCAAAGACATGAAGAACATAGGTGAATCAGAAATAGTATTCATAGCCCACTCGAGGGGTGGTCTCGTTGCAAGAAGGGCGATCCAGCTCTTCGATTTTAAACCAAAGGCATTGATATGTCTATCCACCCCCCACTACGGGAGTGGTCTTGCCGATTTTGTTGAAGGCCATTTCCATTCGATATCGTTTATACTCCCTTTCCTTAAGCCTTACAGAAAGGCAATCTCTGAGCTTTGCAAAACATCTTCCCTCATCATGGAGATAAACGACCCGGCAAACGTTGAAAGGGAGAGGGGTATACCCCATTTCGATATAGTAGGCACTTCAACCCATTATTTTACCGTAGGGTTTGACATGTTAAAGAGGAGGGTTGACATCATCCGTGTCCTCGATTCGATCGAAAGATTATTTTCGGGTACGATGTTACCTGAACTGAAGAGAGGTTATGGAGACGGTTTTGTCACTATAGATGCATCGAGATCACCTGCGACCCCGAAGGAGAACTTTTTCCTTTTACCAGTTAACCATGCAAATATTTTGATTGACAGCGGTATGTGGTCTATATTAAAAAATATCATCAAAGTTGTCCTCAACCTTGATAATCTGTATCCGTGAGGGGTGAAACTATGCTATCAAAAAGAGCGGAATCTTTGAAACCTTCACCGACCCTTGCCATCTCCGCAAAGGAGAAGGCCCTTAAAGCACAGGGACTGGACATTGCAGGCTTCGGCGCAGGGGAACCGGACTTCGATACCCCATCCCATATAAAGGATGAGGCGATTAAAGCGATCAAAGAGAACTTCACAAGGTATACCCCTGTTGGGGGTATAGACCCTCTTAAGGATGCGGTCATTGAAAAATTCAAGAGGGACAACGGACTCGAATATAAGAGGGATGAGATACTCATCTCCTGTGGCGGTAAGCATGCCCTGTACAACCTTTTTCAGGCCATATTCCAGGAGGGAGATGAGGTGATAATCCCCGCCCCGTACTGGGTCTCTTATCCTCCTATGGTTGAACTTGCAGGGGCAAAACCTGTGATCATAGATACAAAGGAAGAGGAAGACTACCAGATCACGGCAGAGATGTTGAAAAAGTACATAAATAGCCGCACAAAGGGGATCATCCTTAACTACCCCTCTAACCCCGTTGGGTCTATTTTTTACAGGGAGAACCTCGAGGAGATTGGGAAGCTTGCGGTTACGCATGATTTCTATATCGTCTCCGACGAGATATACGAGAAGATAACCTATGACGATTATATACATGTGAGCATTGCCTCACTGGATCCGGAATTTAAAAAGAGAACCATCATATGTCACGGTGTCTCAAAGACATATGCGATGACAGGGTGGAGGATAGGGTTTACCGCAGGACCTGCGGCAATCGTGAAGGCCATGAACAACATCCAGAGCCAGAGTACTTCCAACCCCACCTCCATCTCCCAGATGGCCTCCATTGCTGCCCTTACAGGGCCTCAGGATAGTATAGCCGTCATGGTGGGAGAATTTAAAAAGAGAAGGGATTTTCTCGTCTCCGAACTTAAATCGATACCTGGTGTCTCATGTTACCTTCCGAAAGGGGCCTTCTACGTTTTTCCGAACTTCAACGCCTTTCTCGGCAAAAGGCTAAACGGCAAGGAGATAAAGGATTCTTCGACCTTAACGGAGATACTCCTTGAGGATTACCATACCGCTGTTGTCCCTGGAGTTGAGTTTGGGAAAGAGGGTTATCTGAGACTCTCCTTTGCCACCTCCATGGATGTGATAAAAAAGGGTGTGGAGAGGATAAAAAAGGCCGCCGCCTCCGTCGTATAAGTGAAATAGGGGACCCTTTTTGGTGTCTATTTCAACTCAATAGTCACCTGATCCCCTTTCTTTATATTTTTGGTCTCTGAGAAGTTTCCCATATATCGGCCGAATTCAAGGTAATTTGAGCTTCCAAAGAGACAGACGAATTCGTTTTCGTAGTAACTCCTGTTTATATTTGGGAAAACCATATCGCCTATCCTTACAGTAAAGCCCCTTCCCTGTACAAACCTGTTAAAATCATGGTATCCGATGTTTGTTACCGCATTTCCGTACCTGTCTATCTTTACGATTCTGCCGATAAGGGAGGTCTCTTTAAATTCGGGGTGTAAATCCTTTAGTATCACAGGGTCATTCAAAGAAGGGCCCAAGCGGCTCGGGGGGACCCCTGATGCGATATAGGCTGCGGCAGGGGAGAAGACATCCCTTCCGTGAAAGGTGTTACTTATCTCCCTTAGCATAAAATGGCTGTTTTCGATTATGTAGACATCCCTTTCGCCTTTTAAGATGAGGGAGAATATACCGTTGTCAGGACCGACGAATATATACCCATCCTTGCATACCACAATCGGCAACCTCTCGCTCCCCACATTCGGATCCACAACGGCGATGTGGATCGTCCCCTTTGGAAAAAATCGATAATACCCCTCTATGGTGAAGGCGGCCTCAACGATATCCTGAGGGGAGATTTCATGGGTGATATCGACGATATAGGTATTAGGGGCAATGGAGAGGATCACCCCCTTCATAGTCCCCACATAGGCGTCCTTTAAACCAAAGTCTGTGAGAAGGGTGATGGCCTTCATCTTTTTCTATCGGTGGAGCAACTTTATGTATCTTTTAAAGGGTCTCACAACAATACCCTTCTCTGTGATAAAGGAGGTGATATACCTGCTGGGAGTTATATCGAAGGAGTAATACCTTGATTTGATCTCATCGAGGGTTATAGGGGTATTATATATATACTTCACCTCATCTCCCTTTCTCTCTTCGATAGGTATGGATGAGCCATCCTTTGTATCTCCGTCAAAGGTAGAGATAGGAGCGGCCACATAGAATGGGATTTTTGCATGATAGGCACATAGGGCAATGGTGAAGGTCCCTATCTTGTTTGCCGTGTCACCGTTTAACGCAATCCTGTCGGCCCCGACTATCACCTTCTCTATCTGTCTTCTTGAGAAGAGAAATCCCACATGGTTATCCGGTACAAGCTCGACCTCTATGCCATCGTTATAGAGTTCCCATGCGGTAAGTCTTGCCCCCTGGAGGTACGGTCTTGTCTCCGTAGCGATAACCCTTATCCTCTTTCCCGATTCATATGCAGCCCTTATCACCCCCAGGGCCGTTCCATATCCCCCTGTTGCGAGGGCCCCTGCATTGCAGTGGGTGAGTATTGTATCACCGTCTTCTATGAGTTCTGCCCCGAAGAGGGAGAGCATCCTATTTTTCTCTACATCCTCTACATGGATGGTGATGGCCTCTTTTAGAAGGGAATCGAAGACCCCTTCCTTTCTTCTTGAACCATCAAGGGCTGACCTCATCCTCTTTAAAGCCCAGAAGAGATTTACCGCGGTAGGCCTTGTCATTTCCAGTCTTTTCCATATGTTTTCGATATCCCTCTCGGTGATACGTTTTTTTGTTGAGAGAACTTCCCTCACCCCTATGGCACATCCGTATGCCGCCACTATCCCTATGAGGGGAGCCCCTCTTATAGCCATACCCCTTATCGCCTCCACTACATCATCGAGGGTACGGCAGGTTATATACACCTTTTTAAAGGGGAGAAGTCTCTGGTCTAACAGAAATAAGGCATCGTCCTTCCAGAAGATATGTCTCAGCATGATCTCCTATGTCTTCAGTCTCTTCAAAAGGAGCTCGTTTAGCATCTTCGGGTTTGCCTTTCCCTTTGTCTCTTTCATCACCTGACCGACAAAAAAACCGAGTAATTTCTCTTTCCCGAATCTATACTCCTCAACTTCCTTCGGGTATAAGGAGATGACCCTATCGATAGCAGAGGCAATCTCGGCCTCATCGGAAATCTGGATCAGCCCCTTCTCTTTTACAAAGGTCTTAGGGGAGACCCCTTTGTCCATGAGTTCGGGGAATATGTCCTTTGCGATCTTTATGCTTATCGTACCGTCCTTGACGAGGGTGAGGAGTTCCCCGAGATACTGAGGGGATAGGGGTGCTTCAAAAGGTTTGATATTCCTCTCTTTCAGTTCCCTCAAAAGCTCTGTCATGATCCAGTTGCTCACCGTTTTCGGTTCGGGAAAGGTCTTCACAGTCTCTTCAAAATAGTATGAGAGGTCTTTATCGGAGACAAGGATCTCAGTATCGTATTTCGGAAGACCGTAGACCTCTATAAAACGTTTCGTTTTCTCTCCGGGTAGCTCGGGAAGCACAGACCTTATCTCTTCTATCCATTCATTGCTAATGATAAGGGGGAGCAGATCCGGTTCGGGAAAATACCTGTAATCATGGGCCTCCTCTTTTCCCCTCATGGAGTAGGTGATCCCCTCGTCCACATTGAAGAGCCTCGTCTCCTGGATCACCCTTCCCCCTGCCTCTATGAGTTCTATCTGTCTTCTGATCTCGTAATTGAGAGACTTTTCAATATGTTTGAAGGAATTGAGGTTTTTAAGTTCGGTCCTTGTGCCAAGCTCCTTTGACCCCTTTTTTCTAACGGATACATTTGCATCACACCGAAAACTCCCCTCTTCCATGTTCCCATCGCATATCTCGAGATAGAGGAGGATATCCCTCAATGTCTTTAAGTAGGCCACCGCCTCTTCAGGGGTTGTGATATCCGGTTCACTTACTATCTCCAGAAGGGGTATGCTTGACCTGTTGTAATCTACAAGGCTATAAGTGCTCGTCTCGATCGTATGCTCATGGACGAGTTTCCCCGCATCCTCCTCCATGTGGATCCTCTTTACCCTTATCCTTTTCTCTTGACCCCCTGCCTCAATATCGATAAAACCGTCCTCACATATGGGCTCTTCATACTGGGATATCTGGTATCCCTTCGGGAGGTCGGGATAATAATAATTCTTCCTCGCAAATATACTCCTTCTGTTGATCCTGCAATTTAAGGCAAGGCCGAGTTTTATGGCAAAGTCCACCGCCTTTCTGTTAAGTACGGGGAGGGCCCCGGGTAGGCCCATGCAGGTTGGACAGGTATGGCTATTGGGTTCGGCCCCGAATCTTGTTGAACACTTGCAGAAGAGTTTGCTCTCCGTTAATAGGTGTGCGTGCACCTCAAGCCCTATTACGCCTTCGTAATCCGTGTTACCCACTTATCACCTCTTTTACAACTTATAAAGACAGTAGTATTATATACAATACTCCATGAAAAATAGCAAAAAAAGAGAGTGTTTCTGGAGAGGATAAAATACTTTTGTTCACTATAGTGAATTTAAAATTAATCTTATAATCTTTTAAAATAATGTATTTTGTGTGATAGAAGTTTATTATTGTAAATTAAGTACTGAAAAATTAGCTTGACTTTTTTGCGTGTTTTGTAATATTTTCATCTGTAAAATAAACAAAAAAGGTAACAGGTAACTGTTACTTGATCAGGAGTGTTCTATGGCAAAAGTTAAGATGGCATGCCCTATATCAAAGGGGCCGTGTGTAGACTGCGCGATATACAGGGGAAGGCATTTCTATCTCTGTTTTTCAAAGGAATATAGAGGCGTTTCCCTCGGCCTGGACCAGATTGAGGAGCTAAAGGCCCAGTACAAGAAAGACAAAAACGGACAGGATAAGATCGAGGTATCGGAAGATATAATGAAGAGCCCCAACTGGATAGAGGATGTGGAAGATCTCGTGGAAAGAATGGATGATTTAGGGGTGATTGAAGAAGTCAACAGAAGGCTGGAAAACTTAGCAAGGTAAAAGGAGAAAGAAAGGAGAGGACAATGACAAAAGAAAGGAGAGGACAATGATACACGATTTTACTTATCTAAAACCTGGCTCCCTCAAAGAAGCTCTCGCCATGTACGCTGAGCATGACGATTGTAAGGTCATCTGCGGTGGCCAGTCGCTTCTCATCGTTATGAGACAGGGCATGATCTCCCCAGAGTATGTGCTCGATATAAAGCACATAAAGGAACTTGATTATATCAAGTTCGATCCAAAGGATGGTTTGAGGATAGGGGCAACCACCACTCACCGTGAGATCGAAAAATCCGATGTTATAAAGAAGAATTACCCCGTTCTGGTCGAGATGGAGAGAAAGCTTGCCTCTGTTCAGGTAAGAAACTGGGGAACGATAGGGGGGAATCTTGCCCATGCAGATTCTGCTGGGGATCCCGCTCCTGTACTCATAGCCCTCGATGCGGAGATCACCGTGGGAAATAAGGATGGTCAGAGAACCATGCCCCTTGAGGATTTCTTTGTAGATTATTTTGAAACGGTACTGCAGAAAGGGGAGATCGTCCTTGAGGTCCATGTCCCTGCCCCTGCGGCTCGTTCTGCTGCGGCATATCAGAAGTTTAACCTCTTAGAGAGCGATATGGGGATTGTGGCCTCCGCCGCCTCTGTGACCCTTGATGAAAATGGGGCGTGTAAGGATGTGAGGATCGTTCTGGGCAACGCCGGTCCCACCCCGAGAAGGGTAAAAAGGGCCGAAGAGCTCCTGAAAGGCAAAACTTACGATGAGGCCCTCTTTGCAGAGGCTGGAAAGATCGCATCTGAAGATTGTGAGCCTGTGTCAGATATACATGCATCTGAAGAGCATAGAAGACATGTCCTCGGTGTGTTGACAAAGAGAATGCTGAAGAAGGCCTGGGAACAAGCCAGAGGTTAATAAAGGAGGGAAGGAATATGGAGAAAAAGGTAGTTGTGCTCAATGTAAACGGGATCGATTATGAGCTGTACATCAACCCTAAGACGCTCCTTGTGGAGGCCATAAGGGATTACATAGGGTTGACAGGTACAAAGAGGGGTTGTGATACCGTATCCTGCGGTGCATGCACCGTATTGATAAACGGTATGTCGATAAAATCTTGTTCGGTCCTTGCGGTTCAGGCCGAAGGTTACAAGATCACCACGATAGAGGGACTTGAGAAGAACGGAAAGCTCGCCCCGATCCAGGAGGCCTTCCTCGACCAGGGTGCTTACCAGTGTGGTTTCTGTGCCCCGGGTATGATTATGTCCAGTCAGGCATTACTAAATGAGAATCCAAATCCAACAGAATGGGAGATAAGGGAAGGTATTGAAGGAAATATCTGCCGCTGTACAGGCTATAACAGCATTGTTAGGGCCGTCCAGGCCGTGGCATCTGGTAAATATACGGAGGTAAAGTCATGAATAAATATACAGTGATCAATCCACACGAGCCATTCAGGGTAATAAATACCCACGTAAGGAATATAGACGGTATAGCTAAGGTCACAGGTAGGGCTGTATATACCTTTGATGTAAAGCTCCCGGGCATGTTATACGGTAAAATCCTGAGGAGCCCCCATCCCCATGCAAAGATACTGAAGATAGATTACAGCAAGGCCCTGGAAATACCGGGGGTTATGGGCGTTGTAACGGGGAAAGAGGACACCCTCGGAGTGAAACAGGGTATATGGCGTCGTTATAAAGACCTCTGCGATGAGCAGATACTCCCTGTGGATAAGGTACGCTACATAGGCGAACCGGTGGTGGCGGTTGCGGCCATAACAGAGGAGATAGCGGAGAAGGCCCTTGATTATATTGATGTGGAGTATGAAGTACTTCCTGCGGTCTTTGAGCCTATGGATGCGATAAAAAAGGATGCCCCTGAAATACATGAGGGCTTTGAGAGGAATATAAACGTAACCCGTCACATAGAGTGGGGTGATGTGGAAGAGGCCTTTGAAGAGGCCGATTACATTAGGGAAGACTGGTTCAAGTGTGGTGGACAGGCCCATATGTGTATGGAGACAAGGTGTGCGGTATCGAGCTATACCCCGGACGGTAAACTGACGATATACCACTCCAACCAGTCGCCTTACTATATGCAGGCATTGATGGCAGGTGTCCTCGGTATGAGGGAAGGGGACATCAGGATAATCTCCACCTATGTTGGTGGTGGTTTTGGCGGTAAGTTCGAGCTTGACGGTGCGATTTTCTGTTCCGCAGTCCTTTCAATCAAGCTGAAAAGACCTGTTAAGATCGTCTATACAAGGGAAGAGGATTTTATCGCCACAAAGAGACGTACCCCCATGTACTACTATACAAGGACAGGGGTAAAGAAAGACGGTACCTTCTGTGCCCGGGAAGCAAAGGTCTTTACAAACGGCGGGGCATACACAGGTATGGGTGCAACGGCCCTATACCTCACAGGGTTCTTCCATTCCTTCCCATACAAATGGAAGGCATACCGCTACGATGGGTACAGGGTATACACAAACACACTGCCCTCCACCTCCATGAGGGGCTTTGGGGCACCTCAGGCCATGTGGTGTTCGGAGCAGCAGATCGAATGGATAGCCGCAGATCTCGGCCTAGACCCCATCGAGATGAGAAGGAAGAACGCCCATGAGGAAGGGACGATCATTCCCGGTCAGGCAACAATAGCGAGCTGTGGTATCCAGCAGTGCTTTGATGAGATAAAGAAGTGGATAGACTCAAAGGGCCAGTTACCCCCCAACAGGGCAATCGGTATTTCCGCCTGCGGTTTTATGTCAGGAGGTATTTTTAACTGGTTCGATACACCCTATTCATTCTCTTCCGCTGTGGTCACCGTAAATCAGGACGGTACAGTGGAACTAAACGTAGGGGCCCAGGAGATAGGTCAGGGGTCTAACACAACACTGGCTATCATCTGTGCGGAGACCTTGG
The DNA here is from genome assembly GCA_026415675.1 of Syntrophorhabdaceae bacterium. GTDB lineage: Bacteria > Desulfobacterota > Syntrophorhabdia > Syntrophorhabdales > Syntrophorhabdaceae > JAOAGQ01. The sequence continues at coordinate 32,456 of JAOAGQ010000024.1, forward strand.
GTGTAAAGGTCGAAGACGTGAAGGTGCACTCAGGGGATACGGATTTCAACCCTGCAGACTTAGGGGCATGGGGTTCAAGACAGACCCTCATGGCAGGGAATGCGGTTAAGATGGCGGCAGAGGATGCAAAGAGGCAGATCCTTGAATTCGCCTACGCCCAGTCAGGACTGAACATAGTCTATGACCTTGATATAAAAGACAGATGGGTTCATGCAATAGCCCGTCCGGAGAGGGGAGAGGATTTTGTTAAGGTGGTGAGAAGGGCGATCCGTGGAAAGGATGGCCAGAGGATAGTGGGTAGAGGGTACTATACCCCCCACAGAAAGGGTATGATCTCTCCTGCATATAGCTACATGCTCCAGGCGGTTGAGATAGAGGTTGATGAGGAGACAGGCAAGATAAGGCTCTGTGACAGCCTGACAGCCCATGATTGCGGTCAGCCCATAAACCATCTCGGTCTAATCGGTCAGCTTGAAGGGGCCTTCTCAATGGCAGCAGGCTACGGTTATCTCGAGTACATGCCCTTTGAGGATGGAAAGCTCATGAACCCGAACCTTGTGGACTATAAGGTGATAAGGGCAACAGAGATGCCCCCGGCAAACATAGCGGAGGTCGATACATATGAGCCTGAGGGACCATACGGGGCAAAGGAAGCAGGGGAAGGTCTAACAAACCCGACGGCAGCAGCGATAGGAAACGCCTTGTTTAGACTATTTGGTATCCAGATCAAGGAGTGCCCTATAAGAGCGGAGATGATTTTAAAGGCCCTGAAAGAGAAAAGGGAGAAAGAGCAACAGGGAAAATAGAAAAGGAGGAATAAGATGAGCGATCAAGTAAATGATCCGGTACTCTGCCCTGTGTGTGGTAAAAAGGCCAAGACAGGCAGCGCAATTGACTGTGCAAGGCATATCTTCGGAACAGGAGATAAGCCCCACAGGGATTGGGTAAATGCCCAGGGACTGTCCTTTATTGATCTTTTGATTGAGCAGGCCACAACCCCCGGAAACAAGAGTTACCAGATACTCGCCGAGGTGATTGAGAAGGCAAGGGCAAAAAAGTAAAAGGTCATAAGGCAGTTTAATCAAGAATTAGGAGGATGGTATGATTATAGAGGGTAGTTTTACGGTTGAAGCACCGATCGAAAAGCTCTTTGATTTTATGTTAAAGCCCGAGAGCATAATGACCTGTGTCCCTGGTACAGAGTCTGTAAGGGTTATAGATGAAAACTCCTATGAGTGTATCGTGAAGCAGAAGGTGGGTATCATTACGGCCAAGCTCAAATTCATAAATAAGATGACGAAAGTTGAGAGACCGACCCATATAGAGATAGAGGGGGAGGGTGAGGATGTCACAAAGCTCGGCCACTTCAAGAACAAGACCACGGTGGACTTAAAAGACATAGGTTCCGGAAAGGTAGAGGTCACATACAAATCGGACGTGAGTATCGTAGGCAAACTCGCCATGTTTGGAGACAGGATCATGAGGGCAAAGGCAAAGGAGACGGAAAAGGAATTTACAAAGAATCTCCAGGAGAAGCTAAAGAGTATCGCTTAAGGAACAAAAAGGTATTAAAAAAGCCCCCTTTTAAAGGGGGCTTTTTTAATTGGTATAAAAATACTGAATCAGAGTGTTTCCCTCTTTCAGGCCACCTCTTTTTCTCTTTTCCTGGTAATTGCCCTTCTCTCTTCCGGGATAGGAGGGGGAACCGGTTGCCCTACGAGTTTTGTAACAGCCCCAAAACGGGGAGGACAGGCATCTAGGCATGTACCGCACTTTATACACTTTTCCTGATTGATGATATGGACCATGTTCTTCTTACTGTCTATCGCCTCGACGGGGCATCTCCTCGCACAGGTCATACAGGCCTGACACTTCTCGGGATCGATATAGTAGGAAGGCACCGTTGCAAACAATTCCTCTATCTCTTCCTTTGTGAAGTGGCCTTCCCAGTCTTTCGGGTCTTTAAGCCTTACCCCGAGTTTCTCCCTCTTTGCGATCTTTAGGTACGGCAGAAGTTTCATCACCTTTTCTATGCCACCGACAATACCCTCTTTGTCCAAACCTTCAACCTTGCCAAGAGGACCGAGTTCCCTTATCTTTTTTGTAAAGTCGTTAACCGTTTCTACAAACCTGTTCGCCTCAGCCCCTGACATAAACTCAATCCTTAACCTTTCGGGGTTTAGGCCGATATGTTCCATCAACCTTTTTGTGAAGAGTGTCATATTTAAGGCGTGGTAGTTGCCGTGGGTGATGTAGTTACATTCGTTGAGACGGCAACCTGCGATGTAGACCCCATCTATGCCGTTCATAAATGCCTTTAAAACAAAGGCAATATCCACCCTCCCACTGCACATGATCCTTATTAACCTTATCTCATTTGTGTATTGTAGTCTGGAAACTCCAGCCAGGTCAGCAGCCCCGTAGCCTCACCAGTTGCACACGAAGCCGATTATTCTTGGTTTAAATTTCAACGCAGCACACATCGTCTCTCGCCTCCTTTCTCTTATATATTCCCTACAGCCTTCTCTATCTCCGCTGCTATCTCCTTTTCTGGATTTGCAGCCTCGAGCTGGGCGATCAACTGCTCATCCTTATAGTGTCTCAGTTGTATCGCCCCTGTTGGACATTTGGAGTTGCATAGACCACATCCCTTACATAGAACAGGATTCATCTTTGCCTTCTTTCCCTGCTTTGTCTCATATAGCTCTATCGCATTATATGTACAGGCCTCAACGCAGGCCCCGCACCCCATGCACCTCTTCTCTTCTATGGTACATACAGAACCCGAGGCAATGACTGTATCGTGGGAGAGAAGGGTGAGAACCCTGCCGGATGCACCGAAGGCCTGATTTATGGATTCCTGGATATGCTTTGGGTAGTGGGCGGTTCCACAGAGATATACCCCGTCTGTGCCGAAATCAACGGGTCTTAACTTCACGTGGGCTTCCTTAAAGAAATTGTCAGGGCCAAGCTGGGCATTATAGAGGAGGGATACCTCGTTATTGCCCTCAGGGGGTATCACGGCGGCGGCGAGGGATACGATATCCGCATCGATTTCGAGTTTTTTACCGAGGATATAGTCTACAACCGTTACCTTTAGCACCTGCTTCCCTGCCTCTTTTGCCGGTTTTATCTGGGGCATCTCCTGAGGTTCATACCTTATGAACCTTACCCCTTTTCCGGCTGCAAGCCTGTAATAATCTTCCCTGAAGCCATACGTCCTCATGTCTCTGAAGAGTATATATACATCCATGTTCGGGTTTATTTCTTTCAATTTTAGTGCATTCTTTATGGATTCGCTGCAGCATATCCTGGAGCAGTAATTCCTCTCCTCGTTCCTGCTGCCTACGCACTGTATCATCACAACGGTCTCGGCGTTTAACACCTTTTCGTCGCTTAAGGATATCTTTTCTTCGAGTTCGAGGTTCGTCATCACCCTCTCATCCTGACCGTAGAGGAATTCTTTCGGTTTATACTCCTCTGCCCCTGTTGCGATGATGGTGGCTCCATGTTTTATCTCCCCGATACCCCTATCGGACTCTACTGTGGTTACAAAATTACCGACATACCCCGTGGCCTTTACTATCTTCGCCCCGGTGTAAACGTGTATCAGGGGGTTACGGTATACCTTTTTGATGAGTTCGTTTAAGTATGCCTGAACATCGAGACCCTCTAATGTATAGTGGAGCTTCCTCGCCATACCCCCTAAGACCTTCTCTTTCTCGATGATGTATACCTCATGCCCCTGGTTTGCAATGCTCAAGGCACAGTTCATCCCTGCAATGCCCCCACCTACGATCAAGGCCCTCTTGTCTACAGGGAGTTCGAACTCCTGGAGGGGCTCTAAGTGGAGGGCCCTGGCGAGGGACATCCTCAATAGTTCTTTCGCCTTTTCTGTTGATTCTTCCTTTTCCTTTGAGTGGACCCAGGAGCAATGCTCCCTTATGTTTGCCATATCCACAAAATACTGGTTTATACCCCCTTCCCTTAACGAGTCTCTGAAGGTGGGCTCATGGGTTCTCGGGGTACATGCGGCGACGATCACACGGTTTAGGCCGTGTTCTGTTATCGCATCGGTTATCTCCTTTGCCGAGTTCGTTGAGCAGGAGAATAGCTGTTCCGTTGCATATACCACATTGGGCAGGGACTTAGCATATTCAACGACAGAGGGTACACTTACCACACGACCTATGTTTGCCCCGCAGTGGCATACAAAGACCCCAATCCTCGGCTCTTCCTGGGTGACATCCTTCTCCTCGGGATAGACCCTCTCAACGGTGAGTTTATCCCTTCTGTAGTCGAGGAGTTCCCCGGTCTGGGATGCTGCGCCGCTTGCCGTAAAGACGGATTCGGGGATATCTAACGGACCCTGGAATGCCCCTGATACAAAGATGCCTGGTTTTGTTGTCCTAATCGGGTTTGATGGATCCGTCTTACAGAATCCATGCTCATCGAGTTCGATGCCGAACTTCCTTGCAAGCTCTTCTGCCTCATGGGGAGGGTTTAGTCCCACAGAGAGGACGACCATATCGAACTCTTCCTCTTTCACACCCTCATCGGGGGTGGAGTACCTTATCACCACGTTCTTTGTCTCGGGGTTCTCCCTCGCTATCGTCACATAGCTTCTTATGAAACGGACTCCGGGT
>JAOAGQ010000027.1 GCA_026415675.1 Syntrophorhabdaceae bacterium
GAAAATGCCATTGTGGTCAACACAAAGGAATACTATCCTGCCACCTTTCTGGAAGATAATAAGGCATACAAACATATGCAGGAGATTGAGATGACCTATGAGACCATAACATGGACAGATGTGGTGAACAGCATTGAAGCAGAGGATTCATGGAAGTCACCCCGGATGTAATCTGATACCATCTAAAAAATAGTTTTGAAGGGTGTAATTCTGCTGTGTATGAAGAGCGACTCATCGAAAGGATAAGAAATCTTGAAGTCTCAAGTGAGAGGAAAACCAGGGATATACCTTATATTATTGATTCGATATTAAGACATCTTCAAAGGCTTCTAAATACCCGTCGTGGAAGTGTCCCTATTGCCGATGATTACGGTATGCCAGATTTTACAAGCTTTGAGGGGACAAATTTAAACGAACAGGCAAAAGAGGTTGCAGCAAACATTAAAAATATGATTTTAAAGTATGAGCCCCGTCTTGGAAAGATACAGATTATTTTTATCCCTGATAGCGATGATATGCTCTCTCTTAAATTTAAACTACAGGCGGAGATCATCCATGTGAGGGATCAAGTAATACCTGTCGAGTTTGAAACAATAATAAGTTCAGACGGTAGGGTCAAGGTATCAGAATAAGCTTGTAACATTAAGATAATCCATGCGGTTGCCTGAAATAGAAAAATGAATAGAGGATAGCGATTGTTCAATAAATATTATCAACAGGAACTTAAATATCTCAGAGAGCTTGCTGTGGAGTTTTCTAATACCCATCCAGTGGCGGCTCCCATGCTCAGGGGTCCTACACCTGATCCTGATGTGGAGAGGCTTTTAGAGGGAGTGGCCTTCCTCAATGCCCTCCTATATCAGAAGCTCGACGATGAGTTCCCTGAGATAATTCACGGCCTTATGGATGTAATATTTCCCCACTACCTTCGTCCCATTCCTTCTTTATCGATAGTTATGTTCGAGGCTAAACCAGGGCTGAAAGAATCAATCATAATCCCTAAAGGTACGTCATTGAGCTCTATCCCCGTTGATGGCACCTCTTGTATCTTTAAGACATGTTTTGAGATTGAGGTTCACCCTTTAAAACTAACAGGCCTATCCCTTGGTAGCACCGGGGAAAAACAGGGACAGATAAGAATGACATTTGAACTTACAGGTCAGCCACTATCACAATGGAGGCCAAAGGGGTTATCTTTTCTTTTAGGGGGCACATTTTCTCAGGCACAGGACCTTTTTGCCCTTTTTTACGGATATCTGAAACAGATTACAGTAGCTGCCCTGGAACAAGGAAGAAAACCATCAAAACTAGGCCCTGAACATCTGATTCCCCTGGGTTTTGAGGCAAATAACACCCTCCTGCCCTTTTCAATGAGATCCTTTTCAGGTTTTCGACTCCTCCAGGAATATTTTGCATTTCCCTCAAAATTTCTTTTTATGGAATTAAGAGGGTGGGAAAAATGGCAGGATATGGGTGAAGGAAATAGATTTGAAGTCACATTCGATTTTTATCCCTCGCCAATCCCACTACCATCTATAGGCAGGGAGAATATCGTCCTTTTTGCGGTACCAGTAATCAATCTATTTAATGCAGAGGCTGAACCAGCCATACTTGACCATCACTCTGAGTCTATAAGGGTAAATATAGGAGGGAAAAAAAAGGGGCATTTCAGGGTCTACAGTGTTGAAAAGGTTATTGGATTCTCCCAGGGAAATGTTAAGGGAACAGAATACTATCCCCTTGAGATATTCACCCATAATAGAGAAGAAAGCAAGATGTATCAGGTAACAAGGTCCATATCGCCTATTGATGATTCTCCTGAAGTTTTTATTTCTTTTCCATACATTCGTGGAGACGATAAGTTTGATGTCCAGACCCTTTCAATCTATTTGACCTGCACAAATGGAAGGCTTCCTGAGAAATTAAGGCTTGGAGATATAAGTGTCCCTACATCTAACTCACCTGAACTTATAAATTTTCATAATATCATACCCCCAACCCTTGAGGTTGACCCTCAATTAGATAATATCAATCTATGGAAATTTCTTTCCCATCTTTCCTTAAATTATCTTTCCATAGCCGATATAGACAGTCTTAAAGAGATGCTGAGGCTCTATATATTCCCGGAAGCCAGAGACAGGGCCGCTGTGGCAGCCAATTTGAGAAAATTAGACGGTATCTCTCAGTTATCCATCTCACCTGTCCACAGGTTGATAAAAGGAAACCTTCTGACAGGCAATAACATACAGATAACAGCAGACAAGGAGCATTTCGCAGGTCTTGGTGGGCTATATCTTTTTGGTTCAGTCTTAGACCGCTTTTTTTCCATGTATTGTCCGATGCATACATTTATTAAGCTATCCATAAAAGAAAGTATAACAGGGGAGATTTTTACATGGCCAGAGAGGATGGGGACAAGACTTTTGATATAAAATCAGAACTTATATCAAATTGTCAGAGATTTTCTTTTATTCAATGCTACCGCATCCTCCAGCATTTAATTCGCCAGAAAAATTATGAAACTAACGAGGAGGAGTTAAGACACAGGATAAAAGTGCGGCCTGATCTGTCTTTAACATTTCCCGAGAATGATATTGTTTATATCAGTGAAAAAGAAGATAAAAAAGAAGCCTACTCTATAACTGCAACATTTCTCGGCCTATATGGCACTTCTTCACCCCTTCCCACATTCTATACAGAAGACCTGTTAAATGATGTAGCGGATGATATTACCATTACCCGTGATTTTTTCGATATTATAAATATCCCTGTTTATCACCTCTTTTTCAAGTGCTGGTCAAAACACAGGCTTTTCTATCAGCTTATAGAAGGCCTGGACGAAAGACAATTAGATAGGATCTACAGTCTCGCTGGATTAGAAGATAAAAGATTAAGAAACACCTTTGAAGACCCCTTCTTCATGTTAAGATATATAGGACTTATAACGCAGGCCCCAAGGTCAGCAGAGGGTTTGCGTTGTATGCTGGCCGATGCCCTCAATGAACCAAGCGTGAGAATAGAAGAGCTTGTAGAAAGAGATAGTTCCATACCGGAGGACCAGCGTTTTATCCTCGGCCTTCAAGGTCATTGTCTTGGTGAAAATATAAATCTTGGCTTGGAGATAACCAACATCACTTCTCAATTTAATATACACATAGGTCCAGTAGATTATAATACCTTTCAGAACCTTCTCCCTACTGGACAAATGTTTAAAAAGATAAAAAGTCTCATAAAGTACTATTTAAATCAGCCTCTTTCGTGGAAGGTCGTTATATATATCTACCAGAAGGATATAAAACCTTTAACCCTTGGTATAGAGGATGCATCATGCCTGGGATATAATACCTGGTTGCCATCAATGGAAGGATTTTTTGAGAACATTGTTGAATTTCAGTCGTATTAACATAAATTCTTAATAAAGAAAGGAGTCCGATTCATGATAGTTACAGATATAAAGTCTTTACTTTTGCACCTCAATGATTTCTGTACAAATGCCCTCCATTCAGCAGTAGGTATGTGCATGTCGAGGACCAATTACGAGATTGCGGTTGAACATTTATTCATCAAGCTCCTTGATGATCAAAATCTTGATTTTCAGATAATATGCAAGAGCTTTGGCATAGACACCGGCAGGTTACAGAGGGCATTGGAAAATGCCCTTGAAGATTACAATATCGGCAATTCGGGAAAACCTGTTTTCTCTCCAACCCTTCTTGAACTCCTTGAGAATGCCTGGGTTATAACGTCTGTTGACCTTGAAGAGAAAAAGATAAGGTCAGGGGGAATACTTCTCGCTTTTTTAGGCAGGGCTTCGTTTTTTGGTTCTCCCCGTTACCTTGACCTGATTAAGCCTATTAGTCGAGAGACACTGCTTTCAAAGTTCTGGGAGATAACAAAAAATTCTTCAGAGAACACTGCTCTGCAGAAAGACATAGTAGGCGAGAAAAAAGAAGGGGTGACAGGTAATTTTATTGATAAATACTGTATAGATTTTACTGAAAGGGCATCAAAAGGAGAAATAGACCCGGTCTTTGGTAGGGACAATGAGATAAGGCAGATGATAGATATACTTGGAAGGAGAAGAAAGAATAATCCTATCTGTGTAGGTGAACCTGGTGTGGGTAAAACAGCGGTGGTGGAAGGTTTGGCTCTACGGATTGTTCAAGATGATATCCCCGATATGCTAAAAAATGTCAGACTCCTTGGTCTTGATATGGGACTTTTACAGGCAGGTGCTGGTGTTAAGGGTGAATTTGAAAACCGTTTAAAGGGCGTCATCAACGATGTTAAATCCTCTGAAAGACCTATTATACTATTCATAGATGAGGCCCATACAATAATTGGTGCAGGAGGCTCCGCAGGGGGTAGTGATGCAGCGAATCTTTTGAAACCTGCCCTTGCAAGGGGTGAGATGAAGACCATTGCTGCTACCACATGGACAGAATACAAGAAATACTTTGAAAAAGACCCTGCCCTGGCAAGACGGTTTCAACTGGTGAAACTCGATGAGCCAGGCGTTGAATCAACCATACTCATGCTGAGAGGATTGAAAGCAAATTATGAAAAGGCACACAATGTCATAGTGAGAGATGATGCAGTGGTTGCTGCCTGTGAATTATCAAATCGTTATATTACAGGCAGATTTCTTCCTGATAAGGCAATAGACCTCCTTGATACAAGCTGTGCAAGGGTAAAGATAAATCTCACCGCAAAACCAGCCATCCTTGAGGACCTGGAGAGGAAGTGCCAGGCTTATGACAGGGAGATAGCTGCACTGGATAGAGACCGTGAACAGGGTGCTGTAATAGATGAGGAGAAGTATGGAGAAATTGAGTCAAAGAGAAAAGAACTCTTAGCTGAGATAGAAAATGTAAAAGATAGATGGATGAAGGAAAAAGAGCTGGCATTTAAGGTAATAGGCATAAGGGAGGCCTTGAAGGAGGCAACGGATGGCAACAGGGAGGAGCTGAAAAGACAACTCGATGAGGCAAATAAGGAGTTTAACAGTTTTAAAGGCGACTCTCCTATGATACAGATAGAGGTTGACCCGGATGTGGTAGCACAGGTTGTATCTGACTGGACAGGCATACCCCTCGGCAAGGTACTAAAGGATGAGGCGCAGATTGTCCTTAATCTTGAAGATAGACTAAAAGAGCATATAAAAGGACAGGATGGTGCAGTCTCTATTTTGAGCGAGGTAATCAGGGCTTCAAAGGCAGGGATAAAAAATCCGGATCAGCCCATAGGGGTCTTTCTTTTTGTAGGTCCCAGCGGTGTAGGAAAGACAGAGACAGGACTTGTCCTCGCAGATCTCCTCTTCGGGAGTGAACGGCATACTGTGAGTATAAACATGAGTGAATTTCAGGAGAGTCATACAGTAAGCAGGCTTATTGGCTCACCCCCTGGTTATGTGGGGTATGGAGAAGGGGGTATGCTCACAGAGGCTGTGCGACAGAAACCTTATTCGGTTGTCCTCCTTGATGAGGTAGAAAAGGCACATATTGATGTGATGAACCTGTTCTATCAGGTTTTTGATAAAGGAGTGCTCTCTGATGGCGAGGGAAAGGAGATAAACTTCAGAAATACCATTATAATCCTGACAAGTAATCTCGCCTCAGATGTCATTACAGAGATGTGTCAATCGGAGGAGAGGCCGTCACTGGATAACCTCGTTCAGGCGATTCGTCCTGTCCTCTCGTCTCATTTCAAGCCTGCTTTACTTGCAAGGATGACCATTGTGCCTTTCTATCCCCTTGACAGTACAGCCATGAAGATGATTACAGAATTAAAACTTAAAAAAATTGCTGATACCCTTATGGCAAACAACAGAATGGCTTTTACATACACACCTGCTGTAGTAGACCAGATTGCCGGTAGATGCACTGAGGTAGAGACAGGGGCAAGGAATATCGAGTTTATTATAAATAGTAATATACTGCCAAGACTGTCAAAATTAATCCTTGCAAGTTTAAGTGAAGGTGCATTGCCTGCCCGGGCATATTTAGATGTAGACGATGGAGGGTCATTTGTATTCAAATTTGAGGGGTAACTGAGATGAAATTACCTGATATGCCTTTTTCAATCCTCATACTGGCAATTTTTGACCAGAAGATTGAAGACCAGGAAGAAATCTATTTTAGAAAAGACATCACACCCCTATCAGTTGAGACAGTTGATGAGGCGTTAAAGTCTATTGGCCCATCGGTGACGATAGCTGTTTCTAAGACCATATGCCCAGATGGCTATATAGAATTTAGTCCTCTTCGTATGAGACATTTTAATCCTGATAACATGGCCGAATGCACCCCTTATATTAAGTCTCTCTGTGATGCAAGAGAATTCTTGGATAAAGGTTTAGCAGGCGGTCTATCAATAAATGAGCTTGCATCTCAATTAAAATCAAGGTGGAGTAACCTTCCATTGAATTATGATTTCAAAGAACCAGAAAAGAAAGAAAAAGAGCACAATACAACTGTAGATGATATCTTATCTATGGTTGCAATGTCTGAAGGGGCAAGTAAAAAAAGGACCCAATGGGACAATAGACATAGCACCCTTAAGGAACAGATAGATACCCTTCTTTCAATGACCCTTGAATCCATATTTAATGACAGTAAATTCAGGGCGCTTGAGGCAACATGGCGGGGCCTTGAAGCAGTGGTAAAAGAAAGTAAGATAAGGGGTGAAGGCGAGGTACGGATAATGATTGTGCCCACTTCCCTTAAAATGCTTTCCCATACCCTTGTTAAACTAACAGAGGATTTTTCCCCTGAGCCGCCAGGGCTTGTTCTCATTGATTTTCCTTTTGATAATTCAGTGGTCTCTATTGAACTCATTGAGAAGGTCGGTGAGTTTGCCAGCACCCTCCTTGTACCCACTGTTTTATGGCTTACCCCACAGTTTTTCCATATTGATAACTGGAATCAATTGCATAGATTGCCATACCTTAAAACATATACAGAGAAAGATATCTATGCAAAATGGAACAAATTAAGAGAAACCCCAGGAGGTCAATGGCTTGTGGCAGCATGTAATCGATTTCTTGTCCGCTTTGCTTATGGAGATGATTTAAGACCTCGGATAACATATTTTACGGAAAAATCCCCTCCCTTTATAAGTCCGGTCTGGGCAGTGGGGGCACTTATGGCAAAGAGTGTAAAACGCTTCGGGCTACCTACAAGATTTACCGATATAGAAAATATTAAGATTGAAGACCTTGGCTTATTAAAACAAGAAGATAACAGAATGGCCCCTACTGAGGCCTTAATCACATCTGACCGCATAAGGCAGTTTGCTGAGATTGGGATTACAGTCCTCGCTGGTGTGGCCATGAAGGATATGGCATATATACCAATTGCAAGGACAATCTCTGGTGAATCTGTAAGCCTCCAGTGCTTTACATCATCCCTTATACATTTTCTTATTAAATCAAGAGATTTTATAGGGTTAGAAATCAAGCCAGAAGAGGTAGCGCTGTCTTTGATGGAGGCAATATCCTCTTTCTTTACAAGAACAGGACATAATCCACCTTCTGACCTTTCTATTGAACCCTTAATGGCCGAAGGTAAAACTATAATGAGGATCAGCCTTACCCCGCCTTCTTCGGTTCTTGCTGAACAACGCAAAGTCACATTGGATTTATTATGGTAGCCCCCCATGACCTACCTCACCTCTAAAAAATTCTCATTCACCTCAAAGGCACTACCTGTAGATACCTTCGGTGTCATAAGCTTAGAAGGCAAAGAAGGTATATCTAAGTGCTATGCCTTTGACATACTCCTTATCTCAGACAATAAGGAGATAGACTTAAAGGGTGTCATCAACTCCCCTGCAGCTATTACCTTTCACAGGGATGAAGGTGAAGATGTAACATATAATGGAATCCTCCTCTCCTTTGAACAGCTCCAGGAGGTAAGCACCTGTGCCATATACCGTGCCCACCTTGTACCCCGTCTATTATGGCTTTCCTTTACCTATCACAACCAGGTCTTCCTTGATAAGACCATCCCGGAGATTATAGAGGCATGTCTTAAGGATGGTGGTCTAACCCAGATGGACTTTGACATCCGTGTAAATGGTTCATATGAGCCCATAGACTATGTATGCCAGTATGGAGAGAGCCACCTTGCCTTTATATCCCGCTGGTGTGAGAGAGAGGGTATCTACTACTACTTTGAACAGACCGATACCCATGAGAAGGTAATATTCACAGATACAAAGATAGCCCATACACCATCTCCCAAAGGAAGCACCCTCTTCTATTCCCCTCCATCAGGTCTTGAGGCATTCCATGAGAAAGAGGTTGTCCGTTCCTTTACCTGCACATATAACCTCACCCCCTCCAGCATACTCATAAAAGACTACAACTACATGAAACCATCCCTTGATATAACAGGTACTGCAGATATAGATGAGAACGGAAGGGGCAAGATATACTACTATGGAGACCATATAAAGACCCCTGAAGAGGGTAATCGCCTTGCAAAGATAAGGGCAGAGTCCATAAAATGCAGACAGGAAATATTTAAAGGAGAAAGCTCAGTCCCGTCCATATTACCAGGTTTTACCTTTGTCCTAAAAGACCACTATAGACCTGACTTTAATAAGACCTACCTTGTAACAGAGGTGTATCACCATGGAGACCAGACAGGCTATCTCATATCAGGTCTTAATATAGGAACAAGGGAGAACCCCTTCTACAGAAATCCCTTCCATGCCATATCATCAGATATACAGTATAGACCTGAGCGTCTCACCCCGAAACCACGTATATCAGGTACCATCTCGGCAAAGATAGATGCTGCAGGTTCAGGTCAATACGCAGAGCTCGATGAACACGGTAGATACAAGATAATACTGCCCTTTGATATATCAGGGAGAAGAAACGGTAAGGCCTCTACCTGGATAAGAATGGCAACCCCTTATATAGGCTCTGACCATGGTATGCACTTCCCCTTACACAAGGATACAGAGGTGCTTCTCACCTTCATCGATGGAGACCCGGATCAACCGGTCATTGCTGCCTCTGTCCCTAACCCTGAGAATCCAAGCCCTGTATCATCTGTAAACTCCACCAAATCCATCATCACCACTGCCTCAGGTAACAAGATACACATAGAAGACCAGGCAGG
>JAOAGQ010000041.1 GCA_026415675.1 Syntrophorhabdaceae bacterium
ACGCTACTGCATAAATAGAGAAATTAGGGGCTAAATTACCAAACCCTGTATCTAAGGTAACAGCCCCTGCTAATTGTGGCAGTAGCAACATGCAAATACCCAAAAGGATACTTACAAATCCCGCCTTCCTAAACAGATTAATCGGTTTAAATCTCATGGTATACCTTCCGTATTAATTTTCTAAATTTGAAGATCTTTTCAGGTCTTTTAAGACAGCTCCTGCTTTCTTTAAGTGGTTTGTCCCTCATATACTGCACCGCAATATTAGGTATTGTTTCATATTAGGCCTCAAACAGTGCCTTCTCGTTTTAAGAGTTTATCAAAATAGTAAAACATCGCTCCAGCACCTACATCATCAAACTACTCACGCCCATCTTTCCCGTCTTTAATAAAGAGATAAAAAGCAGGCCCTTCATCGAAGAGGGTTAGAAGGATTAGTATATGTTGTGCAAAAACAATGCCAATAATAGTTTAAAAAAAGTAGTAAAAAAGGCAAATACTTAAAACCAATAAAATCTATATGTCATATTTTTGACGTCTTTAGATATAAATCAAAAAAAATTATGTCTATAATTTGACATTACCTTTCTGCAAGATTTTTGTTTTTAACCGAATGTGTGACGATAGGGACAGGGTTGACAAAAAGGTAAAGAATTTCAGAAGGAAAGGCATGGCTTTGAACAGTTCCAATCCCCTCTATAGCCTGGCAAGTTATACTTAAAGATTATTTAATGGTTGCACTTTACCGTAGATATGTATTCTAATTAACTAGATGAAAACAAAGGGTAAAAACAGGGTCATAATATTCACCGGTGACGGGAAAGGAAAGACCACCGCTGCCCTTGGGCTTGCCTTACGGGCCCTGGGCCACAACAAAAAGGTCGTCATCCTCCAGTTTATAAAGGCAGATAAACATTCTGGGGAACTCTCTGCCATCTCATCCATGAAGGGTATCGATATTATACAGGTAGGGCTTGGTTTTGTCCCAAAAAAAGGTTCTCCTGAATTCGATGCACATAAAAAGGCTGCAGAGCATGGGCTCTTAAACGTAAAGAGGTTATTCCATGAGGGGCGATATAACGTCTATATCCTCGATGAAATCTGCAATGCCATCGTCTACGGGCTCATAAAGGAGGAGGATGTGATAAATGTGATAAAAGAGGCCCCCGATGGCTCGGTATTGGTACTCACCGGAAGGGGGGCAACAAAAGGGCTTGTCGATTTGGCGGATACGGTAACGGAGATGGTATCTATAAAACACGGTTATCAAACCGGTATCAAGGCCCAGGAAGGGGTGGAGTGGTGATGTCCTTAAGGGATGGAGAATTTAAATATCTCAAGGATACCGAAAGGCATGACCCCCATAAAAAGAATGAGGAATATCAAAATATAGCACAGACCCTTTTCGTGTCCTGAAAGGGTAAGGGGCATAAGTACCGAGGACTCTTTTGAATAGCTCATCCTCACGAGGTTCAGGTAATAGAAGATGGATATCACCGTATTTACCGCCCCTATAATCACTATATTCAGATGGCCTGCCTTGAAAGCGCTTGTCAAAAGGAACAGTTTCCCTGTAAAACCTCCTGTGGGAGGGATGCCTGCCAAGGAAAAGGCGGATACGGCGAGCAAAAGGGCAAGAAGGGGTGATCTCCTCGATAGGCCCACAAGATCATTCAAGGTGATGTTCTCCCCTGTCCTTGAGAGTAGGATCAATACGTAGAAGCAGGCGAGGTTCATAAACAGGTAAATGGTGATGTAAAAGATCACAGAGGCCGCTCCCTCTCTGTTGAGGGCAATGATCCCCAATAGTAAATATCCCGCATGGGCAATGCCGGAATAAGCGAGAAGCCTCTTTATATCCTTCTGGACGAGACCGACGAAATTACCGAAGGTCATGGATAGGGCGGAAAGGACAATTAAAATGTTTATAAGTTGTTGATTCCCCGGGGATGCAAGGAGGGTGATTCTCAAAAGAAGGGCCGCCGCCCCGAGTTTAGGTAGGGTCCCTATAAATGTGGTTGTGGTATTTGATGCCCCTTCATAGATATCGGGAGACCAGAAATGGAAGGGGAAGAGGGAGAGTTTGAAAAAAAATCCTGTCAGGGTAAAGATAAGGGCGATAAGCCCAACAGGTGTTTCCAGTATTCCGGGGAAGATCCTTATTATATCCACAAGGAATGTGGAACGGGAGAGTCCGTATAGGTAGCCCATACCGAAGAGCATGATCCCCGTTGAGACTGCTCCAAAGAACAGGTATTTTACACTACCTTCAACCTGTATCCTCGTCTGCCCCTTACGTAGCGGTAGGATCACATAGAGGCTATAGGAGGATATCTCGAGGGATATGACGATCGAGATAAGCTCAACAGAACTTACAAGCATCATGAGCCCAAGGGCTGAAAATCCGAGGAACATAAAATATTCTGAGAGATACTCCCTTTCCACCTCATCCTTCTCCCCGTACATCAGGATAACGATGGAGAATCCAAGGGCTATTAATGTTTTGAATATCTGGGAGAAGAGGTCAACCCTTATTGCCCCGTAGAACATCTCCCCTTTTGCCCCGATACTAAATACGGTGAGGAGTAAAACGACAAGAGAGAGGGCCTTTGCAAGTTTAAGTATCAAACCATCCCTTATTCTGCCTATCGAGCTAAACAAAAAGAAGATGGAAAAAAAGCATATCGATAACTCCGGGAGCATCACCATATATAATCCCTCAATTATAATAAGTTCTCACGTATGTCAAAAGGTGGGAGAGTGATTTTTCCATAACTGTGACAAAAGGTTTCGGGAAAAAGCCGACCCATAAGACAAAAAGAACAAGGGGGATTAGATAAATTACCTCCCTTGGGGTCATGTCCTTGATCACCCTTCTGTCCTCCCTGCCCCAGACTATCTGTTTTAATAACCTCAACATATACGCCGCTGCGATTACCGCCCCTGCCACAGCAAAAAAGCCTGCTGTCTTATGTTTTATAAAAGTGCCGATAAGGACGTATATCTCTCCGACAAAGTTGTTTGTCCCTGGAAAGGCAAAGGCGGAGATCGAAAAAAACCCGAAAAAGCCCACGTATATGGGCATGATTTTACCGAGTCCTGCATTATCGTAAATCTCCCTGCTATGGGTTCTCTCGTAGATAATACCTACACAAAGAAAGAGGGCGCCTGTTGTCACCCCGTGGTTCAGCATCTGGAGCATGGCCCCTTCGAATCCAAAAAGGGTGAAGGAGAATATGCCGAGGGTGACAAAACCCATGTGGGCGACACTCGAATAGGCTATCAACTTCTTCATGTCCGTCTGGGCGAGACAGACAAAACCGCCGTATACGATACCGATTACAGAGAGGGTGATCATCAAAGGGGCAAAATATACACTCGCCGACGGGGTTATGGAGAGACAGAACCTTATGAAGCCGTAGGTACCCATCTTAAGGAGCACACTGGCGAGGAAGACGCTTCCGACGGTAGGGGCCTCTGTATGGGCTGCAGGTAACCATGTATGGAAGGGGAACATGGGCACTTTGATCGCAAAGGCGATGGCAAAGGCAAGAAATACCCACATCTGAAAGCTAAAGGGGTAACTCCTGTACATGGCGGCGAGTATGCTGAATGTTCCGTTTGTGAGATATATGGCGATGATCGCCACAAGGAGGAAGACACTTCCAAAGAGGGTGTATATGAAAAACTTTATCGAGGCGTAATCTTTTCTCGGTCCCCCCCATATCGCTATAAGAAGGTACATGGGTATCAGCATGGCCTCCCAGAAGAGGTAGAAGAGGATAAAATCGAGGGAACAGAATACCCCGATCATCGCGGTCTCCATGAGGAGTATGCAGAACATGAACTCTTTCACCCTTTCCTTGATCGCCTCCCAGGAGGAGAGGACACATATCGGGGATAAGACGGTTGTAAGTAGGATGAGAAAGATCGTGATGCCGTCTACACCCAGGGTATAGTTTATCTCATAGGCAGGTATCCAGGGGAGATGTTCCCCCAACTGGAAATGGTGTGTTCCAGGGTTAAAATTCCCATAGGCGACAAGGGAGATGAAAAATGTGATCAAGGTGGTGATAAATGCGGTGATCCTTATGATACTGTCGTTCTTCAAAAGAAGTATCAGTATCCCTCCCACAAGGGGCAGGAATATAGTGGTGGATAGGACCGGAAAATCGAGCATATTCATTATGAGATACTGTTGCATATCGGCAAACCTTTCACAGACCATATATCAAAAACCAGACCACAAAAACGAATATGAGAAGGGAAAGGCCTATATAAGCCTGAACCCTCCCTGTCTGCAACCTCTTTACAAATCCCCCAAGGCCTCTCGCTGCCTCGGCGCTTCCGTCTACAATCCCGTCTATCACAAGCCTGTCAAAACCATAAGAAAAATCCGCCTTCTTAAAGAGTAGCCTAAGGCCTAGCAACTTGTATAATTCCCCCCAGAAGGCGTCTATCACCGCTATTACCTTTTCATCGAGTCTCAAGAAGAGCCATCCCCCTTTTCTGTAGAAATAATCGAGGTCGAGGTTTATCTTCTCTTCAGGGGTTAGCTTATGGACGAGGAGGAAGAAGACAAGCCCTGTAAAGGAGAGTATCTGGAGTACCTCTGACAGATGGGAGAGGGTATAGGGGTGGTATTCTGCCCCATAGGGGAGGAGCACATACAGCATCTTTGGGTATACCCCTATGGCAAAACATAAGAACGAGGTGAGACCCATAGACCAGAGCATATTCTTCGGGGGTTCTTTTGCCTTAATCGGCGCCTCTTCTTTTGAGAAGAAGGCAAAATATGTGACCTTCAATCCTACAGAAAGGAAGGTCCCTATCCCTGCGAGGTTCATAAGGGACATGAGCATAATCCTTCCCTTCTCATGGGCAGAGGCTACTATCATGGATTTACTGACAAAACCGCTGAAGAGGGGGAAGCCCGAGATGGAAATGGCCCCGACCACATAGAAGACCATGGTAAGGGGCATGTATCTATAGAGACCTCCGAGTTTTGAGAGCTTTGCGGTACCAGCCATATAGAGTACAGCCCCTGCCCCCATAAAGAGGAGGGCCTTATATAGGATATGGGCAAAGGCATGGGCACAGGCGCCGTTTAAGGAAAGCTCCGTTCCTATCCCCACCCCTGCCACCATGTAACCCACCTGGCTTATGATGTGATAGGCGAGGACACGGCGCATGTCGTTCTCGATCACTGCATAGAACACCCCGTATACGGTCATAGCCGTACCGAGGATGGCGAGGACCTCAAAGCCCGGAAAACCCCTTGCGAGGACATAGACCGCGGTCTTTGTGGTGAATGCACACATAAATACCGCTCCCTCTACCGTTGCCTCGGGGTACGCATCGGGGAGCCATGCATGGAGGGGCAGCACTGCGGCATTTAAGGAAAAACCGGCGAGAATCAGGTATTCCGCAAGCCCTGCCCTGTCGGGGAGTATTCTGTCAAAGGCGAGGCTCCCTGTCTTATAGTAATAGAGCATCATGCCGGCAAAAAAGAGGAGCCCCCCGAACACATGGACCAAAAGGTACCTGTAGCCTGCCTCTATGGAGCGCCTCTCCTTTCTGTACCATACGAGGAAGACGGAGGAGAAGGCCATGATCTCCCAGAAGATGAATACGGTGAGATAGTCTCCGCCGAATATGGCACCCAACGAACTCCCCACATAAAAGTTGGCGGCAATATGGTGTCCGTCCTCTTTCACATGGAGGGCATAGAGGGCCCCGAGAAATGCCATGATCACAAAGACCCAGGCAAAGACAAGGCTTAATTTATCCACCCTGCCAAAGGTTAAGGTCGTGCCGAGAAAATTGTACA
Source organism: Syntrophorhabdaceae bacterium (assembly GCA_026415675.1). Lineage (GTDB taxonomy): Bacteria > Desulfobacterota > Syntrophorhabdia > Syntrophorhabdales > Syntrophorhabdaceae > JAOAGQ01. The sequence continues at coordinate 5,831 of JAOAGQ010000041.1, forward strand.
CACCGTATACACCCTCCCCCATCAATGCCACATCCACGATCGAAAGGGCCGGGATGAGGAGGATGAGGAACTTCTTTGCCTTTTCCCCCTTTACAAAAGGGAGGATAAGGCTGCCGAGAAAGAAGAATATCGCAGGATGGAGCCATCTATCCATAGTAATCCTCATCCTTTGAGAGAAAGGTATGGGCTATGCCCTTTGCCACCTTGATGAGGAGAAAACAGCCCGCAATGGAGAAGAAGGTCCAATATGCCCAGACCTTATCCACAAAGTAATGGGCATGGGCCTCATCCCTCGGGAGGAGAACATCGAACAGGACAAGGGCCACAAGGTAGGCGATGAGCACCTTCTTCAAGGTTTTCATGTTATTCCTTAATATCTCGATATATTTCACGATCTCCATTTTATCGAACCCCATATAAACATTTAATCCTCAACGGAGAAACCTCCCTATGATCTCCATAAAGAACTGAGGGAAGATACCTATCGCCACAGAGATAAGGGAGGCAAGGGCAAGGGGGATGACCATCGTCATTGGTGCCTCCCTGATACCGTCTCGACTCCATCCTGGGCTTCTCCCTTGAAAAAACGCCTTTATGGTGATGGGGGCAAAGTACCCGGCATTCAATATCGTGCTTGCCATAAGCACTACCACGATGGGCATGTTCTTTATCTCCAAGGCCCCGTTTAGGAGATACCATTTACTGACAAAGCCTGCCACAGGAGGCACCCCTATCATGCTCAAAGAGGCGATGGCAAAGGCCCCCATTGTGACCGGCATCGCATAACCGATCCCTTCCATATCGCTTATCTTCTTCTTGTGGGTGGCCACATATATGGCCCCTGCACAGAAGAAAAGGGTGATCTTGCTGAAACCGTGGTTTGCTATATGGATAATCCCCCCTGTAATCCCAGCAGGGTCGAGGAGGGCGACACCGAGAACAACATAGGAGAGCTGGCTTACCGTAGAATAGGCGAGCCTCGCCTTTAAGTCGTCCTTTGTGAGGGCGATCACAGAGGCGGTGATTATCGTAAAGGAAGCGACATATGCAGTCCATATCCCGAGGTTTAAGTTCTGGAGAAGGCCGATACCGAAAGTGGATAAGAGTACCCGGCATATACAGAAGACCCCGGCCTTCACAACGGCAACGGCGTGCAGAAGGGCGCTCACAGGAGTCGGGGCCACCATAGCGGAGGGGAGCCAGTTATGGAAAGGCATGATCGCGGCCTTGGCAAAACCGAAGAGAAAGAGCCAGTATGTAACCGTAACCCATAGGGCATTTACATCTCTGGGGAAGACACCGTTTATAATATCCCTTGAAAAATCGAGGGTCCCCGTCAGTACGTATGTGAGTACGGTGGCAGGCAATAATAGCCCCTTCGATGTCCCCATAAGGTAGACGAGGTACTTTTTACCCCCTGCGTATCCCTCCTCGTCCTGGTGATGGGCAACGAGAGGATAGGTAAAGATGGTGATGATCTCGTAGAATAGATATAGGGAGAAGAGACTCCCCGAAAAGGAGACGCCCTGTGCCCCGAGTATCGCAACGGCAAAACAGGCGTAATACCTCGTCTGGGCATGCTCTTTTAAGGACCTCATATAACCTATGTTGTAGAAGGTGGCGAAGATCCAGAGGAAGGAGGAGATAATACCGAAGACAAGGGAGAGTCCATCGACCCTGAGGCTAAAGGATATGCCCGGGGCAATCGTCGAAATGGTATATGTGTATATATGACCCCCGAGGATTGCGGGGACCATGGATACTACAGAGAGAAACGTAAGGACAGAGCCTGCCACAGACCAGGCCTCCCTTAAGTTCTCCCGTCTTTTCGTTAACATGATGAGGATCGTCGTTACAAAGACGATGATAATAGGTACAAGGGGTTTTATACTCTCTATGGCCATGCCTTAATCCTTCATCTCCTTTAGTTTTTCCCCCTCTATGTGTCTATACTTTCTAAACACAAGGATGATGATACCCAGGGCTATCGCCGTCTCGCTGGCGGCAATACCCATTATAAACAGGGTGAAGACCACACCGTATCCGTCCTCCGGGGAGACAAACCTGTTTAAGGCAACGAGGTTGAGCCCCGCACCGTTTAAGATAAGCTCTAAGGATATGAGCATACCGATCAGGGTCTTTCTGAAGAGGACACCGAGTATGCCTGTGCATAAGAGAAAGAGGGCGAGAAAAAGATAGATGTAGAGGTTGTTGAATAGGTATCCCCCTGTCATCCCTGCCTCCTTGAAAAAAGGGCGAGCATGATGGCCCCTATGATGGCGATCACGATGAGGAGGGAGATGATCTCAAAGGGAAAGGCGAGTCTGTCCAGAAAAATGCGCCCCAAGTCTTTTGTCGTTACGTTAAAGTTCTTGATTTTCCCCTGGACCCAGGGGGTTTGCATGATGGCCCTGAAGACAAGCACAAAAGAGACAACGGAGACAACGATGGAACCTATAAATTTCGTTACCGTAGTCCATTCTTTTGGCTTCATGGTAAAAGGCCCGGCGAGCATGATCGCAAAGGCGATCAGAATGGAGACAGCCCCCACATAAATGAGTATCTGCATCATGGCGAGGAAGGGGGCGTTTAGGTATATATAAAGACCGGCAACCCCGAAAAGGGTCGAAATCAACCCCATCATCGCATATATCAGGGATCCCGATAGAACGGTCATTAACGCACCGATCATAGTGAAAAGGGCAATTATGATGAATATTATCTCAGCGGCACCCATTATACCTTCTTCCTCTTTTCGTATTCCTTTACAAGGTCATAGAGAAAATCTTCCCTTGAGTAACCGGCGGGGTTATAATCCGCAGAAAAGGCAAGGGCATCGAAGGGACAGGACTCAACGCAGATACCACACTGACTGCATGTGGTAAAATCGAGGATATAGGTTGTAGCCGTCTTCTTCTTCTCCCCCTCCTTCTTCTCCCCCTCCACCTTCTTTATGGAGCGGGAGGGACAATTCTTTGCACATATCCCGCAGGCCACACATTTTGTCCGCTCTGGCATCTCCTCGTCCCCGAGGAGCTTTGTATGCCCCCTGAATCGGGGGGTGATATCTATGGTCTGCCTCGGGTATTGGACGGTCACAACAGGGCTGAAAAAGGCCTTTATCGTCACACCCATGCCGATGATAAGGGAGGCAGCCCCCTTTATGATTTCGGTAACCTTTGTCATAATTTAAGTATGCCTCCTGTCACGATGAGGTTGATGAAGGAGACAGGTATCAGGATCTTCCACGAGAAATTGAGTAACTGGTCGAACCTCACCCTGGGAAAAGTCCAGCGGAACCACAGGATCACAAAGACGAGGAAATACGTCTTTATAAGAAACCAGACGATACCCGGAAGATATGGCCCCAAGTAGCCCCCGAGGAAGAAAGTGGTGGCAACGGCACTTATGATCATGATGTTTGTGTATTCTGCAAGGAAAAAGATGGCGAACCTCATGCCGGAATACTCGGTATGGAAACCGGCGACAAGCTCGCTCTCCGCCTCCGGGAGGTCAAAGGGTGTCCTGTTCGTCTCGGCAACCCCTGCGATAAAGTATATAAGAAAGGCGATGGGCTGATAGAGGATAAACCACATGCCTTTCTGGGCCTCAACGATGTCTTTAAGAGAGAGGGAGCCTACCATAATCACCACGATAAGCAGGGATAGAAGCAGGGGCACCTCATAGGCGATGTTCTGGGCCACACTTCTTGCGGCACCTATAAGGGAGTATTTGTTGTTCGATCCCCACCCTGCTATAAATATGGAGAGCACCGACAGGGAGGAGAAGGCGAGGATCACAAGGATCCCCACGTTTATGTCCCTGACCTGGAGTCCCTCACCAAAGGGGATCACCACAAAGGAAACAAGGACAGGAATAAAACAGATCACAGGGGCAAGGAAATAGAGTACCCTATCGACCTTCATGGGGGTTATCAGTTCTTTCCCCAGGAGCTTTAAGCTATCTGCGATGGGCTGGATGAGACCGAAGGGCCCCACCTCTTTTGCCGCAATCCTTCTCTGCATGTGGCCGGCGACCTTCCTCTCCGCCCACGTGAGCATGAGGGCGTTTATCACAACGAGGATCAAAACCCCTATGAGACCCAGGATCACCCTTAGGGTATCCTGTCCTATCGCTTCCACCGCTATTTTCAGGACATCAGTCATCAGTATCGATTCCCTCGAAGAGTAATCTCATCTATCGATCTCCGGCACCACGATATCATAGCTACCGAGGATCGCTATGGCATCCGCAATCAGACAACCCCTTGCAAGCTCAGGAAACGTCATCAGGTTTGAGTAAGACGGTACCCTCCACCTCATCCTATAGGGTATCTCCGTCTCGTCACTTACTATATACACCCCGAGTTCCCCCCTTGGTGACTCAACGGTACTTAAGAGATCGCCCTTAGGGGGTTTTAGTTTCTTCGGTAGTTTTTCTGCCCTGTACGGACCGTCGGGAAGCCTGTTTATCGCCTCCTCAATGATGTTTAGGCTTATCTCCATCTCCTTTAGCCTAATCATATAACGGTCCATGTTGTCGCCATTTACCCCTGTGGGTATCTCAAAATCTATGTCTCTGTAAGCCGCATAAGGCTCTTTTTTTCTTATGTCGTACGGGAGGCCCGTACTTCTTATCACAGGACCTGAAGAGCCGTATCTTCTGATTAGAGCCTCATCCATTATGCCTACACCCTTTACCCTGTTTATGAAGATCACGTTCCCCGTGATCAACCTGTTGTACATATCGAAACGGCCCCTTAGCCTTTCTATAAACCTCTTCGTCTTTTCGATAAATTCACCGTCCACATCGTTATAGAGCCCCCCAAAACGGAAATAGGAGTATGTGAGCCTTGAGCCCGTAACCGCCTCCAGTATATCGAGGACCTGCTCCCTGTCATCGAAGACGTAGAGAAAGGGTGTGAGTCCCCCTAAGTCTGCAAGAAAGGCCCCGAGCCACAAAAGGTGACTCCCTATCCTGTTCAGTTCGCAGGTGATCGTCCTTACATACTCTGCCCTTTCGGGTACCTCAATGCCACAGAGCTTCTCAACGGCCTTCACATGGGCGAGGTTGAAATTTAAGGCCCCCATGTAGTCCATCCTTCCGGGGTTTGGGAGGAACTGCTGGTATGTCCTGTTCTCCGCCATCTTCTCGTGCATCCTGTGGAGGTATCCGAGAACAGGTTCGGCCCAGAGGATGTATTCCCCGTCCATCTTCAATATCACCCTCAATACACCGTGGGTACTTGGGTGTTGTGGCCCGAGGTTGATAAAAAATGTGTCCTCCTCTTCGCCCGGGGGTTTGGGCATCAGCCTCTTTTTGTCCTCTTCTGAGACCTTGACCTGTTTCTTCCTTAAGGGGTAGAAATCGATCCCCTCATGGAGAAAAAGGTATGTGAGGTTTGGGTGGCCCTCAAAGAAAACACCGAAAAACTCGTGGATTTCCCTCTCGTACCAGTGGGCGATCGTAAAAATACGGGAAATGGAAGGGGCTGTGGGTTGTTCGGGGTCGAGCTTTGTCGTTACCTTTATACGGTAGGGGGCACTATGGTTATTAAAGAAATAGACGAGTTCGAGAAAATCGAGATAGTCCACACAGAAGAGGTCGAAAAGGTAACACCCTTTTTTTGCAAAGGTATCCGCCACATCGGGAATATCGCCCTTTTCTACTGCTATGGATAGATGGTAACCCCTCTCTTCATATGGTATCTCTGCAATCTCTGCCCTTGGGAATAGTCTTTTCAGTTCCTCTATCTCTACCATCTCTTATCCGGTACGGGGAATCTCCTCTTTCCTGTGATCTTCTCCTCTATTTTCATAAGCCCCTCGAGGAGACCTTCAGGTCTCGGGGGGCATCCTGGTACATAGACATCGACGGGGATCAGTAGATCAACCCCTTCGACAAGGTTATACTGACCTTCAAAGACAAAGGGACCTCCTGATATGGCACAGTTACCGAGGGCTATAACCCATTTTGGGGAGGGCATCTGCTCATAGAGGGTGACAACCGTAGGGGCCATCTTCTTGGTCACCGTTCCTGCCACTATCATCAGGTCCGATTGTCTCGGTGTTGCCCTGAATATCCCTGCGCCGAATCGGTCTATGTCGAATCTCGCCATAGCGGTGGCCATCATCTCTATGGCACAGCAGGCGAGTCCGAATGTCATGGGCCATAAGGAGTTTGCCCTTGCAAGGTTAAGTACCTTCTCCAGTATCCCGAATCTTATTATTGGTCCTTCCGTTTCCAGTTGAAGACCCCTTTCCCCCAGGCATAAACCAGGGCTAATCCGAGGAGCAGTATAAACACCAAAAGGGTGTAAAATTCATAGGTATTTCCCTTTTTTGTGTAAGCCGTGGCAACAGGAAATAGATAGAGCACATCCACATCAAAGGCGATAAAGATCAGGGCATAGATGTAGTAGAGTATGCTGTATCTGATCCATGCCCCCCCAAAGGGTTCTATCCCGCATTCATAGGTCACATAGGTCTTCTTTCCCTTTGTTCTCGGTGCGATGAGGTAAGAGATAACGACAGGGGCGATGGTAAAAATTACCGCCACGATTGCAAAAACCAAGACTGGGTAAAAGTCGGCTATGGTATCCACGGGACTACATTATATTTTAAAATGCATATGGTTTGTCAATAGAAAACTGGCGGAGAGGCAGGGATTTGAACCCTGGGTACGGTTTTAGCCGTACACTCGCTTAGCAGGCGAGCACCTTCGGCCTACTCGGTCACCTCTCCTAATTTTGCGAGATTATACCCTTTTGATATGGGAAAATCAAGAAAAGGGGTTGAAAAATTAAACCCTATGATGGAATAAGGGATATTTTATACTTCTCAACAAAATGATGGGGGTGGTATGAGAGTTTTGCCTCCCTGAGGCCTGGTAAACCTAAGTCCTGTTCCCTGTTTATAAACCTTACCCCTTCCCATGCCTTCTCGCAGAACATAAGGTTGATCGCCTGATAAAGGCCTGGAATTTGGGGATCCGCCTTCTCTATGTGGACAACGGCGGTGTCCTCGTTTAACATCTCCCCGATGGTAAATGCCATCACCTTATTTTCTATCTCTATCACGCCCCCCTTTACCTCGAGTTCCTCGTAGTGTTCTAAGATTTCGCTTACGGCACCCCATTCACTCAAAAGGTTCAGGTCGTCTTCACACCTCTTTAAAAAACACCACCTTTCCTGGAGTTGAATACAATCATTTAGGTGTTCTCGCTTAAGCTCCGAGTATTCTAATCTGTATGACCTTATGAGTTGATTTATGTGGTTTCTCTTTGAGCGGTATCTGTTGCCCGCGAGGTTTACGAGGTCTTCCCTGAGATAGATATAATCGAAATGCTCCCTCATGGGTGTAACCTCGATACCCTTCTCTCCAGAAAATTCTGCGGCAAAATCCTTTCCTGCCCTTTCAATAGATGGTTCCTTGATTTTTTTCTCATCAAAGAGCCACTGAAGCACATAAAGGCCCACCTCTTTTTTTGGAGTAGGCCCCTGGGGTTCCATGGCATAGATATGTCCTTCCACATCGGACGCTAAAACAATGAGCCAGTCTTTATACAAAGACCAGATAAAACCGTGGAGCTTTCGCCAGATAAAAAGGTTGGTGAATGTCCATTCCGAGATAACCGGTTTCAACTCGTGTAAAAGATCTATAAAAAAAGGTCTATCCTCTATCCCTATCGTTTTAAAGGTGGGGAATTGCGGTAGTTTCGACATACTCATCCATACCTGTACTGGACACCAAACTCCCCTTTCGGGTATGACCATTCGATGGCGCCTTCCCTACAGGCGATCATACACGTTCCGCATTCGAGACAGCCGGCGAATTCTACGGATATCTCTGCCCTGTCTTCATCGTATGAGTAAAGATGCCCCGGACACACATAGAGGCAGTACCTTGTTTTGCATGCCTTTCGACATATCTCCTGGTTGATCTTTATATGGCTTTCTCTGTCCGTCTTGAAGGCATTTAGGGCAAGTTTCTCTTCTATCTTCATCTAATCTCCTTATAAGTCGCTCTATACCTTTTTTAGGCCCAAAAGGAGTTTTAATGTATTGAGTCCCATCAACCCCGATCCCTTCGCGGCCTTCCACAGTGTGGCCCCGATCCGCTCTTTTGGCCCCTCATCAAACCACACCACCTTTTCTATCATATCAGGGATGCTTCTCGGGTAAAGGGAAAAGACCTCGTCCCTGTCCAGGAAATCCCCCATCTCCCTGAAATTGTACAGATCCTTAATAACAAAGGAACTCTTCAGCATTTCCCCGTACTGGGAGAGGGTATTAACAGAATAATCCCCTGTGGAGTGGGCCTTTAAGATCGTCTCTCCGGCCATTATCCCCGAGGCGATGGCGAATTCCATACCCCGCACGGTAATACCCATGTTCAGGGCAAAACCTGCGGCATCCCCTGTGATTATAAGGCCGTCATGGTATAGTTTTGATATGCCCTTATAGCCCATCTCGGGAATGATGTGGGCTCCGTACTCCACGGTCCTACCCCCCTTTATAAAACCCTCTATCTCGTAACGGGCCTTGAACGTATCGAGGAGGGTATGGAGTTCTATAGGGGGTTTTGCCTCCATCATAGCCTTTATCCCCACCACAACACCGAGGGAGACGGTATTTCTGTTTGTATATAGAAATCCCCCGCCAAACCTGCCTTTTGTCACATCCCCTATAAAGAGATGGGCAACCCCTTCCTCTTTGCCCACATTAAAACGCTCGTTGATCCTATCCTCTGAAAGCTCTATCACCTCTTTTATGCCTATGGCATACCCCTTTGGGGTCATCCTCGGCTTAAGCCCTGCCTTTTCGGCCATAAACGAAAGGACTCCATCGGAGGCAACGACCACGTTTGCATATATCTCTTCCCCCCCGGCCTTTATGCCCACCACCTTTCCTTCTTCCTGTAAAAGCCCGTCGACCCTGTATCGGGGTATCACAAAGACCCCTTTCTCCATCACCCTTTCGGAGAGCCATCTATCGAATGTTGACCGTAGAACGGTAAAGCTATGGCGATTTTCTTTTAAGTTCTCCCCTGTAAAGTCCACGGTAACAGAGTTTTTTTCTCCCATCAAGGTCCATCTCTCCCTGACCACCTTCCTCTCAAAAGGGGCCCCATCGAGCATATCCCCTACGATCCCTTCAATGGGTTTGATATATAGCCTTCCCCCTGTTACATTCTTGCTCCCTGGAAAATCACCCCGCTCAACGACAATTACCTGGAGGTCTTTCTCCGCCAGCCTATAGGCACAGGAGAGGCCTGATAAACCCCCTCCCACGATCACCACATCTACCTTTTCCATATCACCTCTTGCCCTTATCCTGCCTGTTCTTTCAGCTTTTTCAACTCTTCCTTTAATGCGGGGAGTACGTCGAAGAGGTCATCGACGATACCGTAATCGGCATACTGGAAGATCGGGGCGTTCGGGTCTTTGTTTATTGCAACTATAACCTTCGAGGTGTCCATCCCCATGGTGTGGTGGAGGGCCCCCGAAACACCGCAACCTATATACAATTTAGGGGAGACGGTCTTACCGCTCTTCCCTATCTGATCCTCATAGTCCCGCCATTTCGCATCGACAACAGCCCTCGATGCCCCAACCCTGCCTTCCATAAGAGAGGCGATCTCCTCTATAATGCCGAATTGTTCAGGGCCTTTCATCCCCCTTCCGCCGCATATTATGAAGTCTGCCTCCTGGAGGTCAACCTTCTTCTCCATCGTCTTTTTTGTCTCGAGGACCGTTATGGCCTCCTCGGACTTACCATCCCCCATCTCTTCTATGACCTCCGCCATGCCTGAGGGTCTATCGATAGAGAAACTGTTCGGTCTGAACGTAACAAGGGCGCAATCTTTCTCGTTTATGCCCATCCAGGATATGATCTTTCCTCCAAACATCGCCTTTTTCACCAATGCCTCTTCTCCTTCGAACTCGATACCTGTTGCATCCGATATATAGGCCGCCCCAAGACGGGCAGCGAGCCGGGGAAAAAGGTCTTTTCCCGTTATCGTCGACGGTCCCAGGAAGAGAAAGGGTCTATAGGTCTTAATGAGTCTCTCAAGGATAGGTGTATACGTATCCCAGCGATATTCATCGAGACCATCCCCCCTCACAACGATGAGCTTATCGGGATAGGGCCTTACCGTATCTACCATCTCTTCTGACTTTGGCCCTATTAAAATTCCATATGTGGTCGAGTTATGGTTCTTTGTGATACCTTTTGCCTTGGACAGGAGTTCGATTGAGCTTTTTCGTACCCCTTCGTCCTTGCCTTCTATAAAAACAAATATATCCTTTGCCATATCCATCTCTCCTTACAGTACTCTTGCTTCTTCTTTTAATACCTTTATCAGCCTTTTCGCCTTCTCTTCCGCGGTCGCCCCTTCTATGAACTTAACAGGGGGTCTACCCCCAGGAGATTCGTAACGGACCACTTTTACTTTGGCCTCCTCCTTTGTGCAGGAGTTTACGTCAATCCCATAGGTGGCAGGGTCTAAAACAGGTATGTTTGCCTTCATCGCCTTCATCACCCCTGTGATCAAAGGTACCCTCGGCTCGTTTATGCCTTTCTGAACGATCAAAAGACAGGGGAGTTTCACCTTAACCGTCTGTCTTCCCCCCTCTATGTCCCTGTCTACCCTTACCTCTCCCCCCTCTGGTGTCTCTATCTTCGTTACAAGACCTACGTGGGGTATGTGGAGCATCTCTGCGACCATCGGGCCAATTGTGGCGTTTTCATCATCTATCGCCTGTTTGCCGCAGAGTATCATATCAAAACCATCGCCCTTTGCAAAACCTGACAGTATCTTGGCCGTAATCAGAGGGTCATCTGTATCGAGGTCTTTACTGTCGATAAGTACCGCCCTGTCCGCGCCCATCGCTATGGCAGTCCTTAGGGCCTCTATGGATCTCTTGGGTCCATAGGAACAGACGACAACCTCCACATCCTTTAATCTCTCCTTGATCCTCAATGCCTCTTCAATGGCAAATTCGTCAAAAAAATTCAAGGCGTATTTATTTTCTACCTCGAGGGATCTGCCATTGTTTGTAATTGTAATCCTTGCCTCTGTATCCGCTACCTGTTTGACAAATACAAGAATCTTCATTCTAAAAACTACCTCCCTCTTTTTTCTTGTCCATGTTCCTTTATCGCCCGATGTTTCCGTAAATTCTTAATTATTTAAGGTCTATCTTTGTCCCGATTAAGTTTTGCAAACAAAAGGAACTTCGGAAACGGCTTTAAAGTTTTCCTATTATAGTTCTTCCGATAAAATCCTTCAAGACCTCATGGGTCCCCCCTCCGTATAAAAGGAAGCGGGCATCCCGGAAAAACCTCTGGGGTTTGTACTCATGGGCAAAGGCATTGGCACCATAGATCCTTGTGAGTTCATCGACAACCTTAAGGCATACCTCTGTCGCATACATCTTCGCTTCGGCGGCGATAATCCTGCTCTCCATATTGTTTTCGAGCATCCATGCCCCGTAGTATACCATCAAACGGGCTGCGTTCATAAGGGTATCCATCTCGGCAAACTTCTCCCTAATCAACTGGTTTACCCCTATGGGTTTCCCGAAGGCGATCCTCTTCCTCGCAAACTCCAGGGCCTCATCGTACGCTGCCCTTGCTATACCGAGGGCCATGGCCCCTGTCATCAATCTCACCTCATCGAGGACCTCCCCGAGATAGAAGACCCCCTTATCGAGTTCCTCTCCGAGCAGGTTTTCTTCTGGCACCCATACATTATCGAATATCAACTCTCCCGTTACCGTACCCCGACATCCGAGCTTGTTTATCACCTGTCCGCTCGAAAAACCGGGGGTACCCTTCTCCACAAGGAGGAAGTTTAGCCCTTTTAAGCCTTTAGTTGGGTCGGATGTTGCAAGGACCGTACAGAAATCACAGATAGGACCGTTTGTGATCCACATCTTTGTCCCGTTTATCCTCCATCCGCTGCCGTCTCTCACAAAGGTTGTCCTTGTGGCCCCGAGGTCAGAGCCTGATTGATCCTCTGTAAAACACATGGTTGCTATCTTTTCTCCCCTCATGGCAGGGAACAGGCACCGCTCTTTTATTGCGTCACTTCCGAACCTGTATAAAAAGTACGTGCCCATGAGGATGTTCATGATCACGCTCTGGGCAAAACCGACAGAACCCCTTGCGATCTCCTCATAGAAGATCATACACATAACCTTATCCGCATTCATACCCCCTATTTCTTCGGGGTAACGTAACCCAAGATAGCCGAGCCTTGAGAACTCCCTCCATAAATTCCAGGGAAATTCATCCTTCTCGTCTATCTCATCGGCCTTGGGAAGGATAAGCCTGTCTATGGTATCAGCTACGGTCTTTTTAAAGAAATCCTGTGCCTCTGTGAGCTGGAAATCCATAACAACCCCCTTGGTCTCAAAGTATTTTGTATACAATATCCTTTTTTGCCTTTTTCTGTCAAGGGCCCTCGGTTATCATGCCTCTACAAAATATTTTAATTTTTTCGCCCTTATAGGGTGTTTCAGCTTCCTCAACGCCTTAGCCTCTATCTGCCTTATCCTCTCCCTCGTCACATCGAAATACTGGCCTACCTCTTCCAGTGTATGGTCATACTTTTCCCCCAAACCGAACCTCATCCTTACCACCTTCTCCTCCTTAGGGGTTAAGGTTGCAAGTACCTTATTAAGCTGCTCCGTCAGGTCATCGGCGATGGCCTTCTCCTGGGGTGTCTTCGTCTGCTTATCCTCTATGAAATCCGCGAGGTGGGTCTCGTCATCATCGCTTATAGGGGCCTCAAGGGAGATGGGCTCTTTTGTAATCCTCAATACCTTCCTCACCTTATCCACGGAAAAACCGACCCTTTCCGCTATCTCCTCGGGGAAGGGCTCTCTCCCCAGCACCTGAACGAGCTCTTTTGAAACCTTTATGATCTTGTTTATCGTCTCGATCATATGGACGGGGATTCTGATCGTCCTTGCCTGGTCTGCAATTGCCCTTGTTATCGATTGCCTAATCCACCATGTGGCATAGGTACTGAACTTATATCCCCTTCGGTATTCGAACCTGTCTATCGCCTTCATCAGGCCGATGTTTCCCTCCTGGATCAGATCCATCAAAGATAGGCCCCTGTTCATATACTTCTTCGCTATACTCACCACAAGCCTTAAGTTTGCCTTTATCAGTTCGTTCTTTGCCGCCCTTGCTTTTTTCTCCGCTTCTTCTATCCTCTCCAGGGCGCTCTTTAGCTGTTCCGAAGAAAAACCCGCTTCTTCTTCGATCCTTTTTATCCTCTCCTTAAGGATTGTCAGGTGGGGGTTTATATTTTTGGCGTTCTTTCTCTCCCATCGCTCCATCTCAGCCTCAATACGCTCTATCCTCTCCAGATATTTTTTCATCCTGTCCACGGTTCTGTCTATGATCTTCTTTGTAAGGGGTATCTCCTTGAAAATCTCCCTTGCCTTCATTATATAATCGTCGCTTCTACAATCTTTTGTTTTATCGTACTCTTCTTTTAATTTTTGGACTTTTTCCCATAAGGTATTTATGGTGGCACCATCCCGGCCGAGGAAACCTTCCTGCTCCTCCTCGTCTTCTTCTGAGTCATATATGGCCTCTCTCTCCTCTATCTTCCTCAATCTTGAATCAGAGAAGGCATTGATCAGTTCTTTGATTGTCCCTGGAAAGAAGGTGAGTATCTCTTTTATCTCCTCCGTTGACTCCTCAATCTTCTGCGCGAGGTCTTTTTCCCCCTCCCTTGTCAGCAGTACGAGTTTGGCCATGTCTTTTATGTATAATCTCACAGGGTTTGTCGGCTCATCGTAGAAGACATCCTCAAGGCCCTCCTCGAGTATATCCTCTATATCTTCACTGTCGGCAAACTTAAGCTCTTCTTCATCTTCAAGGGCAAAATATTTCAGGTCATCGAAGATACTATCCTTTTCATCCCTGTCGGAGATCAAAAGTCCTTTTTCCTTATCCTCTTCCTTAACTTCACTGAAAAACAGATATTTCTTGTTTTTAATGGCCATCTTCACCTCACTTTTATGGTTTCGCCTTCATAAAAGCCAGAATGCGCCGCTTCTCTTCGAGCAGTTGGACGATAAGCTTCTCATCTTTCTCCTTCTCCGCCTCCATAAGTCTCTTCGTAAGCATCTTTGCCTTTTCCATTACGGACTTTTTTTCTACGTGCCTCAGGTAGTCCGTAAGTATCTTGTCCAGTTCACCCCCTTCGTATCCCTTTGCATCAAAGATAGAATTGATGATTAGATTCCGCAGGTCCTCCCTCACAAAATTACTTATAAAACTGCTTACCTCCACATTTCCTGTTTTTTCAAAGGAATTAAAAAGCACCGTTAGTACTTCTTTCACTTCTTCCCGGGCTATGTGTTCTATCACCCCCTTCTCTTTGAATACTCGTATCATCCGGGGTCTTTCGAGCAATGCCCCTATGATCTTCTTCTCTATGATGTTGTAGGAGACCTCTTCTATCTTTTTCTCCCTCCCCATCCCCCCCTTTATCCTGTCCCAGAAGAGGTATTCCTCGATGCCTGTGAGTTCGGAGAGGCGTTTCATATAAAGCCTTTTTTTGATCGTGTCTTTTATCTCCTCCACATGGGGTAGCACGCTCTTCAAAAAAATATTTCTCTTTTCGAGGTTATCCAGTCTGTTGTCCGCCATCACATAATCGAAGTAATAATCCATGATGGGTTTTTTTGTCTCTACAACCCTTTTTACCGCTTCGTATCCATGTTTTCTCGCAAAACTGTCAGGATCCTCTCCTTCCGGGAGCACCACCATTGAACCGTTTATATCGAGCTGGGACATAAGGTTGATCAGCCTTAGGCTACTTTTTATCCCTGCCTCATCGCCATCGAGCATGAGGGTGATATTCTCCGTATACGTCCTCAACTTCTGCAACTGTGCCTCTGTCACTGATGTGCCAAGGGTGGCAACGATGTTCTTTATACCTACCCGATATAGGGAGATAAAATCAAAGTAACCCTCAACAACGATCGCTTCGTTCGCCTCGGTAATGTACTTACGGGTTTTGTCGATCCCGAACAGGGTAGTCCCCTTTGAGAATATGGATGATTCAGGAGAGTTTATATATTTGGGGAGCCCTTCTTTCTCCAGGGTCCTGCCCCCAAAACCTATCACCCTTCTATTCACATCGAATATGGGGATCACGAGCCTCCCTATGAACATATCGTAGAACTCACCGTTTTTCATCCTAAGTATGCCTGTACTCAACAAAAGGTCGCTCGACACACCAAGTTTTTTTACAAATACCTTAAGCCCCGTCTTCTCTTTATCACTGTAACCGAGCTTAAATTCATCGACGGTGGCACTGTCTATCCCCCTTTGCGCGAGGTATTCCATGACATGTTTTGCTTCCTTCAGGGAGTAATGGTAATAATCGGCGAGTTTTCCCAGGGCATCGAGGGAGGTAGACCTCCTCCCCTTCTCTTTTGTTATGGGGATCCCGTACTCCTGGGCGATGCTCTCCATCGCCTCTTTAAAATCCATATTCTCATACTTCATGATGAAGTTTACGACATTTCCCCCTTCGTGACACCCAAAACAGTAGAAGATCTGCTTCTCCACACTCACGGTAAAGGAAGGGGTCTTCTCGCTGTGGAAGGGGCAAAGTCCTACAAAATCCCTCCCCCTCTTCTTCAGGTTCACATACTTTGAGACCACATCGAGTATATTTACCTTCTCGAGTATAACGTCAAGGGTTGAACTCATCTTAAATTCACCACCGTCACCCCGCCTCTACTCTCTATCCTGTCCACATATCTTGCCTTCTCGAGGCGGTCTTTTACGGCACCCATAAGCCGTCCCGTGCCTATACCGTGGATCACCCGGATCTTCTGTACCCCCTGAACTACCGCCTTGTCCACAAACCTGTCGAGTTCTTTTATCGCCTCATCCACCCTCAAACCGATTATGTTAAGTTCAGGGATGTCCCTCTCCTCTTCGAATGTTTTCTCTCCTTCTGGGGGTTTTATGTTGTACCCCGGGGTTTTATATACCTTTGGTTTGGCGGTCTTCCTTAGGTATTCCTTTTTCACCTTGATCCTCATGTTCCCCACAAGGACATCATAGGTTTGGCCGTCCTTTTCTATATCGACCACCTGCCCGTACATACCCATATTCTTTACATCCACATAATCGCCTATCTTTATCTCCTCCTCCTTCCCCTCCTCCTTTTTTACGTATCTCTTCTTCAGCACCTTGACCCTCTCCATGCCCTTCTTTAAAGCCTCCCTGTCCGCACTTTCCGCCTCCCTTTTTATCTCTTCAAGCTGGGCCTCGAGCTCCAATATCTTCTCGCTACACCTTAATTCAAATCTCCTTAAGTGTTCTTTTTTCATAGAGTCTATGATTTCGAGCCTTCTTTTTATCTCCTTTTTCTTCTCCTCTATGTCTTTTAGTTCCTCCTCCACCTTTCGTTTCGCCGACTCAAGGGAGGCGACGAGTTCGTTTAGCATGAGCTCCTGCTTGTCCAGGTAGGTGTAACTCTTCTCTATGATACCCTCGGGCATGGCAATACCTTTTGCCACATGGATGGCGTTACTGTATCCTGCCATACCGTAGGTGAGTCTGTAGAGGGGTCTTTTCGTCTCCGTATCGAACGCTGTGGCCACATTTATGGCAAAGGGGTTTTTGTAACCGTATGCCTTGAGGAGATTCAAATGGGTGGTAACCACGATCCTGCAGCCCTTCTCAACAAAGGCATCTATGATGGCCATGGATATCGCCGATGCCTCCTGGGGTTCTGTCCCCCCTCCTATCTCATCGACGAGGATGAGGTCCCCGCCTTCGGCCTTTTCATATATATCCTTTATCGCCATCATATGGGCGGTAAAACTCGAAAGGTCTGTGGATATGTCCTGTTCATCACCGATTAAGGCGAATACATGTTTATATATCGGCACCCTTGGTATACCCGATGCGGGGATGAAAAGGCCTGTCTTTGCCATAAGGGATATAAGTCCTATGGTCTTTAGGGCAGCGGTCTTTCCCCCTGCGTTTGGTCCGCTTATGATCATCGCCTTCTTTTCTTCATCCATCTCTATGTCTATGGGCACTGCCTGTTCCCTTTTCGAAATCAGAATAAAAGGGTTGTACGCCTTTCTGATATATATGGCCCCTCCCTCGGTGACTTTAGGTCTCACACAGGAGAAGTCGATGCTGAATAGGGCAAATGCATGGTATAGGTCGATCTCTTTCACCAAGAGAAGCTGTCTTTCGATCTCTTGGGTATGGGTCCTGATAAAATCCGTAAGTTCTGTTAAAAGCCTCCTCTCCTCCTCCCTCTCCTCTTCCTGGAGCATATTTATGCTGTTATTCATCTCCACCGATTCAAGAGGTTCAACAAACGAGGTTTTAAGGGTGTGGGAGTAATCATGGACGATTCCCTTTAGAAACTGGTTAAAGTTCGGCTTAAGGGGTATCACGTATCTGCCGTTTCTTATGGCTATGTACGTGTCCTGGACCACCTGGTTTACGCTCTCCCTCGCCATGATCTTCTCGAGTTGCCTTTTAATCCGTTCCCTTAACAGGAAGAGGTCGGATCTGATCCTGGAGAGTTCGTAAGATGCGGTATCCTCTATGAGTCCTTCCCCGTTTATCGTCCTTGTAACCCTTGTAGATATCTGCGGTATGGGCTTTAACCCATCGATAATAGAGTCCCCATACCCCGATTTTGCATGGGCCCTTCTCAAAAAACCCCCTATCCCTTCGGTAGCCCTCAAAAAGTCAGAGAGCATCAAAAGTTCCCCTGCCTCAAGACACATGTTTTTCACAGAGAGCTTCTTCAATATATCCCTTATATCCGGGATACCCGACAGGGGGAGGGGACCATCCCACCTTATCACATCCATCAACGCCTCTATTTTTCCCTGTCTTTCCTCTATCTCTCTGATATCATATAGGGGTTTGATGTCAGGTAAGGCATCGTCGATGTAGGGTGTATTTGAGTATCCTTTTATGAGTTCTATAAGCTTGAAATAGTCGAGATATGTTAGGGTCTTGTCCTTCATCGAAGGGAATTGACTACCTCAGTTAGAAGATAGCCTTTTCTGTACCATCCCACTTAACACTTTCCCGTCAATCCTTCCAGGATACTTTTCCATCAGGTATTTTATCACCCTTCCCATATCCTTCTGGTTTTTTGCTTCCAGTGTAAGTATCGCTCCCTCGATTTCCCTTTTTATTTCTTCTTCTGAAAGTTGGGCAGGCAGAAACCCTTTCAAGATCTCAAGCTCGGCCTGTTCTTTTTCAACAAGGTCCTGCCTGTTTCCCTTCTTGAATCCTTCTATGGACTCCATACGCTGTTTTATGGAGGTTTTTACTATCCCGTAAAACTCATCCTCGGTGAGGGCCCTTATCTTCTCTACCTCTTTATTCTTTATAGAGGAGAGGAGCATCCTGAGGACCGATACCCTCACCCCATCCTTCTGTTTGATAGCCTCTTTTAGTTCTTGTTCTATCCGGGCTTTGTATTCCACGATCAGTATAATCCTCTGTCCATTACCCTTTTCATCTTTTTCATCGCCCGTTTTTTGGCGGCAAGCATCTTCTTTTTCTTCTTTACACTGGGCTTCTCGTAGTGTTCCCTCTTTTTTATCTCAGATAAGATGCCTGTCTTTTCGCATAGCTTTTTAAACCTTTTAAGGGCGCTTTCGAAAGACTCTCCATCTCTTACGATTACTGCCGGCATGCATATTTCCCTCCCTCCATTAAAAAATAAAAAAATCCCCACCCTTCTCTATCGAGTAAAATAACGGATGGTTTTCCATGAATTGCGTTATTAAAACCTAAACAACAAGGCAAAGTCAATAAATTTCAAATATCTCTATAATTAAATTTTTTAGGCAACCCCTATGCATCCCTCCCGGTGACCCCTTTTGTATCCTTCGTTATGGTCTTCGCCTTCTCCTTGGGACGGAGGGCCCTGACCGCGGCACCTGCCTGCCACATCTCCGAATTCCTCATCTCCGCCAGTTCTTTTGCAAGCTGTTCCTGATAGTTCTCCCCGCTCAAGCTCTCGATCACCCTCTCCGCCTCTTTCCCTGAGGCAACGGATCTATAAAGGGCCTTAAACACAGGGGCCACCGCCTTCTTGAATTTTGGTTTCCAGTCAAGGGCCCCCCTCTGGGCTGTAGATGAACAGTTTGAATACATCCAGTCCATACCGTTTTCGTCTACAAGGCGTATCAGGCTCTGGGTCAACTCTTCCACCGTTTCGTTGAATGCCTCACTTGGAGAATGGCCGTGCCGCCTTAGTTCTTCGTATTGCGCCTCCATGACCCCGGCAAGGCAACCCATTAGCACCCCCCTTTCACCGAAGAGGTCGCTATTTGTTTCGTGGGCGAATGTTGTGGGGAAGAGATATCCCGAACCGATCGCTATACCAACGGCGAGGCACCTCTCCTCGGCACGGCCTGTCGCATCCTGCCAGACCGCATAGCTCGAGTTTATACCTGCCCCGGAGAGGAAATTACGGCGGACATTAAGTCCCGAACCTTTAGGGGCAACCATGATCACATCCACGTACTTAGGGGGTACAACGCCGGTCTTTTTGTTGTAAGTGATAGAGAAACCGTGGGAGAAATAGAGGGCATCCCCTTTATTCAAGCAGGCCTTGATGGTGGGCCAGATCGCCCTCTGGGCAGCATCGGATACGAGCATCTGTACTATCGTACCCCTCTTTGCGGCCTCCTCGATGTCGAACAACGTCTCTCCCGGAACCCATCCATCCGCCACTGCCCTGTCCCAGTCTTTTTTGAATTCCGGTGACTGTCCCACTATCACATTAAAACCGTTGTCCTTCATGTTAAGGGCCTGGGCAGGACCCTGAACACCGTATCCTATCACGGCAATCACCTCGTTTTTCAATACCTTCCTCGCCTTAGACAGGGGGAATTCCTTCCTTGTCACCACCGTCTCTTTAACACCACCAAAATCGATAATCGCCATATCCGTCTCCTTTCTTTATGTCGGTCATCCCTTGCGATGAACAACCTTAATCATTTAGATAGAATAGCATACGATAAGCGGATATTTTTCTCAAGAGTTCATATGTTATTTTACGCTATTTTTAATGGCAAAAATGGAGATCTTATGTTATAAAGATGGACGTTTACCATGTACTTCCAGGATCTCATATTTGCCCTTGAGCGTTTCTGGGCAGAGAAGGGCTGCGTTATCTCTCAACCCTATGACATGGAGGTGGGGGCAGGAACCTTCCATCCCGCCACTTTTCTTAGGTCATTAGGCCCCGAACCCTGGAACGCCGCCTATGTTCAGCCCTCGAGGAGGCCAACGGACGGCCGCTACGGAGAAAACCCTAACAGGCTCCAGCATTACTATCAGTTTCAGGTGGTGATGAAGCCTTCCCCCAAGGACATACAGGACATCTATATAGAGAGCTTAAAGAGCTTCGGTATCGATACAGCCTATCACGATATTAGGTTTGTAGAGGATGACTGGGAGTCTCCCACCCTGGGGGCATGGGGACTTGGATGGGAGGTATGGCTCGATGGCATGGAGATCACCCAGTTTACGTATTTCCAGCAGTGTGGCGGCATAAACCTCTCCCCCGTGACGGTTGAGATCACATACGGGATCGAGCGAATCGCCATGTACCTCCAGGACATAGACAACCTCTTCGACATAAAGTGGAATGACCAGATAAGATACGGCGATATATTCTTAGAACCTGAAAGGGAGTACTCGATCTTCAACTTTGAAGAGGCGGATCCCGTTTTTCTTAGGGGTTTTTTTGATGCCTGCGAGAAAGAATCATTAAGGCTTATAAAGGAAAGGGGTATCGTCTATCCTGCCTATGATTACTGCCTGAAATGTTCCCACACGTTCAACCTCCTCGATGCAAGGGGGGCCATAAGCGTGGCAGAGCGGGCAAACTATATAGGTCGGGTGAGGAACCTCGCAAAGATGTGTGCAGAACTATATTTGAAAAAGAGGGGTGAGATGGGTTTCCCCCTGTTAAAGAAGGATGACAATGGGTGAATTTCTCCTTGAAATAGGGACCGAAGAGATACCTGCCCGTTTTATAACCCCTGCAAAAGAGGGCCTTGAAAACCTCCTTAAGGAGGTGCTTAAGGCATCAAGGATAGGCTTTTCCGGTATTACAACCTATGCCACCCCGAGGAGGATGGCCGCCTTTATCCACAATCTCGAGGGGAAACAGGAAGAGGGGCTCACGATAAAATATGGCCCTCCTGCGAACAGGGCCTTTGATCAACAAAATCGACCTACGGCGGCAGCTACAGGTTTTGCTAAATCTCAGGGTGTGGCCGTAGAAGACCTAAAAAGGGTGGTAAAAAATGGTGTTGAATTTATAGCAGTTGAAAAGAGGGAGCCCGGAAGGGATACAAAGGATGTCTTAAGAGAAGTCCTTCCGGATGTGATCTCCCGGATCCCGTTCCAGAAGAAGATGAGATGGGGTGCGGAATTTTTCGAATACGCCCGTCCTATCCAGTGGATCCTCGCCATTATCGATGGCGATGTAATAGATTTTAAGGTGGCGGATGTCAAAAGTGGTACAGTCACCTACGGCCATCGTTTTCTCTCCCCAGGGCCAATAGAGATAAAAGACCCAAAGAGATATATAGAAATTTTAAGGGAAAAACATATCATCCTCTCCGAGGCAGAGAGGATGAAGATGATAGATGAAGGGATTGCCACACTGGAAAAAGAGGCCGGGGGCACAGCGATTAGGGACGAAGGCCTTATAAAGGAGATACTATACATTACAGAATACCCCTATCCGCTGAAGGGTAGTTTTGACAGGAAATTCCTCCTCCTCCCAAAAGAGGTGCTTATAAATGTGATGAAGACCCACCAAAGGTACATACCCATCGGGGATGAAAAGGGGGAGCTTTTGCCCTATTTTATCTTCTTTGCCAACACCATACCCCTTGATGCCAAGAATGTGATAAGGGGAAACGAAAAGGTCTTAAGGGCAAGGCTTGCCGATGGCCAGTTCTTCTTTGAAGAGGACAAAAGGATTGGTCTTACAAACCTCTATGAACGCCTCTCCTCCATAGTCTTCCATGTGAGGCTGGGAAGCATAAAGGATAAGGTGGAGAGGGTCCTCGGGATCGCCGATTACCTTGCAACCGTTGTAGGGTACGGGGAAAAAGAAAAGGTGGAGAGGGCAGTGAGACTTATGAAGGCCGACCTTCTAACCCATATGGTCGGAGAATTTCCAGAACTTCAAGGGGTTATGGGGAGGATATACGCCCTTCTAATGGGGGAAGATAGTGATGTGGCCCAGGCCATAGAGGAGCAGTACATGCCCTCGGGGAGCGATGGAGAGATACCGAAGACACCCTTGGGGACGATCGTAAGCCTTGCGGACAAGATAGATTCCCTCACCTCCTTCTTCTCTGTGGGTATCACCCCTACAGGTAACATGGACCCCTACGCCTTGAGGAGACAGGCCATAGGTATCATAAGGATCATCATCGATAAAGCCCTTACAATCTCCGTAGATAGACTGATCGAGGTGGCATACAACTATGCCTCCGGTATAAAAAAGAGGCGTCCTTTAGAGGAAACGAAAAAGGCATTGATGGAATTTATATCCACGAGGTTTAGGTTTGCCATGGTGGATGCATCTTACAGCCCCGAGTTTGTCGAGGCCATCCTGCCTTACGCCTCTTTCGATATATATGATGGCTACAGAAGGCTTCTCACCCTTGAGCATGAGCGTTCTTCAGAGGATTTTAATAAACTCGTGATAGGGTTTAAAAGGGCGTATAACATCACAAAAGATATCAAAGAGGACCTGCCCGTAGATACCTCCCTTTTCGTTGAGCCTGAGGAAGGGGCCCTCTATAATCTATACATCTCAGAAAAGGACAGATTTTTTCAGCTCATGGAAAAAAAGGCATACGAAGAGGCCCTATCCCTCCTTGTTGGTTTTAAAGGGACGATCGATAACTACTTTGACAGGGTCTTTGTCATGGATAAGGAAGAGAGGATAAAAAATAATAGACTCGGTCTATTGAAGAAGATAAAGGATATGTTTCTCACCTTCGGTGATTTTTCTAAAATCCACATCGATTAGGGGGCTTCCATGAAAAAATACGTCTATTTTTTCGGAGGGAATAAGGCTGAGGCCGGGGAAAAGCTGAGGAATCTTGTTGGTGGAAAAGGGGCCGGCCTTGCCGAGATGGTGAACCTGGGCATACCCGTACCTCCTGGCTTTACCATCACTACCGAGGCCTGTGTATACTTCTATCAGAATAACATGACATTCCCGGAGGGCCTAAAAGAAGAGGTCATGGAACACATGAAAAAGGTCGAAGGGATCATGGGGATGAAATTCGGTGATTCCCGGAAACCCCTTCTCTTCTCCGTCCGCTCAGGGGCAAGGGTGAGTATGCCGGGGATGATGGACACGGTCCTCAATCTGGGCTTAAACGAAAAGACCGTCAAGGGCCTCGCAAAGATGACGGGGAATGAGCGTTTTGCCTACGATTGCTATAGACGTTTCGTACAGATGTACGGCGATGTGGTCCTTGGTCTAAAACCCGAGGCAAAGGACGAACATGACCCCTTCGAGGAGATCATAGACGAAAAGAAGAGGGAAAAGAAGGTGAGACTCGACACGGAACTCACCGCAGAGGACTTAAAAGACCTCGTCTTACGGTTTAAGGCCCTGATCAAGAAGAGGCTCAAGAAAGATTTCCCGGAAGACCCCTGGGAACAACTCTGGGGGGCAATAGCCGCTGTCTTCAGATCATGGAACACCCCGAGGGCCATAGCATACAGGGAGTTAAATAATATCCCCGATACCTGGGGTACTGCCGTTAACGTACAGTGCATGGTTTTCGGGAATATGGGGGAGAACTCAGGTACAGGTGTTGCCTTTACGAGAAACCCCGCTACAGGAGAGAATGAGTTTTACGGGGAATACCTTTTGAACGCCCAGGGGGAGGATGTGGTAGCAGGGATCAGAACCCCCCTGCCCATCAACAAAAAGGACAAGAGGGACCCTTCCGTTAAATCCCTTGAAGAGGTGATGCCCGACATATACAAAGAGCTTCTCTCCATAAGAAAGAAGCTCGAAACCCATTACAAGGAGATGCAGGATATAGAGTTTACTATCCAGAACGGTAAACTCTGGATGCTCCAGACGAGAAACGGCAAAAGGACGGCCTTTGCAGAATTTAAAATTGCGGTAGATATGGTTAGAGAAGGCTTGATAAAGAAGGAAGAGGCCTTAATGAGGGTAAAGCCCGAGCAACTCGACCAGCTTATGAGGCCGATCTTCGACCCGAACGATAAGGAGAGGGCATTAAAGGCCGGCGCCCTTGTAGCTAAGGGGTTGAATGCAGGGCCCGGGGCTGCGACAGGCAAGGCTGTGTTCAACGCCGAGGATGCCCAGGTATGGGCAGAAAAGGGTGAAAAGGTGATACTCGTCAGGATAGAGACATCCCCGGAAGACCTAAGGGGCATGAATGCCGCTCAGGGTATCCTAACCTCAACCGGTGGTGTCTCAAGCCACGCCGCCCTCGTTGCAAGGCAGATGGGGAAGGTCTGCGTGGCAGGATGCGGGGCCTTAAATATCGACTACAAGAAAAAGTTGATGACCGTCAAGGGCATAACCATAAAGGAGGGGGATTATATCTCTATCGACGGAACAACAGGGGAGGTCTTTACAGGGGAGATAAAGACCATTCCTTCCGAGATTATAAGGGTCCTCGTGGACAAGACGATGAAGCCCGAGGATTCCCAGGTATATAAAGATTTTGAGCTTCTCATGAAGTGGGCCGATAGTGTAAGAAGGCTCGGGATAAGGACAAATGCGGATAAACCCGACCAAGCGGCAATTGCGGTGGCCTTTGGTGCAGAGGGTATAGGTCTATGTCGGACAGAGCATATGTTCTTTGAAGGGGACCGGATAGATGCGGTGAGGGAGATGATCGTTGCCGAGGACCAGAAGGGGCGGGTTAAGGCCTTAAAAAAGATACTCCCCATGCAGAAGAAGGATTTCATGGGCATTTTTAAGGTGATGAACGGTCTGCCCGTAACGATAAGGACCCTGGATCCCCCCCTCCATGAATTTCTACCCCACACAGAGAAGGAGATAGAGAAACTTGCGGCAAAGATGGGTATCGATGCCGGCACATTATCAGCAAAGATACAGAGTCTCCATGAGGCAAACCCCATGCTCGGCCACAGGGGATGCAGGCTTGGTATCGCCTATCCCGAGATCACGGAGATGCAGGCGAGGGCGATTTTCGAGGCCGCCTGTGAGGTGAAGAAGAAGGGCATAAACGTGATACCCGAGGTGATGATACCCCTTGTGGGTCATGTGAATGAGCTCATCGCCCAGAAAAACGTTGTGGATAAGGTTGCGAAGGAGGTAATGGCGAAATATAAGATGGAGATCCCCTACAGTGTGGGCACCATGATAGAGGTCCCCAGGGCAGCGATAACGGCCCGAGAGATTGCCACCGTTGCCGAATTCTTCTCCTTCGGCACAAACGACCTCACCCAGACAGTGATGGGTATGAGCAGGGATGATGCGGTAAAGTTTTTAAGGCACTATATCGACAACGAGATACTCCCCTATGACCCCTTCCAGAGGATAGACGAGGAAGGCGTGGGGAGGCTCATGGAGTTTGCCGTCGAAGAGGGTAGAAGATCCAGGAAGGGTTTAAAGATAGGTATATGCGGGGAACATGGCGGTGAACCCAATTCCGTAGAGTTCTGCCACAGGATAGGCCTTGACTATGTGAGTTGCTCCCCTTTTAGGGTAACGATTGCAAAACTCGCTGCGGCAAGGGCTGCGATAAAGGAAAAGATGGCAAAGAAGGGCCGCAAAGAAAAAGGTTAAGTACAGATGAGGTAGATGGGTCGTATCCTCCTCCATATATGTTGTGCCCCGTGCACGATATATCCCTTAAAGGTTTTGAGGGCAGAAGGGTATCATGTGACGGGCTACTTCTATAACCCGAATATACAGCCCTATACAGAGTTTCAAAAGAGGCTTGAGACGGTCGAGCACTATTCAAAAATCTCCCTTCTCGAGGTTATAATAGATAGAGGCTACGACATGGAAGAGTTTCTCCATAACGCACTCCCCCTCGGAAAAAACAGGTGTCTTTACTGTTACCGCTTAAGGCTCGAGAGGGCCTTTAAGAAGGGGTTGGAAGAGGATGTGGAAGGGATTTCAACTACCCTCTTATACAGTAAATACCAGAGACACAAAGAGATAACATCTATAGGCTACGAACTCGCCGAAAAGTACGGTGTGCCATTCATATACAGGGATTTCAGGGAGGGCTGGAAAGAGGGGGTTGAGACCTCAAAAAGGCTCAATATATACAGACAGAACTACTGCGGGTGTATCTTCAGTGAGAAAGAAAGGTATCTTAAAGAGGGCAAAAAGGAGGTTACAGGGGTATGATACCAGGCATCGGTAAGCTCTTTGTTTTGCTCGGGGTGATCCTTATTTTGATCGGCCTTGCCTTTATGTTCGGGGATAAAATCCCCTATATAGGAAGGCTTCCTGGCGATATTATGATAAAAAAGGAGAGGTTCAGCTTCTATTTCCCAATCACGACGAGCATCATCATAAGCATCATCCTCACCCTTCTCTTCTCTATTTTTAAGAAATAGACAGGATTAGCTGCTCAACGAGGTGATCTTCTTCTGATAATAGGCCTTCTCGAGTTTTATAAGGTTCTCCCCGAACTCCTTTACGTGTTTTTTCATCGCCTCGTACGCCGCTTCTCCATCTCCTGTGAGGATTGCTTCAACAACAGGCCTGTGCATCCCTGCGGGGTGGATAAACTTGTTCTCCGCCCTCACCTCTTCTATTACCCTCCTCGTCAAGGCGATCAAAGATCTCACAAGGGCCTCGAAAAAATAGTTGCGACTCATCTCGGCAAGGATAAAGTGTACCGCGGTCTTTCTATCGTTATCTTCATAGAAATCCTGTACGGGGAGGTCTTCCTGTTCTAAGGCCTCAAGAAGCCTCTTTTTATAACCTTCGTTCAAATTGTTTGCGGCAAGACGGGCCACCTCAGGCTCAACGACAAGACGTACCTGATAAAGGTCGGGGATCGATATCTTCTCCGCGAGGAAGAGATCCATATAGGCGTTTACGAGATGCTCGGAGGTGAGGTCCGTTACATAGGCCCCACCGTTTACACCCTGCCTTGTCACTATGAAGCCCGATTTTTCGAGAGACCTTAAGGCTTCTCTTATAGCCATCCTGCTCACCTGGAACTCCTCTGTCAGGTCCCTCTCCGAGGGTAACCTGTCCCCGGCCCGGAACGTGCCCTGGAGGATCGATTTTTTTATCTGTTCCGCCACTTCTTCTGAAACCCTGAACTGTTTTACAGGTTTAAACCTCGCCATAGGCTCATCTCCCCTTTTAATATTTTACCCCCTCTTAAATGAAGGCAAATCCTTATAACCATATCATATATCAAATAATTTTCGGCTTCAAGTTTTTTTAATTTTGCTTATTGACAAATTATTTAATTTATGTAAAACATTATACCATTAATCTGATAAAATGATCCGCAAACACCCATCCATGACATCAACAAAGATAAAATATGCCACAATATCTCTATACACAATCCCAAAGGAGGAGGTCATCGATGAATCTTGCCAGAAACCTTGAAAGTTCCGCATTCTTTTTTCCTGAACGGCCTGCTATAAGCGAGGGCGAAAGGGAGATCACATACAGAGAGTTCAACGAAAAGGCTAACCGTATAGCCACCGCCTTGATCTCTATGGGGATAAGACCCGGGGATTTCATAGGTCTTTGCACACCAAACTCAACGGAGTGGCTTATCTTCTATTTTGGCGTGATAAAGGCAGGGGCAGTGGCCGTAACATTTTCAAGCCTTCTCTCCCCTGAGGAGTTTAGACTCCTGATAGACCACTCAAAACCCCGATTCCTTCTTACCACAGACTCAAGACTCGATGATATAAAGGGACAGAGGGGGGAGGCGGGAATCGAGAAGGTGATATCCCCTCAGGGAGATGTCTCTTTTGAAGGGCTCCTCGATAAAGGGGTTACTACTTTCAAGGCCGTTGAACGGAATAGAAACGATACCGCCGCCATACTGTACACAGGGGGCACAACGGGGATCCCAAAGGGGGTAATGCTTACCCATGAGAACATAAACACCTCATCCCATAACGTCTCCTTCAGTGAAAGATCAACGGAAAAGGATAGGGCATTATGTTTTTTGCCCTTTAACCATGTCTTCGGGCAGATCCACATCATGAACGCAACCGTCATGAGCGGGGGCTGCCTTGAACTTTTGCCCTCTTTCGATATGGAAAGGGTTCTGTGGCTTATAAAAACGGGGAGGGTGACAAAACTCTTTGCGGTGCCAACGGTATATGCCCGCTTTTTGACCCTTAAAAACCTTGAGGAACTGATGGTAAATGTCCGCTACTGCTTCTCCGCAGCGGCAAGCCTTCCTGTAGAGATAGTGAGACAGTGGAAGGAGAGAACGGGGATCAACATCTGTGAGGGGTACGGGCTTACAGAATCCGCCTCTGCGGTCACTTACAACCATTATTACAGGCATGTGGTGGGGTCCATAGGGGGTACGGTCCCGGGGGTGGAGGTGCAGATAAGGGATCTCTCGGGCAACCCCGTTGAGGACGGTAAGGAAGGGGAGATCTGTATTCTCGGCCACAATATCATGAAGGGTTATCTGAATAATCCCGGGGCTACGAAAGAGGCGTTCTGGGAAGACGGCTGGTTCCGATCCGGAGACATAGGATACTTCGACAGAGACGGGTATTTATATATTGTTGACAGACTAAAAGACCTGATCATCACAGGTGGGGAGAACGTATACCCAAGAGAGGTGGAGGAGGCCATATACACGAAGCAAGAAGTGGAGGAATGTGCGGTGATAGGTCTCCCCGATAAAGAGTGGGGGGAAAGGGTTGTGGCGATCATCCTCCTTAAACCTCATACCCAGCTCACAGGGGAAGAGATGAAGGCCTATCTAAAAACCCGGCTCTCCCCCTTTAAGGTACCGAAGGAGTACCATTTTGTAAAGGAGATGCCCAAGAGCCCTGCGGGCAAAATTCTAAAAAGGGAGCTTAAAAAGGGACTCACCCAGACAAAAAATTAAAAGTACCTCCATATTAAACAGACATCCTATTCGCCGTTGAAAAAAAGGTACTGTTACTGTATGATTAAGCACGATGGGTAAAATGTTATATTACAGTACGAACGACCATCTGGAGAGGGTGGACTTTGAAACGGCCTTACTTAAAGGGATGGCCCCTAATTACGGTCTCTATATGATACCAAGGGATGAGATACCCCGCATCCCTATAGAGCAAATAGAGGCCATGCGCAACAAGACCTACGGGGAGATCGCCTTTGATGTCCTCTCCCCTTACCTTTTATCGGAAGTACCTGCCTCTGACCTTAAGAGGCTCCTCGATGACGCATACCATCCTGAGAAGATACCCACCCCTGTTGACCATGTTACAGGAAAGACTTATATCATGTGGTTGACAAAGGGTCCCACCTATTCTTTTAAGGATTATGCGGCCCGCTTTTTTGGCAGAATCCTCGACTACTTCTTGAAGAAAAGGGGAGTAAACCGCGTCGTTATTGTGGCTACAAGCGGTGATACGGGGGGTGCTGTGGCGGACGCCCTCTATGGCCTTGAATCCATTAAAAATGTGGTCTTCTTCCCGAAAGGATCGATAAGCGAGGGGCAGAGAAGGCAGATGACCACCCTCGGGGGTAATGTATACGCCTTTCAGGTGAACGGCGATTTCGATGTGTGTCAGGCCCTGGCCAAGCAGATCTTGGGGGATAAGGCTTATGCGGAAAGGGTCTTCGGGGATCCCGAAAGATTTACCTCGGCAAACTCCATCAGTCTCGGAAGGCTATTGCCCCAGGCGGTATACCCCTTCTATGCGTACACCCGGGTGGAATACGCCCCGGAAGGTCTCGTCTGTAGCATCCCCTCCGGGAACTTCGGCGATATGATGGGAACGGTGATCGCAAAACAGATGGGTTTACCCATAAAAAAGATCATCTGCGGGGTAAATGAAAACACAGAGTTTCCCGATTTTCTGGAAACAGGGGTCTATACGGTAAGACCTTCCAGGAAATCACCCTCTTCTGCTATGATAGTCTCCCATCCGAGTAACCTTGCAAGGCTTATTGACTTCTACGGAGGTCATATGTACGATAGGCGCGACGAAAAAACCGGTCAGGTGGTGGAGCCAGGTATTATAGATATCATGCCCGATATGGATGAGATGAGAAGGGATATCTTTTCCGTTGGTATTACAAACCCCGAGCATTATGAAACCATAAGGGATGTGTATGAGAGATACGGGGTGATCCTTGACCCCCATGGGGCTGTGGGCTGGAAGGCCCTTGAGATATTTTTGAGAGGTAGACACGATACCCCCTCGGTTGTATATGAAACGGCGGATCCTGCAAAATTCCCGGAAGACGTTAAAAAGGCGATAGGGATTACCCCCCCTATCACAGAGGGGATGAAGAGGCAGGCATCTATGAAAGAGCGGATATTTACGATAGACGGGGAACCCGATGTAAACCGCAAGGGGATGTTTTTGAGTGAGAGGCAGATTAGAGAGGCGAAAGATAAGCTCGGGGAGATCCTTCGATAACACGAAAGAGGCGTTATGCGCTCTATCTTTTTAGGGTTCAAACATTTGGTTTCCTTTTTTTTGATCCTCCTCATAAATATCTCGCTTTTATCCTGTATCACTATGCTTTTTGTATCCTGTGGAAGCAAAAAGGATAAGGCATACACAGAGAAGATCATCATCGTAACCACCCTCTTCCCCCTTTATGATTTTGCGCGCCACATTGGTCAGGATAGGGTGGAGGTGATTTTACTTCTCCCCCCGGGGGTTGAACCCCACGGATTTGAACCGAAGCCTGGGGATATCGCAAAGATAAAGAAGTCAAGGCTTTTTATATATACCGGCGATGTGATGGAGCCGTGGGTTAGAACGATCTTGAAATCAATCGACAAAGAAGGGCCTTTTATCCTTGTGGCAAGTGAGGGGATAAAGATGGCCCCCGATGAGGCAGGTCATGGCCACAGGGAAAACCTTGACCCCCATATATGGCTCGATTTTACAAATGCAACCATCATGCTCGATAATATTCTAAACGGTATGGTTACGGTGGACGGACAAAATAAGGGTTACTACACCGAGAACTGGAGGAGATACAGGGAAAAACTGGAAGGCCTCGACAAGAGATTCAAAGAAGAGCTCACCCCGTGCAAGAAAAGGGTCTTTATTCACAGCGGCCATGCCGCTTATGGTTACCTCGCAAAGCGGTATAACCTTACATATATATCGGGGTATGGAGGTGCCCCCGATGGGGAACCCACACCAAAGACTTTGATAACATTGAAGAATCTATTGAAACAGCACGGGTTGAAGACTATCTTTTACGAAGAGTTTTTGACCCCAAGGGTAGCCTCTATCATTTCAGAGGAAACAGGGGCGGAGATATTAAAATTACACCCCTGCGGGAATATCACAAAGGACGAGATGGATAGGGGCATAACATTTTTGGAGCTCATGGAAGAGAATTTGAAAAACTTAAAAAAAGGACTACAATGCGGGTAGATGTCGTCTCTTCTGAAAACCTCTCCTTTCAGTATAACCATTCGGAGGTCCTCTCCGACATCACCTTTCGTATATCAGAAGGGGATTATGTCGCTATTGCGGGGCCAAACGGTTCGGGAAAGACCACCCTGATCAAGGTTGTCCTCGGCTTTTATAGACCAAGTAAAGGGGGCATCTTTCTTTTTGGGGAAAGGCCCCATCTGTTTAAAGACTGGCAGAAAATAGGCTACCTCCCACAGAAATCTTCCACTTTAAACCCCCACTTCCCCGTAACCGTATGGGAGGTTGTATCGATGGGGCTTTTGTCTCGAAAAAAAGGGGGGGATATCTCAAGGGCAGATGAGAACGAAGCCATTGAAAAGGCCCTCGAATATATGGATATCAAGGATTTAAAAAAGAGGCTTTTAGGGGAGCTATCAGGGGGTCAGCAACAGAGGGTCCTCATCGCAAGGGCTATCGTTGGAGAGCCCGAACTCCTCATCCTCGATGAGCCCACAACCGCATTGGACCCTGACACAAGGGACAGGTTCTTCAACGTATTATCAGAGATGAATAGCAAAAAAACAACGGTGATTATCGTAACCCACGATGTTGGTACCATTGGAAAATACGCCTCCAAACTCTTCTATCTGGACAAAAAGATGGTCTTCTACGGCAGCTTTGAGGCGTTCTGTGTATCAAGGGAGATGGCGGATTATTTTGGAGAGTATTCTCAGCACGTGATCTGTCACAGGCATGATACGGCAAAACCCTCCTTTACTTTATAGCCATGGAGATTTTCGAGCCTTTAAACCACGCATTTATCCAGAGGGCGATCATCGCCGGCTCTTTTATAGCGATTCTCTGCTCGACCCTCGGGGTCTTTCTTGTTTTAAGGAGGCTATCCCTGATAGGGGATGGCCTAAGCCATGTGGCCTTCGGGGCCGTCTCTTTCGGTCTTCTTTTAAAGGTCTATCCCTTCTATGTCGCCCTTCCTATAGTGATGCTCGGTGCCTTGGGCATATTAAAACTCATTGACCGTGCAAGGGTTTATGGGGATGCCGCCATAGGGATCGTCTCTTCTATGGGGATTGCCACAGGGGTGATCGTAGCGAGTAAGAGCAGGGGTTTTAATGTGGATCTCTTCAATTTTCTCTTCGGGAATATCCTCTCTATCAGCAAAACGGAGGTCTTCACCTCCCTTCTGTTTTCCGCCATCTTGATCGGTTTCATCGTCTTCTTTTACAACGAACTCCTTTCCATCACCTTCGACGAGGAGACGGCAAGGGCATCGGGGATAAAAATAGCCCGTATAAACGCGATACTCTTCATAATGACAGGCCTTACCGTTGTCCTCGCGATGAGAATGGTGGGTATTATGCTCGTCTCCGCCCTCCTTATCATCCCCTCTGTTACCTCCCTTCAGTTCGGTCTGGGCTTCAAATGGACCCTGATCCTCTCCTCTTTTACAGGGGTGTTATCTGTAGTTGCCGGGATATTCATCTCCTTTCATGCGGATCTCCCTTCCGGGGCAACGATAGTACTCCTTAATTTCTTCTTTTTTGCCGGGGGTTATGCTTACAAGATATTGAAAATAAAATCCTGATCTTTAATCCACGATTGTTGACAATAACCTATACGGGAATTATATTTAGGTAAAATTTAAACTCAGGAGGATACGCCAATGGCTAAAAAAGTAATTGGGATCGACCTTGGGACCACAAACTCCGTAGTGGCAATTATGGAAGGAGGGGACCCAAAGGTTATAATAAACGAGGAAGGGAGCAGATTAACACCGAGTGTTGTAGCATTTACAAAAGACGGGGAGATACTTGTGGGCCAGACCGCAAAAAGGCAGGCCATCACAAACCCCGAGAATACCATATTCTCCATAAAACGTTTCATGGGAAGGAGATTCAGCGAGGTTCAGGATGAAATAAAGACCGTTCCCTATAAAGTCGTTGCCGATAAAGAGGGGAATGCGAGGGTTGAGGTAAGGGGTAAGCAGTATACCCCCCAGGAGATCTCCGCTTTCATCCTCCAGAAACTAAAAAAATCTGCGGAGGCATACCTCGGTCAGCCCGTAGAGGATGCGGTGATAACCGTTCCTGCCTATTTTAACGATTCCCAGAGGCAGGCAACAAAAGATGCGGGCAGGATAGCAGGTTTGAATGTGTTAAGGATCATCAACGAACCTACAGCATCTGCCCTTGCATACGGGTTGGATAAGAAAAAAGATGAGACGATAGCGGTATACGACTTCGGCGGTGGCACTTTCGACATCTCCATTCTTGAGGTCGGTGACAACGTGGTTGAGGTAAAATCGACCAACGGAGACACCCATCTGGGCGGGGACGATATTGACCAGAGGATCATAAACTGGATCGTCTCCGAGTTCCTAAAAGACCAGGGTATAGATCTCTCAAAGGACAGGATGGCATTACAGAGGTTAAAGGAGGCGGCAGAGAGGGCAAAGATTGAGCTTTCGACCGCCCTGGAGACGGAGATAAACCTCCCCTTCATCACCGCGGATAGCTCAGGCCCAAAACACCTCAATATGAAGCTTAGAAGGTCAGAACTGGAGAAGCTTGCCGATGATATCATCCAAAAGACCATAGAGCCCTGCAGGAGGGCTATGGAAGATGCAAAGCTTACCGCGAACAAAATAGACGAGGTGGTCCTTGTAGGGGGTTCAACGAGGATACCGAAGGTCCAGGAAGTCGTAAGGGCCTTCTTCGGCAAAGAACCCCACAGAGGGGTCAACCCCGATGAGGTGGTCGCCCTGGGCGCGGCCGTTCAGGCAGGGGTACTCGCAGGGGAGGTAAAGGATGTGCTCCTCCTCGACGTTACACCTCTCTCGCTGGGTATCGAGACATTAGGAGGGGTGATGACAAGGATCATCGAGAGAAACACGACCATACCCACAAAGAAAAGCCAGATTTTTACCACCGCTGAGGACAACCAGACGAGCGTGGAGATACATGTGCTCCAGGGGGAAAGGGAGCTTGCCAGGGATAACAGAACCTTAGGGAGGTTCCAGCTCATAGGGATACCCCCAGCACCGAGGGGTATACCCCAGATAGAGGTGACCTTTGACATAGATGCGAACGGCATACTCCACGTCACCGCAAAAGACATGGCTACAGGGAAAGAACAGAACATAAGGATAACGGCATCCACAGGTTTAAGCGAGGAAGAGATCAAGAAGATGGTAAGGGATGCGGAACTCCATGCGGAAGAGGACAGAAAGCGAAAAGAAGAGATAGAGGCAAAAAATCGCCTTGACAACCTCATATATCAGACGGAAAAGACCTTAAACGAGAACAGGGATAAACTCTCGGGAGAGGATACAAAACCCCTTGAAGATGTTTTATCCTCTGCAAAGGATAGTCTAAAGAGCGGGGATGCAGACCGTATTAAACGGGCAACGGACGAACTAACCCGGGCATCCCATAAGCTGGCGGAGATGCTCTATAAAAAGACAGCGGAGGCGGGCTCTCAACAGTCAAGGTCTTCCGAGGGAGATATGTCGGGTCAGAAAGGCGGTAAAAGAGATGATGACATCCTCGATGCGGAGTTCGAGGATGTAAAGAGATAGAGGG
The DNA here is from genome assembly GCA_026415675.1 of Syntrophorhabdaceae bacterium. Classification (GTDB taxonomy): domain Bacteria; phylum Desulfobacterota; class Syntrophorhabdia; order Syntrophorhabdales; family Syntrophorhabdaceae; genus JAOAGQ01. The sequence continues at coordinate 41,081 of JAOAGQ010000041.1, forward strand.
GGCTATGGTGATAGGATTTAGAAATGACAAAAGTATAAAGGAGAGGATCTTCTATCCGACGGAGATACCTATACTCCCCTTAAGGGGAACCGTTGCCTATCCTGACCTCATCATGCCCCTTATCGTCGGCAGAGAGAAGTCCGTAAAACTCGTCGACGAAGCGATGAACAGGGACAAGATGATAGGGATACTCACCCAGAAGAACCCGGACATAGAAGATCCCGACGTCGATGATCTCTATACCGTCGGTACCATCGCAACGATCATGAAGATGGTAAAGATGGTCGACGGTAGTCAGAGGATCGTTGTCCAGGGTTTGTGCAGGTTTAAGCTCATCGAGTTTGTAGAAAAAGAGCCCCATCTGAAGGCAAGGATACTGCCCATATTTGAAGAGTACCAGAAGGACATAGAGATCGATGCGATGTATCTCAATTTGAAAAATCTCTTTAAAAAGGCCGTGGATATGGCCCCCTATCTGTCGGCAGAGCTTGCCCAGATTGCATCGAAGATAGATAACCCGGGTAACATGGCGGATCTCATCGCATCTACGATCAATATAAGTGTGAGCGAAAAGCAGGAGATCCTCGAAAAGATAGACTTAAAGGAGAGACTCAAAAAGATCACGATCTTTCTAAACAGGGAGATCGAGACCTTGGAATTGAGCAGCCGTATCCAGACCCATGTGAAGGAAGGGATAGACAAGACCCAGAGGGAATACTATCTCAGAGAACAGCTAAAGGCCATCCAGAAAGAGCTGGGCGAGACAGAAGACAGGATGTCCGAGATAGAGGAGTTAAGGAAAAAGATCATCGAGGCCAAGATGCCCCAGGACGTCCAGAAGGTGGCAGAAAAGGAACTCGATAGGCTCTCCAAGATGAGCACCATGTCGGCGGAATACACAGTCTCTCGAACGTATCTCGACTGGCTCATTGAACTACCGTGGTCTAAACAAACAGAGGATAACCTCGATATAGAGGGGGCCCACGGGATATTAAACGAAGACCATTATGACCTGGAAAAGGTGAAAAAGAGGATACTTGAATACCTTGCGGTAAGAAAGTTAAAGTCGGACATGAAGGGGCCTATCCTCTGCTTTGTCGGCCCTCCAGGGGTGGGAAAGACATCCCTGGGCAGGTCTATAGCCCGTGCCCTGGGTAGAAAGTTTGTGAGGATTTCCCTCGGGGGAATAAGGGATGAGGCAGAGATCAGGGGGCATAGACGAACATATGTGGGGGCCCTCCCGGGAAGAATAGTCCAGGGCATTAAAAAGGCAGGCTCGAACAACCCTGTCTTCATGCTCGATGAGGTGGATAAGATAGGGACTGACTTCAGAGGGGACCCGTCAAGTGCACTCCTTGAGGTGCTGGACCCCGAGCAGAACTTTTCTTTCAGCGACCATTATCTCGAGGTGCCCTTTGATCTATCGAAGGTGATGTTTATCGCAACCGCTAATATGCTCGACCCGATACCACCTGCATTGAAAGACAGGATGGAAGTGCTCGAACTCCCCGGCTATACTGAGGAAGAGAAACTGATGATAGCGAGACAGTTCCTTATCCCAAAGGAAAGGGAGGAACATGGTTTAACTGAGGATCTGATCGATTTTGAAGACGATGCCCTCCGCATCATCATAAGGTCATATACAAAGGAGTCAGGTGTCCGAAACCTCGAAAGGGAGATCGCAACGATATGCAGGGCTGTGGCAAAAGGCGTTGCCGAAGGGGATAGGGAAAAGAAGATTATAACGAAAGAGAGTATCCACAGCTATTTAGGCCCCATAAAATTCTTCTCAGAGGTTGCGGAGAGGACAAAGTATTCCGGTGTTGCAACGGGCCTTGCCTGGACCCCAACAGGGGGTGATATCCTCTTCATCGAGTCCACAAAGATGAGGGGGAAGGGCAATCTCTCCCTCACAGGACAGTTAGGGGATGTGATGAAAGAATCGGCACAGGCCGCCTTGAGCTATATAAGGAGTAAAGCAGCGGAATATAACATACCGGAAGACTTTTTCGAGAAAAACGACATCCACATACACGTACCTCAGGGGGCAATCCCCAAGGATGGGCCTTCGGCAGGGATAACGATGCTCGTATCCCTCGTATCCCTCCTTACAGACAGGCCTGTGAGGAACGATGTGGCAATGACAGGGGAGATAACATTAAGGGGGCTTGTCCTCCCCGTAGGGGGCATCAAGCAGAAGGTGCTTGCCGCGAAGAGGGCAGGGATACAGCGTGTGATACTCCCCAAGATGAACGAGAAGGACCTCGAGGAGGTCCCCGAGAGCATAAAGGAAAACATGGATTTTATGTTCATAGAAAAGATGGACGAGGCTATAGAGATTAGTCTCGCCCAATAATAGGTAAGTCTCAAAGAAAGACAGGGTTAGACGATAAACTCCCCCTTACCCCTCCTTAAAAGCTCTACCCTGTCTTCTACGAGGCTAATGACCGTTGATGGTTCCCCTATCAATAATCCTCCGTCGATTACGATATCCACAGCCCCTTTAAGCCTCTTTTCTATCTCTTTTGGGTCATAGAGCACATCCTTTTCCCCTGGTAGTTTTACACTTGTATTTATCAATGGTTTATCTATGAGGTTTGCAATACCTAAAGGAACGGGGTGGTCCGGTATTCTGATACCCACCTCCTTCTTCTCTGTCATGAGGAGCTTTGGTATGATCTTCTTTGCCTTAAGGACAAACGTGTATGGCCCCGGGATATGGCGTCTCATGATCGAAAAAGCGAAGTCGCTCATATGGGCGTAGTTGCTTATATCCTTAAAATCCCTGCATATGATACTCAAGGCCCTTTTTTCAGGGAGCCTTTTTATCTGGTACAGCTTTCTTATGGCCTTTATATTGAAAAGGTCGCACCCCATACCGTATAGGGTATCCGTCGGATAGACGACAATACCCCCTTGAAGGAGGGTCTCTTTTAGAAGTTCCGTCAGCTTCTTTTTAGGTCTATCAGGCTTCCATTCTATGATCATACCTTCCTCCCTATAAACCTTGCCGTTGCCCTCTTCCTTTTGTCGGAGGTAACGATGGTCTCTTCGTAGAATATAAGCTCAAGCTCCTGGAACATGGTGAGCAGTTCGCCGTCGTTTAATAGATATGCCGGGTTCCTTTTTCTGTCTATCTCGTTTTGTCTTTTAAGGAATGTCTCGTATATCAGGATCCCCCCTTTCTTAAGAAGGGAGAGGATATGATCCCTTATATCCCTTATCAGAAAATAAAAGACTATAACTCCATCCATAGAGGAAGGTTTTATCGGTAGGTTCTCCGCCTTTGCCTTTACGATATGGATACTCCTTCCGTATGTTCTCTGGGCGATCTTGATCGCCTCTTCTGAACTCTCCACCCCGAAAACCGAATAGCCCCTATCCGAAAGGAAGGCCCCATCCCTTCCGTTTCCCATAGCGATATCGAGGACCCTCCCATTCTCGGGTATGAGACTATAGAATCTCTTCAACAATTCGTGAGGCTCTGTGGCATTTTCATAGAAGCCTTCCCTATATTTCTTATCCCATTTATTCTCTTCCATATAGCGCCTCTGCGTTTTTATAAAGTAACCTCTCCCTGTGCCTCTTTTTCATTATGGATATCCCCTTATTATATCGACCCAATCCCAAAAGGGGGAAGTCAGAACCAAAGAGAACCTTATCGAATAAAAAACCATCGATAAATCTGTATATGTCTTCACCATACAAAAAGGGCAGGGCCGCTGTATCATAGTACACCCTTTTAAATATGTTTTTTATCTCCGGCATAAACTCATAGAAACAGACCCCTCCCCCAAGATGGGCAAGGATGATGTCTGTATCCTGGTGTCTCTCTATAAATTTCACAAGTTCAATAAAGTCGACAGAGGTCTTACCTTTATAAATATGCCCTATCTGCTCGTTTATATGGAGCATCAATATCCCTTTATATCTTTTTATAACGGGGATGACATCATCGAGTATACAGAAAGTCTCCTTTTGTAATCCCTTATCGTAAAATGCCACCTCTCCTATCCCCTTTGCACCTGCCTCCATATAACCATCGAGTTCGTAGAAGGGAAGGTTCTTTATATCATGGGGAAATGAGACAAGGGGTATGAGCCGTCTATTTTTTCTTCCCGCCTCTATAATATAGTCGTTCTGGAGTTTAAGTATATCCCTGTCTAAAAAAGGGAAAGAGCAGATAACGGAGCGGTCTATGCCTTCTCTATCCATATAGCGGACTAGATGATGAACATCCACCATCTCTGCCCTTAAATCACCGTATATCACATTAAAGTTTTTATCCCTTTTTGCAATCCGGGCCCTGTCCTTTATAATTTCAGGGGGGAATATATGGGTATGGGAATCGATGACCTTCATACATATTATTATAGTCCATGGATACCACAATTATAAAGGATAGATTTTTTCATCTTTTTGTGATAATAAAGGTTTTGTGGCCATAAAGGTAGTTTTTCTTGACTGCGATGGGACATTGACCACAATAAAGAGTAGCTGGGAGTTCATCCACAGGGAGCTCGGTATCTGGGATAACAATGCCGAGGAATACCAGAGAATGTTCCGCTCCGGGGAGATAGACTACGATGAATTCTGTAGAAGGGATGCGGCCCTGTGGAGGGGCTTGCCCTTATCTTCTGTAATGGAAATAGTCGCAAAAATACCATACCAGAGAGGTGCGGAAAAATTGGTCCGTTTTTTTAAGGAAAGGGGTATCTTTACCGTTGTGTTATCGACCGGTCTCTCTTTTTTGGTAGATAGGGTAAAGCAGGAATTGGGGATAGATATGGCCGTTTCAAACGAGCTTATAGTACAGGATGGTATATTAACGGGGGATACAAGGATCAACGTAACTTATGGAAAAAAGGGTGAATGGGTAAAAAAGATACTCAATATGCTATCTATCAACAGACAAAACGCCTGTGCCGTAGGGGATGGTGAAGGGGATGTGGAGATGTTTAAGGCCGTTTCCCTTTCTATAGGTTTTGATCACCATGATACGCTCGCCCCTTATATCGATTATTCGATAAAAAGCGGTAACCTATTAGAGGTTATTGATATTATAGAGGGTTATAATGTTTAAGGGTCTCATATATAAAACCTTTATTTTTTTCTTTTTGCTTTTATTTATGTTTATTTTTCCGGGGTGTGCCCCTAAAAAGATAAAGGTCTATGATGTAGATTACCCAATCAGAAATGAGGTGATACAGCATGCCTTTTCCTTAATAGGTAAGCCTTATAAAAACGGCGGTAAAGGCCCCGACTATTTTGATTGCAGTGGTTTTATCCAGTACGTGTTCGCTAAAGTTAATATAGCCTTACCACCTATGACTGAAGGGCAGATAAAGATAGGGGTTGAGGTAAAAAGGGAGGATGTGTTACCGGGGGATCTCGTCTTCTTCCGCATAAAAAAGGAACTACACGCAGGGATCATGTTAAACAGAAACGATTTTATCCATGCCTCTAAAACAAAGGGGATAACGGTGGATCATATAGATTTTAATTACTGGAAGAGGAGTTTACTCGGTTTTAGAAGTATCCTATAGTATCTATATCTGTCCCATAAAATCGATAAAGCTCATAATTTTATAGTGTTTCCCTTTTAAATAGAGGATGATCTTTTTAAAATCCCTCTTTGAGATATATCCCGGCACGCTCGTTATCTTTTTTCCACTCGGTTCAACAAGGGATACTGTCGGGTAACCCCTTACGTTATATTTTTTTACAATATCTCTCATAACATCGCCATCTATCTTTAAAAATACCACATCTTTTTTCAGCATATCCTTAATCTCACTGTTTAAAAGGACCTCCTTTTCCATCATATCACAGTATGAGCAGTATCTACTGTAAAAGTAGAGGATGAGACCTTTATCCTCGTTCTTTGCCCTTCGCAAAGCATCGTTTAACATAATATCATTTTTGGGAAATACATTTTGAAGAGAGAATAAATAGACGATTATAAAAAATAACGTTATAAAAAAATTTCTTTTCATTACGAGATTCTATCAAAAAGGTGGTTGCCTTTCAATATAAAACTTGTCAACTTTATTTCGATAGCTATAAAACAAAAAAAGGTTGAATTTTTTTTCAGAGTATATTACTATTTCTCTATAGTCATTCAAAGCACTTAAGTTTTCCACATATGTTGAAAAAATGTTGAAAAAAAATATGTAATATGTCTGATATATTATCCCAAATAAAGCCCAAGATTGCTGGTATAATTAACGAAGATAGCTATAAAACATGGATAGAACCTATAAAATATATAGATTATAAAGACTCGAAATGCTATGTACTTGTTCCAAATACGTTTTTCCGGGATTGGGTGATTGAAAATTTTGAACCTATCATGGTTGCCCTTTTAAAGGATCTAACAAAGGAAAATGTAAAGATAGAATATATCTTAAGCAAGGAAGAGAAGGTAGAGGAAAAAGAGAAAAAGGTTGTATCTTTAAAAAAGACCAACCATTATAATGCGTTTAACAGTAAATATACCTTTGAGAACTTTGTTGTGGGCTCCTGTAATCAGTTTGCAAACGCGGCCTGTCTTGCTGTGGCCTCTAATCCTGGAAAGACGTATAACCCTCTTTTCATATACGGTGGGGTGGGCCTCGGGAAGACCCATCTTTTAAATGCGATAGGTAATTTTTTAATAACCCACGGCAAGAGGAATATAGAAAAGATATGTTATATGAGTGCCGAAGTTTTTATGAATGAACTCATAAACGCATTGAGATACGAAAAAATGGAAGAATTCCGTAACAGGTTTAGAAGGATGGATGTCCTTTTGATTGATGATATACAGTTTATAGCAGGTAAAGAGAGGACCCAGGCAGAATTTTTTCATACCTTTAATGCCCTTTATGACAACATGAAGCAGATTGTTGTGACGAGTGATAAATTTCCAAAGGATATAGAAAATTTTGAAGAAAGATTAAGGTCCCGTTTTGAGTGGGGTCTTATAGCGGATATACAACCTCCCGATATAGAAACAAAAGTGGCTATCCTTAATAAAAAGGCGGAAAATGAAAATATAGATTTACCAAACGATGTCGCCTTTTTTATAGCAACAAATACGGAAGATAGTGTAAGGGCACTGGAGGGTTCTCTAATCAGGATAGGGGCCTTTGCTTCTTTGAAGGGTTCTAAAATTACATTAGAACTCGCAAAAGAAGTTATGGGACATATCATCAAGGAAAAGAAAAAAGAGATCAATATTGATATGATTATAAAAGAGGTATCCAATTTTTTTTCCGTAAAGATATCGGATATAAAATCGGAAAAGAGGATAAAATCCGTTATGCTCCCCCGTCAGATAGCTATTTATCTTTCCCGTAAGCTAACGGATAATTCTCTTGTGGGGATTGGTGAAAAATTTGGCGGTAAAGACCATGCAACCGTTATCCATTCGATTAAAAAGATCGAAGAGGAGATGCGTGTTAAAAAGGAGTTTAAAGAGATTGTTGATAAGATTGAATCTAAGATTAAATCAACATAAAACCACAAATTTTAAACAAATATATGACGTATTTTGAGTATATAGTTGTCTGTTATTGTTAAATTTTTTGCTCTTTTCAACATTTAAACAGGCATATATTATTACTTAAGGAGTATATATATGAATATAGTATTAGATAAGAACATAATGTTTCCAACCATAACAAAACTCGTAGGTATCACGGAAAAGAAAACCCTGATGCCTATACTATCAAATCTACTTATCGAATTTACTCCCCAAATAACAAAGATATATGCAACGGATCTGGAGTTAAGTGGAGTGGGAAGGATAGATTTAAGATCACCAAAAGAGAGAAAGATCATGATCCACGGTAAGAAATTCCAGGATATCTTAAAAGAGATGGATAATGGGGATATAGAATTTAATATAGAGGAAAATATACTCACCATAAAGCAGAGATACTCTGAGTTTACGTTCGGTTTACAGGATCCGGAAGAGTTCCCGGAGATAAAAGAGTTGGATGAGGGAGAACATTTCCATATAAGCGGTAAAATCTTTCTCGATATGATAAATAGGGTGGGTTTTGCCATATCGAACGATGAGACGAGATTCATACTGACAGGGATGTTTTTAAAGTCAAAAAATGGAAAGATAGTGATGGTCGGTACAGATGGTTACAGAATGGCACTCTGTGAGAAGGATGTGGAAGGATTGAAGGATATAGGTGGTGTGATAATACCGAAAAAATCAGTGGCAGAGATAGAAAGGATATTTGAGGAAGAGGATATGATAAAGGTTACCATTGGGGATAAAAATATACAGTTCAGTAATGATCATATTACATTGATTTCAAGAACCCTCGAGGGTAATTATCCCGATTATGAGAATGTGATTCCTGAAGGAAATACGAATATCGCCCATGTAAATAAGGAAGAATTTTTTAAAGGTTTAAAAAAGGTTTCAACGATCTTGGGAAGATCAGAACCCATAAAGATCAATTTACTGAAGAAAAAGATGGAAATTGAAGCAGAATCCGATATCGGAAAGGCAAAAGAGGTCCTCGATGTGGATTATAATGGAGCAGACATGGCTTTAAATTTTAATTTTAGGTTTGTTTTAGATGTCGTCTCCCATATAGAAAGTAATGTGATCACGATAAAGGCACCAACAACATACGGTGCCATCCTCTTTGAAGGAGAGGAGATGTTGACATATAAAAATATTATTATGCCCATAAGGATGTAAAAGATGAGTGAATATGGAGCATCGAATATAAAAATATTAGGGGGACTCGAACCTGTCAGAAAAGTCCCTTCCATGTATATCGGAAATACAGGTATTGAAGGGCTCCACCACCTGGTCTATGAACTTGTAGATAACAGTGTAGATGAAGCCCTCGAAGGATTCTGTAACAGGATAGTCGTTACGATCCACAGAGATAACAGTGTGACCTGCGAGGACAACGGAAGGGGTATACCTGTTGAGATACATGAGGAAGAGAATGTACCGGCCCTTGAGGTAGTCCTTACAAAACTCCATGCCGGGGGAAAATTTGACAAAGATACATATAAACACTCCGCAGGATTACACGGTGTAGGTTTATCTGTTGTGAATGCCCTTTCCGAGTATCTCGAGGTAGAGGTGAGGAGGGATGGTAAGGTCTATTATCAAAAATACGGCAGGGGTATAAAAAAGACAGAGCTCACAGTGATAGGGGATACGGATAAGAGAGGCACGAAGATAAGATTTAAACCTGATAGAGAGATATTTGAAACCATCGAATTCAGCTATGAGATACTTGCCCACAGGATGAGGGAGATATCTTTTTTAAATAACGGCATCCATATTGTTCTTATAGATGAAAGAAAAGGAAAAAGACAGGAATTCAAACACGAGGGAGGGATTAAATCCTTTGTAAAATTTTTAAATGTAAATAAGAATGTCCTCTTTGAGGAGCCGATCTATATATCGAGTTCAAAGAGTACCCTCGATGCCCTTGAGGTTGGCATACAGTATAACGACGGCTATAATGAGAATATATATAGCTTTGTAAACAACGTAAATACCCAGGAAGGGGGAACCCATGTAGCAGGTTTTAGAAGTGCCCTAACCCGTTCTATAAATAATTTTATACAATCAACAGGAACACAGAAGATAAAGGAGACCATAACAGGGGATGATGTTAAGGAAGGCCTCGTTGCTGTTATTAGTATAAAAATACAGAACCCCCAATTTGAAGGTCAGACAAAGGCAAAGCTCGGAAATAGTGAGGTAAAAGGCCTCGTCGAGTCTATTTTAAACGAAAAACTATCGGAGTACTTAGAGCTAAATCCAGAAATAGGAAAGATAATAGTCAATAAAGCGATAGAGGCAAAAAGGGCGAGAGAGGCGGCCAAAAAAGCGAAAGAACTCGTAAAGAGTAAAAGCCTTATTGAAAACGGGATTCTTCCAGGAAAGCTCGCAGACTGTCAGGAGAGTAACCCCGATATATGTGAACTTTTTATCGTTGAGGGGGATTCTGCAGGGGGTTCGGCAAAGCAGGGCAGAAACAGAAAAACCCAGGCAATACTACCCCTGAAAGGGAAAATATTGAATGTTGAAAAGTCGAGACATGAAAAGGTCCTTACAAACCAAGAGATAAAATCGGTATACCTTGCCCTCGGAATAAACTCAAACGGTATAGAGAGATTGAGATACAAAAAGATCATAATAATGACCGATGCCGATGTGGATGGCTCCCATATTAGAACACTCCTTCTTACCCTTTTCTACAGAAAGATGCCGGAGATTATCACCAACGGCTATCTCTATATAGCGCAGCCCCCGTTGTACAAGGTGAAGTTCGGTTCAAAGGAGTTGTATATCAAAGATGATGAGGAGTTTGATAGGTTTATCATCCAAAGGGGCATAGAGAAGAGTACATGTTTGATAGATGGTGTGGAGATAGGGGCAGGAGAGTTCATAGACGGTATCGAACAGATAAGAAACATAGAAAAATTTTTACGGGATATGGAGAAGGCAGGATTCGATAGGGGGATCATGCTCGCCCTTTTTAAGGCATATATAAAAGATAGGGAAGATTTTACAACCCGGGACAAGATAGAAAAGGCCGTTTCCTTAATCAATAAACAAAATTACACAGCGGAAATCGTAAAGGACAGGGAACATAACCTTTTTGAGATCCATATAAGGAAACAGGATGAGACGGAAACAGTGTTGAACTATGAGATATGTGAACAGGCCGATTACGGAGAGATGTTCGAGAGATATAGGAAGGGTGAGGCATTTTATGAGAAAAAGGTCTCCTTGAAAAGTGGGGGAAAAATAGAGACCCCCGAGGATATTGAAGGGATATTGAGATTTATAAACGAGAAAGGGAAAGAAGGATTAACCATTCAGAGATATAAAGGCTTAGGAGAGATGAATCCGGAGCAACTATGGGAGACAACGATGGATCCCGAGAAGAGGAGTCTCTTGAAGGTATCTATAGAGGATGCCATAGAAGCAGACCAGATGTTTACGGTACTTATGGGAAACAACATAGAAACAAGAAGGGCCTTTATCGAAAAGAATGCGATGAACGTTAAAAACCTGGATATATGATAATAATCGGGATTACAGGCATCATAGGGAGTGGAAAGACTACGGTATCAAATATGCTCGCAAGAGAGGGGTACAAGATAATAGATCTGGATAGGGTTGCAAAGGAGTGTCTTAAGAAGAAAGAGACAAAAGAGAAGATAGGTCGGGTATTTGGTAAAGAAGTCATCAAAGAAGGGAGCGTGGATACAGAGAGGCTAAAAGATATTGTTTTTAAAGACAAGGAGAATATCAAAAGACTCGAGGAGATCGTACATCCCGAAATAAAGGAAGAGACAAAAAGAAGGATAGAACATTACAGGAAATTGGGGGAAAGGGCTGTGATCATCGATGGGCCCCTGCTGGTAGAAAAGGGGATGTACAAAGAGATGGATAAATTGGTCGTTGTCTCTACCAAAAAAGAGGCACTATACAATAGGCTAAAAAAAAGGGGGATGGATGAAAGAGATATAGAAAGAAGGATGGGTCTCCAGATACCCCTTGAGGAAAAGGAGAAGATAGCGGATTACATAGTAAAAAATGATGGGGACAAAGAAGAGCTTATGGGAGAAGTAAAAAAACTGGTTGAATGTATAAAAAGATGGGAAGGAGAAGTATATGCATCTTAATGAATTGAAGAGGAAAAGGATAGGCGATCTAACACATCTTGCGAAAGAGCTTAATATAGAGAATGCTTCAGGACTCAGGAAACAGGAGCTTATCTTTTCGATTTTACAGGCCTTTGTGGATAAAAATGAATCTGTATACGGTGAAGGGGTACTCGAAATATTGCCCGAAGGATTCGGTTTCCTCCGGTCAACGGACTCCAATTATCTCCCCGGCCCCGATGATATCTATATATCCCCATCGCAGATAAAGAGGTTCGGTTTAAGGACAGGGGATACCATTTCAGGGCAGATAAGACCACCAAAAGATAACGAAAAATACTTTGCCCTTTTGAAGGTGGAGACGATAAACTTTGATGACCCGAGCGTTGCGAAGGATAAAATTATATTTGATAACCTGACCCCAATATACCCGAACGAAAGGATAAGGCTCGAGATAGACGGGGATAATATGTCTACAAGGGTCATGGACCTTTTTACACCCATTGGGAAGGGACAGAGGGGTTTGATCGTCGCCCCTCCAAGAACGGGGAAGACGATGCTACTCCAGCATATAGCAAACAGTATCACAACAAACCATAAAGAGATCACCCTGATTGTACTACTCATCGATGAAAGACCCGAAGAGGTAACGGATATGATGAGGTCCGTAAAGGGGGAGGTGATAAGTTCCACCTTTGACGAGCCTGCAACGAGACATGTCCAGGTGGCGGAGATCGTGATAGAAAAGGCAAAAAGGCTTGTGGAGCACAAAAGGGATGTGGTGATCCTCCTCGATAGCATAACAAGGCTTGCAAGGGCTTATAACACGGTGGTACCCTCAAGCGGAAAGATCCTGTCAGGAGGAATAGATGCCTCGGCGATGCAAAAACCGAGGAGATTCTTCGGTGCCGCTAAAAACATAGAAGAAGGGGGGAGCCTCACGATTGTGGCAACCGCACTGATAGACACGGGAAGCAGGATGGACGAGGTGATCTTCGAAGAGTTCAAAGGTACAGGCAATATGGAGATATACCTCGACAGGAAGCTGGCAGAGAAGAGGGTCTTTCCTGCTATAGACATCAACAAATCGGGCACGAGGAAAGAGGAGCTACTGATCGATAACGGTGACCTCTCGAGGATATGGCTTTTGAGAAAGGTTTTACAACCTATGAACCCCGTCGATGCAATGGAGTTTCTCCTTGAGAAACTCTCCGATACAAGATCCAATAAAGAGTTTTTAGATTCTATGAGCAAAGGAGCTTAAACATGAAAAAAGGAATACACCCAAACCTGAAAAAGGCGACAGTAAAGTGTGCCTGCGGCAATACCTTTGAGACACTCTCCATCAAAGAAAAGATCAACGTTGAAATATGTGCTAAATGTCACCCCATCTTTACGGGAAAAGAAAAGAGGATAGACTCTGCCGGTCAAGTAGAGAAATTTGAGAAGAGATACGGCAAAAAAGGCGCATGATATTTGATAAGTTAGAAGAGATAGAGGAGAGGCTCGGAGAGATAGAAAAGGACCTCGCAAAACCCGAGACAATCCTCAATTTAGAAGAGTATAAGAGGCTCTCAAAGGAGTATACGGAAAAAAAAGAGATCGTAGACCTGTACAGGGAATGGAAGAGGCTTACCGAGGAAGAAGAGAAGACGGAGGAGATGTTAAAACATGAACCCGACGAGGAGATGAGGGCCCTGATAAGGGAAGAGGCCCTATCCCTGTCCGAAAAAAGGGCCCATATCGAATCGACGTTGAGAGAGATGCTCCTTAAGGGTCATGATAAACAGGTCCAGAGTATGTTCCTCGAGATAAGGGCCGGAACAGGCGGTGAGGAGGCGGCCCTTTTTGCCCGAGAACTCTTTTCTATGTATATGAAGTTTGCCGAGAAGATGAAATGGAAGACAGAACTCATGGAGATGAGCATGTCTGACCTTGGAGGGATAAAAGAGGCGATACTTTTGATAGAAAATAAAGACGCCTACAGGATGCTCCGTTACGAAAGTGGTGTCCACAGGGTTCAAAGGGTACCGGTAACAGAGGCCCAGGGGAGGATACACACATCCGCTGTAACCGTTGCCGTCCTCCCCGAGCCGGAAGAGATGGAGATAAATATAAACCCCGAGGAGTTGCGTATAGATGTTTTCAGGGCAAGTGGACCCGGGGGACAGCATGTGAATAAGACCGAATCGGCGGTAAGGGTGACCCATCTGCCCACAGGCATAGTCGTTACCTGCCAGGACGAAAAGTCCCAGCATAAAAACAAGGCAAAGGCCATAAGGGTACTCAGGGCAAGGATAAAGGAAAAGCTGGAGATGGAAAAAGAAGAGGAGATATCGGAGGAGAGAAAAAAACAGGTAGGTACCGGAGACAGGAGCGAGCGGATAAGAACGTACAATTTTCCCCAGGGAAGGGTTACGGACCACAGGATTGGCCTTACATTGTATAAGCTACAGGATGTTTTGAGCGGAAACCTCGAAGAGATATTAAACCCTTTAATTACACACTTCCAGACCGAGGCCATAGCAAGAGGATAGAGTGTTGCCTTGCTCTATAGGAGATATATTCAAGCTCACAAGGGACATATCTTTTTTTGATATCATGTCCATCGCCTCCCACGTCCTTAAAATGAGGACGGAGGAGGTGATAGCCAACCATAATAGGATATTACGGGAAGAGGAAGAAAAGGGGATATTTCAATTAATCGACGAGAGAAGGAAAGGCAAACCCATCCCTTATATCACCTGTAAAAGAGAATTCTTTTCCGAAGAGTTCTTTGTCGATGAGCGGGTCCTCATCCCGAGACCCGAGACAGAGCTGATAATAGAAGAGGCAAGGGAGATCATAAAAAAGATGAAAGGCCCCCTCTTAATTCTGGATATGGGATGTGGTTCAGGGGCCATAGGTATCACCCTCTCAAAAATGGGGAATTGTAAGGTCCTCATGGTCGATATATCTTACGGGGCAACACAGGTGGCAAAGGCAAACGCATTATGCCATGCCGTTAAAGATAAGGTAGGGATCATCTGTTCGGATCTTTTTCAGGGGATAAAAGAAAAAAGCCCCTTTGACATGGTGCTCGCCAATATGCCTTATGTAAGTAAAGAGGAGTGGCATAACCTCCCGAAAGACGTAAGGGATTTTGAACCGGAGATCGCCTTGAATGGAGGTACGGATGGCCTTGACGTGTACAGAAGGCTAATACCGTCTCTACCTTTTTATTTGAAGAGAGATGGCGTATTTATATGTGAGATAGGAAGCAAAGACCAGGCCCTGTACATCGGGGAAGCCCTTGAAGGTATAGGCTTCGATTATATTATCAAAAAGGACCTCTCGGGGAGGGAAAGGATAGTGAAGGCGACATGGAAAAATTCGTGATAGAAGGGGGGGAGAGGCTAAAAGGGGTTGTAAATATTAGCGGCTCGAAGAACTCTGCCCTTCCCCTTATGGCAGCGACGATAATAGAAGAGGGGGTATACAGGATAGAGAATGTCCCCCATCTAAAAGACATAGATACGATGGCAAGGCTCATAACCATGCTCGGAGGTAGGGTTAAAAGAGAGGGAGGGGCGACCCTGGTTATAGATACAACGAATATCACAAGCACCGTTGCCCCGTACGAGCTTGTAAAGGAGATGAGGGCATCGATACTTGCCTTAGGGGCCCTTGTTGGTCGAACAGGGCGGGCAACCGTTTCATATCCCGGGGGGTGTGCAATAGGGGAGCGACCGATTAACCTCCACCTAAAGGGACTTTCCCAGCTTGGATGTGAGATCAAGATAAAAGATGGATATATAGACGTAAAGACAAAAAACCTTAAAGGGACGAAGATCAGCTTTGATACCGCGACCGTTGGAGGAACGGAGAATATCCTTATGGCAGCGGTAAAGGCAAGGGGGGAGACGATAATCGAGAACGCCGCGAGGGAGCCGGAAGTTGTGGATCTCGTGAGAATGCTAAGGAAGATGGGGGCAAGGATAGAAGGCGAAGGAACCGAGGTGATAAAGGTGTCCGGGGTCGACGGACTTTCCCCCTGTGATTTCCGGGTGATCCCCGATAGAATAGAGGCAGGGACCTTTCTCGTCGCATCCGCCATTACAAGGGGCAATATCGTGATCAGGAACTGCATTCCCCAGCACCTTGTGCCGGTTATCGATAAGCTGAAGGAGATAGGTATGGAGATAGAGGAGAGGGATAACGAGATAAAGGCCTCTATGGGGAGAAGGAGATGGTCTGCCGTTGACATAAGAACGGCCCCCTACCCCGGTTTTCCCACAGATATGCAGGCACAGTTCATGGCCTTACTCTCCATAGCAAACGGGGTAAGTGCCGTTACAGAGACGATATTTGAAAACAGGATGACCCACGCCGCAGAATTGAGGAGAATGGGTGCCGATATAAAGGTCATAGGGAATACCGCGATCGTAAGGGGGGTGAAGATGCTCAACGGAGCGAAGGTAATGGCCTCTGATTTAAGGGCGAGCGCCTCCCTTGTCCTTGCCGGTTTGGCCGCACACGGAAGGACGGAGGTAACCCGCATATACCATATAGACAGGGGGTATGAATCCATAGAAAAAAAGTTGAGTTCCTTAGGGGCGAGAATCGAGAGGAGGATCGATGAAGATATGGACGCTTGAGGATGAGTTTGATGACCTCATCGGGCATGTAATAAAAAATAGAGACCAGAAGAAAAGGGATATCAGGGCCTCTATAGACGAAATAAGGGAAGCCCTTTTGAAAAAAGGGGATAGGGCCCTGGTCGATTTTGGAAAAAAATGGGACAACTGGGAGAGAGAATACCCTCTGGTGGCAGACGAAGAGGAATTAAGAGACAGGGCAAAAAGGGTGGATAAAAAAGAGAGCGATGTGCTAAAAGGCATGATAGATAATGTTACCAAGTATCACAGGCATCAAGGGATAAAAAAAAGGGTGTACAGAAGAAAGGGATTATATGTGAAAGAGGAGTTTGTCCCTGTAGAGAAGGCCCTTGTTTATGTACCAGGAGGCAGGGCTACGTACCCTTCCTCATTGATTATGGGGGTTGTCCCTGCCAGGATTGCCGGGGTAAAAAAGATATATGTAACAACCCCATGCATAAACGGAGAGATAAACCCCTACGTTGCCGAAGCGGCATTACTCATGGGCATTAACTCGATCTACAGGGTTGGAGGGGCCCAGGCGGTCTATGCCTTTACATACGGTACAGAGACCATCCCGAAGGTGGACATGATAGTAGGTCCGGGAAACGCCTATGTGGATGAGGCAAAGAGGGATGTCTTTGGTCTGGTAGGGATAGATATGCTGGCAGGACCTTCCGAGCTGATCGTCTTTTTGACGGAGGAGACCGAAGCGGAACTTGTAGCATGGGACCTTATTTCTCAGGCAGAACACGATGAAATGGCGGTCGTTGGTCTATTCTCAAATTCAAAAAGACATATAGAGGAGATAAAAAAGACGATGGAGGACCTCATAACAGGGAGTAAAAGGAGAGACATAATCAAAAAGGCGATAGATGAAAACGGCTTTTTTGTCTACTACAGGGATGAAAAGACCGCGGTCGATGCGATAAACAGAATAGCCCCAGAACATTTGGAGCTCATCGGTAATGAAGCTGCCGCAGAGGGCATACTGTACCCAGGGATAATATATCTCGGCAAATACACCCCTGTTGCGATGGGGGACTATTATATCGGCACAAACCATGTTTTACCGACCGGAGGGGCCGGTAGATTTTTGGGAGGCCTATCTGTGGATAAGTTTATGAAAAGAAAGGTGGTTGTGAAGATAGACAAAGGTTTTATCGAAAGATACGGCAGCAATGCGGAGCAGCTATCCCGTATAGAGGGTCTATACGCCCACGGAAAATCCATAAAGGCAAGGGGGATGAGATAATATGAAGTTAAAGATAGGTTTACCAAAGGGGAGCTTACAGGAAACCACATTTAAACTGTTCAAAAACGCAGGCTACAACATTAAGCTCTACGAACGTTCCTACGTCCCCATGATAGACGACCCTGAGTTAGAGGGTCTCGTGATCAGGGCACAGGAGATGGCAAGGTATGTTGAGGATGGCATCCTCGATATGGGTATAACAGGTTACGACTGGGTGTTAGAGCAGGATGCAAAGGTTGTGGAGTTGGTGAGGTTGAGATACGGTAAGGTGGGACTAAAAGGGGTAAAATGGGTTGTGGCGGTGCCTATGGATTCTCCAATTAATACCCTTGAGGATCTGAAAGGCAAAAAAATAGCCACAGAACTCGTTGGGTTTACAAAAAGATACCTGAAGAAGAGGGGGATAGAGGCGATCGTTGAATTTTCATGGGGGGCAACAGAGGTCAAACCCCCTTTGCTTGCCGATGCGATCGTTGAGGTTACAGAGACAGGGACATCCTTGAGGGCGAATAACCTGCGGATCATAGAGACGATCCTTGAGTCAGAGACCGTGCTTATCGCAAACAGGCTTTCCTGGAAAGACGAATGGAAGAGAAGGAAGATGGAAAATTTGACGATGCTTCTGAAAGGGGCCCTCCTCGCAGAAGAGAAGGTGGGCCTGAAGATGAACGTGCCCCGAGAAAAGCTGGAGAAGGTGATAAAAGTCCTACCCTCTCTCCACACCCCGACCATCTCGAACCTTTCCGATGAAAACTGGGTTGCGGTAGAGGTGATCATCGATGAAAAGACGGTGAGGGATATTATACCGAATCTGAAAAGGTCCGGTGCCCAGGGTATTGTAGAATACCCGTTGAACAAGGTGATACCTTAAAGAAGCTCTAAAAGAAGGGGGAATAATGGCGAGGGAATCGAAGGTGTTCAGAAAGACAAAGGAGACGGATATAAAGGTAGAGTGGTCGCTCGATGGGGAAGGGAGATATGGCATATCAACGGGGATACCCTTTTTTGACCATATGTTGAGCCTCTTTGCGAAACACGGGCTCTTTGACCTTGATATAAAGGCAAAAGGGGACACAGAGATTGATAGCCACCATACCGTTGAGGATGTGGGTATAGCAATGGGGAAGGCGTTAAGGGATGCCTTAGGGGGTATGGAAGGTATAAGGCGATACGGCAGTGCAATTACCCCTATGGACGAAGCCCTGTGTTTAACCGCGATAGACATAAGTGGGAGACCCCATCTGGTATGGAGGGGAAAGATAAAGGGAACTACAGGGGGGTTCGATGCCCAGGTGGTGAAGGAGTTTTTTAAGGCCTTTGTCAATGAGGGGAAAATCACCCTCCATGTGAATCTCTTATACGGAGAAAACCTACACCACATCATAGAGGCCATATTCAAATCCTTTGGTATGGCCCTACGGGATGCAACGAGAAAGGAAGAGGCGATAAAAGGGGTTTTATCCACAAAAGGGGTCCTGTAGAGATATAGAGAGACAGGAGATGATATGATAGCCGTAGTCGATTATGGGATGGGTAACCTAAAGAGTGTTATAAATGGCTTCAGAAGGTTAGGGGGAGAGGTAAAAGTCACGAGTAAAAAGGGGGATTTATACGAAGCCGATGGGATAGTCCTCCCAGGGGTCGGTTCATTCGGGAAGTGTGTTAAAAATTTAGAGAACCTTGAACTATTTGCCCCCTTAAGGGAGCTTATATTAAAAGGCAAGCCCTACCTCGGTATCTGCCTCGGGATGCAGCTTTTGTTCGAAGAGAGTGAAGAATCGCCAGGCATTCAAGGGCTCTCCATACTCAAGGGGAAGGTGGTGAGATTTCCTTCTAACCTAAAACTTAAAGTACCGCACATGGGGTGGAATGGCATCAAGATAAAGAAAGAGCACGGGATCCTAAAAGGCATAAAGGATAACGCATATTTTTATTTTGTCCATTCCTATTACTGCATACCTGAGGAAGAAGATGTGGTCGCAACAACAACGAACTACGGTGTGGAGTTCGCCTCATCGGTACAGAAAGGTAACCTCTTTGCCTGCCAGTTTCACCCCGAGAAGAGCCAGAGAACAGGCCTTATGATGTTGAAAAATTTCATCGAGATGTGGGGATAAAGAGGCCCCCTCGTAAAAGGGGGCCTTTAGTTCTAAGACTTGAATACCTTCAAGACAAGGAATACCCCAAAGAAGAACCCAAAGAAGATAAGGTTTGCAACAAGCATGATCTCCCTGAATATGCTTCCTCTGTACTCCTTTGGCAGGAATTTTCTGTTCACTATGATCGTCAGAATCGCAGAGAGGGCCATAGTGAAGTTGGCGATGTTTGCACTGATGGCGAGGACGATCAAAGGAACAGTGATATTCATATAAAGGATACCCCATATAACGAAGGCGGCAAGGAGGGTGTAGTAAATCTTTTTGATGTTGTTCTTCGCAAAATTCCTTACCCCTTCAGAACCAAACCAGAGCATGTCGGTTGACTGTCTTACAACGAGGTCTACGTTGCTCAATGATGTGGAATACATGATCCAGAAACCAAAAAACAGGGCAAGGAACCAGCCAAATCTACCGAGATGCTGGATCAAGCCGCTTGCCGATGAGGCGGCGATACCCCAGGCCGGAAGCGTCTGTCCCGGAGGGAGCATGGCCACATAGAGAATACCCGGTAAGAACATACCGAACATGGCACCTACATAAAAGACTCCCCATTGGTCTATGTTGAGGAGTTTCCACCAGCCCTTCCACCTCTCGAGGTTTTCCTTGGTCTGGGCCGGGACCATTCCACAGGAAGAGACGTGTATCGTCTTGCCGCCGATAAGGGCCGGAATATAACCTATCTTTCCTGCCATACCGTATCCTTTATCCCGGTACCAGTTGGTAATGGCGTTGTTTCCAAACCCGCCGTATGCAGAATAGCCCACAAGGGCCCCAAGGAGAAGGACATCAACACCCTGAGGTATATAACCGAAGGAGAAGAACCCCTTTAACCCTTCGAGCCACACCTTTCCAGGAACGAGGTACAGATCAAGAAGAAATAGACCCACCAAGACCACGAACATCATAATCCAGTTCGCCCATTCGAGGGTTCTCTCAACACTTCTCCCTAAAGAGATCAATATGGCCCCTGAGATAAATACGATATAACCCCAGAACATTACAACGCTTTTAGCCTCTTTCCCCGGTATTACCCCGAGCTGGAAGGCGGCAATGGCAGTTGCTGTACCGAGGGCCCATCCAGGAAGACCCCTTTCACAGAAGCCTATGATTGTAAAGAGCCAACCCCAGAAGGCCTTTCCGGGTTTTAGCCTCATGAACCCAACGGTTATAGGTTCTCCTGTATATAGGGTATATCTTGCCATTTCAATGTTGAGGAAGACCTGAAGGAGAGAAGAGATCGTTGTGACCCAGAGGAGGGCCAACCCGTATTTGACAAAGACCGCGGGGCCTATCAACCACTCACCGCCTCCTATTGTGCCCCCGAGGGCGATGACCGCAGGCCCCAGGATGGCGAAGAGCTTTCTTGCGTTTAAATCCCTTGGGGGTTCTGGAAAATCGGTCACGCTAAACTGAGGTCCACAACCCCCGGCTACAGATTCCAAGGTTTGTTTCTTTTCTTGTTCACCCATTTGTATCCCCCTGCTATAAAATTTTTTAAAATCTCATCAAATGCATCAAAAAACGTCCAAATAACAGAAAACAGACTTTTCATCACCTCCTTTGATCGAACTTTTATATAAAATATATCTTTATAAAAAACTCCCTTCAATAAGAGAGGCAGGATTTATACAAAAAAGGGGCTTTAAGCCCCCTTTTTGTTAACCGTTTTTCTTTCTTTTCTGTTCAAAAGCGTTTATCTCTTCAACGGTTTTCAGTATGGTTCTTGCATTTTCATAGACCGGGGTATCAACCATCTTTCCTTTATATGAGACCGCGGCTGCACCCTTTGCAATCCCTTCTTCCTCAAAGACCTTAACAACACCCTGGGCCCACTCTATGTCCTCAGGGGAAGGGGCATATATTCTGTTCGCGGGCTCTATCTGGTTTGGATGGATGAGCATCCTTCCCTCATAACCCATCTGTCTACCTTCCCTTGTACTCTTTTCAAAGGCCTCCACATCCTGAAATGCCACAAAGGGGCAGTCGATGGCGATACAACCTGCGGCCCTTGCAGCCACCGCAACGTGGCTTCTCGCATAGAACTGCTCAACCCCTTCACTTGTTAATTTTACCCTCATATCCTTTGTATAGTCAACTGCTCCGAATATGAGAGAGTTGACCCTTTTGCTTGCAATGGCTGAGGGGTATGCATTGATCACACCCTTTGCCGTTTCGCATAGAAGCTGGACCGCAATGCTCCCTACAGGCAGACCCCGCCTCCTTTCGAGTTCC
The DNA here is from genome assembly GCA_026415675.1 of Syntrophorhabdaceae bacterium. GTDB lineage: Bacteria > Desulfobacterota > Syntrophorhabdia > Syntrophorhabdales > Syntrophorhabdaceae > JAOAGQ01. The sequence goes on from JAOAGQ010000041.1 coordinate 63,013, forward strand.
TCGAGCTTCCAGTCGAGCCTTCTCACATCATCGGGGTGGCCGCATTTGGCAAGGCAAATGCCCGAGAGACCCTCGTGTACCACCGCCTCAAGATCATCGTTTGTCATCAGTGTTTCCCAGTTGTTTACCCTCACATATACTGCAGAACCTCCGGAGCCTGCAAATTTAAGGTTTTCCCTTACCATTTCCCTTGCCTTTGCCTTCTCTGCCGGAGGAACGGAATCCTCAAGGTCAAGGGTGATGATATCTGCGGGAAGCGTAGGGGCCTTTTTTATAAAGCTCTCGTTGTTTCCCGGCACATAAAAAACAGACCTCATTACTGGCATAACATACCTCCTGATTATTAGTTAATTAGTTAATTTCTAAAAGTTTTTTCATCGTTGGCGCTATCTCGTCGGGCCTATCGACCACATGGGCACCCACCTCTTTTAGAAGTTCTATCTTACTCTTTGCAGAACCCCTTCCTCTTTCAATAATGGAGCTTGCATGGGAGAACCTCATACCCTCCGGTGCCCATGCCCCTGCCACGAATATCACAAAGGGCTTTGTGAACTCCTTTCTCCTGATACATTCTGCCGCCTCTTCTTCGTGGGGCCCCCCTATCTCACCAAAGACCGCCACCCCTTTTGTGTCAGGGTCTTTCTCAAAAAGAGGGAGTATCTCCCCCATGGAGATCCCTGTGACAGGTTCTGTACCCACATGGATAACGGTGGTCATACCCATCCCTGCCCTGTTTAATGCCCAGGGGACGGTAGCAGACTGGCCTCCACTTCTTGAGATGACCCCCACAGGCCCAGGGATAAAGACCTTTCTTGCGAATTCGGGGTTTCCCCCGAGCCAGCCCGCGGCAGCGATACCGGGGCTTATAATACCGATAGAGCCAGGCCCGAGGAGTTTTACGTCGTGTTGTTTTGTGTATGCCACCATCTCAAGGATATCATATAAAGGAACCCTTTCAACAGGGCTTACTATGAATTTTATGCCTGAGTCAACCGCCTCTATAACGGCATCTTTAAGGCCGGGCCCTGGGACAAAGGTGACACTTGCATCGATAGGACCTACCGCCTTTACGGCCTCTGCAACTGTATTGAACACAGGGATCCCCGATACTTCTTCACCCCCTCTTCCCGGGGTAACCCCTGCCACAACCTTTGTACCGTAACCTTTCATAAAGGCAGCCCTGGCAGAACCTTCCCTGCCTGTTATGCCCTGGATTAAAACCTTTGTATCTTTTGTGAGTAGAATAGCCATATTATCACCTGCCCTTTCTTTTATTCCATTTAGGCAATACCGTGTTTCTTCCGGTATTCATCTAAACCGGGTATAGGAGCCTCAATGGTAATGGCGCTATTTCCCCGGAACCAGCACTCGTATTCACAGGCAAGACACTCTGTGCCCCTCTGCTTTCCATACTCCGCATCACCGCCGAGAACAGGTTTTCCATCCTTTAAGACGAGGATGCCCCTTGCGTATGTCTTGCAAGCCTGGATACAGGCATGGGTTTTACACCCTTCACATTTTTTATCGTCTATGATTACCTTTATTGTCCTCTCTTCAAATTCCATGGTACCCTCCTTATACCTCAATGCCTCTTTCTTTTCTATATTCCAAGATGAGCTCTTTAACCCTCCGGGCCAAAAACCTCGTTTCGTATACCTTGTCGCCCCCGTATATCTCTATACGGCCCGGCAGTCCCTGTGTTCCTTCCCTCAGTATCTCTAAAGATTCGGCCTCTTTGTTGCCGCACAGGAGCAAGACACAGGGGAAGCCCGGTCTCTTTGGAAGCTCTTCCCTCAAGGCCTTTACAATACCGTGGGCATGGTGCCACTGTTCCTGGTTTGCATACATGAAACCACCGAGAAAGTACGCCTCGATACCGGGCTGGGAGAAGATCACCTTCGCTGCCCTGTAGACCTTTGCTGCAGGAGGGTTACCGCTTGTATCCGCATAGTTTGCGATCTTAAGACCTTCCTTTGTGAGGGCATCAACACCGAGTATGGCACCACCACCGCCGAGACCATGATACCCAACATAACCCGGTTCTTTTATCTCTTTTACCATCTGGGCTATATAGCATGTGCCCCTTAAATCCCCCTCTTCTATCCACCAGGCAATCTTATCGAGTTCCGTCGGAGGGGTGGGGGATTCCCTTGCAACCTCAATGCCGAATTCCGGATGCCTGAAGACAGAGGCATCGTCTATCGCTATACGACAGTCTCCGGCGATGAGCCTTCCGTCTTTTGTCAGCACAAGGGGGTTGATCTCCGCTATCCTGCAGTTATAATTTTTGAAAGTCTGGAAAAGACCCATGATGGCCTGGGCAATACCGGGGAGGAGTTTATTCTGTACCTTAAGTTCAACGGCAAGGTTGATCCCGTCGAAGAGCTTGAACCCTCTGATCACATCGATCTTTTTGGTTGCGATTTTTTCTGAAGGTACCGCCTCGATATCCATCCCCCCCTCTGTACTGAACATCACCACAGGGCATCTCGCATCCTTAGAGGGGTCAACGATGATACCGACATAATACTCCTTTTCTATATCGAGCTTCTCTTCCACAAGCACCTTTTCGACTTTCAGAGATTTGATCTCCGCGCCCAGAAGGGTTCGGGCAACCTCTTTTGCTTCGGCAGGATTTTCGGCAAACTTTATCCCCCCTGCCTTGCCCCTCCCTCCAGCCCAAATCTGGGCCTTGATGGCAACGGGTTTCCCTATCTTTTCTGCTATAGCCGAAGCCTCATCCGGGGTAGTTGCCACCTCGCCATAGGGTACCATCACCTTGGCGGCTTTAAGTATTTGTTTTCCTTGATACTCGTACAATCGGGCCATGGCCACCTCCTTAAATACAGGACGTTTAATTTACGTTTCCATAAATTAAATTATATTATCATACAAATATACAAATTTTCATCTATTTATTTGCCCATTTTTTATAAAAACACCCTTTATCTTTACCACAAGAGGCAGATAAAGGGTGTTTTTTGCCCTATTTCAGAGATATTTTAATAACCCTTCTCTTTTGTGACCACGTTTAAAAGAGGCTCTTTTGCGATATATCTCCTTAAATTTTCAGCAAATAGCATCATGGCCCGTTTTATGTAGTGGGGACTGAAGCCCGCCACATGGGGACAGGCTATCACATTGGGGAGAGACCAGATGGGGCTTGAAGGGGGAAGGGGCTCTTCCCAGTAAACATCGAGGCCTGCCCCTCTGATTTTTCCTGCCTTTAAATACTCAATCAAAACAGGTTCATCGACAACCTTGCCCCTTGCAACATTTATTAGAAAGGCGGTCGGTTTCATATAGGAGAGGGTCTCTGCGTTTATAATCCCGTGGGTCTTCGGTGTATAAGGCACACAGAGGACAACGTAGTCACTCTCCTGTAAAAGGGGTTTTAAATCAGAGGGGTCATAGAGTTTATCCGGCTGTGAGGCAGAGATAGGGGGTAGCCCTGGAAGCCTCCACGGGGGCTCATATGTCAATACCTCGGGTCTATCTGCGGCGAGGACCCTCATCCCCAAAGCCTTACATAGATAACCGAGTTGCCTCCCGATGCTGCCGTATCCTATTATGCCGACGGTTGAGTCCCTTAACTCATAGGGTTCAAATATACCAAACCTATCGGGGGGCCAGCCGGCCTTTTTCTGGTTCTCCATGATAAGGGGGAGTTTACGGCCTAAAGCGAGCATGAGCATGAGGGCATGCTCTGAAACATGGACATGAATGCCGCTCGTTGTCGTCCATATATACGGATGTTTTAAGGGGATATCGCCCCATCTATCTATCCCTGCATAGTAACCCTGTATCCATTTTAGTTTTGATGCGCCTCCTTCAGGGGGGAGGGGATCGCTGGTAAAGAGGATCTCGATCTCATCCCAGAGGCTGCCTATCTTGTCCGCATCCCTAACAAGCCTTTTTTCTATAACGATCCTCGGCGAAACCTGTCTCAGAATGGCGAGGTGTTTTTCCTCCACCTCTTCTCTTGTGATAATAAGAATTCGAATCTCATCCATACTTTCCTCCTATACATTCATCGCTTTTATCCCGATACTTCAAAGATTGTCTGCTCTGTCTTGTGAAGACAAGGACTCACCCCTTCCTCTGTCACGAGGTAATTATCGCATACAGAGACCCAGAGTCTTTCAGAGGCTATTGTGGGGTGTACGGCAAGGTTCATATTTGCCTTTATCTTCATGGGTTCGTCGTCCCTTATGGCAGGCCTCTCAACGAGGTCATAACCCTGTCCATGGGCATAAAGTCGGGTCTCTGCCATCAGGCCATGTTTTAAAAGAAACTCGTTATTCGCATCCCAGATGTCCTTTGGATCCGTTCCTGGTTTTAAAAGGGCCAGAGAAACCTTTTGGGCCTCTTTACAGAGTTCATAGGCCTCTATATACTCCTGGGGTATGGGTCCTGTAAAGAATATCCGTCCTATCTCCGCATACATACCTCCGGGGCCATTTACCTCAACGAGAAGGGTGAACGGCTCATTTTCCTTGATCACCCTGTTCTGATATTGTCTTCGCTGGTATACGGGGGGCTGCCCTAAAGGGGCTGAACCTGCGAGCACAAGCTGTTCCTCACTCCCCAGGAGGGTTGCCCTGTGGACCACATCGGCTACAACCTCAAAGACCCTCCTGCCAGGTCTTATGATGGTTTTTGCATACTCTATCAACTCATCCTGAAGGGCACAAGTCTTTTTTATGAGCTCTATCTCTTCCTCACTTTTGATCGCCTTTATCTCATCCACAAGGTCTGTGGCATCGAGGAATGTGGCACCGGGCATATGTTGAAGGATATACTCGTAAAAGGCGGCAGGTATCTTCCCTTTTCCCACAAAGCCCACCCTCTTCATGGATTTTATCACACCCACCACGAGCTCCGCATCGTAAGTGTTACTGTACCTTATGCTCGGGAAATAAGGGGCCGTAAACCTGTTCTTTACCCCCCTTAGCTGCCATGGTGGCGGACCTTTATCTGAGGGTGGTCTGCCCCCGCTCATCACGGTGGTCATCTCATCCTTCAGGGGGAAGACAACGGTCATAGGGTATGCGTTTCTTGCCGAGTTGTCTGTAAACCATTTTACATACCCCCCGAGATGTTCGTTTGATTCTTGCATGATGAGGACGTCTATCTTCTCCTCTTCCATCCTCTCCCTTACCAATCTCCAGCGCCTCTCAAGTTCACCATCGGAGACGCCCTGTGTTTTAATAGCCCTTGGATCTTCGTTCATGTCACCTCCTATCCCCTATATCGGGAATATCTCCTGAGGGGTCTTGTGGAGGCGTTCACTTGGCCCTGTCTCCGTTATGATCCAGTTATCCCAGAGAGAGACCCACAATGTCTTTGTCCCGATGGTGGGGTGTACCGTTATGTTCATATTCTTTTTTAGCTTCATCGTCTCATCATCCCTGATACAGGGTCTCTCCACGAGGTCATAACCCTGTCCGTGGGCATAGAGCCTTGTCTCAGGCAGATGCCCCTTGCTCACGAGAAACCTGTTATTGGCCTCCCAGATCTCTTTCGGATCTACCCCTGGTTTTAGCATGGAAACGGTCAGGTGCTGGGCCTCCTTACAGAGTTCATTTGCATCGTAGAGTTCAGCAGGTACGTCCCCGATAAAGAAACACCGTCCCAATTCCGCATACATGCCTCCGGGCCCGTTCACCTCGATCATCAGGGTAAACTGATCCCCTTCCCGCACCACCCTGTTCTGATAGTGGCGCTTCTGAGGAACGGCAGGGATACCATAAGGGGCGGAACCGCCTATTACAAGCTGTTCCTCACTGCCCAAGAGGGTAACCTTGTGTATCACATCCGCTACGATCTCTAAGTCTTTTCGTCCTGGTTTTATAATTGTTTTCGCATATGCCATCGCCTCGTCTTGAAGGGCGCATGTTCTTTTGATGAGCTCTATCTCTTCCTCGCTTTTTATCGCCTTCAGTTCGTCTATCATATCTGTGGCATCCACTATTTTTACCCCCGATAGATGCTTCACAAGATACTCATAGAACTTGGCACTCATCTGGGCGGTATTTACGATCCCGACGGTCTTGTCCTTTCTCTCCTTGATCGTCTTTACTACGAGTTCGGCATCGTATGTAGCGCTGTAATGAACACTTGGAAAATAGGGTGCCGTCAGCCTGTTCTTTACCCCTCTCATGGTCCATGCAGGGGGGCCCAGGTCTCCGGGGGGTCTTCCCCCGCATGTTATGGTGGTCATCTCATCGTTTAAAGGGAAGATCACGGTCATAGGGTAGGCGTTTCTCGCGGGGATATCGACAAACCACTGGACATACCCACCGAGCCACTGATTCGAATTCTGCATAACGAGGACATCTATCTTCTCCTCTTCCATCCTTTCCCGGGCCGCCTTCCACCTTCTGTTCAGTTCTTTGTCCGACACAGAGGTTGTTAGAATCTCTTTTGGGTCGTATGCCATTTGCAACTCCTTTATATAAGATTAAAGGGTGAACAACTCATCGCTTGCGCTGTTCAGCCTTACGTATCCGTCATCCGTTATCAGATACGTTTCCCCCCAGAAAAAGCTCCTTTTTGCATCGGGGGTAAAAACCGTTGGGTGTATAATGACGGCCGTATTCGCCGTAAAGGGATCCTTGTTCTTTCGGGAGACCCTCTCGTCTATAAGGTCAACGCTACAGATATGGCCGTATGGAGGCCCTGGAATATAGCCGCAGTCCTTTACGTATCTATCAATGGACTCGACGATCTGATTTACCGTATTGCCAGGTTTTAATAAAGGAAGGCTTACCTTTATCGCATCCCTTGCGACACGATGGAAGACCTCGAGTTCGGGGTTGGGCATCCCTACGTTTACAACCCTTACGAGCTGGGTCCAGTAACCCTCAAGGCATGGGGTGATCTCCATAACCACGCTGTCCCCTGGTTCGACCTTCCGCATAGAGGGAGAATAGGGTAGAGAAAGGGTATTTTGGTCCCCCCTTGAAAATCTTCCACAGCTGACAAGGGTAAAATTCTGCTCGGCCCCCCGGGCCCTTGTATATGCCTCGATGGCCGATGCGATCTCGTATTCGGTGACCCCGGGTTTTATCGTATCCATGGCAGCCTTATAGGCACCATCGGCGAGGTGGGCGCATTTCTTTAAAAGCTCTGCCTCCTCTTTTGAGTGTTTGAACCTCTCCTTTAAGATCTCACTGTGGGTTTCAATCCACTCGGCCCCGGAGAGTTCTTTTTTTAGATATTCATACCAAGCCACAGAGAGGACTTCAAAGGAGACACCAAACCTGCCCGAGGAAAGACCCCTTTCCTTTATTATTATTACGGTGTCACCTATCATATCCTCACTTACCCTTACATCGGTGATAGAGGACCTTCTCTCCGCGGCCTGCCTCTGGATCTCTGTGCTGACGAGGAGAACAGGGGGAGAACCGGAGAATACAAGGGCAACCTGTCTGCCTGTTATAATGCGGTTATCAACAAAGTACCGGAAATCACCGTATATATTCCCGCCCACATTGGTATCTCCAATCAGAATGAGACCATCAAGGCCGCATCTCGACATCACATTGTCCAACGCTTCTTTTCTCCGCTTCCTCTCCGAATGGGTAAATGCCAAAGTTACGCTCCTTATCAAAAAATTAGATCCATAAATTTAAAATGCAGGTTAATATTAACACAATAACTTTTTATTTTCAAAATCACCCCATATTTCGTTGCCAATGTCAATAAGTTGTTATATAATTAGACAAATTAGAGATGAATGGCATATTCAGACAGATAAAAGTCCGTCATATATCCGAAGAGGTCTTTGACCAGATAAAGTCCGCCATTATAGAGGGAAAGTTAAAACCCGGGGAAAAACTGCCGACGGAAAAGGAGTTGATGAACGCCCTCGGGGTAAGCAGGGTGCCTATAAGGGAAGCCTTGAAATTGCTTGCCAACATGGGTTTTGTGGAAACAAGACAGGGGGGCGGTACATATGTGAAGGCGATCCTCACAGAAAGGGTTAAAGACCCCCTAAACTATATAATAGAAGAGGATGAGGAAAAACTCTTCGATTTACTTGAAGTGAGGATGGAGATAGAGACTATGTCCGCATACTATGCAGCCCAGCGGGCAACAGAGGAAGAGATCGCATCCCTTGAAAGGATCATAGAGGAAACAAAGGCTTACGTCGAAAAGGGGAGAAAACCCCCCACAACCCTCGATGCGAATTTCCATATCGTCCTTGCCCAGTGCTCCCATAACGTTATAAGGGCCCACCTTTTACATACCATATACGAAATCTTCTCGGGCTATTTCAATTACCTGATCGAGAACATCTGTTTCAGTCAAAAATATATACTCGCCATCTATGAACAGCACAGGGAGATTTATAACGCTATATCGAGCCACAACCCCGAAAAGGCGAGATATGCCGCGGCAAAACACCTCTCCTTTGTTGGGGAAGAGCTCAAAAAACAGACTTTAGCCAAGGCAGGGGCGGGGAACACGAATAAGAGAAATATAAAAGACCTCACAAAAGTTGACATGAAGATAAACCAGGGTGTATAGATATACAAAAAGGAGTAGGTAAGCGTTGAACCTTTCTTTTATAGGCCTTGGTATCATGGGAAAACCCATGGCAGGACGTCTTTTAGAGGCAGGTAACGATCTATACGTATACGATAAAAACGCCTTATCTTCCATCAAAGAACTCGAATCAAAAGGGGCCATCCCCTGTAAAAACCCTAAAGATGCGGCGGAGAAGGCAAAGGTCGTGTTCATTATGGTGCCCGATACCCCTGATGTGGAAGAGGTCTTGTTCGGTGACGATGGGGTAGAAAAGGGGATAAAACCCGGCTCGGTAGTTGTTGATATGAGCACAATCTCTCCTGTGGCAACTAGAAACTTTGCGGAACGCCTTCGGTTGAAGGGCGTTGAGATGCTCGATGCCCCGGTCTCAGGGGGGGAGATAGGGGCGAAAAACGGTACCCTTTCTATAATGGTAGGAGGAAAAGAGGAGGTTTTTCAACATATCAGGCCATACCTCGAGATATTGGGGAAAAGTATCATCCACATAGGAAAAAACGGGGATGGCCAGGTGTGTAAGATGGCAAACCAGGTGGTTGTTGCCCTGACTATGCTTGGGGTAGCGGAGGCCCTTGTCCTTGCGGAAAAGGCAGGGGCAGACCCTGCCAAGGTGAGAGAGGCCCTTCTCGGAGGCTTTGCCCAGAGCAAGATCCTTGAGGTACACGGTGAAAGAATGTTAAAGGGGATGTTTATCCCTGGCTTCCGGACGGTATTACATCGAAAGGACATAAAGATCGCCTTGAATACCGCCCAGGAATTGTGCGTCTCCATCCCCGGTACCGCTTTGGTCCATGAGATATTCAATGCGTTGATTGCCCATGGTGGGGCAGACCTTGACCACTCATCAATAATAAAGGTAATCGAGGCTCTGGCAAAAAAAGAAAACTTTTGATTATAAGAGGAGATTAACGCAGCAAGATTTAACATTAAATTAAAGGGGTGATAGGAATGGGAAAAGAGAAAGAGAGATGGTTAATGGACAGGAGGGGTTTTTTAAAGACCACAGGGGCAGGTATAATAGGGGCTGCTTTTTTAGGAAAGATGCCCTTTCAATCCTTCACGTTCGATGAGGCAATGGCCGCCGCCGAGAAAGAGGGGGAGAGGGCTATACCCACCTTCTGCGCGATGTGTGGCCCTGCGGCAAACTGTGGCGTCTATGCCTTTGTAAAAAACGGCAGGTTTATAAAGGTTGCCGGGATGAAGGAGTCCCCTGTAAATATGGGCGGCTTATGCGCAAAAGCCCAGGCAGCCCCTCAATGGGTTTACTCTCCCGATAGGTTGAAATACCCGATGAAACGTATAGGCGCCAAAGGGGAAGGGAAGTTCCAGAGGATCTCCTGGGACGAGGCGATAGGGATCATAGCGGAGACTTTAAAGGAACAGAAAAAGAAGTATGGTCCTGAATCCTTAGGTATTCTCTCCCCTGCAAGGAGGACATACAGTGACTATCTTTACCGTTTTTTGATCGCCCATGGTAGCCCGAATTACGGGCACAGCGGGATATGTGCGATGCAGATGTCCTTTGTATGGCATTATACGGTAGGGGACTGGCCGAGACAGGTGGATTACGGGAATAGCGACCTTGTCCTTGTATGGGGTAAGCAGCCCATATACTCAGGCCCTGCCCAGGAGAATATGAGGGCGTATATGAATGCAAAGGCAAGGGGGGCGAGGCTTATAGCGATCAAGCCTTCTGTAGAGCCCGATGTAGGCCATGCCGACGAATGGGTTCCGATCAGACCCGGAACCGATGCGGCCCTTGCCCTTGGGATGCTCCATGTGGTGGTTAACGAAGACTTGATAGATAAAGAGTTTGTCGATAAATGGTGTTACGGGTATGAGGAGTTGAAGAAGCATATCCAGAAATACCCCCCATCATGGGCAGAAAAGATAACCGGTATCCCTGAAGACCGAATAAAGGAGCTCGCAAGGCTTTTTGCAAAGACAAAGAGGGCAGGTATTGATCTCGGAAACGGGGTAGAACACGTACCCTCATCGAACGATGCGATTAGGGCGGTCGCGATCCTTGTTGCCATAACCGGTCATCTCGATAGACCCGGAGGGAACGTATTCGCAGGGACAAGCAAGATGCCAAGGCTGAAAAGTGTTCACCTAAGGGAGAGATACACGCAGGAATGGGTGGAAAAACTCGTCTATCCCGAATTTCCAAAGCCCTTCCAGCCTTTTGTGGAAGGTACATCCTCTGCCTACTATGGCATGTTTGAATCTGTGCTGACAGAAAAGCCCTATCCGTTACGGACGATCATTGCCCCCGGTACCCAGGCCCTCGCAAGTACAAGGGGTTCAAAAAGGGTTATGGAGGCGATGAAAAAACTGGACTTCTATGTGGTTGTCGACGTCATGAGAACCTCCGATATGGCCTTTGCCGATATCGTGGTCCCCGTTGCGACACCTTATGAAATAGACCACCCCTTTGAGGTAAGGGGGAATTTCATTATGGCGAGGAACAAGGTGATAGAGCCCCTGGGGGAATATAAATCTATCTTTGAATTTTTCTGCGATCTTGGGGTGAAGATGGGGTATGGTGATGATTTCTGGGGGGGAAGTATGGTTGCCTCCCAGAACGACCAGCTAAAACCCCTTGGAATGACCATAGACGAATTAAGAAAACACCCTACAGGGATCAGATACGAGATGATACCAAGAAAATACGAAAATTACGAAAGAACATTTACCCGACCGAGCCCCCGAATCTCAAAGGCCCCTTATCTACCGCAGGGAAAGGTTGCCATATACAATACCTCCTTTAAAGAGGCAGGTTTTAATCCTTTACCGGAATGGAAAGAACCCCCTGAAAGCTTAACAGGGACCCCGGAACTCACGAAAAAATACCCCCTTATACTATCCGACTACCATACATCGAGTGTTTATACCGCGTCATGGCAGAGGAATGTGCCATACTTGAGGGAGATACTCCCTTATCCCACAATCCACATACACCCCGATGCAGCATCCGCAAGGGGTATCAAGGATGGTGATTGGGTAAAAGTAGAATCACCCCATGGATGGCTAAAGGTAAAGGCGGAGATTTACCCGGGTATTAGGCCCGATACGGTAATGATACTCCACGGTTGGTGGCAGGGGTGTAAGGAACTGGGGTATGAAGATTTCCCTATCCTCGATGGCGGTGCCAACGTTAATATCATGTACAGTGTGGATGCGGAGAAGGCCTTCGATCCAATCGTAACCGCCATGAGTAGCCAGACCTTGGTAGAGGTAAGCAAGATTTAAATTATGGGTTTATGAGCCATAAAACGGAAAGGAGAGATCGATATGTCCACAGAATTTGGATTTAACTTCGACAAAAATAAATGTATACAGTGTTTTGGCTGTGAGGTGGCATGTAAGACATGGAGGAATGGGGAGTACGGGGTTAGATGGAGAAGGGTGAAGAACATATGGTCGGGGAGTTTTCCGAAGGTTAAGATGGAATCCGTATCGGTATCCTGTATGCACTGTGAAGAGCCGGCCTGTATCAAGGCATGTCCGGTAAAGGCCATAACAAAAAGGGCAGATGACGGCATAGTGTTGGTAGACAGGAAAAAGTGTGTGGGTTGTAAGTCCTGCGCCAGAGCCTGTCCATATGGGGCACCTCAGTTCGGAGCCGACAGAAAAATGCAAAAATGCGATATGTGCATAAACGATGTGGATGTAGGAAAAGATATGCCCCCCTGTGTGGCGACATGCCCAACTAAGGCCTTGCAGTTAGCCAAGCTGGAAAAAGGTGTAAAGATAAAGACACAGGAAGATATCAAAAAGCTCCTCGAGAGAACATGAGAAAGGACGATGGGTCTTTCGATATAATAGATTTAAGGAGACCTAAATTAGATACAAAGGAGTTTTTTACAGATTTACTCGCGAAGAGATGTTCGGTAAGATCATTTACCCAGAAACCCGTTGCCTTAGATGTTATATCCTATATCCTCTGGGCAGGTTATGGGTTTAAAGAGGGCGGGGGTAGGACTGTTCCTTCTGCAGGGGCAACCTACCCCCTTGAGCTTTATCTTTTGTGTAGAATGGTAGAGGGCGGGGAGATAGGAAGACTTGATCCAGGTCTATATGTCTATATTCCCGAACTCCACAGGATAAAAGCATTAAAAAAAGGGGATGTTTCAAGGGCGATTTCCGAGGCATCTTTATTTCAAATGTGGATTGCCGAGGCCCCGTTCAGTATCATAATTTGCTGTGAGTATAGAAGAATTACAAATAGATACAGAGAAAGGGGTATCCGTTATGCCTATATGGAGGCAGGAGAGGTTTCCCAGAACATATCCCTTGCCTGCTTACTTTTCGGTCTCGGCTCTTGTATAGTGGGGGCCTTCGACGATAGAAAGGTAAAATCTATTATGGATGTGAACCCCTCCCATGAGCCTGTCCTTATTATTCCTGTTGGCTATCCCCGCTTATGAGGTTGACAAAGGAGAGACTTTTTAATAGATTATTCTTTATCGAATACGGAAGTGCCAAGGCGCCTGGTGGGCCTCCTGGTCTTCAAAACCAGTGCACCGGTGAAGAGCTGGTGGGTGGGTTCGATTCCCATGCACTTCCGCCATGAAATCTAATGATTTCAAGTACTTGGCTTTTTTAAAATATTCTTCCCTACCCTTTTAGGCCAGACGTTAAACTTCCCCTCTTTTATATGTTCTCGCTCCTCTTAAGGATTCAACTTTTAACCATAGTTTAACATATAGCTTGTATAACGGAGGTTCAAAGAAAGGATAAGGAAAAAGACCTTTTGTCGCTCTAGATAGACGAGGTTTTATCCTTTCTGGTTCATCTAATCTCCTCCTTATGAAAAATGTGACAGAGTTGTACTAGCCTCCATTTACCCAGGACACCCTTCTACCCAAAATAAGTTGTAGTAATAGCCATAGAGTTATTACTATAATTAATTAGGAAGGAGGGGAAAAATATGTGAGTCCGGTAGAGGTAATAACTTCCATTCAGAGAAGGAGAAGTTGGACGCCTTAAGCAGAAGAAAGCCATGGTGGAAGAGGCTTAAAAAACCAGGGAATAACATATCCTCTGTGGCAAGAAAGTATGAAGTCCATCCAAATAAACTCTTTAAATGGAGACGTCTTATCCATGAGGGTGTCCTTGTCGCTCCCAAAAATGAGGTACCCCTTGTTCCTCTGTCGGAAGTAAAACAACTTCAGAAAAAGATACGTGAACTTAAGCGCCTCTTGGGTAAAAAGATCATGGAGGTGAAATCTTAAAAGATGCTCTCAAGAAAGGCCCGTGAAAAAAACTGATATCGCCCATACCCTTATCAGGAAAGGAGCTTACTCCATGAAGAGAGTAACCGAGACTTTGCATGTATCCAGGTCGAATCAGTACACAAGGGGGAGAGAAAAGAGGAGAAGATATAGCCCACAGTCCGATGATATACACTATCTTCCTCTTATCAGAGAAATTACTGATAAAAGGACCACCTGTGGTTACAGAAGGGTTACTACTCTTATAAACTGTTATTTTAGAGAAAAAGGTCAGGCTCCTGTAAATCACAAGAGGATTTATCGTATCATGAGGGTCAATCATCTTCTTTTACCCAAGTATACAGGAAAACTGTAAGAACCCATGATGGTTCAATCATCACATGGAAAAGCAACATGAGATTGTTCTTTTGTATTTGATATTCTCTGCTATAACGGGGAAAAACTAAGGGTCATATTCTCCATGGATACCTGTAGCAACCACAGGGGGAATAGCATCAGAGGTAGTAAAGGGTCTCATGGTATAGTCTTGTGAATACCGTTTCGGGAAAATAGATAGACTTCCTCAGAAAATCCAGTGGTTATGTGATAATGCCCCTGCCTATACATCAAGAGATACCATATTTATAAACCAAAAAGTTTTTTGTATAGTGTTAATTAATTATGGCATATTTTTTAATCTCAGTTTCAAATAGAACCAATTTAGAATATGTATAAAATATGGACTTGCAGGATTTACAAATAGTATAAACGGTTTATGGACTTTTACCGAAATTAAAGAAAATGATTTTGTTTCATTTTTATATGGGGCTAAAGTTTTTAACATTTATAGGGTTGAAAGAAAGATAGCCCTGAAAAAGGCAGAAAATATTGGGCCTTGGCCGTCTATAACTTTTAAAATGTCAGGAAGAACATATTATTTTCCTTTTCGTCTTTATTTAAAACCCCTTCGTGAGTTTGCTGAACCTATGGTTAGAGCTGAATTTGCCTATGTAGCAGAAAATTTACTATTAAGGGGCGGATATAGAAAAACTCATTTTCAAGCAGATCAAACAACTTTACAATCGGTTTCTCAAATGGGGGGTATTTATAATAAACCTATTGAAGAATTTTCAATAAATAAAGATGGATTATTCACCCCTTTTTTAACGTGGAACAAAAATCTTGTATCACCTCCTGAAGTTTTCTATTTTCAAGAGTTTATTCTTCAAACCATAATAAGACAATGGTTATCTGAAAAAAGAAATCTACAAATTTTGTTCGATTATTATAATCACAAAAATAAGTTACAAGCTAAAGATTTTGAGGTTTTGGGTGAAAAAGCCTTGCCAGAAGGGCATGTCGATATCCTTATAAAGGACGCAGTCCCCACTGGTTTCTCTCGAAAAATCGTTATAGAAACTAAACTGAATAAAGCTCTAATAAAGGATATAGCTCAAATAAAAAGTTATATAGAAGAATTAGGTGATGAATGTATAGGAGGGTTTTTAATCGCCAAAGATTTTCCCAAAAAAGCCTTACAGTTATTGAATCATAAAGTAAAATGTTTAATTTATTTTTTTAATAAAATTGATAATAATAAAAAATATTCGATAGACGAGCTAAGCTCAAAAATTCAGATTTTACCCTTATAGTAAAATTTTATTCTCAAGGTAAAATCAATAAAGGATACAAAAGTTTTTTGTGTAACGGCTCCTATTTACCCCTGCCACCCCTATAAACAACATAATTTGTCCCCCCTTAGGCGGATGAACCATCACAAAAACGACTTAAGATGAGATTCCATAAGGGATAAAGGAAGTTGATTGTGTTATACTAAAATCGTTAAGATTGAGGTTAAATGGAATTTCAAATCATAGAGTCTGATGCTAAAAAT